>JACRFK010000003.1 GCA_016217925.1 Candidatus Kaiserbacteria bacterium
AAGGCGATGGAAGAGAAGATGCGCGCGGAGATAGAATCGCAAATGCGCTCGGGTAATTTCGACATGAGCAAACTCCCGCCTGATTTCCGGCCCGAAGGCGCATTCCTTCCGCCCGAGGCCTACAGTCGCCCGCCCGACGGCGTCTATCCGCCGCCGGCGGAGTATGTGCCTCCCCCCGCCGTCCCAGACGAGCCGGTGAGCATGAACAATCAGTTCGTCGCAAACGTCATTACTATCCTACAAAGCCTCCTCTCCGGCCGCTGACCGCGTCTATAATTTTTAGCGGCTGGAGAAGTCTACCGATATTTCGTTTGGGACGTTGGTCGCTTTCGCTTCGCTGCCCACTTTGCCGCGGCCCGCGACGCCGGGGAAGAGTACGGCGACGGTCGTGCCGCGCCCGACCGAGCTGCGGATAGTGACCTTGCCACGGTGGAGCTTGATGAGCTCGGAGACGATGGCAAGGCCGAGCCCCGAGCCGCCAGCTCCGCGGGTGCGGGAAGGGTCGCCCCGATAAAAAGGCTCGAAGATGCGATAGAGGTCTTTGCGGGCAATGCCGACGCCCGAATCCTGCACGATAAGCTCGACGTGATTGTTGGGCGATGGCTCCACGGTGACACGGATATGGCCGCCATGCGGCGTGTAAGTAATCGCATTCTTCAAGAGATTACTCACTATCTGTGTGAGCGCCGTCGCGTTACCCCACACTGCCGTCTCGGGGCCTTTGCGGACCGTCATTTGGTGTCCCCCGCGTTTTGCGAGCGCGCTGAATTTCTCCACGACATCGGAGACGACCATGGAAAGGTCAACGAAGCTGAATTCGACACGCTCCGGCTGAATGAGCGCCGAGAGGGAGAGGAGATTGTTGATTATTTCAGAAATTCGGTCGAGCTCCTCCACGTTGCTCTCGAGCACTGCCTTCATATCGGGCGTCATATTGTTCTCCAACAGCGCGACTTCGGTATTCGTCTTGAGTACTGAAAGCGGGGTGCGCAGCTCGTGTGCGATGTTGCCGATGAACTGTTTCTGAGCTGCGAGGGCGTTACGCGTGGGAGCGAGCGTGATGCGCGCGACGATATAGCCGAAGAGCGCTGTCGTGAACACGACGGCGAGTACGATGGCGCCGAGATTCTCGGTCTTCAGTTGTTGAAGCTCGTCGACGATGGAGGGGGCGACCGCGGAAGACGCGTTGGTCGCTATGCCCGCTTTCAGACCCTCGACAATCGCTTGCGAGACGTTGTGGTACAGGACGCTGAAAGCTCCCGCAACGATCACGAGAATTACCAGAGCAAATGCCACCTGCAGCGATACCACGTTGACCTCTGTGCGGAAGAAAGGGTCGACGCGGTACTTACTCAGCCAACCGGTAACCAACTCCTCGGACCGTTTCCAGTACGTCGTCGCCCTCACTGCCAAGTTTTCGGCGAAGGTTCTTGACGTGGACGTCAACCACATTACTAAATCCGACATAATTGAAATCCCATAGATGATTAAGGAGATCTTCCCGCTTTACGACCTGATTCGGGTGGCGCATAAAGTATTCGAGGAGGCCGTACTCTTTTAGGGTAAGCGGCACTTCCTTGCCCTCACGCAGGACCTTGTGTTCGCCCGGATTGAGCTCGATATCACGGATCTTGAGCGTTTCGGGAAGGCTCTCGGTGGGCCGGCGCAAGAGTGCTTGGATACGGGCCTTCAGCTCGGCAAACGAAAATGGCTTCACCAGATAGTCGTCGGCACCTGAGACGAGAAGCTGTACCTTCGTATCGGTCTCGGCGCGTGCGGTGAGGACGAGTATCGGAACGGTAACGTTCATTTCACGTACCTGCCGGCATATCTCGAGGCCGTCCATGGACGGCAGCATGAGGTCGAGTATGATGAGGTCATAATCGTTGCGATACAACGATATGCGCATCAGGGCTTTCTTTCCGTCGCCCACAACGTCTGTCGCGTAGCCCTCGCGGCCGAGGCCCTTGGAAAGGGCATCGGCTAATTTTTGTTCGTCTTCGACTAATAGGATTTTCATAGTGGGGGGTCGGCGGTATCGGGCCTTTAGAACCCGGATTTTCTTGCTAGAAAATCCTTAATCCTCGGCTCGTCGCCTGCGGGAGGTTCTAAAAACCCGATACCGCCTTTTAGGTTGGTAATTGATACTCACTTGCTAATTTAACTTCACGCTCAATGAACATCGCATAGGTCTCTTAATGAAGACGGTTACTCGCTCCTTCCGTTACAGATTATTTGTGGTCTGGTGTAAGCCCGCAGGCGGCCCCATTCGGGCCGCCTGCATCGATGCTCCGCATCTTCTCTTCTACAGACCCGTGCGGAACACTGCCGGCCACGTGATCTGAATGTTGCCCGAAGCATCATCCGACCTCGTCGCATAGAAGTAGACGGTATTCGGAGCGAGTCCGGAGACATTCAATACGTGGTTGTATCCGAACGCAGATTCACCCACCACCTGCCCGCTGATAACGGGCACGAATCCTTCAACGGCGGCAATAGGGGAGGTGCTATAGTAGATCGTTCCCCGTGCGGGCTCGTTCGTTGCCCACGTGAGCGTCGCTGACGAAGAGGTGGTTGCTACCGCGACGGGGCTCATGATGGGAGCCGACACGTCTCCTGTAGTGGCACCTCCTATAGACGCATTGATCGCTGCGAGCGTGCGAGGACCAACGCGGCCGTATCCGGTCGATGCGGCGTCACCCGAGCAAACGATACCCTCCCTACATTGGTAGCGCTGTACCGCGGCACGCGTGAGCGATCCGAAGTATCCGCTTACGATGCCTTCGGGGTACAAACTCGCATCTGCGGCAAGGAACTGTTGCAAGGACATTACGTTCGCTCCCGTCGCCCCGAAATCGAGGCTCGACGTGAGCATCGTGAGCGCGGATGTGGTGCCCGGCGTGAACGCGAAGAGAAGCGCTACGACGGGTACGGACAAGACGCGCGGAACTGTGTACTTGTTCATAAAGTTTTCTTACGTTGTTATTTTTAATGATGGGAAGGTCGACGTACCTTCGCATGTTCATTAAGACGTTACCGCTTTCGTTCACTTACGCGCCCTTCAAGAATTCTTCATTCGAAATTCATTTCCGGGCGGACATGTTCAAAATTGCGGGCGCCTCGTGAGGGCAATGCCGATTGCACAGGGGGGTGTACCCAGGCGTCCAGTTGTTTGCTACTCTACGAGAATGCGCGACGGAAAGAAGGTGGGGATAACAGCCAGCGCCTTTGACCTGTGCCACGCAGGGCACATCCTAATGCTCAAAGAGGCGAAGACCGTCTGCGATTATCTCATCGTCTGCTTACAGGGCGACCCGTCGCTTACGGACGCGAGCTACCGGGGCAAACAGAAGAACAAGCCCATCATGTCGCTCGAAGAGCGCCGCATCATATTGGAGGGAATCAAGTATGTGGACGAGATCGTAGTGTACAACAGCGAGGAGGAACTCTACGATTTGCTCGTGAAGCTGAAGCCTGACATCCGCATCATCGGGCCAGATTGGAAAGGGAAACAGTACACGGGGCACGACCTGCCCATTCCTATGTACTTCAACAGCCGCGACCACAGCTTTTCAACGACCGAGCTGCGCCACCGTATTTACGAGGCGGAGAAGGTCAAGATGCAAGAAGCAGAGGCCTAATAATCGGCCTAAGAAAGCCGTTTCCCGACTTTTGCACACCCCAGCCTTGAAAACCCTGTTCGAATTGCCGAATCGGGACATACTGTAGTGGCATCAATGAAGTGCGCCTGCGACGCAGGGGTCGAGTTTACTAGCCAATTTCTCTTCACATATGAAAAATTTGCACACAGTAAGCTGGATTCTCGTCATCGTGGGAGCTTTGAACTGGGGCCTCGTGGGCATCGGTGGCTTCCTTGGCGGCAACTGGAATGTCGTGGGCGCGGTTCTCGGCTCATGGCCGCAGGTGGAGTGGCTCGTCTACGTGCTCGTCGGCCTTGCCGCCGTGTATGAGGTCGTGAACCACAAACAGACCTGCAGAAACTGCTCTTCGGGCGGAGGAATGTAGTTCGAAGTTGTTTTTAGGACAGGCCGCCCCTAGGGGCGGCCTGTGCCCAAGGGGGCATGGCACTATTTATAGGCAAGGGTATACTGGCGGGATACTAGTAATCAATTAACTATGGTACGAACAGCGAATCCGGCATTATTAAAGCCACTCAACCTTTCTGCTGAGCTTGAGGCCGTCGTAGGCAAAGGCCCGATGTCCCGCGGCCAGGTCGTGAAGCAAATTTGGGTCTACATCAAGGCCAATAACCTTCAGAATCCCGCCAACAAGCGCAATATCTTGGCGGACGCCAAGCTAAAGGTCCTTTTCGGCGGCAAGAGTGAGGTCACCATGTTCGAGATGACCAAACTCGTCTCGGCACACATGAAGTAAGGGTTTCTCAAGGACTTTGCCGCCGCGGCCCCGAAAGGGGCCGCGGCTTTTGCGTTGGTAGCGCAAAGGGTAGGCCGGTGCTATGAATAGCGGACTTCCCATGCGGGAAGCGGTCTCTAACAAGGAAGGTGTCTCGTGAATCAGTCCATCAATTCGTACAGCCTCGCACCGGGTGGCCAACCTGTGAGTGGTCTACGCAGCGTCAATGGTCCAACGGTCACAGTCGGAGTCATTGGCAATAGCGTGACGCTTGATCTGGCACAAGCCCCCGACGGCAGTCTGCCTCGCTGCGAAGGCGAGGATCTGCTCGAAGGCGCTCCGTTCCGAATCCTAAACGGTCCCAGACAAATCATCGGTCGCGGTGACTGGCAGGGCGCTCTGCTCCAGGTCTCAACGTTCAGGCTGGATTTCTCCGAAGACCTCAGTCGCCAGTACAAAGTGCGTGACTCTTGGCCCGGCGCTCAGTCTATCGGTGACCCGTTCGTCCAGGTCCGGAAGCGAAGCTTTGCCGATCAGCACCAACTGGTCGCAATCGAAGATGGCGCGTTCGTTATTGTGGCGGATCGTGCGGCCCGCTACATCCGCATCGATTGCCATGAGTGCCAGCTGACCGCCGGGCCCGTCGAGAAAGTCGACTTCGGACGGCTGCTGGTCGCGAGGGCCGAATTGCTGTCCCATTCCCTCAAGGTACTCACGTGGACGTGGTACACGCTCCGGGACCTGGAACTGGGATATCTCTGGACGGATACGCTCCAACAGCGCATGACGGCGCTGAAGGAGTTGGGGCGAGAGAAGTTCAGATAAATAGTTCACGCCACTCAACCTTCAGGCGCCGCAGTTAGGACACTGCGGCGCCGTTTCGTTGCGCAAATATGAGGACATGGTATACAGAATATATGGAATCCCGGCAAAACACTTGCACTCTTCTCGTCGTCCTTAGCGCCCCGCAAGGTGGGTTGCGTCTTGGATGATTCTCAAAGAAATATCCAAACCGGAGCCCGCCTAAAAGCGGGCTCTTTTCGTCCCGGTACCGAAAGGAGGACCACATGGACGAGGTGTATCTGTACCCGATGCGGCGCGGCGGATGGGTCATTAGTCGTCTTGTGGGAGATCGATGGATAGCTCTCCACCAAGACCACGCGCTCTTTGCGGCGGGAGACGGGGAGCTGGTGTTGCAGGCCCTCAATATTCCCGCCACGAAGGCGAACCTGAATCTGTACTTTCCGTACCGGGGCAAGCGTGGCCGTTGCCCGACGCTTGAGCTCATGGAGCTGTGCAACGTGCTCGACCCGACCAATCCGGTCTACAAGAAGCAGAAAGGTGAGGCGGGTGTCTGATACGGCGCCGACGGATTTATCCGCCGGCGCCGATTTCTTGGTTTTGCACCATTTATCCACAGTTTATAGCATAAATAGAATAGGAATTAGAGTAATTTCGACTATATTTAAGATAATTATTAACAATTTAATACTAATACGTGCGCATGCAACACAATTTAAAAGATTTCTTGGAGATTCCCTACGACAAGCTTGAGGAAATGAATCTCAAAGCGAAAGAGGACGCGGAGAAACTTTCGCAGAGGGCGCTTGAGACGAAGTACGTCGCCTGGCTCAAAAAAGAGAAACGCGTGAAAGCGGTGACGCTCTGCTTCTCAGATATCGAAGGCCGGCTCCACATGCTCGACTACGACAAGAAGTTCCTGCTCGACTCGCTTTCGAATCTTACGTTTGACGGCTCGTCTATCCGCGGATTCACTCCGCAGCATGAAAGCGACCTTCGGCTCGAGGTGGACTGGTCTTCCGTACGCTTCATGCCGTCCGATATCTTCGGCCCCGGCAAGGTCATCTTCTTCGCGTCGGTCATGAACCGCGACCGGACGCCCTACATTTCCGACTTCCGCGGCCGCCTCAAGGAATACGCCGCGCAGTTGAAAAAGGACGAAGGCCTCACGGCATTCGCCGCGCCCGAGATTGAAGGGTTTGTCGTCGACGGCGAGAATGCCGAGCAGAGTTTCGACAAAATCGACGGTTTTAAGCTCATTTCGAGCGGCGGCTACTTCCACTCGCTCCCGCTCGACCGTCTGCGCATGTTTATAGACCGTTCAGCAGAAGCGCAACGGGCGATGGCTTTCAAAAATGAGAAGGACCACCCCGAAGTCGCACCCTCGCAATTCGAGATGAACTTCTCGTATGCCGAGGTCGTGCGCGCGGCCGACAACATTCAGCTCTACAAACTGATTTGCAGGCAGGTCGCACGCACGATGGGTATGACAGCGACTTTCCTGCCGAAGCCCGTTATGGGCATCAACGGCTCGGGGATGCACACAAACTTCTCGTTGGGCAAAGGCGGCAAAAATATTTTCTACGACCCGAAGGGGGAGGAGGGGCTCAGCAAAATCGCATGGGATTTCGTCTGGAAGCTCCTCAATCACGCGTCCGAGATTTGCCTTGTCTTGAACTCGTCGGTCAACGCCTATCGCCGGCTCGACCCGCATTTCGAGGCACCTAATCAGATAAAAGTCTCGGCGATAGACCGCGGCTCGATGATACGCATTCCGGTCGGCAACGAAAAGAGTGCCCGTATTGAGCTGCGTTCCGTGGCGCCCGACGCCAATCCGTATCTGCTCCTCTTTACGATGTTGAAGGTCGGTTTCGAGGGCAAAAGGCTTGCCAAAGACGAGAACAAGCGTGAGCGGTCGCGCTTTCTACCGGACAACATTTACGACGCCATCGCGCACTTCAAATCGAGCAAATTCATAAGCGATATCCTAGGGGAGGAGAGTAAGGAGAAGTTTATTAAGTACAAACAACTTGCGGCGGATAGGTCGCCGAAAGCGCTCGGAACGCTCGTCAAACGCTCCGAGGTCGTTAATCATCACGAAATAACAAATCAACTTCTATGGAACAACTTCTAAATGTGAAGAACCGGATGGGTTTTATGTGGTGGGCAACCATCCTGCTCCTTGTCGGGTGTGCCGTCGGGTACATGTCTATGTCTTTCGGAGGGGCTTCTGCGGGTGAGTATGATGCGTCCCTCATCAATGCGGGGGACACCGCGTGGGTACTTCTTGCTACCGCGCTCGTCATGTTGATGACGCCAGCGGTCGGATTTTTCTACGGCGGTATGGTCTCATCCAAGAACGTGATATCCGTTATCAAACAGTCGCTGGTAATCCTCGCGCTCGTTTCGGTGCAGTGGGTGGTCCTCGGCTACACGCTCGCTTTTGGTCCCGATGTGGGAGGGGTCATCGGCAATCTTGAGTTCTTCGGATTGAAAGGCGTCGGCTTTGCGCCGAATGCGGATTACGCGGCCACCATTCCGCATCTTTCGTTCATGGCATTCCAAGCGATGTTCGCTATCATCACGCCCGCACTCATCATCGGAGCATTCGTCGGGCGTATCCGCTTCAAGACGCTCGTCATCTTCACTCTTCTGTGGACGACGCTCGTCTATGACCCTATCGCGCACTCTGTCTGGGCGGTCGGCGGCTGGATACGCGACATGGGCGCATTGGACTTTGCGGGAGGGACGGTCGTGCACATGAGTGCAGGTTTCTCCGCGCTTGCGGCCGCCATTCTTGTCGGAAGGAGACTCGACCAGTCGGAGCCTTCGGTAAGCGCTAACAACGTTCCGTTCGTCATCCTAGGAGCCGCGCTCCTGTGGTTCGGGTGGTTCGGATTTAACGCGGGCTCGGCGCTCGCTGCGGGCGCGCTCGCCGCAAGCGCATTCGTCGTTACCAATACTGCGGCGGCGGCGGCTGCCCTCACCTGGGTCGCGCTTTCGTGGGCACAGAACGGCAAGCCCTCCGCGCTCGCCGCCGCTATAGGCGCTGTCTGCGGGCTCGTAGCCATCACGCCGGCTTCCGGATACGTCGGCCCCCTCGCTTCCATCGCGATAGGCATCATTGCCGGAGTCGTGACATACACTGCGGTGTATGTGCGGAGTCGCAAGACAAAGGTGGACGACACGCTCGATGTGTGGGCGGCTCACGGAGTGGGCGGCTTGGCGGGAGCAATACTGACGGGCTTCTTCGCCGAGAAGGCAATCAACGCGGCGGGTAACAACGGGGCGCTCTTCGGGAATCCGGACCAGGTCATGATTCAGATAGTTGCGGTCGCAGCGACGGCCGTCTACGCATTCGTCGCGACGTACGTGCTTCTCAAGGTCATCTCGTTCTTCTCGCCTTTGCGCGTCGAGTCGCACGAAGAGGAAGAAGGGCTCGACATGGCCACGCACGGCGAGTCTGCTTACAGAATGTGAATTCAATAATTGCCTCCAAGGGAATTATTGAATTCACGTCGGTTTGTTCCAAAGAAACCGACGCCCCGCCCGCGCGAGTACGCGCGGGCGAGATCACTGACCGAGTCGCCGCTCGCGTGCCGCGTACTCTTTGAGGACCGCTTCAAGATCCGCCTTCGTAAATGCGGGCCAGTGTGTTTTCAGGAAGAAGAGTTCGCTGTATGCGCTCTGCCACAAAAGGAAATTAGAGAGCCGCTGTTCGCCGCCCGTCCGGATGATAAGGTCGGGATTGGGCATACCGTTCGTCCACAGGTGCTTTGCGAGCGACTCCTCGGTAATTGCCTCGTTCGCTTCTTGCGCTGCACGGGCCGCATGCGTTATCTCCGCGTGGCTCCCGTATGAAAGACATACCCACACTGTCAGGCGGGGTTCTCCGGGATTTTTTGCTTCGACATCGCGCATCGCTTCTTGAAGTGACGGGGAGAAACGCTCTATCTGGCCGACGAAGCGCACCGCGATGTTCTCTTGCGCGAATTTCTTCATGCGCTCCCGTATCGTGGATTCGAATATTTCCATGAGGTACGAGACCTCTTCTCTGCTACGACTCCAGTTTTCAGTCGAAAATGCGTACACGGCCATGTGCTGTATCCCGAGGTCGCGCGCGGCGTAAGCGATTGATTCCACATTGTTCATTCCCCGGCGGTGACCTTCGAAAGAGGGGAGCGCGTTCTCTTTGGCCCACCTGCGATTACCGTCGAGTATGATTCCTATGCATCGGGGTATGTTGTTTTTGTCGCTCATAGTTGAAAGCTAGTAGACGATATCGAAGTCGTCAAATTGTTTTGTCGCCTCTCTCCACTCACTCTCGACCGAATCCACGCGCGAAAAGAGCGGCCCATGGTGTAGCGCTTCAAGTAATTTCTCGAGAAGCCCCCTTTCTCCTTGCGCTACCACCTCGACCGTCCCATCGGAGCGGTTCTGTACGAAACCGATGAGATCGAGTTTACGGGCCGCGCGCTGCGCAAAATCACGGAACATCACCAATTGCACACGACCGCGTATAATCGCACGGAGTTCCACCATCGTAAAACAATACCACTTTCTTCTCAGGCCGTGTATTCTTATGTGCTATGAGCCGCACTTCTTTCGCGCCGGGCAAGATAATTCTATCCGGAGAGTACGGAGCGCTCTTTGGCCGTGCGGGTATTGCGGTCCCTTCACGCTTCGGCGTACGTGCGACATTCGACGAAGACTCTGCTCTCGGACGAATCGAGATACTTTGGGAGAGCAACGAACAATGGCTGCCGTACGTCGAAAGAATAGTTGCCGCGTTCGAGGAAAGGAACAGCGCTTTCTCGGGCAGACTTACCATCAATTCAGATGTTCCAATAGGCAAGGGGATGGGCTCGTCAACTGCGCTTACTGTCGCCGTCGCGCTCTCTCTCATCGGTGATTCGCGCGAGATGACCCTTCACATCGAAAATACTCTCAGTCCCGGGAACAGCGGTTTCGACTTCGCCGTTATTTGGCAAGGTACTCCGATACTGTATAGAAAGGGTGAGGTACAGCTCATCGAGCTGCCCGCGAAACTTCTCCGGGATGCCGTACTTATCGACACGGGGGTTCCTGGAGAACCTACAAACGAACTCGTTGCATGGATGCGAGGCCGGGAACCGGACATCTGGGAGCATTTGGACACTATCGGCACTTGCACCGAGCGACTTATGCGGGGTGAACCTTTCGATATAGTCATGCGCGACCATCATAAAGCGCAGGTTGCGCTTGGCGTGGTGCCGCCGGAGGCACAACAGCTTATCGCAGCTATTGAATCCGCGGGTGGTGCGGGAAAGGTTATCGGCGCAGGCAGCCGCGCGGGTGGCGCGGGCATGGTCCTGGCATTGGGTGATGAAAAAACGATTGGAGACATTGCGCGAAAATGGCACATGCCCACAATGACTCCATGAAAAAGATAGTGGTTTCAGCGCCGGGGAAACTCATGCTCTTGGGAGAGCATGCGGTCGTATATAACCACTCGTGTATCGTCACGGCAGTTGGGCAGCGAATGTTCGTAACGCTTGAGCTACTGCCCGAACCAACGTTCGAACTCGAAGCGTCTGATGTAGAAGTGGCAGGATATAAAAAACGATTCGCAAGTTTGGGAGAAGGCGATATCCCAAAGGGAGCAAGGTTTGTTGAAATGGCAGTGAAGAACTTTACAAAAAGGTATCCGTTGAAAGGTGGAGTCCGAATCACTACAAAATCAGAGTTTTCTTCGTTGTTTGGTTTTGGTTCGTCTTCCGCCTCAACAGTCTGCGTTATCAAAGGGTTGGCAGAACTAACAAATACAAACCTAAGTAGCAAAGAAATATTTGAGCTAGCCTATAAAACGGTCCTTGATGTACAGGGAAAGGGTTCCGGTTTCGACGTCGCGGCGGCAATATACGGTAGGACACTTTATTTTGTCACCGGCGGAAAAGTAATCGAGCCTATTGCGTTGGACGAGCTCCCCCTTGTCGTCGGCTACACCGGGGTGAAGGCCGATACAGTGAGCTTGATTAATGCGGTCGCCGAAAAGGCTTTCCGACATCCAAAACGTATTGAAGTCATCTATACTCAGATCGGAGACATGGTCGACGAAGCTCACGCTGCATTGAAAGAAAGAAATTGGCCACTTGTGAGCGAGCTCATGGATTTCGATCAGGGCATGTTAGAGAGTCTTGGTGTCAGCAGCCAAAGGCTTGCCGGAATGATACACGCCGCGCGTGATGCAGGAGCGTGGGGCGCAAAACTTTCGGGAGCCGGCGGAGGCGACTGTATGATAGCCCTCGTCTCTCGTGAAAAAAAACAAGCCGTTTCTGAAGCGATTACGAAAGTAGGCGGACAAGTCATCGACGTGGCAACAAACGTGGAAGGCGTTAGAATCGAACTATGAAAGCTACCGCAACGGCACCCTCAAATATCGCTTTTATTAAGTATTGGGGACGCAAAGATGAAACGCTGCGTCTTCCCGAGAACGGAAGCTTGTCAATGAATTTGAGTGCTCTACAGACGACCACGACTGTCGAGTTCTCACCGGATTATACCGAGGACCGTATTGAGATAAACGGCACGCGAGAACCAAACGAAAGCGGCCGAGCCGTTAAGCATTTAGATCGCGTGAGAGCATTGGCAAAAATTTCGGATTTCGCAAAGGTGGTAACCAAAAATAATTTTCCTACAGGCACCGGACTTTCCTCATCCGCCTCGGGATTTGCGGCACTAACCGTTGCGGCTGCCAGCGCAGCGGGACTACAGCTTTCCGAGAAAGACCTGTCTATTTTGGCTCGACAAGGTTCGGGGTCTGCGTGTCGTTCGATATCCGATGGATTTGTAGAGTGGCTTGACGGGGATACATCTGATACCTCATATGCAACATCTCTGTATCCGCCGGACTATTGGGATTTAGTCGACGTTGTCGCAGTTGTAAGTGAAGGAAAAAAGGATGTCTCTACGTCCGAGGGACAAAAGGTGGTGGGTTCGAGCCCGTTCTTTCCTGTACGAAGAGCACACATAAAAGAAAAATTGGAGCAGGCAAAGACGTTACTCGCATCAAGAAACTTCCCAGAGTTTGGGGAACTGATCGAAACTGAAGCGCTGGAACTTCACGCGGTAATGCTCACCTCAAGACCTCCCCTCATCTATTGGACCTCCGGTACGCTCACCATCATGAAACTCTGTAAGAAATGGAGAACTGAAGGACTGCAAGTTTACTTTACAATCAACACGGGCCAAGACATTCATCTCATTTGTGAACGAAAAAACCGCGAACGCGTGAAAAGCAAGTTGGCAGATGTCGAAGGGGTAAAAGAAGTCATTGTAAATTTTCCCGCCGTTGGGGCAAGAATATCCGACGGGCACTTATTTTAAGGTATGGACTTGCGGAATTTTCCTGAAGAGCTCGATGCGGCGGGCCGCGTCTCAAAGCGGCGCTCTATCATCGAACAGCAACTGAACGTCGAGCTCGGCGCGCTTACGATCAGGCCAGAACAGATCGGGACCGCAGATGAACAGAATTGCGAGCAGATGTTCGGCGCGGTCCCCGTACCTGTCGGGCTCGCAGGCCCGCTTCGCATCACCTTTAGTTCGGGAGAAACACACGACGATATCTACCTCCCGCTTGCAACGACCGAAGGCGCGCTCGTGGCGAGCGTCAATCGAGGCTGCAAGGCGCTGCGCGAAGCGGGCGGCGTCCGCGCGACGTCCGAATATGTCGGCATGACAAGGTCAATTGCGTTTGAAGTGAAAGATGCGGAAGCGGCTTCAGAGAAAATCCATGAGCTCGAATCTGCATGGCAAAAAGTTGCCGAGGCGACGAGTAGCCACTTGAAGATACTTTCTTACGACGTTGATACGAAAGATGATGTGTTGTTTCTAACGATAGCGGCAGATACCGATGAGGCGATGGGTATGAATATGGTGACTATCGCAGCGCAGGCAGTGGGGGAGTTCATCTCAAAAGAATTGAACATGCAGCTTCTCACGGTTGCAGGAAATGTGGATAGCGACAAAAAGCCAAGCATGCGGACAAAAACGCAGGGACGCGGGTATCGCGTGAGCGTTGAAGCCACGTTGCCCGAGGCCGTCATCCGGGAAGTCTTGAAATCGAGCGCGGACGCGCTGCTCAAAACCGCACGGGCGAAATTGGACATCGGGTCGGACATCGCGGGAGCCTTGGGGAAAAACCTGCACGTCGCGAATACCGTCGCCGCTCTCTACCTTGCGACGGGGCAGGACGCGGCGCATGTGGTGGAAGGCTCACTTGCGGACACGGCGGTGAGCAAACATAAAGACGGCATCCGTATCAAAGTCGAGCTTCCCGCGCTGCTTGTCGGCATCCGCGGCGGCGGCACCAATCTTCCCGCACAGAAACAGTGTTTGGGTTTGGTGCTTCTTGAGAAAACAAAGCTCAGGCCGTCTACACAGCTTGCGGAGACTATTGCGGGGGCGGTCCTCGCGGGGGAGCTGTCGCTTCTCGCGGCCCAATCGACGAACACACTCGCACGCGCACACCGCACGCTCGCGCGCAAAGGACGCTGACGTTCCAGACTTCTCGTGAATTTGCTATACTCACTTTTAATGAAGCATTCGGCAATTCTCGGCTTTGGCGTCTATCTGCCCAAGTACCGTATCAGGACCTCCGATATCGCGCGTCACTGGCAGCAGGACGCGGATGCGCTTGTCGCGAGCCTCGGCGTACATCAAAAATCCGTCGCGGGTCGCGACGAAGACACCTTTACAATGGCGTTCGAGGCGGCCCGCCTCGCGCTCGATATGTCGGGCGTTCCTTCCTCCCACGTGTCGGCGATCTTCGTCGGATCCGAATCCCATCCGTATGCGGTGAAACCAACGAGCGGCATGTTGGTCGCGGCACTCACACTCGATTCACTCTCCCATGCCGCTGATCTCGAATTCGCATGCAAGGCGGGTACGGCAGGCCTCCAGATGGTGGACAGTTTCGTGCGGAGCGGCCAGGTCCGTTACGGCCTCGCTATCGGGACGGACACCGCGCAGGGCAAACCCGGCGATGCCCTCGAGTACACCGCAGCAGCGGGCGCGGCCGCCTTTGTGGTCGGGCCCGATACACACAAGAACGCACTCTGTCGTATCGAAAAGACACTCTCGTTCACTACCGATACACCCGATTTCTGGCGGGCAAAAGGCGAGCAGTATCCGCGGCACGCGGGGCGCTTCACCGGCGAGCCGGGCTACTTTGAGCACGTTCGCGAGACCATCCGTGCGGCCCAAGATGCGTGGAAGTTGGACCTTGCGGAGATTGGCCACGTCGTATTCCACATGCCGAATGCAAAGTTCCCCATGCGCATCGCCAAAGAGTTCGGCATTACAAAGGGGCAGATGAGTGCGGGGTTTGTGGTACCCCAGATTGGCAACACCTACAGCGCGTGCTCGCTCATCGGGCTTGTCTCCGTGCTCGAAAAAGTCAAAAAAGGGCAACGGATTCTCGTCGTTTCATACGGCTCGGGTTCCGGATGCGACGCCATCTTGATGACGGCTCAGAAAGACGGGAAGCCCCTTCCTGTCGATGTACGTGAACCTACGTACTTAGATTACAGCCAGTACCTGGAACACACCGGAGCACTTTCAGTATAAATATGCCCCGTAGTGAAATGTGCCTTCGGCTCAAACAACCTATGAAAGCAAACAACAAACGATTCCAAAAGTGCTCCGGTCGGGAGTGCATGTACCAAGCCGCGGCAGGACGGCATGCCGCCTGCCGCAAAGGCACATTCTACTGACGGGGTATGCAGCAAGACATCTTCTTGGTAGGGTCCGGGCTCACACGATTTGGCGAATGGTGGGACAAAAGTCTCCGGGACCTCATGCGCGAAGCGATCGAAGCGGCACTCGAGTCGTCGGGACTCCAAGCACAAGACGTCGACCTCATCATTGTCGCAAACATGCTTGCCGAGGTTACGAACAACCAGGCTCATATGGCGGCGCTCGCATCGTCGCTCCTTCCGCACCACCCTCCTGCACTGCGCGTCGAGGCGGCGTGCGGATCGGGCGCGCTTGCGGTCAATACGGCGTGCGCATTTCTCGAGAGCGGAAGGGCAAAAACAGTACTCGTCGTCGGAGTGGAAAAGATGACCGACGCTTCGGCCGATGCCATTTCGCAGGCACTCATGGGGGCGGCCGACAGCGAGCTCGACGCTCCGTCGGGGCTCACCTTTCCGGGAATCTTCGGCCTCATTGCGAAAAGGTACATGTACGAATTCGGTCTCACACGCGAGCAACTCAGCATCGTCAGCTCGGTACACCACAAGCACGCGACGGAAAACGCTTTTGCGCAGTTCCGCTACGAGCTTTCACCTGAAGCGGTAAGCGCGAGCCCGCTCGTGTCAGACCCGCTGCGTCTCTTTGATTGTTCGCCCATCTCCGACGGAGCCGCCGCGTGCGTCCTTTCGACCGTACACAGAAGCGGTATGCGGCTTGCCGCGAGCCAGATTGCGAGCGATACGCTCAGCATCACGCAGCGCCCGACCATCGTGAGCTTCCCCGCGACGCGCGCGGCGATGGAGCTGGCACTCTGCGAAGCGGACATAACACGAAAGGACATTCACGCCCTCGAAACGCACGATTGTTTCTCAATCGCCGCCGTTATCAATATGGAGGACCTCGGGTTTGCGAAGGAAGGCGAGGGGATACGCATCTATGAAGACCTGCACGCGGGGCACGCGCCGATGTTCGTCAACATGGGCGGAGGTCTGAAGGCGTGCGGCCACCCCGTCGCGGCGACGGGCATCAAGCAGCTGATAGATGTGAGCAAGAGTCTCACACGCGGCAGGGCGCGGTACGGTCTCGCACACAATTTCGGCGGTGCGGGCGCCACCTGCGGCATTCACGTCCTCGAAAATACACACGTATGAATCCCGCCCTTTCAGATTCTCCATATTGCAGCATGCTGATTATTAAGATAAAAAGAGCGGGATGAATAACTCCGCTCCCATAGTGCAGCGTGCGCAGAAGCGCGAACGGGACAAATTCCTCCCCGGCACGGTCGTTTCGTTCACGACGCTCTCGCATCCACCCGCACGCTTCGGGCCGAGGCCCCGCATGGTCGGCCTCGTCGAGCTTCAAAACGGGCGGCGCGTGCTCGCGCCGCTTGTCATGGATGCGCCGTACATCGGACAAACGGTACGCCCGCGCATGCGCCTTTCGCACGTGACCCATGAAGGCCTCCGCGTATACGAAGTCGCGTACGATGAGGCGCCCCAGGTCGCCGTGACGGAGGCGTTTTCCCGCTACCTGCTCGCTTTTACGGGCCCTTCCGGAGTCGGGAAATCAACGATAACGAAGATGCTCGCGCATGCGTGCTCCGACTACGTCGCGAAAGTACCCATCCTTACCACCCGTGCGCCGAAGCCGGGCGACGACGGGGAGTATCTATACACGACTTCTGCTGAATTCGACCGCCTGAAGAAAACGGGGAAAATCGTCGCGATGACGGACATATCGTTTTCGAGCGAAGACTGGCGGTACGGGTACCGCGCCGCCGACATCGAGGAGATTTGGTCCGCGAGCAAAATACCGGTCGTCGTGACCGAAATGGAATTGCTCCAGGGTCTCGCCCATCACTATGGCCGTCGTGCCGTCCTTTCGTTCGGGCTCCTCCCGCCCGGCAAGAGCAAGCGTGCGCGGCTCAGTCAACTGCTCCACCGGCTCCGTTCGCGCGGGCGTGAATCCGAAGCGCACATCCGCGACCGGCTCAAGAATGCGGAACGTGACCTCGCGTTCTTCGGAGAGCGCAAAGACCTCTTTGACCATATGGTGGTGAACGAAGACTTGTCTGCCCTTGTCGCCTCATTGAAAGAAAAAGTGCCCGGACTCTCGGGCGCTTGAGCCTAATCCGGCTTTCCTATGGAACCTCTTTCCGCGGAAGAAGTAGTAGTGCTCGTGGATGAAGAGAACAATGTGCTCGGCACACAAGATAAATCTGCAGTACACGGCGCGACGACACCGCTGCACCGGGGCTTTTCACTTTTCCTTTTCGACCGCAGAGGGCATCTCTTGCTCCAGCAGCGCAGCCATGTGAAAAAAACGTGGCCGCTCGTCTGGTCCAATTCGGTGTGCGGACACCCGACGCTCGGCGAGACCAACGTCGATGCTGCGAAGCGCCGGTTGTCCCATGAGCTCCGCATGAGTGCCACGCTTATCGAGGAGGTCGCACCGTATCGCTACTGCTTCACGCGCGATGGCGTGATGGAGAATGAGATATGCCCGATACTGTTGGGTCAAACTCTCGACCAACCAAACCCTAATGGTGAGGAAGTCGAGGCGACGCGTTGGGTGCCATGGCAGGAATTCCTGCACGAGCTCGACGAGAAGCCGGGATTCTACTCGCCCTGGTGCGAAGAAGAGGCGCGGATACTCGACGGATTGCCGCGCTTCCACGAAGTAATCCCCACGAAGTAGGTCTTTTCCAACATTTTGCCTTGGCCGGCACGTGCTCGTGCCGGCATGACACTCCTCGTATCTGCCTTCGGCAGACACTCGGCCCCTCCGGGCGCCTCGCGGCGGTGTCAGGCCCCTCCGGCGCGGCTTATCCACAAGTGGAAGCCGCTCGGGAGGTTATACTCACGGGGTGAAAAGAGCCCACCGCCAAAAAAAGACGGACGCTCACAAAAAGCTGGTTATTCGAATGGAAGAAGCGGGAATGGACGATATCGCCCTGGTCGGCGGCAAAAATGCCAGCCTCGGTGAGATGCTCTCCGCGCTCACGAAAAAAGGCATTCGCGTGCCTTCGGGTTTTATCATTACGACCGATGCCTATCGTGAATTCATCCGCGGGGCGGGACTCGAAGACCTTATCCGCTTCAATCTCGCGCACTTGAAACGGCACGACATTCATGCGCTCGAACATGCAAGTCAGGTCATCAGGGAAGCAATAGAGGGTGCGCCTCTGCCCAAAGAACTCGAGCATCAGGTCGCCGAGGCGTATGTCTCGATGGAGAAACAGTACGGCAAGCACATCGACGTCGCCATCCGCTCCTCGGCGACTGCCGAAGATTTGCCGGGCGCATCATTCGCCGGCCAACAAGACACATACCTCGGCGTGCGCGGGCGCGATCATGTGTTCAAGGCGGTGCGTTCATGTTTCGGGTCGCTCTTTACCGCACGCGCGATTTCATACCGTCACGACAAAGGCTTCGACCACATGGATGTCGCGCTTTCGGTCGCTATCCAGCGGATGGTCCGTAGCGACTTGGGCGCTTCGGGCGTCGCTTTCACGCTCGACACCGAAACGGGCTTCCGTGACGTCGTCCTCATCACTGGTACGTGGGGTCTCGGCGAACTCCTCGTGCAGGGACAGGTTGTGCCGGATGAATTTCTCGTCGCAAAGAAAATGCTGGGTCACGCGCCGCTCCCCATCATCGGCAAACGCCGCGGCAAAAAAGATATCAAAATGGTATACGCCAAGCGCGGACACGCAGGTCCGCTCCAGGTCGTGAAGAATAAGAAGGAAGACCGGCGCCGCTTCGTCTTGAACGACAAACAAATTATCGAACTCGCAAAAGCGGCCGTACTCATCGAAAAGCACTACACCAAGATACGCGGCACTCCTTCACCCATGGACGTGGAGTGGGCGCTCGACGGCCGCACCAATGAGCTCTTCATCCTGCAAGCTCGCCCCGAGACCGTGCAGGTGAGCCGCGACACCGAGAAAATTAAGGAGTACATCCGCCGCGAAGAGGGCACCCCTATCGTGCGCGGGCTCTCGGTGGGCAACAAGATCGTGACCGGTACGGTGCGCATCATCAACGACGTCCGCGACATGCAGGCGCTTTTGCCGGGCGAAGTCTTGGTCACCGAGATGACTGACCCGGACTGGGAACCTATCATGAAAAAAGCCGCCGCCATCGTCACCGAAAAGGGCGGCCGTACCTCGCACGCCGCGATCGTCTCCCGCGAGCTCGGGCTCACCGCCATCGTGGGGGCCGAAAAAGCGACACAGATACTGCACACCGGTCAGCTCGTCACGATTGATACGACCTCGTCGGAAGGACTCGTCTTTGACGGCGTCTTGGGTTTCAGCGTGCGCGAGACGGAACTCGGTGCGCTTCCCAAAACCAAGACCAAGATAGCGATGAACATCGCCACCCCCGACACCGCATTTGAAAAATCATTCTTACCCAACGACGGTGTGGGGCTTGCCCGCGAGGAATTCATTATCGCCGGCTCGGTGGGCGTGCACCCGCTTGCGCTTATCCACTACGACGAGCTCCCGGAGAATATGCAGCTCCAAGTCCGTAAGAAAACGCGCGGCTGGGACGACAGGCTCGAATACTACGTGGACAATCTCGCCTTCGGCATCGCGAAGATCGCGACGGCTTTCTATCCGAAAAAAGTCATCGTCCGCTTTTCCGATTTCAAGAGCAACGAATACCGCTCGCTCCTGGGCGGTGAGCGCTTTGAGCCGGTCGAAGAAAATCCGATGCTCGGCTGGCGCGGCGCTTCCCGCTACTACGACCCCAAATTCAAGCAGGCATTTCTCCTCGAGTGCCGCGCGATGCGCAAAGTCCGCGAGACGATGGGGCTGCGCAACGTCATCCCGATGGTGCCTTTCTGCCGCACGCTTGAAGAGGGGAGGAATGTGCTCGAAGTGATGGCCGAAGGCGGCCTCAAGCGGGGGAAGAACGGACTCAAGGTCATCGTCATGTGCGAGATTCCCTCCAACGCGATTTTGGCCGAAGAGTTTCTCAAGATTTTCGACGGCATGTCTATCGGTTCCAACGACCTCACTCAGCTCACGCTCGGCCTCGACCGTGATTCCGGTATCGTGAATCGTGTAGCCGATGAGAACGACCCGGCGGTGAAAAAGCTCATTGCGGATGTCATCAAAGTCTGTCTGAAGAGTAAAAAGTATGTCGGCATTTGCGGCCAGGGTCCGTCCGATCACCCTTCGTTCGCGAAATTCCTCGTGGAGCAGGGGATCGAGAGCATGTCGCTCAATCCGGATTCCATCATCAAAACAAAAATAGCCGTCGCCAAGGTGGAGAAGGGGATGAGAAAATGAGGATAATTCCGACCGTTCAATGAACGCTTCCTCTATATACAGAAGCTTGTGATGCGTACTCTGCTCCCCGGGTAGGATTCGAACCTACGACCAACTCGTTAACAGCGAGCTGCGCTACCGCTGCGCTACCGGGGAGCACAATACACATCAAATATCGCGCTGCTCGTCAGGAGTATATCCGATATTCGGCTCGGATAGAAGAGGCAAACCCAAGGCCAGGCTCGCGCATCATGATGTACAATGAAGCCATGAATAATGAAGAAACAGGCGCGGAGGTGAAGGGGACTGAGAGATGCGGACATTGGAATTGTCGGCACCATCGCGGCGGGTCTGTTGTGCATGCGGGAGGAGGCGCCATGTACGGTCTCGGCCTTATCGGAGCCGCGGTATATTTTATTCAACAAGCGGACACATTCTCCTCAGGAGCGATTGGTCTTCTGAAGGCGCTCGTGTGGCCCGCATTTTTCGTCTATAAGCTGTTCGGCTTTTTGGGGATGTAAAAGACGTCATTTTCCCCTGTTGTCACTTAAGCAGAGCGACAAGCTGACCGATTTCTCGCAGATGTTCCTGGACGGCAGTCTGGTCGCGGAACGTTTTGGAGAAAGTGGCTAATCAGGGGAGAGCCGCGAGTACGGACTCTCTTGTCGGATTGTGAAAATCACCCTTCGTTTCTTTGAATGACTGCTCCACAATCTTGGTGCAGTAATCTCTCTCCGCTTGTTCATAGCCGCCGGTCAGGCCCAGGTGGTCCCGGTGAGCATTGAGGAAGCACTCAATTATGGCGTCGCGCACCATCTGCGGAGTGACTTCCTTGTCCGTATCAACCTCCTACGGACGAGTATCTAAACGCTGGCCGGGTTATGCAGGGCGCACATTCTCCCCGGCCCGTGGCCTGCTATAATCCACATATGAAGCACTACATTTGCACAGGCGGGTGCGAAGGTGAGTCGAAGGTGCCGGGGTCGTGTGAGGCGATCGCGTGCCCGAAGAACGGAAAGCCGCTCTCGGAATGCGACTGTGGTGATGGAAAACACAAGCCGCAGACCAAGACCCCGTTGAGACCAGAAGAACGCGAGTCGGAGTAGACGTCGCTGTTTCAATCCAAAACAGCAGCCAAAGTTGCCTACGCCCCGCGGTGGAGCCAATTCCAAAGGTAAGCGAACGCGTACCCGAATACGCACCCCATGAGGAAGGTCATGATGATTAGGGTAATCGCTGCGGTAACTTCGAACGGCCCGATGATAATGGGGAGATGTATCATGTGCGCCCACAGAACGAAGTCATAGAGCGTCTGCGCCCAGCCGCTCAAGACCAATACCGACCAGACAGCATGCAATCCGCCGATAAACAAACCGACTGTAAGAGCCGTTCTACTGACGCTAAGTGTGTTCATAGTATTTTGATCGTTTAACTCGCACGAGGTTGGATACTATTAATAATCCTTCGCCTTCAGGACTTTATGATAGGGGGCGTCGACCTACGGCAATTATCTGCCCGAATGCGGTGGCTGACAATGGGCCCATCCCAATGTACTCATCTCATACAGAACCTTGACAAGGTATTACCCGCATGATAATCTTCCCGTATCAACCAGCGCTGATCCAGAGAAGGGGGATCGACCTACAACTCCAGCTAACTGACATTGATACCAACAGAAGACACACATCTTTGTCGGTTTATCCATCGAATAATTCTAATTGCTATGCAAACAGGAACTATCGCCCGTCTCACCGATAAGGGTTTCGGGTTTATCTCTCGCGAGGGTCAGGAAAAGGATCTCTTTTTCCACTCCAACGAGCTCGTCGGGGTTTCCTTCGACGAACTTCGCGAAGGTGACAAGTTGACTTTCGAAGTCGCTGACAGCCCGAAGGGGCCGAACGCGGTCAAGGTCTCCCGCGTCTCCTAAGCCGTAAAAGGCTCAACAAAACGCCCCCGCCTATAGGCGGGGGCGTTTTGTGTTATCAAAATATGCAACATGGTAGAATGGGCCCATGCGGAACGCCTACGCGCTCCTCGGTCTCGCGTGGCTCATTATTATCGTCGCGGGAGCGTACGCATTTAATCGCAACTTCACGCGTACCGACAATACTGGTCGGGAGGAGGTCACTCGTTCGCAGACACTCGCTTCTATGGCAACTTCAACGCTTACCCTTACAAGCCCAGCATTCGCGCACAACGGTTCCATACCGTCGCGATTCACCTGTGACGGGGACCGAACAATAAGTCCGGAGCTATCCCTCAGCAGCGTGCCGGAAGGTACGAAATCGCTCGCGCTCATCATGGACGATCCCGACGTGCCCAAGGCGCTGAAGCCCGACGGGGTCTTCGACCACTGGATACTTTTCAATGTTCCCGCGGATACAAAATCGATACAAGAGGGCGCATCAGCCGGCACCGTCGGAACGAACGGAGCAGGGAAGAACGCTTACACAGGGCCCTGCCCGCCGCCGCAATATGAGCCGTCGGAACACCGCTACGTCTTCAAGCTCTATGCGCTCGATAGCGAGCTCGCGCTTCAGGCGGATGCGACGAAAGCCGACGTCGAGCGCGCGATGGAAGGACATATCATCGCGCAGACGGAATTGGTCGGGAGGTACAAACGGAAGTAATGCCATGACAGACGCGAAGTTAGTCCGTGTAAAAGTATGGCCGGATGCGGGCGAAGAATCGGTAGAAGAGGGGAAAAAAGGAGGATTGGAAATATTCGTGCGGGAGCCGCCGCTGCACAATCGCGCGAATAAACGAGTGTGTGCTCTCGTCGCGCGGCATTATAAAGTCAGGGCGGAAGATGTCCGCATCGTTTCCGGTCATCGAACTCGCGGAAAGATAGTGAGTGTGCGACAATAAAGGGTATGGATATCCGAATAAAGGCAACGAATTTCGAAATGACCGAGGACACGCGAGGCTACCTTGATGAGCGTCTCGATTCTCTCGAAAAACTCCTTGGTGACGATGCGGCACTTACGCGCTGCGAGGTGGAGCTTGGCCGCGATGCCGGCCGCCCGCGGCACGGCGCGAATATGTGGTTCGCCGAGATACGCATACTTTCTCCCGGCGGCATCCCCGTGAACGCGCGCAACAACGCTCCTTCGGTGAATGCCGCGATTGATGACGTGAAAGAAGAAGTCGAGCGCCAGCTTGGCCGCGAGAAGAAGTTGCACATCCGCGTCCTGCGCAAGACCGGCGCTGCCATTAAGAATTGGATGAAATTCGGTCACTAAATTGTCCAAAAGAAAGGCCCGCCGAGCAGGCCGTGAATGTTTTGCATGATGGCGCCTTCATGCTCTGCAAACACTCCACTCACTTGTCTCGGCGGGGGCGAGGATTTGGACCTCTGCCGTGAATTGCCGGCTACGCGATACGGTCGGATGCCAGCATCACGAAGCCACAATGGATGGAATCGGCGGAAACGTCAATGGGGTATGGCTCCCGAGCGCAAAAACTCTTCGTACGGCATTTCCTTCTTTCCTTCGGGTTTTACCGTGTCGAGGATGAGTTTGGTGCCCTCTATGTGCGCGTCGAGGATGCCGACGCGGATTTTCTTACCTCCGCGTTCGAAGAATGAGTGCGTGCCGACGGTTGTATCGAACGCGCGTATCTTCAGAAGGTTCTGATAGGCGTCGGCGCTCAGGTCGAGACGGCCGTCCTCTTTCGTATACTTAGGGCACATGGTCGCGACGTCGTGATTTTGAGGGCGCGCCTCAATATCACCTCTTAGCCAGCTCGGTAGTATTTCGATAAGTAGTTTCGCGCTCTCTTGCGTTGCCCTATCTTCAAGCTCACTCGCCTTGGGAGGCCACTGCGGCACACTGATGCGCTTTTGCGCGACGAGCGGCCCATGGTCGATTTTTTCGTCTAGGAGGATGATGGAAGTACCAACCTCTTTATCGTTGTTTGCAATAGCCGCACGCACGGGTGAGGTACCGCGCCATCGCGGAAGGAGCGAGAAGTGGATATTCAGGACACCGTGCTCGGGGATATCAAGAATTTCCCGCGGCAGCACCTTGCCGTAGTAAATAACGACAAACACGTCTGAGGCCGCGGCGCGAAGCGCCGCGGCTTCCTTCTCGCCGAATTCCTCTGGCTGTATCACAGAAATGCCGCGCGCTTGCGCCCAATCTTTCACCGGCGGAGCAGAGACCTCCATTCCGCGTCCGCGCACCGTGTCGGGGGTCGTAATGATAAGCGAAGGCACGAGCCCGCTTTTTTCCAGGAGGTCGAGAAAGTCACACGCACGTGCGGGTGTGCCAAAAAACACGAAGCGGGCGTCACTCATGCGCTTCCGGTTCTTCCGGCTTTTCGTCATACACGTTTGTTGCTTTGTCGGTATATAAAATACCGTCGAGATGATCCATCTCGTGCTGGAAGACGTGTGCGAGAAATCCCGATGCGCCGCGAGTGAATTGCTCGCCGTTCTCGTTGTGCGCCCTCAGCATGACCTTTTCGGCGCGTGGCACGACACCCCATTTGCCTCGAATAGAAAGGCAGCCCTCGTGTTTTTCTTTCTTCATGCGCGATATTTTGAGCAGGACGGGATTGATGTACACCTGGTCTGGCATCGCCGGTCGCTCGTCTTTTTTCTCAGGTTCATCCGGCGAGTTACGGGAATCGCGCGCAAGCGCCCTCCCGGAGACAATAAAGAGGCGCACGGGCTCTCCCACTTGGGAGGCCGCGAGGGCTACGCCGTACTTTTCTTTCGAGAGGAGCGCTTTCATCTCGGCAATAAGCTTTTTGATGTGTTTGCCCGTGATGTCGGATATCGGTACCTCACGCGCGATCCCCCGCAGGGCGGGATTCGAATCAGCGGGAAGAATAGTTCGCACCCCGTTAGAGGCGCTACCGCTCCGGATTTCGTAGCTTAGTTTTTTGTTCATATTCTTACGGAAGATGTTGCACCGACGAAGGGTTCGTTAGCTCTCTAACGGGGCGCATGAGTAAAATATACCCCGTGAGATACTGTATTCCAACACTTCCTGCACAGTCTGTCTTGTTATCTCACGGGGCAGGTCGGAAAGCATGCCCCGCACCAAGCTTTGCTTTGGTGTCGGGGTGTACAATAACGCCATGAAGCACATCGGTTCCCACCTCAAACGTTCGATAAAAGATGCGCGTATCACGGAGCGCGGAGAGTTCATGGAATACTTTTGCGAGAAACTCAACCGGGACCGAGAGCGGGACGGATACTCGAAAATAACCTTGGCGCGCATGGGGAAGACCCTCGAGAAGATACCGACCAAAGACCTCTACTACCTGAAAAAAGTGTGCGACGACGCGGGCAATTTCTCAAAGAAATTTTGGTGGGAAATCAATCCCAAGAAGCACGAAAAAGAAGCTTGAAAGGCCCGATTTGGAACTTTCCCGTGTTGCAGTACAATGCCCGAACCTATGGCATTCTCATTTTCTCCGAAACTCGGCATCGATCTCGGCACGACGACCGTGCTCGTCTTCGTGCCGGGCAAGGGAATCGTCCTCAATGAGCCGTCCGTCGTCGCTGTGTCCGTGAAGGACAACAAGATCCTCGCCGTAGGCAACAACGCCAAAGAAATGGTCGGCCGAACGCCCGGAGAGATCATCGCGTATCGTCCGATGAAAGACGGCGTCATCGCGGATTACCGTGTGACCGAAGCGATGTTGCGATACTACATCAAGAAATCGCTCGGCAAGTGGAACCTCTTCAAACCGGAGGTCATGATAAGCGTACCGGCAGGGGTCACATCGACGGAGCGAAGAGCTGTCGTCGAAGCGGCGACCAAAGCGGGCGCGCGCGAAGCGTATGTGGTCAAAGAGCCGATCTTGGCGGCGATAGGCGCGGGCATCCCGATACACGAGGCGCGCGGGCACATGGTCGTGGACATCGGAGGCGGCACGACCGATGTCGCGGTCATTTCGCTCGGCGGCATCGTTGCGTCAACTTCCGTGAAGTGCGCCGGAAACGCGATTGACCGCGCCATTGCCGACTACATCAAGAAAACGTCCAATCTGGGCATCGGAGAAAAGATGGCGGAAGAGGTAAAAATACAGATAGGCTCGGCGGTGCCCGTAGACGATGAGCTCACCATGATGGTGAAAGGCAGGGACCATCTCACCGGGTTGCCGCGCTCCATAGAAGTCGGTACCAACGAAGTCGTGCGTGCGATAGGAAAAGAATTGCGCACGATAATCAACGCCATGAAAGATGTACTGCAGGAAACCCCGCCGGAGTTGGCCGCCGATATTATCGACAACGGCATCATCATGACAGGCGGCTCATCGCTGTTGCGTAATCTGCCCGAGCTCGTCTTCCGCCGCACGGGAGTGAAAGCGCGCGTCGCCAAAGATGCGCCCTACTGTGTGGCAAAGGGGACAGGCGAAGCCCTGAAGCACCTGGAAGCGTACAAAAAAGCAATTATTTCGAAACGTTGACTCTAGTCGTTTGAAGTGTTACTTTGCCACTCGGCAACATCCTTTCGACGTTAACGAGGACGGAGAGCGACCATGGATGAAAAACGCAGGAATGAAATCGCTTTTTTGCTTGACTTGCACGACCTCTTGTCGAGTAAAACAGAGAGGCCGTCTACTGAAGTAAATACCGGTATCAAATACGCGGCGATAACGATGATGAAAGCAACTCTGGAGCTAGAGGAGAAAGCTAAGGAAGTCGCGAGCCATCTTCAGCGTTTGCTTAGCGATAAAGCGCCCTCAGAGGCAGAGGTCGAAGAATACATTCGCACATTGGCCAATGAAGGCATGGCTGATGAGGGACCGTTTCGCGCCTAACCGCCAGTCACTGCCGTTGCTCACTGAGAATCTCGAGCCGAATCAAACTATGCCCGATGGAGTCGCCCGATACTGCGGCGGCTATGTCGGGCGATTCTTTTGCTACTCCGGCTGCTGGAAAACCCAAGAGGCGTCACCTCTTGGATTTGAACTCACGATTGAGTTCGGCGTAGTAGTCACGCATTTCAGCAAGCACTACGGAAAATCGAGGAAGACGGTCGATCAAGACGCTTCGTGCCGATTCATCCAGGATGCTTCGCTCTATACGCGCGACATCACTTGCGTAGTCCGGGAAACTGGAAAAAGGGTACCGCTCGAGTTTTCGCTGAAGCGCAACAAGATTGGACACCTTGCCGCGCTTCCATGAATGCTCGAATATTTCTGCGGCATTAAGATGAATATATTGAGCAACCCGGTATAAGTATGTGTCGGTTGATACGTGCTTTGAACGAAACGGCCTCACGAAGACATTGCCGACTCGGTCATGTTTTTCGTTAAAATACATACTGTATCCAGTGCCGACTTTCTGCATGAATCTCGATATGCCATCATCCTCAATCTCCTGGATCAAAAGATGGTAGTGATTCCTCATCAAACTGTATGCGCCAATCGCGACGATGGGATGCGTCCGGGGGATGCGAAGGATATCTTCGTGCTTTCGATGATAAAAGTTCTCACGGCGAATAGGTTCGCTATCATTGGCCAGATAAAGTAGCTCGGTGAATCGCTGCGCATCGAGTTCATCCATAAAGACTATACGCTTGTCTATCCCACGAGAGTAGCAGTGATACCACTCACCGGGCGCGAACGGCACTCGCCTATATCCCATCGGTCTAGGGTATCATAAATCCAAGAGGTGACGCCTCTTGGATTGTGACAAATCCACCTTACTGCTTCGGTTGCTGGAGTTTTGAGATGTCGTTCATCAGCTTGCGGAGGTCGCTCTGAATGTCCACGAGCGTTTTCTTTTGTTCCGCCTTGCGCACCTCGTCCTCCGATTCGTCTTCGGTAATCTCTTCCACGTCTTCCGAAATGTCCTCCACGTCCTCTTGGAGTTCATCCACATCCTCAGCGATCTCACCGATGTCTTCCTGCATCTCTTCGATGTCCTCGCTCACCTCGGCCAATTCCTGCGTGGTGAAGTTGATTGTCATTTGTATAAAAATCGCGAGGTATATCGCTTCGAGTGAAACTATCGTCGTAAGGATGAGAAGCATGCGGTCGAAGTGCAGCCATCCCGTGAAGACCGCAAAGAAACTTCCCGCGAAAAGGACAGTGTGGACGATGATGGATGCGGGCGAGCCGACCCACCTCGTGACGGTGAGCGCGGTCTTTTGTATCTGGTCGTGCGGTTTCATGGCGGGAGTATAGCATTGCAAGTTGGTATACTGTCGAGATGTCAACACGCCTGGTGGGGAATACGCATTTGGTAGCCGGAAATGCGGAAATAATACCGCAGGTGTTGGCGGTCCTTGAACGGGAAGGAGTGAGGACACAGGGGAACCCTGACATCTATATCCGTGAGTATTCCAGATTCGGCATCGACGAGGCGCGCGAGCTTCGTGAGCGCGCCAATTCGAGGGCCATTGCGGGCGGCAGCCGCACATTCATCATTGCGACGCCGGGTATGACGAACGAAGCACAGAACGCGCTTTTGAAAACGCTTGAAGAGCCACCCGCGGATGCATCGTTCTTCTTTATTGTCCCGTCGCCCGAAATGCTGCTGCAAACACTTCGCAGTCGTGCACAGATGCTTGAACTCCAACACGCAGAGAGCGTACATACGCTGAGTGCAAAAGATTTTCTTGCCGCTGCACCGCAGAAGCGTCTCGATATGTTGAAGCCGCTTTTGGAAAAAGACGAAGACGACAAACGCGACATCAGCAGCATCATCGGCTTCTTATCGTCTCTGGAGAGGCTACTCAAAAAGAAGCCCGAAGGGCTTCATGCAATATACCGAGCGCGTAAATATATTGGTGACAAAGGCGCCCTCATCAAGCCACTTCTCGAACAAGTGGCATTACTTGTTCCGAAGGTTTGATATACTACACTGATGGCAAACTACGATTTCAAAACGTTTGAAGGGAAAGCCGCAGCCGCACGTGAGTGGCTGGGGAGAGAATATGGCGGCTTGCGCACCGGCCGCGCGGCACCCGCGATCCTGGACGGCATCATGGTCTCGGCATACGGTTCGATGACACCGCTCAAACAAGTAGGTAATGTCGGTGTAGAGGACGCTCGCACACTGCGAGTCTCTGCGTACGATGCGGGACTCATCAAAGACATTGAGCGCGCCATTACCGCCGCCAATCTCGGCGTCGGCACGACTTCCGACGGCGCGAACATCCGCGTCACATTTCCGGAACTCACATCAGAGCGCAGAGAGCAGCTCGTGAAGCTCGCCAAAGCGAAGCTTGAAGAAGCGCGTACGACCGTGCGCGTCGCACGCGATGAGGTGTGGAAGGAGATACAAGAGCGGGAAAAAGAAGGGACACTCACCGAAGACGACAAATTCGCCCTCAAAGAAGAATTGCAGAAGAAGGTGGACGCGGCGAACAAAGACTTGGAAGCCGCATTTGAGAAAAAAGAGGTGGAGATGGGTGCATGAGACACGCGGCATTCTCGAAAAACGGGTCGCGCCTGCTGGCACGCCCATGCGGCTCGGCCTCATCGGCCTGCGCAGCTTTTCTCAAACACCGCGTGCCTCATGCTGGGGTAGAATGGTGAAAATATGATTACCGCCCTTCTCGTCATCGGCATCCTCGTTCTTCTCATCGTAGCCCACGAGCTCGGGCACTTTTTTGCCGCAAAGATTTTTGGCGTGCGCGTAGAGGAATTCGGCGTCGGCTATCCGCCGCGCGCTTTTCGGTTCGGGAAAATAGGGGATACGGAATACACCTTGAATTGGATACCCTTTGGCGGTTTCGTTCGTCTCTTTGGCGACGAAGGGGAAGCGCAACATGGCCGCGGAAGCTTCGTGGACGCGCCAAGGTGGAAACAAGCATGTGTTCTTGTCGCGGGGGTTACTGCAAACGTGCTTGTCGCCTGGGTACTCTTCGCTTTCGCGTTGCATCTCGGAGTACCAAAACCGGTAGAGACAGCACGCCCGGGTCAGTCCGTACAGCTTATCGCAGCGGATGTGGTGCCTGGTTCACCGGCCGACGCGGCCGGGATAAAACCCGGGGATGAAATAACCGGAATGAGCGATGCTACAGGCGCTATGGTCAGGGACCTCACAGCACAAAATGTCGTCAGTTTCGTGCGGGCACGGCCCGGCAAACCAGTCGATATTTCATACGTGCATGCCGGTAAGAAGTCCACCGCGACAATAACACCGGCCAACGCCGTACTCCCGAAGGCCGCGAGCCAGCCCGCGCTCGGCATAGCGCTTGTACTCATCGCGATAGAGCCGGAACCATGGGATAGGGCTGTGGTGGATGCGTCCCGTCAAACGCTCGGCGCGTTCAAGATGGTAGGGCGCGACCTGTGGACTCTCGCGGAGGGCGCGATTCGCGGGAACCCCGACATTTCAGGGGTAGTCGGACCCGTTGGTATTGTGGGGTATGTAGGTGAGGCATCGCAGAATGGTCTGGGCGCGGTACTCATGTTCGCCGCGCTCATCTCCATCAATCTCGCCATCATCAATCTCATACCGATACCAGCCCTCGACGGCGGCAGGCTCTTGGTACTCGGCATCGAGACACTCATGCGCCGCGACGCTCCAAGGCTCGCGGTACAGGTATTGAATGCGCTCGGCGTTGCTCTCATCGTGCTACTTATGGTGGTCGTCACGTACAACGACGTCGCACGTTTGTTGGCTTAAAACCCGCCCGGGACGGGATACCGCCGCGATTCTTTGCAAAGGGCTGTTTCATCGGTACAATGCGCGGACTATGCGGCAGTCACAGCTCTTCACGAAGACCCGCAAACTCGCGCCGAAAGATGAGGTCGCGAAGAATGCTCAGCTCCTCATCCGAGCCGGCTTCATTCACAAAGAGATGGCGGGCGCATATTCATATTTGCCGCTCGGTCTTCGCGTCCTCACGAACATCGAAAATATAATCCGCGAAGAAATGAATGCGATAGGCGGGCAGGAGATAACGATGACCGCGCTCCAATCGCCCGCACTCTGGAAAAAATCCGACCGGTGGCGCGATGATGCCATTGATGTGTGGTTCAAGACGGAATTAAAAAGCGGGGGAGAGCTCGGGCTCGCGACGACGCATGAAGAGCCCTTGACCGCGCTCATGGCGGAATATATTTCTTCATACAAAGATCTGCCGAAGTACGTCTACCAATTCCAGACCAAATTCCGCAACGAGCTCCGCGCAAAAAGCGGCATCATGCGTACGCGCGAATTCGTGATGAAGGACCTCTACTCGTTCAGCAGAAGCGAGGAAGAATTCCGCACGTTCTACGAGCAGTGCGCGGCGGCGTACGTGAAGATATTTAAACGTGTCGGCATAGGGCAGATGACGTTCCGCACCTTCGCCTCCGGCGGCTCATTCTCGAAGTACAGTGATGAATTCCAGACTCTCTGTGATGCGGGGGAGGACACTGTCCACTTGCACCGTGGAAAGGGTATCGCGGTCAACAAAGAGGTATACACGGATGAAGTGCTTGCGGACCTCGGTATCAAGAAAGAAGAGCTCGAAGAGGTGAAGGCCATCGAGGTCGGAAACATCTTTCCTCTCGGGACGCGTTTTTCTGATGCGCTCGGCCTCACGTTCAAAGACGACAAAGGGACCGAGCAGCCCGTCGTCATGGGCTCATATGGTATCGGCCCGGGGCGCTTGATGGGAACCATCGTCGAGGTACTCTCTGATGAAAAAGGAATTGTGTGGCCAAAGGAAATCTCTCCATTCCCGGTACACCTCATCTCGGTTTCGAGCGGTAATGCGGACGTCGTTGGGGAGGCCGACCGCATCTACGAGCTTCTCAAGGAGAACGGTATCGAGGCGCTCTATGACGACCGTGATATCCGCGCAGGTGAGAAATTTGCGGACGCAGACCTGATCGGCATACCGACGCGCCTCGTCGTTTCCGAAAAGACGATGACGGAAGGTGGAGTTGAAGTAAGTGGTCGGCAGAACGGCGCAACCGCGATCGTGTCAGAGAACGAGGTGATCGAGCGCATCCGCAATTAACCGGCATATGGGATTCATGGAAGCAATGCGCCGCTACAAAGACCGCATACTCGGTTTGTTCTCGAATGATATCGGCATCGACCTCGGCACTGCCAATACGCTTGTCTATGTAAAAGGCCGTGGCATCGTCATCAACGAACCGTCTATCGTCGCAATGAACACAAAGACGGGGCAGGTAGTTGCCGTCGGCGCGCAGGCCAAGGAAATGCTCGGCCGCACTCCTCCGCACATCCAGGCTGTACAGCCGGTCGTAGACGGCGTCATTTCCGACTTCGAGGTAACCTCTGAAATGCTTGCGTATCTCATAGGAAAAGCACAGGCCGGACACACAAAGCTTTTGGGGCCGCGCGTCGTCATCGGCGTTCCTTCGGGGATAACTTCAGTAGAGGTACGTGCCGTGCGCGACGCAGCGCGCGCCGCGGGTGCCCGCGAGGTACATATAATCGAAGAGCCGATGGCAGCAGCGATAGGCATCGAATTGCCGGTCCACGAGCCGCGCGGCAACATGATAGTTGATATCGGCGGGGGTACCACGGACATTGGAGTCATTGCGCTCGGCGGGCTCGTGAATGCAAGTAATGTACGCATCGCGGGGGACAAATTCAATGCGGATATCGTGGGGCATGTGCGCAACGAATTCAAGATGCTCATCGGGGACAAAAGCGCCGAGGAGACCAAGATTGCCATCGCATCGATCGCGCCCGGCAGAATGCCGCTTGAAGCGCTCGTGCGCGGGCGCGACCTCGTGACGGGCTTGCCGCGCGAGATGCATGTCACGGATCAGGATATTCGCAATGCGATCGGGCACTCTCTAGAAGAGCTTATTGAATCGATAAAAGGGGTGTTGGAGACAACGCAGCCTGAGATAATTTCCGATGTCATGCAACGGGGGATATACCTTGCCGGAGGCGGCGCTTTGATACGCGGTCTGCCGGAATTCCTCACCAACGCGCTTGGCGTCGCTGTCATCGTAGCGCCTGACCCCTTGACCGCAGTCGTTCGAGGGACCTCCGTTGTCTTGAATGATCTGGACGCCTATCGTGAGGCGCTTCTCAAGAGTGATGATGAACTCGTACCGACAGAATAAGGGCCGCAATGGGCGGGTTCTCGCCGCGACAGCACTCGTCCTTTTGTTATTCATTCTGGATGTCTTCACCGGAGGATCGATCCGTCACAAACTGCGCGGCGGAGCCGTTGTAGTATCGCAGTGGTCGGGACGTGCCCTCACGAGCATTCGCAGCAGCGGTATACTCTCTACTCGAGCTTCGCTCGAAGCGCAAAATCGCTCTCTTGCCGAAGAGCTTGCACAATTCGAAGAACGCGCCGGCGGTTACGAGGCCCTGCGTGCAGAGAACGAGCAGCTCCGTGCACTCGTGCGTCTTGTGGGCGTCTCTTTGCTCTCTGCACAAGGTGTGACGGCACCGGTTGTATCGTCGGTGCGGACGTCGCCATATGGCACCTTCTTGATTGGGGCAGGTGCCGAGGATGGTATCGCACGCGGCAGTCTGGTACTTACGGGTGGCGGATTCGTCGTTGGGAAAGTCACCGATACGGGAGATCATACTGCTGTCGTTGCGGAAATATTTGCGCCGGGCGCATCGATAGACGCGGTAATAGGCAGCGCCGCCATCTCCGCTCAGGGCTCAGGCGGTGGCAATGCGCGCGCCAAGGTACCGCGAGCGCTCACGATACACATAAACCAGCCGGTCACCGCACCGGAATTAGGAGCTCGACCAATTGGGATTGTCGGGAGTATCGCCTCAAGCTCCGCGAGCGCGTTCCAGGATGTTTTCATCATGCTTCCGGTAAATCTTCACTCACTTACGTATGTCTATATTTTACCCATCAGCGACTAGCATACGTGTCATCTTGGCCCTTATAGGATTTTTGGGTATTTTTTTCGCGCCCTGGTGGGTGCCTCTCATATGCATCATCGCTCTCTCACTACGCTATCCAGCATGGGAAGTCCCAATTATCGGGCTCCTCATGGATCTCTTGTGGCTTCCGGGCGAAGGATTCCAGATACCCCTGTTCCTTATCGGTAGCATCGCGCTCGTGTGGGTATGTGCGCCACTTCGCAGTCAATTTCTCCGCCCGTGAGAGTCTGGGGTATAGTAGGTAAATGACATTCTTCCGGCGCAAAAGAACGTATAACGAAATCGCCCCCGACGAGATATTTCTCGATTCCTCGAATTTGCCGGGACACAACGCGGTGCAATTTGAAGGCCGCGTTGTTGCCGCACTCTCCAATCGTCCGATTCTTGCCGTCGGACTTGTCTTCATTCTTATCGGCCTCGTTTTCACCGTTCGCGCTTTCAGTCTCGGGGTAGTCGACGGAACTTCGTACGCCGATATTTCTCGGAACAACACACTCGATCGCACCATCGTCTTTGCGACGCGTGGGCTCATCCTGGATAGGAAAGGGGAAGAGCTCGCGTGGAACGAAGTCCCGAGCGGGGACGATGCGAGCCCCGCCATGGGCGGGGCGAGTACCACCCCTTATGCGTACCGAAAATACACGGCCCGCCCCGGCCTCTCGCACACTCTTGGATTTCTCCAATATCCAAAAGCGGACTCCAAGGGCAACTGGTGGCGCGAAGACTTTGTCGGTATGTCCGGCGCGGAACGCGCATTCAATGAGACGCTGAGGGGCACCAATGGGAGTTCGATGGTAGAGACCGACGCGCGAATGCGTGTGCAGCGGGAAAACATCGTTGATCCTCCACGGCACGGCACTGATCTCCGTCTATCAATAGATGCAGATGTAGAAAGCGAGCTGTATAAAATACTTTCGGCGAGAGCGAAAGCACAGCAGTACCAAGGAGGTGCAGCCGTCATCATGGATGTGCGCACGGGCGAATTGCTCGCGATAACAAGCTTTCCGGAATACGACAATCGCGCGTTCAATGAGGGGAGAGGGCCTGCAGTGCGTGCAACGCTCGCCGATCCGCTCACGCCGATGCTAGACCGCGCGATAGGCGGGCAGTACGCGCCCGGCTCCATCATGAAGCTGATATTCGCGGCCGCGGCTCTCAACGAAGGGCTTATCTCTCCGAAAAAGAAGATACTTTCGAAAGGTGCCCTCGTGCTTCCGAATCCGTACGACCCCGAGCACCCGTCTATCTTCAAGGATTGGACAGAGCACGGCTGGATCGACATGCGTGAGGCAATTGCCGTATCATCGGATGAATATTTCTACACTATCGGCGGAGGATACGGCGACCAAAAAGGTCTCGGTATAACGAAGCTCGACGAGTACGCCCGCATATTCGGCATCGGCTCGACGACCGGATTTTCGCTGCCCGGAGAGGCCGCGGGGGTCATTCCCACCCCCGCCTGGAAGGCGAAGGCATTTCCGAACGACCCAACGTGGCGCACCGGAAACACGTACCACACGTCCATCGGCCAATATGGATTTCAGATCACACCCATCCAGGCGGTACGCTTTGTCGCGGCCATCGCAAATGGCGGCCACCTTCTCACCCCGCAGCTCATCGCGAGTTCAACACCGGAATCGACTCCTATTGGTATTCCCGACGAATATTTACAGATCGTACGTGAAGGGATGCGTCTCGCCGTTACATCGACGCGACGCGACGCGACGCTGAACATGTATCAGATCCCCGGCATAGAGATCGCCGGAAAGTCCGGTACGGCACAGATCGGCGCGCGTAATGAATGGATAAATTCATGGAATGTCGGATTCTGGCCGGTCAACGACCCGCATTACGCATTTGCGGTCGTGTTCGAGCGCGCGCCCGCGGCCACGTCTGCCGGAGCCGGACACGGAGTCGTCCCATTCTTACAATGGCTGGTGGCCACGCATCCTGAATACCTTCAGTAAGTATGGCGTATAGGGTATGGAGTATGGAGGAAAAAAAGAATTCAGCATTCCCGCCATACACGGTACTCTATACTCTATACATTCTCGGCTTGCTACTGCAAGCCGAAACTGTATAATACGGCGCGCACAAATATATGAACGATGACACTAATTACCTGAGCAAGGAGAAATTTGACGAGCTCACCACAGAGCTCGAACACATGAAGACGGTCCGCCGTCGCGAGATAGCCGAACAGCTCGAATACGCACGCTCTCTGGGGGACCTCTCTGAAAATGCAGAATACGAAGAGGCGCGCAATTTGCAGGCAGCGACCGAAGATCGAATCCGCGTTATTGAAGAACAATTAAGCCACGCCCGCATCATCGAACACCCAAAGGGGAACGCGGTCTCGCTCGGGAGCGTCGTCACGATACAAAAGCAGGGGGAGAAGGAAGAGCACACATACGAAATAGTCGGTTCCGCGGAGGCGAATATGCAGGAACACAAAATATCGCACCTCTCGCCGCTCGGCTCGGCGCTGATGGACAAGAAACGCGGCGAACTTTTCTCTTTCGATACTCCCAAAGGTGCTCAGAAGTACAAGATAACGAATATCAAGTAACCTCCCGCTCGTCGGGTCAGTTTATCCCCTTGACCCCGTTAGAAGTGCGTCGTTATGAAGAAAGTCCAATCCACATCAAAACTTCTAACGGGGTTGACGCTACCTATTGGCGGGGTACCCTGATGGCACATGAAATCCAACGGCGGCGGCTCGTTCGATAATCTCGCCCTCGAGTTTGTCCGTGTGACCGAAGTTGCTGCGATAGCCGCCGCGAAATGGATCGGCAAAGGAGAAGCGAAGCTCGCCGACAAAGCGGCCGTCGATGCGATGCGCACACAATTCAACACGATAGATTTCTTGGGTGAGATAGTAATCGGCGAGGGCGCAAAAGATGAATCACATGAATTGTATATCGGCGAGAAGTTGGGCACGGGCAAAGAACCCGTTGTGGATATCGCTGTCGACCCGCTTGAGTGCACGGATTCGGTTGCCAACGGTTTTCCCAACGCGCTCACGGTCATCGCGACAGGGCCGAAGGGAAGTTTGTACCACGCTGCCGATTCATACATGGACAAGATAGCAGTGGGTCCGGAAGCGGTGGATGTGATAGACCTCGATGCGCCAGTCGCCGACAACATCAGAAAAGTGGCGAAGGCACTCGGCAAAGAAGTCTCCGAGATAATCATAGCAACACTTGATCGTCCGCGGCACGAGAAGCTCATCGCAGAGGCGCGCGCGGCAGGCGCGCGCGTACGCCTCTTTACCGACGGCGATGTCGCGATGGCGCTCGGCACATGCCTTTCGCGCTCAAGCGTCGACATGCTTATGGGTATCGGTGGAAGTTCCGAAGCGGTTCTCGCTGCCGCGGCGATGCGCTGTCTTGGGGGCGAACTTTTGTGCAGGTGGAAACCGAAGGACGAAAAGCACATTAAGCGTCTGAATGATGCAGGGGTGACAGACTTCTCCACGGTATTTAGAGCGCGTGACCTCGCCAAGGGGGACGACATCAGCTTCACCGCAACAGGTGTCGTTTCGGGCCCCTTGGCCGACGGTGTGCTTTTTGCCGCCGACCACATCGTGACGCACTCGGTCGTTATGTCCACACACCCGCGCAACATCAGATTTATCAAAACTAAGCACATGCAATAATTTCTATATGGATATCGAACTCTTGAAGAAGACCGCGAAGCAAATGGTCGCTCCGGGGAAGGGCATCCTTGCTGCCGACGAAAGTTCGGGTACGTGCCAAAAACGGTTTGAATCGGTCGGTGTGCCCTGCACCGAAGAGAATCGCCGTGCGTACCGCGAAACTCTGCTCACCGCAGACGGGCTTGAACAGTACATAAGCGGCGTCATTCTCTACGATGAGACCATCAGACAGGAGACCAATGAGGGAGAGGCGTTCGCGGCGGTACTCGAAAAGAAGGGCATCCTTCCGGGCATCAAAGTGGACACCGGGGCAAAAGAACTGGCTCTCCATCCTGGAGAAAAGGTGACCGAAGGCCTCGACGGGCTCCGCGAGCGGCTTGCCGAGTACAAAACTTTGGGCGCACGTTTCGCCAAATGGCGTGCCGTCATCACGATAGGCAAAGATTTGCCATCCCCCGCCTGTATCCATGCAAATGCGCACGCAATGGCCCGCTATGCCGCGCTATGCCAAGAGGCCGGCATCGTGCCCATGGTGGAACCGGAAATACTCATAGACGGCGACCACAACATCGAGCGCTGCTATGAAATATCGACCGCGACTCTGAAGAAGACGTTTGAAGAACTCGCCGGGCAGGATGTCGCCGTCGAAGGGGTCATCCTCAAAACGAGCATGGTCATCGCGGGGAAACAAGCGAAGTCCGCCGAAGGCGGATCCTCCTCCGGAGGACAGTCGGGCATGGAGGAAGTCGCGAAGGAAACAATCCGCGCTTTCAAGGAAACGCTGCCCGCGGGGCTCACTGGCGTCGCGTTCCTTTCGGGCGGACAGACCGACGAGCAGGCGACGGAACACCTGAATGCGATGAATGCGACCGGCAAGCTTCCGTGGCCGCTCTCGTTCTCGTACGGGCGTGCTCTGCAAAACCCCGTCCTCAAGATTTGGGCCGAAAGTCCGAATGCGAACATCGCGAAGGCACAGGCGGCGCTACTTTTCCGCTCAAAGATGAATTCGCTCGCGACGCAAGGCAGATACTCAAGCGAGATGGAAAAAGAGCGACCGTACTGAATCGCTGTATGGACCGCAGACGTGAAAGAGCGGCCGGCTGGCTTCTCATCCTGGGGACGGTGTGGACCGTCGCCGCTATTTACATTGCGGAGAGCCTCACTCCGAATTACAGCCTCCGGGGAGAAGCGATAAGCGGGCTTGGTTCTACGTATTTCGCGACCATTGCGTGCATTGCAGGGCGCTGCAACGACATCTATCAACCCGCGTCACTCATTTTTGTTGCCTCCGGAGTAGTCACTGGTGCGCTTCTTCTGTTCACGGCGCGCAACCTTTCGCACGTACCCGGTAAAAAACAAGTGGCGCGCCTTATCGCACTAATGGGTGCAGGGACACTCGTTCTCAGTTCTTCGTACCTCCCGCTCTACATGGGTGAGACGTCCCTCAGCTTTTATACGGCGCTCGCGCTGCATTTCGCGAGCTCGATATTCCTGGTCGGCGTCGCGGCGTTCCTTGCCCTTCGCGCAGACGTGTTTGCGAAGCCGTGGCAGAAGCTAACTTCGCGGACGATGGGTGTGGTAATCGTAGTTGCGGTGCCTTTGTATACCTATATGGCCGTCGTAAATTCTCTCTGGGGCCCCGGATTTGGCGGAGTGGAACGCATCGGCTTCTACACAATTTTTCTGTGGTTCGTGATGTACGGCGTGTATCTCCTGAACGCATCAAGGCGCAGTTAACTTTTGTGGACTTACCGGGAATCGAACCCGGGCCTCGTCAATGCGAATGACGCGTAATACCACTTTACTATAAGCCCGTATACAACGGACCCGTGCGGAGAAATATAACAGATACAACGTATTCACTCAATTCAACAGCCAGACGCCCATGGTCAGATATCCGGCAAAAATGATCCAGAGCAAATATGCCGCCATCAAATATACGGCGCGGCGGTCAATGTCGGCTGCACTTGCAGTGAGCGCGAGAACGATCGCTCCCAGGAACAAGATGTCTACGAAGGCAATAAAGGGAGAATGGAACCCAAAGAAAAACATCGTGTAACACGTACTGAAAAGTAGCTGTATGAAGAAGAAGCGCACCCATCCGGCAGTGTGGGCTGCGGGGAATTTTCTCGTCCACACAATGGCGAGTGCTGCGGCCGTCATACCGTAAAGGATCAGCCAGACAATGGTAAATGTAGTGTCTGATGGTGTGAAAGAGGGCTTATTGAGATTGGCGTACCAACTCGAGTCTCCGACATCTACGAAGAGAAATCCAATAAGGCCTGAGCCGTAAGAGGCGAGGAGGGCGATCAACACCCGAACGAGTCGGCCCATACAGCCTCAGCATATGCCCCTCATATTTCTGCGCTATTATGGTTATCCACACCTAAAGAGTGACACTGATCGGGCCGCCGAGAATCGAACTCGGGCTACAAGACCCCCAGCCTTGCGTACTGCCACTATACGACGGCCCGCGCTCGATAAAGTCTCTTGTCGGGCCGCCGGGAATCGAACCCGGTCTTTACGAACCCGAATCGCACGTACTACCGGTATACTACGGCCCGGCAAAAGACTTCATCGATACTCACATGCAAGGTGGTCACAAATATTTCCTCGCCGTCGCTCGGAAATTTCGCGACCCCGGCTCGCGGTCGCGCGTACTCGCGCGACATCGCTCCGCCCTGCACAGCGCGGGCAAATGTGCCGTAGGGCACATTTTCCCGTCGCTGTGCACCTTTCAGGATTCGAACCTGAGACCTTTCGAATGTGAATCGAACGCTCTAACCAACTGAGCTAAAGGTGCGTCCCGCATCCGTTAACACTGAGCCCCGACGCTTACGGTCGGGGCCCCGACTGAAACGTCGGGGCTAAAGGTGCGTTGTGGGATTATAACGGCTAGCGAGTCGAACCGCGAGTGCTTGCACTCATGGTCGGCGAGCGAAGACGTTATATGGTACTCCATATAACGGGTGGCGGGTAAACGGGGAAGCTGGTATACTTTATTCTCAATGGAGTACAAGATCTTCAGCCTGGGGGCAAACGATGAGCTCGCGAAGAAAATAGCTGCGCGCCTCGGGATGCCTCTCGGAGAGATCAAATGCCGCTCGTTCAGCGATGGCGAACAGCAAGTGCAATTTTTGGAGAACTTGCGCGGGAAAGACGTGTTCCTCATCCAGCCGACGAATCCTCCTGCCGAGAACTGGGTACGTCTTCTTCTTGCGATTGACGCTGCGCGCAACGCGTCGGCACGCGAGGTTACCGCTGTCGTTCCGTACTTCGGTTACTCGCGCCAAGACCGCAAGTCAAAACCCCGTGAACCGATCTCGGCAAGCGTCTTTGCAAAGACGCTTGAAGGTGTCGGTGCCACCCGACTGCTCACGATGGATCTTCACAATGACGCCATCGGTGGTTTTTTCCGGCGCACCATCGTGGACAATCTCTACGCTCGACGGGTCTTCATTTCTCATTTTCGCGATGTATTCAAAGACGCGCTTGCTGCTGACGATCTCGTCGTTGTCTCACCCGACGCGGGCGGTGTCGTCCGCGCTCAATCGTACGCCAAGCGGCTCATGAAGTCAGCCGACCTTGCCATCATCCACAAAGAGCGCGAGATACCCAATCAGATAGCGCGCATGAAGCTTATCGGAGACGTGAAGGGGAAAATCGCGCTCATCACAGACGACATGGCGGATACCTGCGGTACCTTGGCACGCGCATCCGCGCTTCTCATGGAAAATGGCGCAAAAGAAGTGTACGCGATGGCAACACACGGAGTCCTCTCGGGTGAGGCAATGAAGACCCTCGAGGCCTCTCCCATCAAGAAGCTCTTCATCACCGATACGATAAACGGCAATCGCGAGCTAGGGACAAAGATAGAGGTCGTGTCGGTAGGCGACACCTTCGGCGACGCCATAGAGCGCATTGAATCGGGGGAGTCGCTCAGCGCTCTATTTGAAACCGAATAGGTGAATGCTAAGGTAGAACGCATCGCTCCCATATTTCATATGGAAGCGGCGTTCAGGGAAAGTGAATGCTTGCATTCACTTTGCCCCTCACTTGCTCCCATAGTTTAATGGATAGAACGTAAGCTTCCGGAGCTTATGATCGAGGTTCGATTCCTCGTGGGAGCACAAACGATTGCTCGCGTTGACGTTTTTGTTTTGTTAAGATGCTCCGCGACGGGCCATTAGCTCACTTGGTAGAGCGCTTCCATGGCATGGAAGAGGTAACCGGTTCGATTCCGGTATGGTCCACAAAAAGCAAAGCTCTAGACGGCGCCGACCGGAGGTGTATTATCTCTCCGCCGCCGGAGCTATGAAAGTGTCAACTATCAACCTGGTACTGACGGCGATGATCTGCATTTTCCTGGTTCTCATCGTTGTCTCCTCCCTCCCAAAGACCTCTGTGACCGCACCGGTCACTATTTCCACTTCCACCCGGCCGGGTTGGAGTGTTTACACGAGCAAGCGGTACAATTTCACTTTTGAATATCCCGAGGGTTACAGGGTCGAGGAACGGGTCGGCGGTTTTTTCGTCATCTCCGCGCCCGATGAGCGTACACCACAAAGCGGTATAAGCATCGATATGCGGTCGCAAGGTCTTTTCGCCACGTATTCGGAGGCGCTCGAACAGGTCGAACGTTCTCTCACGTTGTCGAGCGATATGAATGTCGGAAGCTGGCGCGTCTTTACGGGTGTCGGCAAGGAGGGCATGATGTCCGGTATTGAATTTAAGCAGGCGGTCATGCGGATCGCGTCGGGCGCCGTCGTTGCAGAGACCATCAACAGGGAGCCGTATAAAAGTATATTCAACGACGTCGTCGGGTCGTTCAAATTGGTAAGGTAGAGCGCCTTTCACTTATCAGCATCCCCTGATATACAATTTCTTCCACCCCTTTATACTGTTTCCATGGAAGCCGCTCGCAAGATCTTCGTACTCGTGGGGCACACCTGCCTCGACGGATTTACGGGGGAGCTTGCCGACGCCTATGAAAAAGCGGCACGCGCCGCGGGTCATGAGGTCAAACGGTTGAACCTCGGCGAGTTGCGGTTCGATCCGATCCTCCACAAAGGATACGAAAAAATCCAGCCTCTTGAGCCCGATCTCGTCTCGGTGCAGGAAAACATACGCTGGGCCGATCATCTGATCATCCTGTACCCCAACTGGTGGATAAGTATGCCTGCCATCCTCAAGGGCATGTTCGACCGAATATGGCTTCCTGGCTTTGCGTTTCATTTTGACAAAGCAACTCACGACGTTATAGAATTGCTGAAGGGAAAGACTGCGCGCGTCATCGTCGTTGATGGTGCACATAGCCCATTTATGACCCGGCTCAAGTACGGCGATTATACGAACGAGATATCGCGGGGGATTCTTGGTTTTTCGGGTATGAGTGTACAGGTGACGACCATGGGTCCGTGTGAACATCCGGATCCAAAGAAGCACGACGAGTGGGTAGCGCAAGTGCGAGAACTTGGTTCACAAGGTATATGACAGTAATGAAATTCTTGATACTCATGCATGTGATAGGCACTGTCCTTGGCGTCGGCGCTGCGACGTTTGCCGAGATTTTCTACACGCGTTTCAACAGTGACAACATCATCAACGACGACGAACGCAAAACGCTCGCGGTGACTTACACCGTAATGCGGACGGGCCTCTTCCTACTTGTCATTTCAGGTTTTGGGTTCCTCCTCTACTTCCGGCTCACCGAGCACGTAGGGATTTTCAGCAGCCCGTCCTTCTGGGCAAAAATGACCGTGGTCGCAGTATTGGTCTGTAATTCGCTTCTGCTACAAGCACGTCTGATGCCGTTCCTTATCGGTACCGCCGTATCGCTCACTTCGTGGTACGCCGCGCTCACGCTGGGCGTCCTCGGCAAGATTAGTGCGTCCTATTTTGAAATACTCGCATACTACGCAGTTGCCATGGTAGTCGTCACTCTCGGATTATGGTGGATACGCACCCACCTGCACGGGCCTAAAAAAGTATGACGACCACACTTGCCGCCCTGCTCATCATTCACGTCATTGGCGGTGTTATCGCGATTGGTATCCACAATGTCATCCTCATGCACCTCCTCAAGAAAACACCCAACTACGTTTTCATCTCGCGTCTTGCGTGGTCGGCTGTGGCGCTCTTTTTGCTTTCGTGGGCGACATCTGCCTACTACTACGTGATGTACTATGGCACGGCTGTCAAACCGCGTATACTCGCGGGCGATGCGCCATTCGCACACACTTTTTTTATGGAGACAAAAGAGCACATCTTTCTTTTGCTTCCGTTCGTGGCTATCTCGATCGCGCTGTGTACTTCGTATCTACGTGCCAATCCTGATGACGGACTCCGAAAAAGCACGGCATTCTTAACGTTAATAGCGCTTGGTATCGGTGTGGCGACCGCCGTATCCGGCATGCTCGTCTCCGGCTCAATATGAATCACTCGGAATTAACGGCATGGGTACGTTCAGTTGCGATAGCGGCCATCGTCGCGGGCCTCATGCTTGCCGTACTCATCGTTGCTGCGGAAGAGATACCCACATTGAAGAATTGGCTCAAGGCAACCTTCTATCACCACTGGCTCGGCAAGGGAGCTCTCGCGCTCGGTTTATTCGCCATTGTGAGCGTTGCCCTCTCGAAACAGCGCAGTGCGACGCGACTTTCCACCGTTATATTCTACGAGGCCGTTGCCGTGTGCGTTTCGGTCGGTATTATCACTGGATTCTTTTTACTCCACACGCTCAAGCTCGTGTAGCCGCCGGAGGCAATACCACGGGACGCATCATCCAGTGCTCGATGTCCTCTAGCGTGCCGCCTACTTTCTTGCCGGGATTGAAAATGTTTTGCGGGTCAAAGATACGCTTGGTCTCTGCGAATAACGCAAGGATTTCCGGAGAATACATCATCGATAGGAACGGCGTACGTATAATGCCGTCGCCATGTTCGCCCGTAATCGAACCCTTATACTTTGCCACCAGCTCGTAGATTTTGGGCGTGAGCTCCATGATGGCTTTGCGGTGCGCGGGATTTCCGAGGTTGACGAGGGGGATGATGTGGAAATTGGCATCGCCGATATGGCCCGCTATCGTGTGCATCAGGTCGTATTGCGCGAGAAGGGCGCTCAACTCCGGCAGAAATCGCGGGTAGTCGTCGGGGTGGACGACGATGTCGTCTATGAACGGCGCGGCGTGCAGACCATGCACGTGCTTGCGCAAGAGCGCGAAGCTTTCGCGGCGTATCTTCCAGTATTTCTTTTCCATCGTTCCGAGCGCGAATTGCGTGCGCACGGAGAGGTCCGCAAGCGCCGCCTGCGCCTTGTGGGCTTTGCCCTGTGCCTCCTCGTCAGTATCCTCAGCGAATTCCGCAAGTAGGACGAGCTGGGGCACCCGCCGCGTCCAAAGCGCCCAGACTTCCGGCACGAATGCCATAGCAAGCGAAATTGTCTGCTTGAAATTCAAGTGCTTGAGGAATTCGTACCCGTAGCGGGCGGCGAGTTTGAACGTGTGGTCGTCGTACGACTCAAATGACTCGGGGCCGAATTCGCGGACACGCCGCACGATTTCGGGCAGTTTCCCCATGTCGGAAAGGAAAATGACGAGCATGGCGTGATGAGGCTTGGTCTTTACGAGCGAAACGCGGGCTTTGGTAATGATGCCGAGCGTGCCCTGTGAGCCGACGAGAAGCTTGGTGAGGTCGAAAGTGCCGCGTTTCCGGTCCGCCACGTTCCATAACGCGTAGCCCGCCGAATTTTTCGTCACGTTCGGGCGCGCCGCCTCGATAACCTCTCCGCTATGCGTGAGAAGCTCATCCACACGGCGGTATATCTCTCCTTCGAGCGTCTGCTGCTCTTTCTTGTCCTCCAGCCCCGCAGCCGAGAGCGCGCGAAACGTCGCCTGCGAGCCGTCGGCGAGTACCACGTCGAGCTCTTGCACGTACGCGTCCATTTTGCCGTACCGCAAAGTCAATTCGCCGCCGGCGTTGTCCGCTATCATGCCGCCGAGCGCGCACATCTCGCGTGATGCGGGGTAGGGCGGCAGTATCGAGCCGTTCTTTGCGAGCGTCAGTTTTTCAAAATCACGATAGTACATGCCCGGTTCGGCGACGGCGAAATCCGTCCCGACCTCGTGCATCGCATTCATATACTTCGTAAAAGAAACCACCACGGAATCGGTGAGAGGGCCGCCCGACATGTCGGTCCCGGCGGCGCGTGCCGTGAGAGAGATATCCTCGCCGCGCTTCTTTGCTTCGGCTGCGAATCGTACAAGTGCCACCACGTCGTCGGCGTCTTTGGGCGAGACGACGAGCGAGGGTTTGCGCTCGAAAATGCTCGTATCGCGGCTGAATTTCTTGAGAGTTTCGGGATCGTTTTCTGCGTCGCCTTTAATGAGCGGGGCTATCGCGGCGCGTAAATCCATCGGGATAGTATATCATTTCAATCTTCCACGGCTTGAAGCAGGTGCAGGAGTCGTAACAACCGGACGAGCCGGAGCGACTGTGTAAGCGGCGTTGTGACGGGAATGGCGGCGAGCAGCACCCATGAGTGGTATTTGAGGAACGTCATTCTGTCTTTTGCGAGAAAAAGCTTGACCCCGAACTCCGCGAGAAATATCAGGGCAATGACGAGGTCGATGATGTTGAATACAAAGATTTGATACGGCGAGAGGCCGTCCGTCAGTTCGCGGATCAACATATAACCGCTCACGAGCGCGAGCGAGCCCATGACCATCTCGAGCCACAAATGATGGCGGGAGACTTTCTTCTTTGCGACCATACGCTACAGCGTACTACACAACCGGCGCGATTTTTGGATTATCAACTCCGCTCCGTGGTTTGTCGAAGGAAAAAAGGAGATTATACGGCCGGTACAACTATGGTGGTTTCCTGTTTTTGTATGAGATATATTCCAAAGCTGGTCAGAACGAATCCTGCGAACATCCAAACGGTGAAAGATTCTTGAAAAAAGACCAAGGAATAGAGTGCTGCGAACACCGGTATGAGCAGATTGAAAGATGCCGCCACATGCGCATCGAGATGTTTCAGGCTGCTGTTCCAAATGACCCACGGTATCGCTGTCCCGAATATCCCGATAGCAAGCATCGGGAGAGCTAACGACGGCGTGAGCGCGGTTAGCCCGTCAAAGCCTCCCCGCAGACCGATGAACATCGCGAGCAGTAGAGAGCCGAGCGTGACCGAGAAAAAGGTCACGTACAAGCCGTCGTACTTGCGGACATAGACTTTCGAGTATGTTTTGTTCAAAGCGGATAATGACGCCGCGAAAAGTAATACCATCGAACCGAGAAAATACGCACTATCGGCATTCGCAAAGGGGTTCGCGCCGTTGAGAACGACTAAAATAACACCGAGGAACCCGATGCCAAGCCCCACCATCTTCCTATGCGATACCTGCTCGCTGAGAAGCAGCGTCGCAAGAACCGCAACAATGAGTGAGTTCGCATTTATAAGTATGGCGGCGACGACACTGTTGGTACTCGCAATTCCCATGACGATAAGGGGCGTGGGAGCGACAGCGCAGAAGGCGACCAATAGGAAGAAAACAAGGTCTCTCTTGGGCGGCAAGTGCAGAGAGTTCCGGTACGCCATAACCGGAACGAGGACAAGCGACGCAATGAAGAAACGAAAAAAAGCTATCAGGTAGGGGTCTACCGTTCCGTTCAACGCTTTCACTATCGGGTAAAAAACCGCAATACCGGCCATGGAGAGGACCAGCAAAAAGGTCCACGTAAGTTTATTCATATAAGTTGCGGATGACTCAACCCCATTCTATCGTCGCTGGTGGTTTGTCACTGATGCGGTAGACGACTGCCCCCACTTCGCGGACTTCGTTGGTGATTCGACGGGAGACCTTTTCGAGAAATTCATAGGGTAGTTGGGCGAAGCGGGCGGTAAAGCCGTTGACACTCCACACAGCCCAGAGTGCGACCACGTGTCCGATTCCTGCGCCGTCGCCTTTGCTTTCGGTGTGCATAGAGTGGGTAAGCGTTGCGCCCGCTTGCCACACGGTCTGGTAGAGATTTGCCGCACGTAGCTCTTCTATGTAAATACCATCAATTGCCCGTGCAACGCGCAGACTCTCGGCCGTTACCTCGCCCTCGATACGGACGACGAGCCCGGGGCCGGGGAATGGATGGCGCACGAGCAGGTCTTCGGGCACACTCATATCGCGGCCGATCTGGCGTGCGGAATCTTTGACCTCAGTCTCAAGCGGAGCGATTTCCGGTATGGAAAAACCAAGCTTCACGTTGTGGTGGACTTTAATCTCCGCGACGCGCGCTCCCGTCGCGTGGCCGTGTCCGCTTTCGCGCACGTCGGTGTAGAGCGTGCCTTGTGCGATGAAGTCCGCTCCGAATTCTTCTATCTGTTCCTCAAGTACTTCCTTATATACGCCGCGCATGACAAGACGCTTCTCGCGCATCGTCACGTGACCTTTGAGCGCTTTCAAGAATTCTTTCGTCGCATCAACTATTTCCAGCTCTATCCAATCCTCGTCGCTGAAGTATTTCTTCACATACGCCTCGTCGTCCGGCCTGTCGATGCCGCGAATGTACACGCCCTTGAGTGTAGCCCCCGCCTCTTTGAGCAGGTATGCAACGACCGAAGAATCAGAGCCACCTGAAAGTGCGATAAGCACTTTCTTCCCCATGATCAATTTCTTGAGTGCGTCGATCTTTGCCTGCGCGACACTGTGAGCGGGGAAGCGGTCAGTGATGCCGCAGATTTTTACGAAATTTTCGTACATTTTTACACCTTCGGTCGTGTCGGTAACCTCCGGATGGAATTGCACGCCCCAAAGATGTCCGGAATGCCCCGCTGCAACTTCGGTGTTGTCCGTCGAGCCGAGGACTTCGAACGGCGCATTGCTGATGGCATCGCCGTGACTCTCGAGGACCGGTGTTTCCTTCGCCACACCTTCAAAAAGCGGCGAGTCAGCTTTGATACGGAACGTATGGACGCCGAACTCGCGCTTCTCTTGCGGGGTAACCACTGCGCCGGCGTGCTTTGCCCACATCTGGAATCCGAGGCACACGCCGAGGGTGGGGATGCCGAGGTCGAAAATTGAGTTATCAAAAGGCGGCGGCTCGTTGAAGACGGATGCCGGTCCGCCCGAGAGAATGATGCCGGCGGGGGCGGCCATTTTCACATCTCCCGCTTTCACACTTGCCGGGTCGGCGACGACGGCGAAGACGCCGAGCTTTGCGAGTTGCTGCACGATGAGATGGTCGAACTGCGACCCCATCGAAAAAAGGAGAATAAAGTGCTTCGTCTGCCGCACCCGCATTTCCTCCGCTATCTCATTGAGAGCTTCAGGGCTGGCTCCCTTGAAGATGGTCAACATGGAAGGATAATACCACATTCTTAGCCCAGGGTTTAAGCGGTGCCTTGCCGCCGCGAGTTTTCCACACTTTTGTTCCCAATTGGGTTGCGATAGGCTATAGTGGTATATACTTTATCGCAGTGGGATAGAGTGGGAAATATGGCAAATCTGCTAATTGGTGAATACGAACACACGCTCGACGAAAAGAAGCGGGTCTCGCTTCCGAAAGTCTTCCGGTCCGCGATGGGGAAAAAGATCGTCGTGACGCGAGGGCTGGACCATTGTCTGTACGCATATTCGCGCGACGCGTGGGATATCGTCGCGAAGAAGTTGCAATCACTGTCGATGGTCAATCCCGACACGCGCGGATTCAACAGGTTCATGCTTTCGGGTGCTGCGGAAGTGGATGTGGACGGAGTGGGGAGAATACTCATTCCGGACCATCAGAAAGAATTCGCGGGCCTGAAGAAGAGGATTATATTTGCCGGTATTTCGGATCACGTCGAGATCTGGAACACGGAGGCGTGGAGTACCTACAAAGCGCATATCGAGAAGAACGCCGACAAGATGGCGGCGAAGCTCGACCAGATAGGCGCCCTCTAATTTCCGAGCACAAAAAATGAACTCATCTGCTTCGTTACGGGGCCCCGTGCAATTCTCCGCCGTACTGCGTGTACGTCTCCGAATTTCACTTCCCCGTGCCTCGCATCTGAATTCATCTTTCGGCTCTTTTCCAAATTGGCAGCATCAGATTGCTGGAGAATTTCAATAACGTCATGCGCACACGACGCTCTCAATTCTCCGGCAATCCGATGTTATCAAGGCCCCCCGTCGCTAAAGCTATGGAGGGTAAACATCGAAGTGTTCTTTTACATGAAGCAATTGAACAGTTGGCGATAGAACCAGACGATACGGTACTGGACGCGACACTCGGCGGTGCGGGTCACGCACTCGCGATTGCGCAAAAGCTCGACAAGGGGGGAACCCTTATCGGGATAGATGCAGATCACGATGCGGTAGTCCGCGCACAAGAAGCGCTCGCAGGTGTTGCGCCGAAAGTGCATCTCGTCGAGGGAAACTTCCGCAATCTGAAAGCGGAGCTCGACAAACTCGGCGTCGCGTACATAACGAAAGCCCTCTTCGATTTAGGGTGGAGCTCATTTCAGCTCGACTCCGGAAGAGGATTCTCGTTGAAAGCAGATGAACCGCTTCTCATGACCTACTCCTCCTCCGAAGGAGGATCGGCCTCCGGCGGAAAGGACCCCGGCGCGCTTACGGCGGCGGCAATCGTCAATGAGTGGTCCGAGGAATCGATCGCGGACGTCATCTTTGGGTGGGGCGAAGAGCGGTACTCGCGGCGTATTGCGAAGTGCATCGTGGAAAGACGCGAAAAGAAACCTTTCACGACCGCACGCGAGCTTGCAGAAGCCATCTACGAGGCGGTGCCTCCGAGATACCGCTTCGGCAAAATCCATCCCGCTACGCGCACGTTCCAGGCACTGCGTATCGCGGTCAACGATGAGCTGGGGAGCCTATCGCAGGGACTCGCCGACGGATGGCAAGCGCTGTCGTGCGGCGGACGTATCGCGGTAATCACGTTCCACTCCATCGAAGACAGGCTCGTCAAACAAACGTTCAAGCAATGGGAGGAGGCGGGGGAGGGCAAACGCGTAACAAAAAAGCCCATCGTTGCCGGTGAGACAGAAACCTCCTCAAATCCAAGGTCCCGCAGCGCTAAATTGCGCGTCATCCAGAAAGTCCCGACGTAAAGTCGGGATCCCGACCGGAGCGTCGGGACTTCGTGTGATTGAAAAAATATAAAATCATGAGAGCTCATATACACAAAATAAGTAAATACGCTCCCTCGATATTTCAAGGGAGATTTAATTTTTCGTCCGCAGGGCGCGGCGTATCGCTTTCGATGGAACACCCTACAGAAGCAATAGCGCTCCGCGTGCTTTCTGTCGCGTTCATCCTTGTGGTGTGCGGCTATCTATATTTTGTCTCGGCATCAATTTTAAACGTCATCGCCCGCAAAGAAGCGCTCACGCGCATCTCGGTCATTCAGGGGACGATAGGGGGTTCGGAGCAGCGCTACTTCGAGCTTTCCAAGGGCATATCGCCAGCATCAGGACCTGCGCTCGGCCTCGCACCCATCGGCAAACAAGCCTACGTCTACCGTCCGGGCAATGTTGGAGCTGCTACAATTGCCCGTAATGAGATCTAGCAGGTATCGCTCTAGGCTATGAAAGCGCGATTTGTCCTCCGCACACGGATACTGTGCGGCTGCTTTGTTTTTGTGGCGCTTCTTTTCATCGTGCGCCTCTACTTCGTGCAAATAGTGCATGGAAGTGCTTATCGAGACACCGCAAGCGCTCATTACGTGAAGCCGGATCCGGATACGGAGAATCGAGGCACTATTTATTTCACTACGAAAGATGGAGAGCTCGTATCGGCAGCAGTCATGCAGACAGGATGGCGGATAGCCATCAAGCCGGACGAGATACGGGACGCCGAGAGTGTATATGCGCAGCTCAATGCACTTACGCCGATAGACCACGAACGTTTCTCTGCGAACGCAGCAAAAAAGGGCGACCCATATGAAGAGGTCGCGTTCCGTGTTCCGGACGATGTGGCACAGAAGATTCGTCCGCTCAAGATACCAGGAATCTTGCTCGTGCAGGATCAGTGGCGGTTTTATCCTGCCCGTGAACTTGCTGCACAAGCCATTGGCTTTGTCGGATACCAGGGAGATAGGCGCGTGGGTGTCTACGGCCTCGAGAAGAGTTGGCAGGACACACTCGTGCAGACGCAGAACGGCCTCTACATAAATCCTTTTGCCGAGATATTCACGAATTTGCAAGCGGTCACGTCGGTACATCCGGCAGGACAGCAAGGGTCAATCGTGACTTCTATCGAACCCTCTGTCCAACGTAATTTGGAAGATGTACTTGGCGGCGTCATGAAAAGTTATACGCCAAATCTCGCGGGCGGTATCATTATGGATCCACACACGGGTGCCATCATCGCCATGGCCATCCGTCCCACGTACGACCCGAATACATATAGTACCGTCACAAATCCGGCTGTTTTCCGCAACGCGCTCGTCGAAAGCACGTTCGAGATGGGCTCTATCATGAAACCGCTCACGATGGCGGCAGGCATCGACAAAGGGGTCGTAACGCCCGCGACCATGTACAAGGATACGGGTTGCATCGAGAAGAGCGGAAAGACAGTTTGCAATTCAGACCAAAAAGCCCACGGTCTCGTCAGCATGCAGATAGTGCTCAATCAATCCCTCAACACCGGCGCATCTTTTGTCGTCGACAGGATCGGCCACGAGGCTTTTGGTACATTCTTGCACGACTTGGAGCTCGACAAAAAGACAAACCTTGGCCTGCCGAGCGAAGCGGCGGGGCAGCTCAAATCGATAGAGAACGGCTACGATCTCGATTACGCGAGCGCTTCCTTTGGGCAGGGAATATCGGTCTCTGCCGTAGAAATGATCCGCGCGCTCTCCGTTCTTGCAAATGGAGGAGTCCTTCCAAATCCGCATGTAGTTACCGCGGTCAAACTCAGCAACGGCATCACACGCTCCATAGACACCGGTTCCGGGCCGAGGGTCTTGAGCGCAAGCTCTACAGAAGCCGTGACCAACATGCTCGTCGAGACCTACGACACGGCACTCGCCGGCGGCTCCTTGAAACAAGAACATTACTCGCTCGCGGCGAAGACCGGCACCGCACAGATCGCAATACCAGGCGGCGGGGGATACTACACGGACCGCACGCTTCACTCATTCTTCGGGTATTTCCCCGCGCGTGACCCGAAATTCATCATCTTTCTCATGGCCGTCGAACCGCACGGACAAGAATTCTCCGCCGCGACACTCTCGCGCCCGTTCTCCAACCTCGCGAAATACCTCATCAACTACTACAGCATTCCACCTGACAGGTAGTCGTTATCGTAAGTATTATCCACGATAGAACACTCTCATATTCTTAAGAATGTGAGAGTATGATGAAATGGTTGAAAAGAAGCTAAAAGGGCCAAAGAAGCTTGAACGGCATTTCAAAGGCGTTTCAAATCACCGCCGTATTCAGATACTTATCCTGGTAGCAAAGCATCCGGAAATATCACTCTTTGACATCGCGGATTCGGTGAAAGGCAACGTGAAGACCATCTCGGAACACGTTCGGCGTCTTACGCTCGCGGGTTTGGTAGAGAAGCGCTACTCGGGTAGGGAAGTCCGACACGTCCTCACTCCCTACGGACGGACCTTCCATTCGTTTATAGAAAGATTCTCACGTTCTTAAGAATGTGAGAGTATGGGGAATCTCGGTATCGGTCAAGTGGAAAAGAGTAGGATTTTAGGTATTATTTCAAGGACGGGCCTATCGATTTTGATAGGCACCTGTTGACGGCCCTATCGTCTATCGGTTAGGACACAAGCTTCTCAAGCTTGGAAGCCGGGTTCGATTCCCGGTAGGGTCAAAAAAATTATGCACTACCTGCACACCATGGTTCGCGTAGAAAACCTCGAACGGGCGCTGGATTTTTATTGCGGAAAGTTGGGGCTGGTGGAAGTGAACAGACGGGAAGATAAAAAGGGGAGATATACGAATGTTTTTCTCAAGGCGCCGAATGATGATGTCTCGGCGCGACGGGCGCCGCTGCTTGAGCTCACGTACAACTGGGACGAAGAGAAGTACACGGGCGGGAGGAACTTCGGGCACTTGGCCTACGCGGTGGAAAATATTTATGACTACTGCGCGGAGCTGATGAAAAAGGGAGTCACTATCAATCGGCCGCCGCGCGACGGGCGCATGGCCTTTATCCGTTCACCCGAGGGAATCTCAATCGAGCTTTTGCAGATAGGGGAGGCGCTCGCACCGGCAGAGCCCTGGCAATCGATGCCGAGCGTCGGGACGTGGTAAAGTCTGTGATATGTCAAAAATACTGGTCGCAGGGTCCATCGCGTACGACCGCATCATGGATTACGGCGGTAATTTCACGGACTCTTTCGTTCCGGACAAATTGCATACGCTCAGCGTCAGCTTCCAGGTAGAGCGCATCAAAGAAGAATTTGGCGGAGTCGCAGGTAATCTTGCCTACAATCTGAAGCTTCTCGGAGAGGAGCCCGAAATGCTCGGGACCGCCGGCTCCGATTTCGGCCGGTATGCGCAATATCTGCAGAAGCTCGGCATCGGCGTCGGTTCTATACACATAGACCCGTCCGACCTCACTTCTGTCGCGCACATTGTGACCGACCGCGCCAACAATCAAATAGCAGCCTTTGCGATGGCGGCGGGCGCGAAGCCGTACGGCCCCCTGCCCGACGAAGCTTTCGAGTGCGCCATCTTGGGCGCGGGATGTGTCAGCGATACTATTGCCATCGCTGCACATGCAAAGGCGAAAGGCATCAAGTATTATTTTGACCCCGGCCAGGCAATGCCCGCATTTTCGTCCGAAGACCTGAAACAAGTAATTTCCGGAGCAGCTGGTCTTTTTTGCAACGACTACGAGCTCGGTCTTATTGAAGAAAAAACGGGCTGGGATGAAGCCGCGCTCCCCACAGAGACGCCGCTTCTTGTCGTCACCCTCGGCGCAAAAGGCTCACGCATCAGCACCACAGAGGGTGTCGTCGAAGTTTCCGCCGTCCCACTAAAAAAACTTGTGGACCCGACGGGCGCGGGAGACGCGCACCGCGCGGGATTCATAAAGGGAATTATTGCGGGCTTGCCGCTCAAGCAGTGTGGGCAGTTGGCGAGCGTCGTCGCCGCATACGCGGTGGAAAATTTCGGCACACAAAATCACCGGTTCACTATTGCAGAGGCGAGCGAACGATACGAAAAAGCATACCGAGAAAAAATCGCACTACTGTAGTATAATCACACTCCATGGACCCCGTTAGAAGCTTCGGAAATTGTCTTTCAATAACGAGATTTATCATGCATACTCGAGTGTATTATGGCTTCTAACGGGGTGGAGTACGACATCAAAGACATCGGCCTTGCCGCGGAAGGGAAGCGTCGCATCGAATGGGCCGAGCGCGACATGCCCGTGCTACAAAAGGTGCGCGAGCGGTTTGAGAAGGAACTTCCGCTCAAAGGTAAAACTCTCGCGGCGGTCCTCCACGTCACCGCGGAGACCGCGAACCTCGTACGCGTCCTAAAAGCGGGCGGGGCCAATGTATTTCTTTCCGCATCGAATCCGCTTTCGACGCAGGATGACGTTGCCGCCGCGCTCGTGAAAGAATACGAAATCCCGACGTTTGCGATAAAAGGAGAGAGCAAGGAGACATTTTTCAAACACATTGAAGCCCTTATCGCGCAGAAGCCTGTCCTCACGATGGATGACGGCGCCGACCTGGTCTCCACTATTCACAAAGACCACCCCGAACTTCTCAAAGGCATGCTCGGCGGCACCGAAGAAACGACGACGGGCGTCATCCGCTTGCGCGCGATGCACAAGGACGGTGCACTCAAAATGCCGATAGTCGCGGTCAATGACGCGAAGACCAAGAATCTTTTCGACAACAGGTACGGCACGGGGCAGAGCACACTCGATGGCATTATCCGCGCGACCGACGTCTTGCTCGCGGGAAAAACATTTGTCGTCGCCGGCTACGGCTGGTGCGGCAAGGGGCTTGCGATGCGCGCCAAGGGCATGGGCGCGGGCGTTATCGTCACGGAGATTGACCCCGTGAAAGCGCTCGAGGCGGCGATGGACGGATTTTTTGTGACGACGATGCGCAGTGCGGCATCGGTCGGCGATATTTTCTGCACCGTGACCGGCAACATCAACGTCATTGGCGCGGAGGAATTCAAGGTAATGAAAGACGGCGCCATCGTGTGCAACTCCGGCCACTTCGACGTGGAAATTAATCTCAACGACCTGAAAAAAATGGCAAGCGGCGAGCCGAAGGTGGTACGCGACAACGTTCAGGAATATATCGTGAGCGGCAAGCGCATTCGCATTCTCGCCGAAGGCCGCTTGGTGAATCTTGCTGCGGCAGAAGGACACCCCGCGAGCGTGATGGACATGAGCTTTTCCACACAGGCGCTCGGCAGCGCGTGGATGGCGACACAGAAAAAGCCGCTTGCTCCCGGCGTGTACGACATTCCCGAAGAAATGGAGCGGGAAATCTCGTCGCTCAAACTCGCCTCAATGGGTATGAAGATAGACGAGCTTACACCTGAACAGAAAAAGTATCTTGAGTCCTGGCAACATGGGACATGAAGGCCCTATAACAACCCTATCTGCTGCGTTGCGGAGCCTCTGCGATTTCCTCACCGTACAAATGTACGTCTCGGAAATCACTTTCTCCGCGCCTTGCATCTCGGGCCGTTCTAGGGCTTCATATAGGAATGACTACCAAAATGCGTTCGTGTTTCCATATCGAAATAGTCACGCCGAAGAGGGTAGTACTCGACGGACTTTGGTTCGGTCTCAGGAAACCGAAGCGGCTGATTATTTTTGTGCACGGCCTCACCGGCTCACTCTTCAGCATGCGCCGTATAATGGATGTGATGGTGGGCGGTGGCACTGCGGTTCTTGTATTCAACAACCGCGGCTTCGAGCACGTCAGTGAATACAAGCAAAAGAAAGGAAAGAATTCGAAGTGGAAGGTCGGCGGGGCGGGGCATGAGATTTTTACGGAATGCGCCGACGACATCGAAGGTGCGGTGCGCTTCGCCCGCAGGGCGGGAGTAAAGAATGTATATTTGGCCGGACACTCGACCGGCTGCCAGAAGGCGGTCTACTGGGCGAGCAAGCACGCGGGGGGTCGGGCCGTAAAAGGCATCATTTGCCTGGGCCCCCTCAGTGACTATGCGATCGCTCTGGAACAGGATAGCGGCGGCAAACTGAAGCGCGCGGTCGCGTATGCCCGTGCACTGGTAGCGAAAGGCAAGCCGCACGAGCTCATGCCGGTAGCGCTTGGACCGTGGTTTACGTGCGACGCGCAGCGGTTCTTGAGCTTGTGTACGCCGGATAGCCCGGAAGAAATATTTTCGTACGCGCAACCAAAGAAGATGCCGCGCGCTTTGCGCGCGCTCCGAATACCTGTGCTTACGTTGCTTGCCGGAAATGAGGAGCACACCAAGCGACCGGCGGAGGATATCGCGAAGTGGCTCGAGGAGAATATCCGCACTCCGCACCGGGTCGTTATCGTGCTTGATGTCGGGCACGGATTCAAGGGCGGAGAGAGAGTCGTCCTCCGGACAATACGACAATTTTTAGCCTCTACGACGATACAATGAGATGTCATCTCATTGTATCACGATGCAGGTGAGAAATATGTTAGACTAGCGCGCATGGAAAAGGGTATTCATGTGGTTCTCGCCCCGGAACAGTTGGGCACTCTGTGGGGCTTGCCCATCACGAATACTCTCGTCACGAGCTGGATAGTCGTGGCCTTGCTCATCGTCATCGCGCTTACCGTCGGCAAACGGCTGCAGATGGTGCCGGGGCGCTTCCAGACGCTTCTCGAATGGGTATTCGGTTTTGTGTACGATTACATCGCAGAGACCCTCGAGAGCCGTGAAATGGCCCGCAAATTTTTCCCGCTTCTCACGACCATCTTTCTTTTCATATTTACCGCCAACATTCTCGAATTTACGCCGGGCATCGGCTCACTCGGCATCTACCATTCGTGGGGCGGGGAATTCTTGCCGCTACTGCGCAGTGTAAATACCGACCTCAATGTCACCCTCATGCTCGCGATACTCTCTTTCCTTGTCATCGAGGTAACAGGCATCCTCACCATCGGCGTTGTCAAATATGGGGGGAAATTTTTCAAGAATCCATTCAAATCGCCGATAGGGTTCTTCGTCGGCATTATCGAGATCTTCTCTGAGGTAGCGCGCATCGTCTCATTCTCGTTCCGACTTTTTGGCAACATCTTCGCCGGCGAGGTGCTCATCCTGGTCGTTGTTTTCTTCCTTCCGTATGTGGCGCCCGTGCCCGTCATGCTGTTCGAGGTCTTCGTCGGCTTCGTCCAGGCGGCGATTTTCGCCGTTCTCACCTTGTTCTTCATCAAGATAGCCATTGCCGAACCGCATTGAAAAATGCGGTTTTGGCGTGCTATGATGGGGCGGTCGAATTTAAACCTTATCAGGTAATTGTAAATTTTAGTATGGACCTAGAATCAGCAAAGACACTCGGTATGGCGATAGCGGTCGGCTTCGGTGTTCTCGGGCCGGGTATCGGAGTGGGTCTCATCGCGGCGTCAGCGCTCGAAGCTATCGGCCGCAATCCGGAAGCGGCGGGCAAAATTCAGCCATTGATGTTCGTCGGCATCGTGTTCGCGGAAGCGCTTGCGATATTCGCCCTCGTTGTCGGCTTTATCGTTAAATTTACTTAATTTTGACGCATTGCTTCGTTGGACATCGGTCACCCGCACTCGCCGTACATTTCAGTACGACTCGTTTGGTTCCCTCGTCCGCCTCGCACTGCATTCAAAATTAAGTAAATTGGTTGTAGTATCAAATCATGTCAGAGCTATTCGAAGCATTCGGTGTCAATTGGAAACTGCTTCTCGTGCAAGCGGTCAATTTCGGATTGCTGCTCGCCGTTCTCACATACTTCCTCTACAAGCCGGTTCTGCGCATCATTGACGAACGACAGAAAAAGATCGCGGAAGGGGTGAAAACGGCCGAGGAGGCCGCGAGAAAACTCGCCGACGCCAAGGTAGAGGGTGACGGCATTGTGGGAACCGCGTCGCGTGAAGCGGAGCATCTGGTCGCCACAGCCCGCAGCCGTGCGGACGAGAAGGGTGCGGAGATAGTAAAAGCCGCCGAGGCCCGTGCCAATGCCGTCATTAAGGAGGCGGGCGCGCACGCCGAGGAGGCGAAACGCATGGCGCTTTCGGAGAGCTCCAAAGAGATCGCACGGGCGGCAATGCTCGCAGCCGAAAAGATACTTCGCGAGAAATCCGCATAACAATATGGAACGGTCGTACGCACAGGCATTGTGGAAGATGGTAGAAGGCGGGGTGACACCGGCCAAAGCCGTGCATGCGCTTCGGGACACCTTGAAGGCGCACGGCCGCGATGCGCTTCTGCCTCGTATCGCGAGCGCGTTTTCGCGTATCGCAGAGCGTGAAGCGAAACGCACTGACGTGGTACTCACGGTCGCACGCGAGAAGGATGAACGTCACGCACACAGGGACATTAGGGGATTGCTCAGAGAGATGGGGGTCGAGGCAAAAGATCTCAAGACGCAAGTCGACGATACGCTTGTCGGCGGCTGGCGCCTCGAGGGCAGAGAGCATTTGGTAGATGCGAGTTATAAGAAACAATTATTGGATTTGTATACAAGGGTCACGAGTTGATTTTTACTACTAACTACCAACTATTCCTATGGATTCAGCAACCGTCGAGAAGATAATCAAAGAGATAGGCAACATCGCACCTGCACACGAAGGTGAGCACGTAGGCCGGGTGGTCGCGGTCGGCGACGGCGTTGTCGCCATCGACGGACTTTCCAAGGCGGTGATGAGCGAAGTGCTCCTCTTCGAAGAGGGCAAAGGCAAGAAGCTGAAGGATACATTGTCCGCCGGAGGCGGATCCTCCTCCGGAGGAGAAACACAGGGGGAACTCTACGGCCTCATTTTGAACCTCGAAGAAGACGGCGTGCGCGCGACCATTCTTGGCGACACTGCCCGTGTGAGCGAAGGCATGACCGTCAAATCGACCGGAAGGATCCTCTCGGTGCCGGCAAGCGAAGAGCTGCTCGGCCGGGTAGTGAATGCCCTCGGCGAGCCGATAGACGGTAAAGGACCATTCAAGAAAACGAAACTCATGCCGATAGAACGACAAGCGGCGGGTGTTATCGACCGCAAGTCGGTGTCGGTCCCACTTGCGACCGGTACCAAAGCAATTGACGCGATGATTCCCATCGGTCGCGGCCAACGCGAGCTCATCATCGGCGACCGCGGCACGGGGAAGACCACTGTCGCCATTGACGCCATCATCAACCAAAAGTACGAACCGGAAGCGACCCGCCCCATCTGCATCTATGTCGCCATCGGCCAGAAGGAGAGTAAGACCGCACGCATCGCGCAGCAATTGCGCGAACAGGGTGCGATGGACTACACCATCATCGTCGACGCTCCCGCGTCCGCTCCCGCCGCGCTCCAGTACCTGTCGCCGTTTAGCGGCGTTGCCATCGGTGAATACTTCATGGACAAAGGCCGCGACGTCCTCATTGTCTATGATGACCTCTCCAAGCAGGCTACCGCTTACCGTCAGCTCTCGCTCCTTCTGCGCCGTCCGCCGGGTCGCGAAGCGTATCCGGGCGACGTATTTTACTTACACTCGCGATTACTTGAACGCGCATGCCGCCTGAACGAGGAAAAGGGCGGCGGTTCTATCACAGCGCTCCCTATCATCGAGACGCAGGAAGGCGACGTCTCCGGATACATCCCGACCAACGTCATCTCCATCACCGACGGCCAGATGTTCCTCGTGGCTGACCTCTTCAACAAAGGCATCAAGCCGGCCATCGACGTCGGCATCTCGGTCTCACGCGTCGGTTCCGCCGCGCAGACCAAGGCGATGAAAGGCGTCGCCGGCGGCATCAAGCTGGAGCTCGCGCAATTCCGCGAGCTTGAAGCATTCATGCAATTCGCTTCAGACCTCGACAAAGCCACTGCCGACCGCATCGAATCGGGCCGCCGCATGGTGGAGGTCTTGAAACAGAAAAACGGCGCTCCGATACCCCTCGAGCGTCAGGTCGCCGCGTTGTACGCCGCAGGACACGCGTTTTTTCTCGACGTACCGGTGAATAAAGTTACCGAAGTCGAGCGTCAGCTCATGGAATTTCTCGATGGTCAGTACTCGAAAACTCTTGCAGCTATCAAGAAGACGGGCCAACTTTCCGAGGACGCGAAGAAAGAGCTGAACAATGCGATGGAGGAGTTCAGGCTTGCGCATCCGGAGTTGTTTGCGACGAAATAAATATCCGGGCGATGTCTCCACGTGAGTTATGGCAAACCTGAAAAGCATCAAATCAAAGATTCTCTCGTACAAGAAGACGGGGACAGTGACGCACGCTATGGAAGCGGTCTCCGCCGTCAAGATGCGCAAGTCGCAGGGGCGCGCACTTTCTACGCGCGCGTACGCCCGCGCGGCGCTTCGCATACTTTCGCATATCGCGGGAAGTATCGACGTGCAGCGGCATCCGCTCGTACACAAGGACCCGAGCAAAGACATAACGTGCATCGTCCTCGTGACGAGCGACAAGGGGCTTGCCGGGAGCCTCAACGCCGCTGTCATCAGAAAAGTGCTGGAGTTCATCAAGGAACACAACCTGTCGCCGAAGACCCTGGAATTTATCTGTCTGGGAAGGCGCGGATATGAATTTGCGCAGCGCAACGGGTACCGGGTACTGCACCACATGACCAACATTACCGACGGGGTCTCTGAACTCGAAGTCCGCGATATAACAGGCCGTATAACCGAGCTGCAAACTTCGGGAGATGCCCGCAAGGTGTATATGGCGTACACGAATTTCTGCTCAACATTTGAACAGGAGCCTATCATGCGGCAGATCTTGCCGCTGCGCAGACAAATTATTCAGGAGATTGTTGACGGTATTGTGCCTGAAAAAGGGAAATACGCCGCTATAGCGACGAGAGAAGGCAAACATGCGAATGGGGAAGGACCCGCCGCATACACGATGGAGCCGGACGCCGCATCCGTGCTTGCGGAAGTACTCCCGAAGCTCGCGAACGTCGCGGTATTTCACGCCCTTCTCGAGACCAAAGCATCGGAACACAGTGCACGCATGGTCGCGATGAAAAGTGCGACCGACAAAGCAAAGGAGATGGCAAGCAGTCTCACGCGCACGTTCAACAAAGTCCGCCAAGCATCCATCACCCGCGAAGTGTCCGAAATCACATCCGGCATCGAGGCGATGAAGTAATATGCTCGAAGCGGGAAAAAAAGAAGGGACGGTCGAGGCACTTATCGGAAGAGCTAATCCAAAGGCGTACGTTGCGGACGCAGCTCAGTTGGCAATACGAGAGGTTGGGATGGAGTATAGGTTGGGGAAAAAGAACGAAGACATGGTCATCAATGGCATAAAAGAGGCGATGGTTCGTTTTTCTGCCGGGGAAACGCCTCAGACCGTGACTGAATGGAAGAGAATTGCCTTTATAAGCGGCGAAGAGCTCTTGAGGGATCTTGCACTACTCGGATTTGATGAGAGCGAAGGAATGATCGGAGCGTATCACGAGGCCGTAGACGCTTACCTTGCGGAGATCTTGAAGGAGAAGCGGGAGTGAGGGTTTTTTATTCACCTTGAGCAGTTTGAATAAACAGTTATAATCCCTTATCGCTATGGCAAAAGGTACCATCACTCAAATTATCGGACCCGTCGTCGACGTCCGTTTCGATGTCGGACTTCCTGCAATTAAAAATGCCTTGGAAGTAACTTTCCCCGCCTCCGCCAAGGCTACGGCGGGCAAAACAAGCCGACGGCTTGTTTTGGAAGTGGCGCAACATTTAGGGCTTAACCGCGCACGTTGCATCGCGATGCAGGACACCGCAGGTCTTGCGCGCGACACCGAGGTCTCCGATACAGGCTCGCCCATTTCGGTACCCGTCGGCGATGCCTCGCTCGGCAGAATGTTCAACGTCATCGGTGAGCCCATCGACGGTATCGCCGACCTTCCAAAAGGTTCCAAGCGTCTTCCCATTCACCGCGATCCGCCTGCCTTCGTGCGGCAGTCCACGAAAGCCGAGCTTTTTGAGACAGGTATCAAAGCGATCGACCTTCTGGCACCCTTCATCAAAGGAGGCAAAGTCGGCCTTTTCGGCGGCGCGGGTGTGGGGAAGACCGTGCTCATTCAGGAGCTTATCCACAACGTCGCATCGGAGCACGGTGGCTATTCGGTGTTCGCAGGAGTCGGTGAGCGCGTCCGCGAAGGCAACGACCTGTACCACGAAATGAAGGATTCGGGCGTGCTCGACAAGACCGCGCTCGTGTTCGGCCAGATGAACGAAGTGCCAGGTGCCCGCGCGCGCGTCGCGCTCTCCGGTCTCACCATGGCCGAAGCATTCCGCGATGAGGGCGGAAAGGACGTACTCTTTTTCATGGACAACGTGTTCCGTTTCGTCCAAGCCGGTTCGGAGGTTTCCTCGCTACTCGGTCGCGTACCATCGGCAGTTGGTTATCAGCCGACCTTGGCCGAGGAAATGGGACTCCTCCAGGAGCGCATCACTTCGACGACCGAAGGCTCCATCACGTCGGTGCAAGCCATCTATGTACCCGCCGACGACCTCACCGACCCCGCTCCCGCGACGACATTTGCACACCTCGATTCCACAGTAGTGCTTTCACGCCAACTTGCGGCACTCGCGATTTTCCCGGCAATTGACCCTCTCGAATCCGGTTCGACCGCGCTTACACCCGAAATCGTCGGAGAAGAACATTACCGCGTAGCCAACGAGACGCGCCGCGTACTTCAGCGCTACAAAGACCTCCAGGATATCATCGCAATTCTCGGTATTGAGGAGCTTTCCGATGAAGATAAGAAGCTGGTGTATCGTGCCCGCAAGATACAACGCTTCCTCTCTCAGCCGATGTCCGTTGCGGAAACGTTCACCGGCAAGAAGGGAAAATACGTGTCGCTCGCAGACACGGTGCGCTCATTCGCAGAAATCTTGGCGGGCAAACATGACGCACAGAACGAACAGGCCTTCTATATGAAGGGGGGGGTCGACGAAGTCGTATCGGTCTAGAATTGCTATGGCTGGCAATCAAAACACGTTCCACCTCACGATAGCGAGCGTCGGGGAGACGCGCTTTGACGGCGCCGCGGTCTCCGCGACGTTACCGGGTGCCTCGGGGGAGCTCACCATACTCGCGCACCATGAACCCATCGTGACAACGCTGAAGCCGGGAACCATTACTGTGCGTGAGGCGGATGCAGAGCCAAAACAATTCAAGATAGACAGCGGCATTCTCGAGTGCTCGGAAAGTCGCGCCATCGTTCTGTTGTAGACTTGTTTTCAACAGTGAAGCGCCCTCAATGCTCGCGAGGCAGTACAATGGACGTAATGCGTCACGCGCGTATTTTTTTGATGTTGTTTGTTGCAGCCGCGGTACTTACGCCTGCACCGGCGGTGCAGGCGGCGCTTGCAGTAAACGGCCAAAATATCTGTCCCACGGGCACAACCGGCGATCCGAGCGGTTCAAAAGAGTTTCCCGTCCCCACTGACACAAAAAAAATCGATGCGTATCTCAAACAGAAAGTGATGTGCCCAAATGCATGCTTCAATATCAGAGTCTCGCTCTCGGCAAAAATATCAGAACGGTTGCTCACCATCAAGACGACCGCATCGAATGCTTGCGGAACTCCAAATCCGACCGCTGAAGACGCAAAAAATAAGAATCGCGGGTGTTCGAAAGGGCAAACCCCGCCCACCATTTTCGTCCAGTCTCCGGCAATTTTCGGGGTCCTCTCGAAGCCGCGGTCCGAAGGGCCACGATCACGTTGCGATCCTGCGGTATCGCGGGTAATCGGAACTTTCGCACAAGGCGACCTTGAGCAGGGATTTAATGGGATTGCCAGTTTGCAAGCTGCCGCTACCGTGCAGGGTCCTGCAACGGTCGACTTGAGCATCCCTACTGACCGCAACCAGATAGCTATGGAGCTTGCCGCGGGCACGAATATATCGGTTGACGATGCGAAGGCAATAGTTGCGCGAGACCCTGAGGCCGCTATCAAAGCGATAAATGCTATTTCGACCGGAAGCGACGCTGAAATAAAGACGGCGGTAGCCGCAATAGGACTCAATCCTGATCTTACCGACAAAGCGGCACTTCAAGCAGTTGTTGCACAAAACAATGGACTGCCAGTGAACGACCCAAACGATACTCTAGAACTATCCGCCCTCAGTACGTTTAGGCAGAGTCCAGACGAAGCCACCGGTCCAAATATTGCCGAGAGACTCGCGCCTATGTGCTATCAGCAGGGAATGGGCGGGTGCGGCAATGCGTGCAATGTACCGAATCCGAGCACGCTCACGTGCGCGGCCAACAATCCCGGCGCGCTCACATTTACGGCGTGGCAGACTCAGTATGGGGGCCGCCCGTGCGGGTTGGCCAACAACACCACGTGTTACGACACCATCGAGGGCGGCATCGCCGCGCAGGCGAATCTGCTCATGACAAGCCCCCGGTACTTCGGAACAGGCAACAACACGATATTGGGCGCGTTTTGCGGCGGGTACACTGCAAATCGTGACCAATGTGCTCCGTATGCAGCTTTCATATCCGCGCAGACAGGCATCCCGATTAACCAGACAATAGACCCCAACAACACAGAGCAGATCGCGGCCATCATGATGGCGTCGTCCCGTTTCGAGAATGGTCGCGGCGTTATTTACACACCCGAGCAACTCCAAAAAGGGCTGCAGGTGGCACTCGGTACGGATGTATTGCCTGAGGGCACGCCGGGCTACATCCCGAGAACTATGTACGGGACGAACGGCGGCACGCAATTCGGTTCTGCGTTCAGCATGAGCTCGGCCGCTCCGCCCGCGGCCGCGCCGGTAGGATACGGAAGCCCATTCGCACAAGGTTCTAATGTCCCGATTGCGCAAACACAAACACAATCGAGCGTACAGCAGACAGCACCGGTCCAGATCTCACAACAAATTCAGCGCGTGCAGGACAGCATCCCGTCTTCATCGGTCGCAGAGCAATTGCAGCAAGCCTTGAGCGGCGCCTCTTCCACTCCCGAGAAATCGCCCATCGCTATCATCGTTCAGCCAAAAGAAGTGACGAAGGGAGAGCAGGTCACCGTTTCGTGGTCGTCGAAAGGAATGAGTACGGAAATACCGTGCGTCTTACGCATAGGCTCAGCCATCATCGCACGCAAAAATCAGGGAGCGAGCGTCGTACAGACAAGCCCGCTCATGGCGACAGGTTCACTTGTCTTTACGCTCTCGTGCACCACCCCGTCGGGTACGCAGATACAACGCAACGCGGCGGTGTTCGTCCGGTGATATAGAAGTATGGGTTTCAAGAGAACTGTGGAAGATTTTACCTGCGAACATTGCGGTACTTACGTAAAAGGTGACGGGTACACCAATCACTGTCCAAAATGTCTATGGAGCAAGCACTTGGATGTAGAGCCAGGGGATAGAGCCGCGGTATGTGGCGGTATGATGGAGCCCATAGCCCTTGAGGGTACGACGCCGAAGTATCGCATCATACAACGCTGCCTTCGCTGTAAAGTGGAGCGTCCGATCGGGATTTCAAAGGGCGATGACATGCGCGCAGCCCTTGCTATTGCGGGAAATCGCTGACGTGGCATTATACGGGAATATGTCAGAAGGTGGAGGCGGAGATGGTGGCGGCGACGGCGGATTGGCCGATTTTTTTTGGGGGACGACGAACACCGGCCCCAGGAAAATCCCTCATTACTACGGTGATTCCGTACGCCAGCTCTTATTGGGTGCTGCCGCCCTCATGATCATCTCATCGCCCCTCTATACCAACACACTTCGACGAGAGTTCCCGCTCATCGTTATCGCCGCCCTCGCGGCAGCTGCACTTTCGGCGATCATTAATCCGCGAGATCGATGGATCCCCATGGCCACGGCTCTTCTCTCTGGGGTCGGATTGGTCTCCTACGCGATGTGGGGAATGTTCCAGTACGAGAACATTGGCCCGCTCCCATTTATCCTGCGTATGGCGATTGCCGTTATATTCCTGTTCGCGTTCTATTTCAGTATGAAAACACTTCGCGCCTTCATGCTTCACCAGATAGGTAAACGCGAGACGATAGACGAATTTGAGGAGCCGGATGAAAAAATCGACCAGGAAATGCTTGAACGTGAACAAATGCTCAATGGAAAACAGGGGCGCGATCAGTAGCTGTGTGCCCGACGTTCCCTCATCCACGTGCGTAGCAGTTTGTAGAGGACAAAGACGACAAAGAGGAGGAGGCCATAGAAAAGCACCCGCAGATTACAGATAAAGAGCAGCGTGCTCAGAGCGCCGCGCCACAGAGAGCCGAGAATAGAGGCACTTTTCTCGTTGGGCGAGTCGGTGGCGTCACGTGACGTTTGAGAGGTTGAAGTACCGAGGACCTGCGCTCTCAGACCCTCAGACGCCGCGAGTTGTCTTTTGAGCGCCTCAACGGCACCCTGTCGGACGGATTCCGTCATGCCGTAGAAACTTTGCGCTATGTTCGTAACGACAGGAGTCGACGACGCGATAATATTTGTCACGGTGTTGGTGTACTGCGAAAGGGGTGATGGGACGGCCTCGGCTACTTTGATGCTTACCGAATTCGTTTCAACATTCGCAATGGTGCCGCTTACGCCGGTGACGTTCCGAAGCGATGCGCCGAATGTATGCGTCCCTCCGGTAGCGGTCCAAGCAGACGAAAGTATTTGTGTTTCTCCGGCAGCGAGCTTGAAATGTTGGGTGCCAATCTCTTTCGTATCGACATTGAATACGACATCGCCCTCGATTGCGGAGGTACTGCTGTCATAGACGACCGTGTAGATCTTCAGCGTCTCGCCGGCAACTACTTCGGTCTTGGAAAACCAGAGCGATCCGGTGGCAAATCCGGCGGGCACCGCGCTTGTGGCCGCGAATACAAAGAACGGAAGGAAGGCAAATACTCCGAGAAGTGCGCCAATACGTACTCTCATACGTAAATGATATACTCGGATATCGTTTAATGCGAATACTATTGAACGATCCAAAATACTCCTTACAGTTCCGCCAGGCAGACCAGCTAGAGCATATTATGAAAAAGAAAAATATATTCGTCCTTCTCGGACATCCGGATAAGAGCGGTTTTTGTGGTGAAATGGCCGATGCCTACTGCGAAAGCGCACGTGCTGCGGGGCACACGGTGGAGCGAATGAATATCGGTGAGATGCAATTCGACCCCATCCTCCGTCGTGGTTACCGCGCGCGCCAAGAGCTTGAGCCAGATCTTGCGCGTTTCCAACAATTAATCACCGCATGCGAGCATTTTGTCGTCATCCATCCCGTGTGGTGGGTGGGTATGCCGGCGATACTCAAGGGTCTCTTTGACAGAGCGTGGCTTCCGGGCTCGGCGTTCCGCTATATGAAGTTACCAAACGGCAAGCGCAGCGTCTTTTGGCATCGCCTTATGAGTGGCAAAAGCGCACGCACGATAATCGCAAGTGGTACGCATCCGTGGATGGTGCGCCTTTTGCCGGGCAACGTGAACGCGCAGCTGAAGTGGGGGATACTGTGGTTCGCCGGATTCTCCGTACGCACGACGTGGTTCGGACCGTCGGAAAACATTCCCGAAAAATGCAGATCACGCTGGCTCGCGCGCGTTCGGGAGATCGGACGCAAAGGGACATAGCACCGGCAGTATTTTTCCGATAGTATAGTCCGATGTCGCTGTCAATTGGTATTGTTGGGTTACCGAACGTCGGGAAATCGACGCTTTTTAATGCTCTTACAAAGAAGGGTGTGCCCGCGGAAAATTATCCTTTTTGTACCATTGACCCCTCGGTGGGTATCGTCGCCGTACCGGATTTCCGGCTTGATAAACTCGCGGAGATGTCGCATTCAAAGAAGAAGGTGTCGGCGGTCGTTGAGTTCGTTGATATCGCGGGCCTTGTAAAGGGGGCCTCGCAGGGCGAGGGGCTCGGCAATCAATTCCTCACGCATATCCGCGAGGTGGACGCGATAGCGGAGGTCGTACGCATGTTCGACGATGAGGATGTGCATCATGTCGCAGGACAAGTGGACCCGCTCTCTGATATCGAGACCATAGACCTGGAGCTCGTACTCGCCGACATGCAAACCGCGGAGAAGCGGCTTGAGCGCGTCGAGCGTGATTCCAAAGGCGGGGATAAAGAATTCGTGGCGGAGCGAGATGTGCTTAGGAAGATTGTGCCCGTATTGAAGCAAGGCCGTGCCGCGCGGACCGTGGGGCTTGATGTCAAAGAGCAGGTTGTCGCGAAAAGCCTCCACTTGCTCACCATGAAGCCGGTCTTGTACATCCTCAATAGAAAAAGTGGCACGGTGAACGTGGATGCGGAAGGAGGGGATAGGTGGGCAGCCCTCAAACAGTTCCTCGATTCATCCGCTTCACAATATGTCGTTGTCGATGCGGGGGTGGAGAGCGACTTGTCGGACGTACACGATGATGAACGCGCGGATTTCCGCCGCGAGCTCGGCGTGCCGAACGACGGGCTCGATGACCTCATCAAAGCGGGATACCGCCTTCTCGACCTCATATCATTCTTTACAACGGGAGAAGACGAATCCCGCGCGTGGACGATACGGCGGGGCGGGGCGGCACCTGAGGCGGGAGCTGCGATACACACCGACTTCCGCGACAAGTTCATCCGCGCCGAAGTCATCCATTGGGACAAGCTGTTGGAAGTCGGCTCGTGGAGCAAGGCTCGCGATAAGGGAGTTCTTCGAACGGAAGGGAAAGAATATATTGTTCAAGATGGCGATGTAATGGAATTCTTGCATAGCTAACGTGATGTCATGCCCGCCCCGTAGGAGGCTGTGCTTTCCTGCGAGGGAATTTCTCCATAGTTGACATCCGCAGTCTGGCTTGTACCATTTCACCATATGGATAAACCAAAGGTAACGCCCAAGGACTTCGTCCTCTGGGTAGGTGCGATGGCCTCGCTCTATGCGGGTGTCGTGGCTTTTATTACGCTCGTGTTCGAGTACATTAATAAAGCATTTCCGAATCCAGTTACATCTTCTTACTACTACGGCGATCCGTATTCGAGCAACATCAGCTACGAGACAGCGGCGCTCATTGTGCTCACGCCGGTCTTCCTCATCCTCATGCGCTTCATCCGGCGCGATATCGCAGCCGACCCATCGCGCAATGATATCTGGGTCCGGCGCTGGGCGCTCTTCCTCACACTTTTCCTCGCGGGCGCAACCGTTGTCGTGGACCTCATCGTGCTACTCAACACGTACCTACAGGGTGAAGACCTCACCGTAGGTTTTTTGCTCAAGGTGCTGACCGTCCTTCTCGTCGCAGGCCTCGGCTTCATGCACTTCATCGCCGACCTGTGGGGGTATTGGGAACGTGAACAAGCGCGCGCACGGATGGTCAATTGGGGCGTCGGCCTGTTGGTCGTGGTCACCATTATCGCGGGATTCTTCATCGTTGGCACTCCGCAGCAGATACGCGCGCAAAAACAAGATGCGATACGTGTGCAGGACCTGCAGAACGTCCAGTGGCAGATAGTCAATTACTGGCAACAGAAGGAAAAATTGCCTGCGACGCTTGCCGAACTCAACGACCCTATCGCCAATAACATCATCCCGGTCGACCCGCAGACCGATGAGGCGTACGAATACGCATCAACGGGCGCACGCTCGTTCAAGCTCTGTGCGACGTTCGCGGGCGAGGGCGGTACCAACACTCTGCAAGGACGTTCTGTGCCAATACCCGCTGAGCCCACCTTGGTAACGGGCAAAGATGTTCAGGACAATTGGCAGCATGCTGCCGGAAAGGTCTGTTTCGACCGCACTATAGACCCACAACGATACCCCCCGTACTCCAAGCAAAAGTCCCTATAAAAGCCCAACTGCGTTGTTGCGGAGCCTCTGAGTCTCACTCACCGTACAACATGTACGCCTCGTGAGCCTCTTTCTCCACGCCTCGCATCTGGGCCCTTATAGTGGCTTTTTGATTCAATGTTCTGTATGTTAGGCTACTCCAATGGGAGGTTACGACCACAAGAAAATCGAGAAAAAGTGGCAAAAGAAATGGGAGAAAGACGGCCTCTACAAGACACCCGATACATCCAAAGGGAAAGATAATTTTCACCTCCTCGTCGAATTTCCGTATCCTTCGGGCAATCTCCATGTGGGGCACTGGTACGCATTTGCCGTGCCCGATATTTTGGCCAGGCACTTGCGCATGCAGGGGAAGAACGTTTTGTACCCGATAGGGTTTGATGCCTTCGGGCTTCCGGCTGAGAACGCGGCTATCAAGAACAAACTCAATCCGCGGAAGTGGACGCTCGGCAATATCGAGTACATGAAGAAGCAAATCCGCTCGATGGGCACCTCATTCGACTGGTCGCGCGAAGTCGTCACCTGCGACCCCAGCTACTACAAATGGACGCAGTGGCTTTTCCTCCAACTCTTTAAGGCGGGATTGGTCTACCGCAAAGAAACCGCCGTGAATTGGTGCCCCAAGGATAAGACCGTGCTTGCCAACGAGCAGGTGGTAGACGGCAAGTGTGAGCGGTGCGACAGCGAGGTCGTGCAGAAGCAGATGCTTCAGTGGAACATCAAAATTACCGACTATGCGGAGCGCCTCATAGGTGACCTCGATGCCCTCGATTGGCCGAAAGAGATAAAGGAATCGCAGAAGAATTGGATAGGCCGCTCCGAAGGCGCGGAGATAGATTTCCCGCTCACGGGTGCTGTCAAAGACGACTCTCGTTTCCTTTTGTTGCACGGTAGAGAAAGCTCATCAGAAGGGGAGTACCAGCCGTGGCTCAAAGCCGAACTTGAAAAGCGCGGTTATGAAGTTGAGGTCGTTGATATGCCAAATCCCAGTGAGCCCGATGACGAGGAACAGGCAGATCATGTAGAGAAACACTGCACACTCGACGAGCGAACGGTCGTCGTCGGGCATTCATTTGGCGGAGTCGTCGCGATGCGCCTCTTGGAGCGAGGAAATAAAGTCAGGCGCGTTGTGTTCGTCGCGACGGCGGTTTCCGGGAAGTTCTTGGACGGGAAGATCCGCAAGAGCGTTACCAGAGCATGTAAGAAAGGTTTTGATTTTGAGAAAATAAAAAAACAGGCGCGTACCTTTATGGTCGTCCCGGACCTCACCGACAAGATAATCCCGATATCCGACGCCGAAGCGTTAGCAAAAAATCTAAACGCGATGTATGTGCCCGGCAAGGGGAATTCGCCGCATTTTACCGGCGAGAAAGAGCCGGATGTATTGATGATGTGCGCGCCGACCATTCGAGTATTCACAACCCGTGCCGACACGCTCTTTGGCGGTACCTACCTCGTGCTTGCCCCGGAGCATCCTTGGGTGACGCTCGCTCTCGATAACAAACACAATGTCCTGAAGAATAAGGAAGAAGTGCTGACCTATGTTGGGAAGGCGAAAAAGAAAACGGAAATCGAGCGGCAGGCAGTCGAAAAAGAAAAGACGGGAGTCGAATTGAAGGGTGTGAAGGCAATCAATCCGGCTACTGGCCGTGAGATTCCGGTGTGGGTGGCAGACTTTGTACTCGGCCACTATGGCACAGGAGCGGTGTTTGCCGATGCGCATGACGAACGCGATTTCGCTTTTGCGAAGAAATACGGAATACCGCTCAAGGAAACACTGGAGCCGCTTGTCGTGCGCACATCGGGAGCGGATACGGTCCGCGACGGGGAACCGTTCATGGAGCGCAACTCCGCGATGGCATTCGTGCAGCATTGGTCGGAAGACAAATATCTTACAGTGAAATACAAGCCCGTGGATGTCCGCGGCTGTGTTTCGGGCGGGATGCATGAAGGCGAGGACGCGGTCGCTGCCGCAAAGCGCGAGATTGCCGAAGAGACAGGCTATGCGAATGCAAAGCTTGTCCGCAAGCTCGGAGGCACGATACACAGCAAGTACTTCAGTGATAACCGCAAGACAAATACGTTCGCTCACTTTACGCCGATGCTTTTCAAGCTTGAAGACGGCACGCAAGTGGATGTTACCCCCGATGAAAAATCTCGTCACGAAGTCTCGTGGGTTTCCGCGAACGAAATGACAGCCTTCATCAACCACGAAGATTGGCGCATCGCCTGGACCCGTGTACAGAGTGACGCGTGCTACGCGGGGAGGGGCGTTCTCTTCGACTCCGGTGAGTTCGACGGCCTTACGAGCGATGAAGCAATACCGAAGGTCGGCGCAAAGTTTGGTCGCCTGGTGAAGCAGTACCATCTACGCGATTGGATAGTTTCCCGTCAGCGCTATTGGGGTGTGCCGATACCAATAATTCACTGTCCGAAGTGCGGGCCAATCGCCGTCTCCGACAAAGAGTTGCCGGTCAAACTTCCCGAAGTGAAAGATTATCTTCCGGAGGGAAGCGGCAAGTCGCCGCTCGCGAAGGTGAAGAAATTCGTACAAGTAAAATGCCCGCAGTGCAAAGGGAAAGCAGAGCGAGAGACTGATACCCTTGATACCTTCGTCGATTCTTCGTGGTATTTCCTCCGCTACACCGACCCCAAAAACAGTAAGCAGTTTGCAGCTGGCAGTAAGCAGAAAAACTGGATGCCGGTGGACCTCTACTCCGGGGGCGCGGAGCACACGACGATGCATCTGCTCTACAGCCGCTTTTGGCACAAGGCGCTCTTCGACCTCGGATTGGTGGGAGAGCCAGAGCCGTACACGAGGCGCATGAACCGCTCGCTTATTCTCGGGCCCGACGGACAAAAAATGAGCAAATCCCGCGGCAACGTCATAGACCCCGACGAGGTGGTCGGACGCCTCGGTGCCGATACGGTGCGCATGTACCTGGCCTTCATAGGCCCCTACAACGAGGTGAGCAGCTTCCCGTGGAATCCCGATGGCGTCGTGGGCGTCAGGCGTTTCCTGGAGCGGATCGCGCGATTCCAGGAATGTGTCTCGGATGAAGACGTGCCCGAGCTTGAGGGCATTCTTCACCGAACTATCAAGAAAGTGGGAGATGATATACGTGCGCTGAAGTTCAACACAGCGATTAGCCAACTTATGATATTCCTCAATCATGCCGAGAAGCAAAGAAAAGCATCCCGTACGCAGTGGGACGGCTTTATCAGATTGCTTGCGCCGTTCGCGCCGTTCTTGTCGGAGGAGCTTTGGCACGACGTCGGCCACAAGACCTCAATACATGAGGCACGATGGCCCTCGTATGATGCCGCACGCCTCGAAGAAGCAAGTATCACGATCGCCGTGCAGATAAACGGCAAGACGCGCGGACAGGCGAGTGTAGCTCCGGGCAGTGATTCGATGACCCACGAGGCCGCGGCGACGAAAGCCGTGCAAGATAGGCTTTCGGGCAAAAAAATAGTCCGGACCGTCGTCGTTCCCGGCCGGTTGGTCAACTTCGTCGTTGAGGAATAAACTTCTGGTATTGTTTATCTCATCCGGCCGGATGAGATAAACAATACCTCTCATCCTTACTGCTTCAGCACGCGCGAAGCGCCGTCCTTGTCTTCGACTGTGTATCCTGCCGCTTCTATCAGCGTACGCAGCTCATCGGCACGCTGCCAATTTTTGGCATGCCGAGCCTCGTCGCGCTCTGCGAGGAAGGCCCGTACATCCTCCGGAAGGTCTGCGCCCGAGACCTCTATTTGCATGTAACGTGCGGCAAGAGTGCGTGCCGCCTCATCCGGCTCGGCGAGATTGAGGCCAAGCACCTTGTCCATTTCGAAGAGGGTTGCGAGCAGCTCGGCAGGGGAGAGGGAAGCGTCTTTTATCATTTCCCACAGCGCAGCGAGTGCACCGGGGGTATCGAGGTCGTCGTTGATGCGGCGCATGAATTGCACTATCCAGTGCTGCGAAATGACGTTTGGCTCGACATCTTTGTGGGAGAGACGAAGCGCGAGCAGTTTGCCGAGGGCAGTTTGTGCGGCGCCGAGGGATTCCCAAGTGAAATTCGAATTGCTGCGGTAGTGCGCCCCGAGCAAGAGATGGCGTAAGGCAAGCGGATGGAATCCACGCTCGATGACATCCGACAAGTAGACGACGTTTCCTTCTGATTTCGCGATCTTGGTGCCCTCGAGCTGCAGGTGAGCGCGATGCATCCAAAAACGCGCGAGCGGTCTTTTCCCCGTGGCGGATTCAGATTGGGCTATTTCATTGTTGTGATGTATAGGGATGTGTTCGATACCGCCTGTGTGGATGTCTATCTGAGTGCCAAGGGTCGCCCGTATCATTGCCGAGCATTCAATATGCCAACCTGGGAAACCGAGTCCCCATGGGCTCTCCCAGCCGAGTTTTTTGTCGGTCTTCCAGAGCAAAAAGTCCGTCGGACTTCGTTTATCCGACGAGGCTGCAACGCGCGCACCCTCTCTCTGCCCTTCGAGATTGATGGACCCCAGGTTGCCGTATTCGGGGAAACGCGAGGTGTCGAAATACACACCCGCCTTACCTTTGTATGTGTAGCCTTTCTCTTCAAGCGTCTTTATCATCGCTATCTGCGCGGGGATAAAATCGCTTGCACGTGGGAAGGTTATTTTGTCGGCCTCAATGTTCAGCGCGCGGATATCTTCGAGAAAAAAATTTGCATACTTCTCACCCAAGATACGCATATTGGGCAGCGTGGGCGCGAGACCTTCGCGCTTGAGACCCGTCGTCATCTTGTCGTCGCCTTCATCGGCGTCCGAGGTAAGATGTCCGAAGTCGGTGAAATTAATGACTTGCTTTACCTCAAAAGAATTGATCTCAAGCGTCCGGCGCAAAACGTCGGTAAAAACGAACATCGAAAGATTGCCTATATGCTGACGACCGTAGACCGTGGGACCACAATTGTACATGCGGACCTCTTTCGCGTGCGGGGCGGGCATGAATCGCTGCTTCTCGCCGCCCTGCGTGTTGTAGAGATAGAGCGGCATCGTGCCGCCTTTTTTTCGTTGCAGGAATGGTGGAAGCCACATATCGGATATTTCTAGGACCCAAGAGCTATTCTCATAGCCACTTCTTGTGCCTGAAGTACCATAGCATCACAGCTCCAGCTCCGGAAACTATACCAACGATTATCCAGAAGTCGTACGGGAGACCGATTATTGGATTTGATGTGGCGTTGATGTCGAAGATAGCCACGAAAAGTGCCAGCGGGAATGTGAGAAGCGCCATGATGGTCAAAATGCGCATCGTTTCATTCTGTTTGGTCGTGAGGAGTGAATTGTTCGTCTCCCGCAGTTCGTGAAGCGACTCCGTGGTGCGCATAACGTGGTTGTGCACGCGGTAGTATTCGTCGGAAAGAGTGCGTAGATAGGGAGTGAAGTCTGCTCCGAAGAACTGCGGGCCTCCGGCCTCGAAGTCCCGCAGGACTTCGCGGTGAGGTTCGATGCGCTGACGCAAATTCAAGAGGTCGCGAGCACTTCGAGAGATGTTTGAGACCATCGCGACTTCATGGCCGGAAAATATGCGATCCTCAATGACGTCTAGAGCATGGCGCACGTATTCGACTTCATGCTCGACCGCGCCATAGAGATTTTTGAGCATGTAGAACAACATGAATCCGGCGTGATCGCCCAAGTTACTTTTTTCCAAGAGGGCGTTGACCTCAAAGACTTTCGAGAATCTGTGGAGGGGATCAATCGTATCGTAATGTGTGGTGATAATGAAATCGTGCCCCACGATGAAGTCTACTTCCTGTTCGGGTGTCTTGTGGCTGTGGCGAAGCGCGGGGAAGTGGAGCACGAGATAGGCGTATGTGGGATAGAACTCAACGCGCGGCTTGGTAGTGGGGAGCAGGAGCTCTTCTGCCGTGAGAGGTGCGATGTTGAATTTGTCCATCACATCTTGGACCTCATCGCGGGTGGGAGACTCGAGGTCCACCCAGACAAGCCCGTTGTGTTCATAGCGGGTATGCATGATGGCAATTATACCCCATGAGATAGAGGAGAAGGAGATGATGATAATTTGTGTTGTGTCTATCTCACGGGGCAAGCATGCAATTTTGCGCCATTCGATCGGCGTGAGATACTTCTCCGTATGTACGAAATGAAAGAGAAATACAACATTTCCCTGCTCACTATTGTGGTAGGAGGCATGTGTCTTGTGGGGGCCTCTTTCGCCGGAGGCTTCTTCACGGCGGGTACAGCGTGGGGCGCGCAAAAAGCAACATCGCTTTCCGCCGGTACAGCGCCACCATCGGGTGTTGATTTCTCGCCGGTGTGGAAAGCATGGTCGGTCATTGATGCGAAATTCGTCCCCGTATCGGTCGCAAGCTCAACCCCGGTCTCTGCGACCACGAGCCCCAACGGAAGTCAGGAGCGCGTATGGGGAATGATCGAGGGCTTGGCTGGTTCTCTCGATGATCCGTATACCTTCTTTTTGCCCCCCAAGGAGAATGAACAATTCAGTTCGGACATGAGCGGAAGCTTCGAGGGTGTCGGCATGGAGATAGCAGTACGCGACAAGGTGCTCACGGTCGTATCGCCCTTGAAGGGGACACCGGCCGAACGGGCCGGTATTAAGAGCCGAGACCTCGTCTTGAAGATTGATGGGGTCTCGACCGACGGCATGGATGTCGGCAAGGCAGTGCAGAAGATACGCGGCCCGAAGGGAACTGTCGTCACGTTCACCATGCTGCGGGAAGGCTGGAACGCCCCCAAGGAGATCAAGGTGACGCGCGAGGTCATCAACGTCCCCGTTGTGACGACGACCGCACGACCCGACGGGATATTTGTCATCGAGGTCGCCACCTTCACCTCGACTGCGCCCGACCTTTTCCGCAATGCGCTGCGGGAATTCGTAAAGTCAGGTAACAGGTCGCTCGTCCTCGACCTACGTGGCAATCCGGGCGGATACCTGGAGGCAGCTGTCGACATGGCGAGCTGGTTTTTGCCGCTCGGAAAAATTGTCGTCACGGAAGATTATGCGGGGCATGCCGCAAATGTCGTTCATCGCTCTTTGGGATACAACGTCTTCAACAGCAACCTGAAAATGGTCATCCTTGTGGACCGCGGCTCGGCGTCTGCCGCGGAAATTCTCGCGGGTGCGCTACGTAGCCACGGGGTGGGGAAGCTTATCGGCACCAACACATTCGGCAAAGGTTCTGTGCAAGAGCTCGTGGAGATTACTCCGGAGACCGCACTGAAGATTACTGTGGCGCGGTGGGTAGGGCCGGACGGCGTCCACATACCTCAGGACGGCATCGAACCCGATGTGGAGGTAGAGCTAACAGAGGAGGACGCGAAAGCCGACAAAGACCCGCAGCTGGACAAGGCCGTGGAAATTTTGAAGGCAAAATAAAAAAATTCGTCCAACCTTGCCACAAGGCCTCATATATTGTAAAGTCGCGCGAGCTAAGGTGAGCGGAATGACCCGCAAAGCCCGCTAGCTTTAAGGAGAAAACTGTCATGGCGATAACAACGCCTCGACATAAGACCTTTGACACGCAGAGTGGCAAGTTCGCAGCCACGTTGATCGAATGCGTTGGCGGAGATGTTCCCGCTGACGTGATGCAGGGATGGATCCGTAATCCAATGACGCTTCAGGCGCGGTTGGCAGACGCCCTGAATCCAAAATTCGGCGGTGGAGTCGGAAACATCGTCTGCATTGATCGCAGACGAGACTTCAATCATCACGCTTTCCTTGCCCAAATCGGACAAGCCGGCGGCTGGACTGAGAACGTCGGTGACATAGGTGCCGACAGAGTCTGTCAGTTCGACCTTGGCGACGTGGCAATTGGCAGAAGCATGCCAAACCACATCCGTCTTGATGCGCGGGCGTTCCGCGTGATCTGGGAACTGAAGCATCTACTGACGCCTCGCTGGCAAGTGAGTGTCGACGGTGACGCCGCCGTCATCATGTTCTATGGAACGCAGTTCAGCGGCGGGGGAGGAGGAAGTGGAACCTTAGGCCTGTCATGGCTGAGAGGCACTGGTGATGCCGTCAAGTTGGCAAAAGACCAATGGACGGCTGGCCTGTACACGACCGCTGACATCCAGGCATTGGGTAATCGCGCCCTCGGGGCATTCCTTCCCCTTGGCGCAGTAATGAGCCGCGTACGCTGAAGCTTTGTTCAGAAACAGCGACATCGCGCTCCCGGCAGCCCACCGGGAGCGCATCTTTTATAAGAACAGGCATAATAAACCATCGAAGGCCTCGCCTTGATATAGGGGATTTTCTTGCGTTTTGTTACAATGGCTCGATGAAAGTCATTTTTCTCAAGGATGTCGCAAAAGTGGCGCAGCACGGCACGATGAAAGACGTCGCCGACGGTTACGCGCTCAACTTTTTAATTCCGCGCGGACTTGCAGTACAGGCGACTCCCGACAAAGTCGCGGCGCATTTGGCTGCGCAAAAGAGGGAAGGGGAGGCAAAGGAACAACAGAATAAAGCTATCACAGAAGCTGTGCACAGCCTGAATGGTGCACGTATCGAAATGAGTGCGCGAGCGACAGAAAAAGGCGGGCTCTTCAAATCAATTACTGCCGCGGATATTGTAAAAGCGATTCAAGAACAAAGAAAGGTGCATATTCCGCTTGAGACGATAGACCTGCCGAAACCCATCAAAGAAGTAGGGGAGCACGCGCTCAAAATCGCCTATGATAAGGCGAAGGTGGAGATGGTTCTCGCGATTATCGCGAGCGTTTAAACGACTTCAACAATGCGGCGGCGCACTGAGCGGCCGTCGAAATTGGTCTTGCGCTTGGAGTGGAAACGTACGGTGCCTGCAGACATCGCAAAGAGGGTGTGATCTACGCCGACGCCGATATTTTTGCCGGCCATGATGGCGGTGCCGCGCTGGCGTACGATAATCTCGCCGATACCGACTTTTTGGCCGTCCGCGCGCTTCACGCCGAGATACTTCGGATTCGAATCGTTCAGGTTATGCGCTGTTCCCCCTGCTTTGGTATGTGCCATATTGCTGTCGTTGTATGATTAACTAACATGCAGAATATACACGAATGGTATCTAAAAATCAAGGTTTTCGGGGAGGGATGGATAGCCGAATGGGGCATTGTGGTCATCGTCTTTCTGGTCGCTCTCGCATCCTTCGGCCTCGGCCGGCTTTCGGCCCTGGAAGACACGAAACCGCTCGTTTCTATCACTGAGGCCCCGACGGACGCAAGACCAAGTCCAGCAGCCCCCGGAGGCCTGTATGTCGCGGCCCGGGGCGGCAGCGCCTATTACTATCCGTGGTGCACGGGCGCCAACAGGATAAACGCTGCCAATAAGGTGTGGTTCGAGAGCGAGGCAGCCGCACGCAAGGCAGGCTACTCGCCCGCCAAAGGCTGCAAAGGACTATAAAACGAAAGTATGGAGTATGGCGTATTGTGTATGGCGGGAAAAAATACAGGTACTTCATACTCTATACTCTATACGCTATACTTCGCTGCATGATTGTCCTCGATGTGGAAGCAACAGGCGTGGAGCCCAAGAAGCACTCCATTGTAAGCCTCGGGGCACTCGACCTCGCGAATCCCACGAACCGTTTTTATATGGAATGCCGCGTCTGGGATGGTGCGCACATCATGGACGAGGCGCTCGATGTGAATGGCTTTACCCGCGAACAGGTGACCGACGAAAGCAAGCCGAGCGAGGCCGACCTCACCCATGCCTTCCTACAGTGGAGCGAGGGAGTCGAAGAACGGACATTTGCCGGACAGAATGTTTCGTTCGACCGCGACTTTCTGAAAGAAGCTGCAGAGAGAGCCGGACACACAGAATGGCCGTTCGCGCACCGCACACTCGACACGCACACGATGGCATTCATGCATATGATCCACCGCGGCCTCCAGCCGCCGGTCAAACATCGCCGCTCGGCATTAAACCTCGACGCGGTACTCAATTACTGCGGCATCCCCGAAGAACCGTCGCCGCACAACGCGCTCACAGGAGCCTTGTCACATGCAGAGGTGGTCGCACGTCTACTATACGGGCGCAAACTCCTACCGGAATTCGCCCAGTTCGATATCCCCTGGAAGTAACATTTCACAGTTCAAACGTATGCGTATCGTCCGAAAATTCGGGATGTATCTCTCGCTCACTATAATTTCGGTGGTGCACGCAGTGCGCTACTGGACCTCTTTGCGTACGAGCAGCATTCAGGGCGTGCGCGTCATTCTCGTACAGGACCGCAAGGTCGTTCTCGTTACTCATTGGTATGCGCCGTGGACATGGACCTTGCCGGGCGGCGGCGTGAATAAAAACGAAACGCCCGAAGCAGCGGCTATACGCGAAGTGAAAGAAGAAACGGGATTCGACGTGAAATCGCTCGCGGGTGAAATAGGAAAATATAAGGGCACCTGGGGAAGGGGAGATATGGTGGCGGTCTATTATACGGGCGATTTCGGAGGTTCCCTCGCCCTCACGCCGAATATCGAAATAATGGGCCGCAGCTGGTTTGATATTGATAATCTGCCAGAAGAGATCTCTCCGGCCAACCGCCGCCGCATCGAAGCATACCGCGACGGCGTCCGCGGCGAGGTGGGAAAATGGTGATACCTCTACTAAAAGGGGAGAGAGGCAGATGAACGGCAACGATACCCTGTACAGGTTCGGGGCGCGACCCCGCTTGAAGTTCGCTAAACTTCGGAATGAATTCCGCCAATCGCTGTCGCGCAACTGCCCTCAATCGAATTTATTTCATCGTCGCGGAACTCGTGTTGGGGACAACTACTCTTGACAGGGTAGTGGTCTAATGTGGTCTGTGGCCTAATATCTCAACGTCGCACAATATATCTTTTGCGACGTATAGCTAGGCACAAATAAAGCATCCCCGCCAGGACCTGCCTCCGGCACGCACAAAGTCCCGACTTCCGCCGCTCCCGTGTCTCCTAGCCCCGTATAAGAGGTCAAAACAGCCTCAGGACCGTCTGCCGGGCCGCCGGCTCCCCCAAGCCCATCTCGGCCTTTTTCTGGAATCCAGCCAAGCATTCCGTCGACCCAGCTCCCCTATGACCCAAAAGCCCAAAAATCGGGGGACTCAGAAGCGTCTATTTTCTGGTATAGTTTCCATATGGCGGAACGACCGAATAGTTGGATACCGAAGATTGTTTCGAGTGGATTGGGTGCCCCAAAAGACGAAGTAGCAAAACCGAATACGTTGGCCGGAGGCGCTGTTCAGGGCGCTGATGCACAACCTGCCGAGTTGACTGATGAAGCGATGCTGGCAAGAGACATTGCTTATGTCTCCGCAAACAAAGAGCGTGTGATGCAAATGGGCAAGAGAGTCGGGGAAATTGTGAGATTCATTCTCGATCTGAGGGATTTCTCCGAAAAGGACGAAACTATTGCGTTACGGATTAAGAACATGCCCCGTATGGAACTTGCTGACGTTGCGGCGCATATCTTGGATAGTAATGAACTTCAGTGGCAAAAAGATCCAACGTTTTATATGACAATCGTTCGCCACGGTGGCGCTCGAATGGAAAGATTGAAAGAGATAGCAGCGCGACCACGTCCAACTGAGTAGCTCCCACACGACGGTCGTGTTTTGCGGTCCGGGACCCTTGGCTTCCCTTTTGACTTCGGAAATCGGGAGGTAGACTGCAGTCCTGCACGCCTCAGGATTCTCACGCGAAAGATGCGAGGTGCGTGGGCGCCCTGTTCCCCAAAATGGGCGTGCCAACTTCACCCCGGGCCAGCTTGCCCGGGGGCTTTTTTCTAGGAGAGATAATTCTGTATACTGTGCCTATGTACAAGGAGAGAATTCGGGCGGTACTCTCCCCTCTCGAGCGCAAAATTTTTTCCAAACTCGCGACAGCAAAAAAAATTCAAGATTTTTTGGACAAACTTCCGATAAATTTTGAACTTCGCGGCGAGACGTACATGTCGCCGCGGCGGCTTTTGCGCGAGCATACTGCACATTGTTTTGAGGGGGCCCTTTTGGCTGCCGCGGCTTTTGCGTATCACGGACAGCGGCCGCTTTTGTTGGACCTCCAGACGCTGCCCTCCGACGAGGATCATGTCGTAACGCTTTTTAAAGAGAACGGGCTTTGGGGCGCTATCAGCAAGACCAATCACGCGATTCTCCGCTATCGCGACCCTATCTACCGGACAGTACGCGAGCTAGCGATGTCGTATGCGCACGAATACGTGTTGGAAAACGGCAGGAAATCTATGCTCGCGTATTCGAGGCCGTATGATCTCCGGCAGTTTGCGCCGGAGCGTTGGGTGACGGAAGAAGAAGATCTCGTATGGCTCGTCGATGCGCTCGATGATTCTCGCCACTCCCCTATTGCCCCGAAAAAATCTATGCGCACACTCCGGCCTGCATCAAAAATAGAATTGCGGGCATTGGAAATCGAAGAGTGGAAAAAACGTTAAGGAAGGTACGCCATGGGGTTGAGGAATCCGGCCGGAGGCGTAATGGGAATGGTTGCTCGCGAACATGCGGACGTCCTCTTGGTCGCTTCGCCGAAGGTCAGGATTTTGGTCACGGCTGTCACGTACACGCTCAGGTGGAGGTGCGGCCCGGTGGCGTATCCTGTAGCTCCGACGTTGCCGATTATTTGTCCGGTCGCCACGCTCTGACCTTGCACCACAGAAATTTGTGAGAGGTGCCCGTAGAGCGTCGAGAGGCCGTTCAGGTGCTTTATCATGATCCACTTGCCGGCTGAGTAGCAGCCTTTATAGAGGTCGGTATTTCCTGTGGCCCACACGGTACCCGAGAGAGCCGCTTTGACCGGCGTGCCGATAGGAGCGCCCATGTCGATGCCATTATGGCCTTTGCCATTGTAAGCGCCGCTTTTTGCAAAGTCCGATTGCCCGAAGGTTTGTGTCAGTCGGATTTTGTCGAGCGGCCACTTAAGAATGCCCCTTCGCGCTGTGAGGATTTGAGAAGGATCAACATTCTGCAGGTACTGCTCCTTGAGGTCGTTGAGTGCGGCTTCGAACGCTGTTTTTCCGGCAATTTTCTGTGCCAATATCGCTTGGTATGCGGATTCTTGGGATTTTGTCTGTGCCAATAGATCGCTCTGCGCCTTTTTTTGCGCATTCAACGAGCCCTGTTGGGCAACGAGAGTGTTCTGCTGAGCGAGCAGCTCGGCGCGTTTCTCTTCCGTTTTTTTCTTTACTTCAGCGAGCGATTGTTTTTCCTCTGCGAGTTTGGCAATCTGCTCGTTGATAGCCCCTTGGAGCGTTTGGTATGAATCCATTTCGCGCCAGGTGTCTGCAATATCATCGGAAGCGAGTACCTGAACGGCAAGCGACGTTTCGTCCGACTCATTCATTTGCCGGAACGACTCCGCGAGCCCGGCGGCGTCAATATCGATGGAGCTTTGCTTTACCGCGATGCCTTGCGCAAGCTGTTTGATTTGCAATTGCGTCGAGCTGATCTTGCTTTTCGTCGAAGCAATGGACGCGGCGCTTTTTTTGAGCAGCAGGTTCAGTTCGTTGAGGTCGTTCTGAAGGCTTTTCTTTTTGGTGCCGACGGCATCGAGTTGTACTTGGTATTGAGCGATCTCCTTGTCGAGCTCGGCTATCTGGGTGTTGTGGGCGTCGATGAGGCCTTGTATTTCTGCGGATGTCGGAGCGGTGGTCGTGCTTTGTGCCCACGACGCAAGTGGAAAAAGAGCCAGGGCACATGCGATCACGCCGACCGATAGCGTGGCCGCTCCTCTTATTCCCGCATTCATAAGGTCGAAAGGTGTGACAAGGCCGAATCAATGCGGCGCATAGCAGCCTCTTTGCCGATGAGAGAGGCGATGATGAAGGGGTCGGGGGATTTTTCGCGGCCGGAAAGGGCGACACGTAAAGGCCATAGTACGGCACCTCTCCCCTCTTCTGTCGCGTAAGGAAAAATCACCCTCTTTATTTCGTCGCTATTGAATTCTGAGACACTCCCTAAAAGCTCGGCCACTTTCTTTAGGTGCTTCGCCGCAGTCGCCGCGTCTGTCTTTGCACCTTTTAAAAGCAGGTGTGGTTCGTATCCTATCTTTTCAGACAAAAAATCATACTCACCGCTTTTGATAAGCTCCGCGGCTTCACCAAACGTCCGCGCGCGTTCTTTGATGAGTGCGACGGGCAGCCTCGTCACATCTGCATCCGTGAATTCTTTGAGAAGGTCAGCGTATTGCGCGTCGGTAAGACGCTTCGAATGTTCGTGGTTGAGCCAGAGTAGTTTTTCCGTATCAAATACAGCACCGCTTTTGTGAACACGCTCGAGGGAAAAGGCTCGGGCAAGCTCTTCAAGCGTAAAGACTTCCTGCTCACCTCCGGGATTCCAGCCCAAAAGCGCAAGGTAATTCACGAAGGCTTGCGGCAAAAATCCCTGTCTCCGGTATTCATTGACCGAAACCGCCCCGTGGCGTTTGGAGAGCTTCGAGCGGTCGGGGGCGAGGATGAGCGGTATATGGGCGTACACGGGTCTTTTGAACCCCAGACCTTCGATCATGAGTATTTGCCTCTGTGTATTGGAGATGTGGTCCTCGCCCCGGATGACGTGCGTGACGCCCGTCTCGTGGTCGTCAACGACAACAGCTAGGTGATACAGCGGATCGTCGACGGACCGTGCAATGATAAAATCTTTAAGTTCTTCCGTTTTAAATGATACGGGGCCGCGCACGAGGTCGTCGAACGTAACGGTCGTGTTTGGGTTCTTAAAACGTACGATTTTTTTGTCGGGATTATCCGTCGCCGCTTCAGCCTCATAGGCATGTCCGCTTTCGATCAGTTTTTTGATGTAGCCGCGATATACGTCGATGCGCTCTGATTGCCTCCAGATAGCAGACTCGTCTTTCCCCAAAAGCCCGAGCCAGCGCATTCCCGCGAGAATGTCGTCTTCATACTCCTTTTTGTTCCGCTCGGTGTCGGTGTCCTCAAAGCGCAGGTGCATGGCACCTCCTTCGTGAGCCGCAAAAAGATAGTTGAAAAGCGCCGTACGCGCCCCCCCGATGTGAAAATAACCGGTCGGCGACGGCGGAAAACGTGTTACGACGGTCATACAGGCTCATGCGAAATAGAGGTTTCAAGGAGCGTGAGAGCGATCTTCCTAGCCGCATCCGGACGCGCGAATGTGCGGGCAGCGTCAGACATCTTCCCGCGTAGTACGGCGTCGTTCGTAATGCGGTCTATCTCGGCCACAAGAAGGTGTGGAGTAAGATTGCGTTGCTCGATGACGACCGCCGCCCCGGAGCGTGCGTACGAGAATGCGTTCTCGATCTGGTCGTGGGAAACATCTTTCGGTATCGGCACGAGGATAGACGGCAAGCCCCAGCTCGCTATCTCAAAAATGGTACCCGAGCCCGCGCGTGCGACTACGACGGTAGTGATACCCGCTGCCATACGCAGTGCAAGTGTATTGAGAAGTCCGAACATCTTGTAACGATTTGCATATTGGGAATCCTTGAGGACTACGGAAGCAACACTGCTCACGTCTTGCACGTTTGCGACCCCGGCCTGATGTACGACGTTGAATTGAGAGGTCAATTCGCCGAGCGCGTCGAGTACGACCTCATTGATAGTGCGAGCACCCTGAGAGCCGCCCATAATAAAAACGGTCGGGACTGTCGGGTCAAGTTTTAGAAATTCATACCCGCCTTCTTTTGCCGGCTGGATGATCGCTTTGCGTATGGGATGTCCTACGGCGACTATGTTGCCTTGGACCCGTGCCGGATATTTTGCCGCAGACGTAGGATGTGCGACCGCGATCCACTTCGCAAATTTCGCGGACCATAAGGAAACCCGCCCTGGCGTCGCATCGGCGTCGTAGATGATGACCGGTATCTGGAGAATGCGTGCGGCAAAGAGCGTCGGGAAAGCGGCGTAACCGCCGGTAGAAAAAACGACGTCAGGATACAAACGAAAAAGCTGTCTTGTGGAGCGGATAATGCCGGCCGCATTCGTGAAAAAGCTGAGTATGTTGAGCGCGCTTGCGTATCTGCGCACTTTGCCGGCCGAGGTCGGGACGAATGTAATATCATGCTCAAGCAGAGCCTCGGCATCGAATGCCGGAGGGCCGACGTAATAGAGCTCCGGCTCGATGAGCGTTCGTTCATGGCAAATCTCTTCTATCGCCTCGGCGACCGCGATAAGCGGGTAAAAATGCCCGCCAGTCCCCCCGCCGACTAAGACAATACGCATCGGGGTATTTTATCATACTCACTTGCTATATGGTGCCACGCGATAAAAAAGCACATAGGTCGGTTCTCTGTGCTTTTTTGTCACAGAGGAGTTATTTGACGCCCTTGTGGCGCGAGATATTGAGCAAAATGCCCGCACTTAGGAGCGATATCAACATCGCGCTTCCCCCTTGGCTTACAAAGGTAAGTGGCACGCCGGTGAGCGGTGCAAGCCCCAGCATTGCCGCGATATTAATGAAGGCTTCTCCGGCGAGATAGGTGGAAATGCCGACCGCGAGAAGCCCACCGAACATATCCGATGTGCGTGCAGCGACCACGTAGCCTCGCAGCGCAAGCGCGAGAAAGAGTAAGACGATAATGGTGGAACCGATAAAGCCAAGCTCCTCTCCTGCGACGGCGAATATCGAATCCCCCATCGCTTCCGGCAGATAGGTAAATTTTTGCACTCCCTGCCCGAGGCCGCGGCCGAAAACCTGACCGGAGCCGATAGCGATAAGCGATTGCGCGATCTGATAGCCTTCTGCTTGTTGATTTTGAGCGGGATTGAAGAACGTAACGATACGCTCCTGCACATGCGGCTTCATATACGCGAGTACCGCGAGCGAGATAAGCGCAACACACAAAAGAATGGCGACATCGCGCATCCGTGCCCCCGCTGCGAAGAAAACGGCCACGACACTCATACAGATAATGCCGAGCGTCCCGATGTCGGGCTGCATGACAAGGAGGACTATCGGAGCGATGAGTATCGCAGCGAGCCCTCCGACACCCCACGTAAACGTCTCGGCTTTTGAGCGTATAGCCGAGTAATACGCCGCGGCGATGAAGATGCTTGCTATTTTCAAGAGCTCCGACGGTTGGAATGACACCCCGAAGATGACTATCCATCGCTGCCCTCCCCCGTGCGCAAACCCGAGATTAGGAACGAAAACGAGCAGCATTGCAGCGAGCGCGAAAGCAAAAATATACGGAGCAAATTGCCGCCAATGTCGGTAGTTGATATTGAGCGCGATGAGGAGAAGCACCATGCCACCTCCCACCCCGAGGACAAGATGATTGAATGCAACGGATGTAATGCTGGAAAATCCCCGACCGAGAACGCCGAATGCAGCTGAAACAAAGATCATGGATCCCCCGAGGAGCAGGGCAAAAATGATGAACGTGAGCGGCTTGTCTATGCGTGCGTGTTTCATCCCGCTCTTTCTACGCCGCTAAAGTAATTATGGACCATAGGATTACTTGAAAGGGCGGGATTCATTGTACGGGCAACGCGCTGAGGGCGATGATGACGCCCGCGAACGCGAAGACCACAGAAAGCACCCAATAACGCATGACGACTTTCTCACCGGGCCATCCGATAGCCTCGAAGTGGTGATGCAGCGGCGCGATGCGCAGGAGCTTGCGACCGAAGAACTTTTTGGAAACGACCTGCGCGATATCGGAAGCGACCGTGACGACAAGAAGCGCCCCGATGACTGGTAGCACGGAGATACCGACGCCTCCGCCGAGAGAGTCTGTCATAAAGGCGACCGCCCCGAGCGCGAGCGTCAATCCCATTGTGCCGGTGTCAGACATATAGAATCGCGCGGGAGGGATGTTGAACCAGAGGAATGCGAGTAATCCGCCAACGATGCAGGCAGTAAATGCTGCAAGGTCAATTTGGTCCTGTGTAAAGGCAATGATGGTATAAGAAGCAAAAATACTCCCAAAGACACCGCCTGAAAGCCCGTCGATGCCGTCAATAACGCCGGACGCATACAGCGCGAGCGATACGAGGACGAAAAGCGGGATGATGAGCCATCCAATCTCAAGCGGAGCGGCGAACGGAATGTTGATAGCGGTCATAGCAAGTTTGTCCCAGAACCACCAGCCAATGAACGAGGCAAGAAGGACGACGATGATGACACGATAACGCAAGCGCAAACCTTCTCCCTCCGGACGGATGACCAGCATGTCGTCTACGAACCCGACGAACGCACCAACAAGAAGGGTCGCGAATGGCAGCCACGTCTGATTGCGGCTCAAAAAGTTGAGGTCTGTCGTTACGACAGCCGGAAAGAGCTTGGCGAGCGCGGCGATGCCAAAGATAGTAAGAGCTACGCTTCCCCACACCACGATGCCGCCCATGCGGGGAGCGCGGACCTCGTTCTCGATATGAAGTCGATTGAATTCATGCGCGGTGTTGCCGTCGAACGCTAGTTTGCCTGGGCGTTTTTTCCACGTCTTGTATTTATAGAGATAATGGCTGAGTAGCGGGGTGCTCACCATTCCTATGGCGAAAGCAACGGCAGCGGGAACGAGTATGCGGACGAGGTCGGGGACCATATTTTGCCATTGTACCCCGACTGTCAAATTTTGCCCTGTGGAAGGGTAGCTAGCGTGTGAATCCGATAGAGGCCACAGCTGCCTCAACGAGCTTCTTGATGTCCTCAAAACGTCCATTTTGGGAGGAATGCAAGACGACGGCGACGATCGGATGGGCCGGGCCCGCCTCAAAGACAACCGCAAGATTGCCGCCGGCGAGGCTCGTATAGCCTGTCTTCCCCATGATTATGCCGGGTATTGCCGGAAGCGCTTCATCGGTGTTGGCGGCGGTTACCGTCTCCCCTGTCGCCGCCCTGATCTTGAGAGTGTCGCGCGAGGTTTGCCCGAATATTTCGGGAGCGGTCGATGCCGCGTGTCCGAATAGGACGGCAACGTCGCGCGCGGAGCCATACGCGCCCGCTTGAGTATCGCTCATATCGAGACCATTGGTATTGAGAAAAAACATATGAACAAGCCCGAGACCTTTTGCGATATCGTTCATGCGCCACAAGACAGCTTTGTCGGGGGTTGCCTGGGGATACTTAGAGAGCATCGCCCTCTCAGCGGCGGTGGAGAGAATTTCCGCACCTTCATTTGAGGACGCGACGAGAGTGAAATTGATAAGTTCCTGCGTCGAGAATTGCAATCCTGCCGGTAGACGGACCGCCGCACCGTCCGGTGTCGTGTGCGGCGGAATGGTGATGATATGGTCCGGCGGTAGAGCCTCTAAGACGGTAAGAACGAGGGGTACTTTGATAAGCGATGCAAGAGGTAGTTGCGCGTCGGAGTTCTTTGAATACAGGACTTTGCCCGTGGCGAGGTCGAGGACGTATGCGCTCTGCGCGATAAGTGACACTGTGGAGAAAGGATCTTCTTTTGCGGGAATTGCCGCACCCGCGGTTTGTGAGGCGGCAGAAACCGGATTTGTGCCGGATAAATAGGCAACGGTAAGAGAAGCACTTGCAAAGAACACAAGCACCAGCGCCGCAGCGCCCGAAAGATATTGCAACGAGAGGCGCGGGGCGCTCGCATGCTCCGGCAGAAGCGCGATGGGCTGCTCGAGGTGAAGCTCGGGCGAAGTCGGCGGTAACGATCCCGACCCCAAAGCATGTGCTGCCTCCGGCTTCGTGTCTTGCGGAGCCTTCTGGTCGTCCGTCATACGTGTTGCGTCTCTTGATCTGAGAGCTGTTCCGTCGGACGGGATTCAAACGCCTTGAGCTCCGCGACGATTTCCGAACGATCCGGAAGTTCCGAGCGATCTCGGATACCAAGGTGTGATAGCAATTCGACGGTTGGACGATACAGATACTCGCGTCCGTCCTCGGGGTTGCCTGTGCGCTCGACTAATCCCCGCGCAAGCAAGTTACGAATGGTCGAGCTCGTGTTCACGCCACGGATGTAATCTATCTGCGAGCGGGTCGAAGGGCCCCGGTACAGCACTATGGCGAGTACTTCGAGTCCCGCGTCCCCAATTTCGCGACCAAGCTCACGCTCGAATGCTTTTTGGATGGCGGGAGAAGTGTCTTTGTCTACCACGAGGGAGGCTTCGGTGTCTGTCTCTATAAGAGTGAGCCCCGTGCCTTCAAGTCTGTTTTTCAGCGTACTCAGCACCTCCGGTAACGCCGACTCTTTGATTTCCAAGAGTTGGGCGAGTTTGCGCAGCGTGAGCGCTCCACCCTCGCTAAAAAGAAATGCCTGCGCGCGTGCGGTGAGTTCGTTCATATCAGGTGCCATAACGCGGGGCGGTAGTATTCTCCAATTCAATAGTAATATCCTCAAAAAGGCGTTCTTGCGTGACACTCGCGCTGCCCGAGCGTACCAACTCAAGCATCGCTAGAAAATAGACTATTACCTCGTGCCTATCGCGCGACTTGGTCATCTCGCGGAAGGTCGTGCGTATTGCGCTCACGAGTCGCGTGCGTACGCTTTTTATCACATCTTCCAAAGCGAGAATAGGTGCAACTGCGGCCTGCGCAAGAGCTTCGGGCTTCGGCAAAATACTCACGAGCCGCATCGCGGCGCCTGCTACGGTCCCAAGTGCCGCGTTGCCGGGCCTGAATATGGGCTCTCGCAGTGGCGCGCGGTACGCAAGAAGAAGCGGGTTGCTCCCCCACGTTTTGCGTAAAAGCTTTGCTGATTTGCGAATTACCGCGTAGCGCGCGAGACGACGTTCGAGCTCCTGGACGGACTCGCGTTCATCGGAGGAAAGTTCGAGTGACGGAAGAAGCGCGCGGGATTTGATAAGCAAAAGCGTTGATGCGACCAAAATGAACTGCGCGGTCTCCCCCAAAGGAAGCTCAGGCAGTTTTTCCACATACGAGAGATACGCATCCGTCACTTCCGCGAGCGAGACGTCGGAAATGGACATTTTGCGGTCCTCTATCATGTTGAGGAGCGTCTCAAGCGGCCCTTGGAATACTTCCGTGCTGAGTGCAAAGCGTCCGGTCATGATGCGGGTTTTGGTTTTATCTGGATGCCAAGCTCTGCGAGCTGTTCTCCTGTGAGTTCTTTTGGCGCTTTCATGACGGAGGTCTGGCCGCCGCGCGTCATGGGGAACGCCTGGACCTCGCGCAGCTGCGTTTCGCCCGTGAGATTCATGATAAGGCGCTCGACACCGAGCGCGATCCCACCGTGGGGCGGGACACCGAATTCAAAGGCTTTCAACATGTGCCCGATGCGCTCCTCGGTTTCTTCGGCGGAGTAGCCCATCGTTTCGTAGACCGCCCTCAGTATCTCCGGTTTGTGCGCGCGGATGCTGCCGCCGCCCGCTTCGTATCCGTTGCACACGAGGTCGTACTGGGTCGTGAGTATCTCTCCGACGTCCTTCTTTTCGAGAAGCTGCCCGATATGCTCGGGAATAGGCATTGAGAACGGGTTGTGTGTAAATGTCCATCCGCCTTCGGGAGTTTTCTCGAAGAACGGGAACCGGTGGACCCATGCGTATGCGAGAACACCGTTCTGTTTATCTTCCTCCGTTCGAAGGTCGAATTTGTCCGCCCCGAATTTCTCCATCGCTTCGACGTACGTGAAGCGCGGAAACGGTTTTTCCTTGACGGTGTATCCCATCGCCTCGACGGCCTGCGTGACCATCGCTTCGACGGTATTCATCACATCTTCTTGTGTGACGAACGACATCTCAATGTCTATTTGAGTGTGCTCGAAGCCGCGGTCCGCGCGGAGGTCTTCATCGCGTATCGCCCGCGCTATTTGGAAGTACCGCTCGAATCCACCGACCATGAGGAGTTGTTTGTACTGCTGAGGCGACTGCGGCAGTGCGTAAAATTTGCCCGGATGAAGCCGCGACGGCACGACGAAATCACGCGAACCTTCGGGCGTTGATTCGGTAAGCAGCGGCGTCTCTATTTCGGTAAACATCTCGCCGAAGAGATATTCGCGGCATCGCCGGACGAGCTCGCTGCGAAGGCGGATGTTGCGCTGCATACGCTCCGAGCGCAGGTCGAGATAACGGTGCGCGAGCCGGGTCTCTTCTCCGATACCGGAGGTGTCCTCGTTGACCTCAAAAGGTACGACTGCGGCGGGGCTCAGTATTTCTATCGCCTCGATAAGAAGCTCGATGGTGCCGTTCGTCTTTCCCGGCTGTGCGTTTTTCTCCGGCCGGGCTTGCACTGTGGCCGTAACCGCAACGACGCTCTCCCGATTCGTCTCTTTCGCGGTCGTTATCGCAGCGCTTCCGGGTGTCACGAGGCCCTGCACAGTGCCCGTCATATCGCGGAAATCAAAAAAGACCATCTTGCCCTGGTCGCGGCGTACCGATACCCAGCCCTTGATAAGGACCGACTCCCCTACGTGCTCTGCCAAATCTTTGATGAATGTTCGCTCCATACTAAATTGTTACGCCGACTTTTTGCCGGACGTCTGCCATTTTCTTTTCCGCTTGCTCACGCGCTCTGTCGCCGCCGTCTTTCAGTATTGCCTTTACATTCGCGTCGGTGATGCCCGCCCGCCTCTCCCGCATCGGGGCGATGACCTCCTCGATATCTTCGACGAGAGCATCTTTGAGGGCTTTGTATTTTCCTTTGTTCTCTTTGTACAGATTGGCCAAGCTGTCACCGCTCCGGAAGAGCCGGTGGATGTTGTAGACGTTCTCAGGGCTCTCCCCGCTCGAATCGGTGACTATGCTCATGACCGCCTTTTGGATCTCATCCTTTGAGCCGAAGAGCGGAATAGTGTTGCCGTAGCTCTTGCTCATCTTTTTGCCGTCGGTGCCGGGGACGACCGCTACGGCGTCGAGAATCTTCTCTTGCGGTGCTTTGAAGGTCTCGCCGAACGCGATATTAAATTTCGTCGCCGCCTCGCGCGCGTATTCCACGTGTTGCTTCTGGTCGGCGCCCACAGGCACGATGTCGGTGTCGTAGAGCAAAATATCCGCCGCCATGAGCATAGGGTACGTGAAGAGTCCTGCGTTGGCGTCGAGACCTTTTGCCACCTTATCCTTATATGCGTGCGCCTGCATGAGGAACGGCACCGTGACGAGGCAGTCGAATATCCACGCGAGCTCCGTGTGTTGCAGGACAGACGACTGCTGGAAGATAATCGTCCTTTTGGGGTCCACTCCGACAGCGACGTAATCGCGGACCACGTCGGTAATATTTTTCCGCAGACCATTCGTGTCTTTCAAGGTCGTAAGGGCGTGATAATCGGCAATCATCACCAATCCGTCGGCATCTTTGAGCAATTCTACGGTTTGCTTCAAGGCGCCGAGATAGTTGCCGATATGAAGAGCCCCGGAGGGCTGCAAACCTGTAAAAAGCCGTCTTTGCGCCATATGGGCTGTATTCTATCAGAGATATGTACCTCTAGGTATGCACAATTCCGTTAAGTCACCAGGAGAAATGGTATCATTGCTTCGCGGCAAATAATATATATGGTCGAGTTTATTGGCGCATACTTTCAAAATCAATTTTTCTTCTACCTCATTGCGCTACTCGTATCGATATCTTCGAGCGCGTTCGGTGTAAGCGGAGCCGTGCTCATACCGCTCGCCGCTCTCTACTTCGGGCCGAAGGAGGCTGTTGCAATCACGACTCTCTATTTTTTGTTCCAAAATGTCACGAAGCTAGTATTTTTCAAGGAGCATATTAAGTGGGCGGTTGCATCGCGTATGACACTATGGGCGCTGCCCGGGGTGGCGTTAGGGGCGGCGCTGCTGGTGTACCTGCCTGCCGACCTCTTTGGGAAAATTCTCGGTGTAGGCATGATTGCGTTCGTGCTCGGCGATGCGTTGAAACTTCGGTATCGCGGTGAGCAGGTCGCGGTTCCAGGGGCGATGCCTCTATGGGGAGTTCTCTACGGCATCTTTTCCGGCGCGTTGGGTAGCGGCAATCTGGTTAAAGGGCCACTCTTTTTGAGCATGGGCCTCCTTAAAGAGTCATACGTTGCGACATATGCTGCCACATCACTCTTTATGAACATCCCCAAAATCGGCATTTATGCGTTTTCGGGCATTATTACGGTTACAATACTTATACAGTCCATACCCTTTCTTGTTATTGCGATAGTCGGGTCATGGACCGGAAAGAAGGTGCTCGGATACGTCACGAATGACATTTTTTATTACGCGGCCGTGATAGTATGTGTTGTGTCAGCATTGGGATTAATTCTGCGATAAGCACTCATAGATATTATGAAAATGCGAGAATTTCCTGTTCAAGAAAAGAGATCGGCCCTTCAGCAGGTCGAGGCGGCTCTCGGTCAGCCTTTATTCAAAGGAGAAGTTACCGATTCCTTCCTGGAAAATTCGACTGAGTATTTCAGAAAGTGGCACAAACCAAGATTACGAGTTGCATTGGAGACTTTGCACTTGCTCAAAGAATCGCAAGGCGGAGATGCATCGCCCGGGGTACAGCAGCGGCTTCGTACGCTGCGGGACGTAATGCGGGCGGGTCAGGACGTTGAGCCGCACACAAAAATCGAAATTGCAGGTCATCAAATTAAGGTCGTTTCATCGAATATCCGTAGAAATGATCTCTCCTGGGAGGGTCTCTCTCTTGTCGAGACCGGCGTCGGACATGAGGGCGACGTCGCATTGGCGGAAGTAGTGGATCCGACAGGTTCTACGAAGAAGATCGAAAACATATACGGGAGGGACGAGGGGCTCGTAAAGGGCGACAAGGTCTTGGTAGTCTTCGGTCATAGGCATACCGGCACGTCTGAGTACGGCGGAATTCCGGGTGACGGCTGGGATTTGAATGCCGAACGAGAAGTCGATCTTCTTGCTCACGGAGGCATCGTGGGGAAAGCAGAGTCCATACCCGCGCGAATGGGCCAGCGTGCGACTAAACTGAGAGTTCTTGGCCTCCTTGCGAAGGGAGATACTCCGCTGAATCTGCGTGACCTCTTCCCTCCGTGGGAAAATGCATTGAATTCGTCCGCGCCCATCATAGCCTTCTGCGGTACGGGCGCTGAAGTCGGGAAAACTACGACTGCGTCCGCGCTGATCAGAGAATTGAAATCCCGCGGACTGAAGGTCGCCGCGACAAAAGTGGCCGGGACGGGGCGTTACCGCGACCTGTTAGCGCTTCGAGATGCAGGCGCAGACACGTTCCATGATTTTCCCGAAGTCGGTCTGCCGTCTACGTACACGACACCGGAGCGCTATATCCCAGCAATAAAGACTCTTATCAACAAATTAAACGAGGACGAGCCCGATATCATTGTCGCGGAGTTCGGCGGCGACATCATAGAAGCAAACATCCCCTCCTTTTTCCAGGATGCCGAATTGCGGTCAGCGGTGAAAGCGATCATACATTCATCCGGCGATATCATGGGAATGGAAGGGTCGCTCGAACATTATCGCGAGTGGGGGTTGAGTAGCGTTCCGACCTTTCTTACGCAGCCGAAAGAGAGAAACCCCTTGGGAACCGAAACAAGGGTTAAGGAACACATAGGCCTTCCGCTCTTTGACTCGTTAAATACCGCACAAGTGAGCGACGTGGTAACTCAAATAGAAACTGCTATCCTCCAACAGGAAGCTGACAGAAAGGCGTGATTTTATAGAGACGCTCCGAGTGAACCGAGACGTTGCATAAAGGCCCACTTAGTTTCAGAGGGCGTGCGCGTCGGGCGTGCAAGATCAGGACGGATATCAAGATTAACGCGTATCTCAAGCAGCGCGGGGCCGTGCACTGTTTCAAGTTCGGCAAGCGCGGCCTGAAGGTCTGTTAGCTGTGAGACTGACCTCGCGAAGCGATAGCCGCATCCGAGGGCTATGGCCACGAAGTCAACTTCAAAGCCGAGCGTCGGTTGGCCGCCAACTGATTCGTGCGCGCCGTTATTGAAGATTATGTGCCGATACGTCCGTGGAGCGAATTGTCCAATCGCCGCCCAAGCACCGAGATGCATCAATGCCGCGCCGTCCCCATCAAAGCAATATACGGGACGCGTAGGTTGTGCAAGGGCGATACCGAGCGCTATCTGAGACGCATGCCCCATGGCCCCGACGGAAAGAAAGTCCTGCCCGTGGTCGCCCGCCTTGGCCCGCATTGCGAACAACTCTTGAGAAAGCTTGCCCGTCGTTGAAATGGTAACCGCGGCTCTGGGCAAAGAAGAAACACATACGGCAAGTACGGCCTCACGCGAGAGGGGGTACTGGCACGGCCTTTTTCGTACAGGAGGTTCTTTGGTGAACGTTTTTGCTCTCACAACAAGCGCCAGAGGTCTGCCCTCTTTGGCTGCGCGCTTATACAGTTCAGCCGCCAACTGCGCTGCAGTTGACTCATCTTCCGGAAGGATTTCACTTGGAATTCCAAGCGCGTTGAGTAACGGAATGGTGGCGGGACCTTGCGCACAGTGTTGCGGCTCATCTGCGACCCCCGGTTCACCACGCCAGCCGATGATAAGAAGCATGGGGATACCGTACACGGCGGGATCGACAAGTGACAAAAGCGGATTGATTGCGTTGCCAAGCCCGGAGTTCTGGAGATATACCACTGCCGGTCTGCCGGTTGCGAGAAAATGCCCCGTGGCGAGTCCGACGGCACACCCTTCGTTTACAGCTATGATATGTGTGCTCGGGTCGCACCGGTTCGCGATATAAGAGCAAAGATCTTTAAGGAGCGAATCAGGCACGCCGGTGAAGAATTGTGCGCCCTGATCCCTCAGTGCGTCAAAGATCGCTTCAGGGCGTACCATACTTCTTGTGGTCGATAAGCGTCAAGACATCTTGAATGGGCATGCAGTATTTCTGCGAGGCTTCAGCAGAGCGACCGTGCATCAATATTTCTTCCGCCACTTTTACCATCACCGGATATGCACTTCTCAAAAGGTGATTAGCATAGATGACGATCTGCACCCCCGCTTTCTGCAGCTCCCTCTCTGTAATGGAGTTGTATGTGCTTGGAACCGCGACTAGTGGGACCCGCCTCTTCAGCTTCGCGTATCGCCTGCAGAACGCCAGCACCTCATCTGGATTCGTTTCTCTGCTGTGAATCATGATACCGTCAGCCCCTGCAGCAATATAAGCCTGAGCGCGCGTTAGCGCATCGCTGACTCCCTTACCCGCTATCAAACTCTCAATTCTTGCAATGATATAGAAATCACGGGTCACTTGTGACCTTTTGCCGGCGCGGATTTTAGCGCAAAATGCCGGTACTTCTTCAAGATCCTGATCGACGGTCGTGCCAAAAAGCGAATTCTGTTTTAATCCGCGTTTGTCCTCAATGATAACGGCCGAGACGCCGAGACGCTCGAGAGTACGCACAAGGTACGGGAAGCGCTCCGCAAGACCGCCGGTGTCACCGTCATAGATGACCGGCTTAGTCGTCACCTCGAGGATGTCGTGGAGTGTGTTGAATCGGGAAGTCGAGTCCACTAGTTCGATATCCGGCTTTCCTTTCGCGGTGGAGTCGGTGAGACTCGACAACCACATAAAATCGAATTCCTTGCGCTTGCTTCCCGTTGCGACAAACGTATGCTCTACAATAAGTCCCGTGAGACCACTGTGTACCTCGATGCCGCGGATGAGCGGCTTCAAGGCAAGAAGACGCCGCATCTGCTTAAGGCGTTGATTTGGTGTCGTGCCGGCCCTCCTGCGTGTCTCGTTATGCATACTCTATTGAGAAGACGTTGCCGTAGCAAGGCCGTACATGGTCCGGTTAACACTTAAAACGGCGGCGATATCGCCTCCTGCGCTCACTCTATTTCCCAGCTCCTGACAGCTCATTTTGCCCGATAACGGCGAGGTCTATCTGTTAAGCGATAAGGCTAGCACCAAGACCTGGAATTGCAAGCTCCTGGCCCACAGGCTGGGGATGAGAATTAGACGGTGTAAGAAAGAACATAAAATGCCCCTTTGCTTGCACCGTACGGTTCCGACTATATAAGGACACCCCCGCCTTTCGGCGAGGGTGTAACATCTAGCACATCGATGACAGGTATTGTTGCCACCGCGGCGCCCTGATGATGGGAAGTTGGATGGCGTCGGGCGCTCCGTGGACGATCTCCTCGGGGCGACCGGTCATCTTCATTCCGGCGATGCCACCCTGGGTTGCATAGACCGTCAGACGCAAGTAGTACGATCTGACGACCCGTTTGTTGCCGGCGAACACGACGACAGGAATTGGCTCTTGCGATACTTCCTGTTGTGCGACCCAAAGCGGGGTCCGTGCCCGCCCTTCCTCGGCGACCGTCTTCTGGAACGAAGGTTCGTTCGACTGCCGGACGATACCTTTGCTACCGGACGAATGCGCGGATTTTAAGATGATCCGCTCACCCGTCCTCGGCCTCGAGAAGGTGCAGTCGGCGATGTTGCCGGTAAGAAGGGCCGTAGCAGGGATCGACCCGTTCACACGCTCTTGTGAAGCGAGGAACGGGAGGAACGCCTTTGACCCCAGGTACGCCTTGGGCGGGTACAGTGTCCTCACAGACCGGGCACGGTACTCCGCCAAAAGGTGCTCGCGGACCCCCGGATGGCGGTCCAGCGATTCCGGGATTGCCAGGAGGTGAAGCGGTCCGTCTCTGCACTTGAGCAGCGACGGATTATGTGCCGCCTCCTCTTCGCCCAGGAGCCTGACGGAGGTTCCCATCTTAGCAAGGAGCGAGGCGAGCGTTTCGTACGCTGCTCTGTAGCACCGCTCCTTCTCGGAAACGACGATAGTCCATTGCCGGTCGTTGCCGAGCGTCGCTGCGAGGTGCGATACCACGCAGTAGGCGGGCTCGTGTAGCCCGTACTTTGCAATCGCATCCACGAGCGCGATTACACCGAGCGGGCGGAGATTGTACGTGTCGACTTCGACGGCGTGCCAATTCCCCGCGGCATCCCGTACCATGTCGAGCTTGACGATGGGTGGGATGTCAGTCGCGCGGTCTTCCCCCGGCTGCAAGAGGCCGTGTGAGGCACTTCTTGCAAGTCGGAGAAGCTGCGACTGACGGTGGTCGATCCGCCGCAGACGCGGTAGGGCGGCGAGCGTAGTCTCGAGCTTCCCAACGGCCGCGTACAGCGCCGTCGATTGCTCGATCAGCTGCCGTTCTTCCCGCAGCACGTAGGCAGACGGGGTGAGGACGCAGGCGTGATGCTCGCGCCTCGCGGCAGTTCCCCAGTAGCCGATACTTGTCAGACAGTCTTCGACCTGCCTCGCGGTGAAGCCGAGGTCGAGCGTGTGCGAAGTCATCGTGAGTTCCTTTCTCCGGGTGAGTTAAGCTGAAAAGATCTTGATGCCTCTCGGGCATCGCGCTACCTGTTTGCTGTGCAGGCAGTGCGGTGCTCGCGCGGTATCTATTCAATAAGACCAAGCACCTCGTCCATCTCACCCACGGTTTTCCAGGGGTGGTCGGCTTCGATAGCGGGTTCGAGATCCGCGAATTTTCCGCGCTTGAGCCAGATAGTGCGCATTCCGCACTGGTTTCCGCAGCGGATTTCTTTGTGCAAGTGGTCGCCGACGACATACATCTGTTTGGGGTGTACGTCGGCCCGCCTCAAGATCTCGAAGAAGAGCGTCGGGTCTTTCCGCTCTACGAAGAACGATTCGGTAAAGAAGTCCTTGACACCCAACTCCTCAAGGAGCTGGGGCCGGCTTTCGTCGGCCTTTGAAACGAGATACAGGGGCACCGCACGGGCACGCAAAGTATCCAGTACCGCGCGAGCGCCCGACAGCATACCGCCCGTTTCCGGGTCGTAAATGGTCCTATTAAAATCGAATATCACGGCGATATCGCCTTTAGAGTTCATATATCTCTTACTCGGGTCTACATCAACCCCATCACTTCCGAAGACTAGCTGTTAAGTGATGATGGTAGCGGTTTTCTTCATAAATGCAAGCCGCTCTCCTGCGACTCCTGTGGATTACGAAGCCGACGCGGGCAACTCGACGATGAACCGCGAGCCCTTGCCGGCACCTTCCGATTCGGCCCAGATCTTGCCGCCGTGTGCTTCTACCACTTGCTTGGCTATGAAGAGGCCGTAGCCTGTGGAGTGGACGTTTATCTTGATGGAATCTTTGCCGTGGCCACCCTCCGTAAAGAGGTTTTTCATGTCTTCGGGCGTGATGCCGACGCCGCTGTCTTTGACCGAGAAGTGGATTTTCCCGTTGCCGTCGGAAAGCTCCACTCGTATTGTGCCTTTGGGCGTGTATTTGATGGCATTGTCCACAAGATTGCGTATCACATGCTGACGGAGTTTCGTTTCGTCGCCGTTGAGCCTATAGTTCTCGTTGTTTGCTATGGCAATGTCTATACCGATGTGCTTCTCGTCAGCCGCTGGTTTGAGATGTTCTGTAACATCCAGTATTGCTTTTTTGAGATCGAATGGTTGCATTGTATAAGCGGTTGTTCCCTTCTTTAGATTTGAAGAATCCAATATTTCCATAACGGTCCGAACTCCCTTACGGACGTCCGCTAGCGCAGCCTTCGACATAGTCTGCAATTTCTCCGGTATTGCGCCGTAATCCCCTTCCGAGATAGCCGCAAATCCCGCCTCGCTCTTGGTGAGGTAGCCCTTAATCTCGTGACTGATGAAATGCAAAAGATTTTCCTGCTGCTTATTCACCACCTCAAGCTCCTGCTCCTGCTTTTGTATCAACTCCCTCTGCGCGACTTCCCTCTTCACGCTCCGGACAAGGAAGATGCCGCTGATCAAAAAGGCGAACAACGTAACTCCGGACAAAATAGTCCCGATTGTTGTCGTGCTATAGAACATCCGCGCCCCAATGAGCACGGCAATTCCGATTACAAGCGCCTGCGTGGCGATAAGTTTTATGTTGAACGCCTTGAACTTAACGACAGTGTAAGTAAGAAGGGCGATAAAGACCGGCATACCGAATAATCCGGCCTGCGCTACGTTCCAGTTCTCGGTCCAACTCCCGATAATGTTTCCGGAGGAAAAGGCTAGCAGGAAGATAAGAATGCCGGTCGTAAAAAGGGCGATCTCCATTTTCCGCCGGGGTTCCCTGACAATACCCTCATAACTCACGATGAGGATGAGCAGGCTCAGGAATATTTCAATCCCATAGGTAAAGACGAAATTAAGCAGTGAATTCTCGGAAATGACACACGTCGAAAGATCTACACCCGTAAACAAATAATTGGTCGGCAGCAATACAATAATCGGGGCGAGCAAAATAACAAGCCCGACCTTGGGTAGGAATTGCAGGTCCTTCTGGAAAATAAATGTGTACGCAAAATAAAAAGCAGACATATACACAAACATCTCGGCCAAAACTTGCAAACTCCAGAGGAATAAGTCCACGTCGGGCAGGTTCAGTGCCCAGAGAGGAATGTCGATGATTGTCCACAGACTGAAAAAAAAGATCGTGGAAAGGAATAACTTGACCGGCAAAGAGCCTCTTACTTGCGGCAGCAGAATAGAACCGAAGACAACCGCCGCTAGGATAGCGATTAGGTGCGAATAGTACAGAAGGGGCGGTACATTGCTTGAGAAAACGAAATACTGTGCTGCTTCCCAGGGGCAAAGTGATTCCATATATCGGGGAATTATACCACTTTGTTCCGCCCCAAGGAGATGCTAATCTTTGCTTATGCGTTGTTACGCATTTCGCGGGGGTCCCGATGCTATCAGCGGTTCGTTAGACATGCAGATGCTATATGGAAAAGAGTAAACTAAACAAGCTTTCGCCCGGCTTGAGGAGGCTCATTGTACCGGACGATACCGCGGCAGCGGGTACCCTGAGTGCGGGTGTAAAGGATAGTCCAATGCCGGTGAGCAAATTTGCGGAGAGGACATTGCTTCACTGCAACGGCGGCTCGACTATGCGTGCAGCAGTGTGGCTGAAGAATCATTTGGAGAATGGCGGCAAATTAGTAGTGACGCTTGCGGGTGCCCTAAGCTCATTTCAAATCGGCGTGATGTTGGCTGAACTCATAAGAAAGGACAAGGTACATTTGATATCCGCCACTGCCGCCAACCATGAAGAGTCATACTACCGCTATGTCGCGCACTCACACTACGCAAACATTCCCCGCTATACGGAGCTGACCCCTGAACAAGAGGCTGAGTTGCGTGACGCCGGCCTGCGTAGGATTACGGACACGTTTCTACCCGAAGATGAAAGTGTGCGTATCATGGAACCGCATTTGCTCAAGATGTGGAAAGACGCGCAGGACAAAAAGGAAGCATACTTCCCGCATGAATACTTCCGAAGATTGTTCGCGGACAAATTAATCGGCCCGGACCCTAAAGCCAACCCGGACGACTGTTGGACGTATGCTGCATTTGAAAAAAATATACCGATTGTGACCCCGGGGTTTGAGGATTCTACGATGGGCAACATTTTTGCGGGTTACACCTATGCCGGGCCACATAAGAAAGAGGGAGATGTCTGCCTGGACGGTGACGTCATGAAAAGCGGGTTGGAATACTTTCATCTCATGTACGACTGGTACATGAAAGAGAGCAAGGACTCTCCCATCGCCTTTCTACAGCTGGGCGGGGGTATTGCGGCGGATTTTCCCATCTGCGTCGTCCCGTCGCTAAGACACGATTTGAAACCTGGTGGCAAAATTCGGGATTGGGCGGGTTTTATTGAAATCGGCTCCTCGCCGATGTCGTATGGGTCCTACTCCGGCGCGGGTGGAAAAGAAAAAATCACGTGGGATAAACTTTCCACTGAAAGTTACTACCAAGTTATCCAGAGCGATGTGACCGTAGCGTTCCCTTGGATAGCGGCCGTCCTCTTGGGCCTATAGCCGGGAGGGTCCTCAAATTTCCTGGGCTTCAGAATCGAATGCGTCGAAGTCATTGCGCACGATTGCGCGGTCGTACGTAAGGTATATGGAAACGGCGACCGCAATAAAAAGCAGAGCAAGTAAGATTTTTGAACGCTTATCCATAGGTTGTTACATGTAGTCTATTGATATCGGACCGTTAGTACCGTACATGGTACCTCATGAAATGAACAAGAGGTAGGTCCCAATTGCGGTAATGCAGATAGCAATAATCTTTTGCCATATGTGCTTAACATGTATCTTCTCTGCCGATATTTTCGGGAAGAACAGTGTCAGGAATATACCTAAAGCAAGGACGAAGACCGGCTGAAAAGAATTGGTAAGAAGTATGAGAGCAATGGGCGAAAGTAAGAATGCGAAGGAAAGTATTACATTCCCCAGTATGTACAGGGACTCGTTTGCGACATTGAGCGACAGGATGGCCCCGGAATTACTCCGTAACGCCGTAAGAAAGTGAGTGCGGTAGGAGCGAATAAATAGAAAAATGCAAATGCCTATTAGCGTGAGCATGAGATGCTCCCAGAACAACGATCGCCACACATTCTCTTCAAGTGCGACCCCCTTGAAGACGGCAGAGCCAAGCGCCCAAAAGAAGGTAGCAGCGAGCATGTACGCAACAGTTGCCCTACGAAGCTTAAAATTATTTTCTGCATCTATCTCGAAGGAAATGGCCGTCGTTCCAAGAATGATGACCGCCATGGCGATCAGCTGCATCCGTGTCAGCACTTCACCGAGGAGAAAAAAGCCAAGCACGAGTCCGAATACAGGTGCGAGTTGGAAAAATATGACGACAACTGACGCCTCCTCGTCTCTTAGAGCAAGCAGATAGAACCACAGCACCAATATGTGTAGTGTACCTACCCCCGCGAGAACGAGGATGCTTGTAGCGTCCATGCGTAACGCTGACGGATCCGCAAGATAGAGAAACGGCAGTACGAATACGGAAAGCAGCGAAGAGAAGAGAATGATCACGCCGACACCTCGTCCCCTAAAGTATTTCTCCAACAGGATTTTGTCGATATGGTTTGAGAGCGCATACAAGAACGTACCGGTAAGCGCTATAAAGAACCAGCTCATATGTATACGTGAGACTTTATGCTTGTTTGAATTGATTGGACTATCGCGTACCGACCGCCTGAAATGAGGTAAATTACAGAACGACGCTCGCTAATTAATATTGTGGTCAGGATATTTCAATCCGCGTTCAACAAGGCTCATTTCGACTTCTTCCAACTTGAATTTACGCTTGAGAAAGTCGCTAAAGAAGTTCGCGTCGATCCCATTCTTGCATGTGTAAATGTCCGCCGTTAGGAATTTACGGCGTGGGAAAGTGTGAATGCTGATGTGACTCTCTGCGATGACAACGAATCCACTCCAGCCACCCGGATCCTTCATATGATTGTCCGGTGCGCGATATACCTGAGGCTTTCCTAGCTGGTACATTTTCATGAGCTCACACAGCTCATCGAGACAGCCACGCACGATTTTTTTGTCGTCCAAAAGCGTGGGGCTTCCGCCATATCCGTCAACCATCACGTGTTCCCCGAAATGCATTGCCATAATTCTCGAATTATATCACTTTTAGCTGCGGACGGCGGCGAGGGTTATATATGCGCCTGCAAGCCACCAGAAGCGGTAGGCTTCGCCGAATACGGCCTGTACCTGATCACCGAAATGCCAGAGGGACGTGAGGCCGGGGACTTGGAGCCATAGCACGATGAGGATCGCCGTCGTAGCCACGCCGGCGAGAAGCGATTGCACGGGCTGTCCCGACGAATCGCTGTAGAAGCCGAGAATGCGATAGGTCAAAATGTAAGCGAGAACAACAAGCGCCAACAAAATAATTGCCTGGACCATTTGGGTCTGCGCCTTCTCGAGAATGCTACCCAGGAACGCCGCAGATGGCAGCGCGCTCAAAATAAGGAAGGCCAGCGGTAGCGCAAGAGCGAGCGATACCGCGCGATTTGTCCCGGCACGCAAGCATTCCGCAGCGATGACGACGGCAATGAACCCGAGGATTATCCAGTTTGTCGGCCAGTTGGCAAACACGGAAGAAATCGAGGCGACGTTCATCAGCGCATTATACCCTTTTGAGGCAGGTTCTTCAGGGCGGGCTGTTTACAATCCTTCTTGTCTCAACTTCTCGATGAGTTCGCGCGCATGCCTCGAAAGCTTTTTTGGGAATTCGATATCCACACGTACCAATAAATCGCCGCGGGCGCGACCGTGCGGTACGCCTTTGCCGCGTACCCGAATGACTTCGCCGTGAGCGATGCCCGGCTCTACGGTAAACATTTCGTCGCCGTCGAGCGTCTGTACACGGTACTCACCTCCGAGAAGTGCGTCGGAAAGTTTAATCGGGAGCGAAGTGACGAGGTTATTCCCCTCGCGTGAGAATTTTGCGTCGGATTTCACGTGCAATTTCACGTACAGGTCGCCCGGCGTAGCGCCCGGAGCAGCCTCACCTCGTCCCGGCATACGTATCATCTCTCCGTCCTCCACGCCGGAAGGCACAACGATGTGTATCTCTTCCTCGCGTTTGCGCACGCTTTCGCCACGGCACGCCTCACAGACCGTTTCGGGTATCTGACCTTTTCCGTGGCAGCGCGAGCACGGACGCGCCGACGTAAACGTCCCGAAAAATGAATTGCGTGACTCGCGAATCTCGCCTTTGCCGTTGCAGTTGGAACACGTGATGAGCTTCGAGCCTTTTTTTGCGCCGGAGCCGGCACAGGTGTCACATTGGCTCGTCTTGGTGAGCAGCACGCGGCGCTCGGCCCCGAATATTGATTCGCGGAAGGCAAGCTCTATATCTATTGAAATGTCGCGTCCCCGCCTCGTACGGGCCTGTCCGCCGCCGAATACGTCGCCAAAAATATCGCCCAAATCGAACTCAAATTGCTGCCCTCCGAAGGAGGGTCCGCCTCCGGCGGAAAAATTGGAGAAATCGAAGCCGCCGAATCCGCCTTGTCCTCCGAAGGAGGATCCACCTCCGGCGGACGGCCCCCCGCCTCCGGCGAAGGTCTTGCCGTAGGTATCGTATTCAGCGCGCTTCTTTTTATCGGAGAGTACCGAGTACGCCTCGCTCACCTCTTTGAATTTTTTCTCGTCGCCGCCTTTTTTATCGGGATGCAATTTGTGCGCCAGCTTTCTGAAAGCGGATTTGATTTCTTCTTCCGTCGCCGTCTTCGCGACGCCTAAAATATCATAATAGTTTTTCATCCCGCTCCTTCTACACTAGTAAAACCATATTTGCAAAATGAATTTGAAAGGGCGGGATTCATATCGGAGAAGTATTGTACTAAGGATACGTTCCCAAAGCAAAAGCCCCGCCGAGGCGGGGCTGCTTGTCATTCCTTTTTCGGTTCCTCAGGCGGTTTCTGTTCGTCTTTCGGCGGTTCTTGTCCTCCGGAGGAGGATCCGCCTTCGGCGGACGGGGGGGTTTGCTGATTTTTGCTCATCGCTTCGCCTATCGCACTCATGGCGGTGGAAAGTGCTTCGGCAGCGGATTTGATTGCCGCTGCGTCAGTACCGGCTCGAGCCGCCTTGGCGGCTTCGATCTTTTCCTGGACGTTCTTCTTGATATCCTCGCTCACCTTATCTCCGTGCTCGCGGAGTGCTTTTTCGGCTGCGTAGACGATTTGGTCGGCTGCGTTTTGGGCCTCAACCACATCCTTTTTCTGTTTGTCCGCCTCGGCGTTCACCTCGGCATCTTTACGCATCTTTTCAATATCGGCCTCCGAGAGGCCGGAGCTACCTTCAATGCGAATGGACTGCTCCTTGTTCGTGGACTTGTCTTTGGCCTTTACGGTAAGTATGCCATTTGCATCAATGTCGAATGAGACCTCCACTTGGGGCATACCGCGCGGCGCCGGCGGGATACCGTCGAGGTTGAAGCGCCCAAGCGACTTATTGTCGCCCGCCATCGGGCGTTCGCCCTGCACGACGTGAATTTCAACGGACGGTTGATTGTCGCTCGCCGTGGAAAACGTCTGCGAGCGCGAGGTCGGAATGGTCGTATTGCGTTCGATGAGCTTGGTCGCCACACCACCCATCGTCTCGATGCCGAGCGAAAGCGGAATGACATCAAGGAGGAGCACGTCTTTGACATCACCCTGCAAAATGCCGCCTTGGATAGCTGCACCGATGGCCACGACTTCGTCGGGATTCACACTCAAGTTCGGTTTTTTGCCGAAGAATTCCTCTACAGCCTTCTGCATAGCCGGCATGCGCGTCTGGCCCCCAACGAGAACGACTTCGTTGATATCTCCGACCTTGAAAGGCGATGCTTCGACGGCGCGCTTGGTGATGGTCATGGCACGGTCTAAAAATTCACGCGTAAGCTCTTCGAGCTTCCCCCTCGTCATCTTGATGAGCAAGTGCTGCGGGCCGGCGTCGGTCGAGGTGATGAACGGGATGTTTATCTCCGTCTCAAGTGCGGTGGAGAGCTCAATCTTTGCCTTTTCCGCAGCTTCGTCGAGCCGTTGGCGAGCGAGCGGGTCCTTACTCACATCAATGCCAGATTCCTTTTTGAACTCATCGGAAATCCAAGTCATTATCTTTTGGTCGATATCCCGCCCGCCCAGGTGTGCGTCACCGTCTGTAGAGCGCACTTCGATAACGTCGTCACCGACTTCAAGTACCGAGATGTCGAACGTACCGCCGCCGAAATCGAAGACCGCTATTTTTTCGTTCTTCTTTTTGTTGAATCCGTATGCGAGAGCTGCCGCCGTCGGCTCGTTGATGATGCGCTTCACATCAAGGCCTGCGATTTTGCCTGCGTCCTTCGTCGCCTGACGTTGAGAGTCGTTGAAGTACGCGGGTACGGTGATGACGGCCTCCGTGATGGTCTCTCCCAGTCGCGCCTCGGCGTCTTGCTTTAGCTTCTGCAGTATCATCGCGGATATCTCCTCGGGGCGGTACCATTTATCCGCCATTTTTACTTCAATACCGCCGTTTGCGGACTTTTGCGTTTCAAATGAGACGGCGGCGCGATCCTTTGCGACCGCGGGTTCGTCGAACGTGTGGCCGATAAAGCGTTTTATCTGGTATACCGTGTTCTTTGGGTTCGTTACTCCCTGTCGTTTGGCAAGGAGGCCGACAAGTCGCTCTGACGTTTTACCGACAGCAACGACCGACGGAGTCGTGCGGGCGCCCTCTGCGTTCTCGATTATCTGCGGCTCACCGCCTTTCACCACAGCAATGGCGGAGTTGGTCGTGCCGAGGTCTATACCTAATATCTTGCTCATATAGTTGCTAGGTGTTATATGCTTTGCTAAGCACTTTGTCAACCCGGCGTTAAATTTTCAATTTGCAATTTACAATTTTGCAAATTTATACATTGTAAATTGATTGGAAATTAAAAATTGAGAATTGAAAATTCATTTCTTAACAATAACGTGCGCTGCCCGCAATACCCTGCCGTCCATTTTGTACCCGTAGCGCAATATTCGTGCCACTGTTCCGGATTCGCCCGCCACGTCGTCACGCTCTTCTACAGTTTCGTGTACCGCATGGTCGACAATTTGGCCGACTTTCCCGAATCGCTCCACGCCATGGCGCGAAAGCGCATCAAGAAGCTGGCTACGTATCTGCTCGATGCCGCTGCGCCACCCCGCGTCCATGCTCTCCCACGTTGGTGAGCTTGCGGCGATATCAAAACCGTCGAGCGCGGGGATGATATCCGCGATCAGGTCTTCCTTGGCACGGGTGCCCAATCGCTCGGCGTTTGCAAGCATTTCTTTGCGTGCGTTCACACTATCGGCCTTGCAACGCTGCCACCCGTCGAGGTACTCCTGGCGCTCTGCCTTCACCTCCGCGAGTTCGTCCTTAAGTTTTTTGAGCTTTGCCTGTGCGGCGCCGACGTCCCCGAGCTCTTCATCGGGCTCGAAATTCAGTTCTTCATCCGGAGGGACGTTCTTCATGACGAAGCGAGTATAACAAAAACACCCCGCGATTGCGAGGTGTTTTTGCTTGAGGGGTTGAATCTATCGCTTGCGTCACGACTCTCGTCGCGCCACCGCGACTCGGTCGCGACCCCGCCTCGCGGCCTCGCCTACTGGCTCGGCATCGCTCCGGCCGTCGTAGTGTCAAGAAAAAGCGAAGCAGTTCGCTTTTTCTAGCGCTTCGACCATTGCGGCGCTCTGCGCGCAGCTTTGAGACCGAACTTCTTGCGTTCTTTTGCACGGGGGTCGCGTTTGAGGAAGCCTCGGACCTTGAGGTCTTTACGCTGCTCGGGGGTGACTTCTATCATCGCGCGGGAAAGACCGAGGCGTACCGCTTCTGCCTGCGCCTTGAGGCCGCCGCCCTGTACGTGCGCAGAGACAGCGTACGTCGCCCCCATAAGCTTCAACGGCGAAAATGCCATCTGCACCATGACCTCGAGCGGGAAGTATTCATTCGCAAGTTTACCGTTCACGGTCATCGAAGAGCTCTTCGCTTCGGTGATGCGCACGCGGGCTGTTGCGGTCTTCCGACGGCCTACTGCTTCTGTGTATCGTAATTCTTTTGCCATACTTATTCGGTAACCGCTAAATTTTTCAGACGGGGCGTATGCATCGTGTTGCGCGGGAGCATCCGTGCGACGGCCCGGCGGAGCGCTTCGGCGTTGCCTTTGCGTGCGGTGAGCGATGCGAGGCTTTCGCGCTTCAAGCCGCCCGGGTATCCGGAGTAGGTGGTATAGATAGTGCGCGAGCGTTTGCGTTCACGGATATAGAGCTTGCTTGCATTGGTGACGGAGACTTTGACGTTCGAATTTTTGTTGGGCGTGTAATCGGGGCGCATCTTGCCCATGAGGGCTTTTGCGGCCTCGGAGGCGACGCGCCCGAGTGTGCGGCCGGCGGCGTCGATTGTGTATGTGTTTTTTGTCTCCATACTAATTATTTTCCTCCGGAGGAGGATCCGCCTTCGGCGGAAACGAATTCAATGCGTGCGGCTTCACCCACGCGCTTCCCTACTCTGCCGAGGTTAACGATGCGTGTGTAGCCGCCTGCTCGTTTTGCGTAGCGCGGGGCGTATACATCGTGAAGCTTTTTCACCACATCATGAGCACCGCCCATGCGCGTTTCGATGACGCGGCGTGACGCGAGTGTGTTCTTCTTGCTCATCGAGACCATCCTCTCGACGAACGGGCGGAGTTCTTTTGCCTTTGCGATAGTGGTCGTAATTCCCTCGTGTAGTACGAGCGAACGCGCGAGACTGCGCAGAAGTGCCGTCCGTTGCCCCCTCTTACGTCCCAATGTTCTGTTCTTCTTGTGATGCTGCATACCAGGTTACTTATCGTTGCGGAGAGTGAGACCCATGTTCGAGAGCGCGCGTTTAATGTCCTGAAGTCCTTTTTGGCCGAGCCCTTCTATAGCAAGAAGGTCATCTTCTCGCTTGCGTACCAATCCTCCGACGGTCCGGATAGAAGCGTTATCGAGCGCCTGCTCCACACGCTGCGGCATGCTTAATTCCGTGATACGGGTCTTCAAAACTTCCGCGTCCATGGCTCCTCCCTTGTCTTCGCGGGAACCAGCGTGTGCTTCGGTCGCGCCAGAGAGTGCCTCCGGCGTCTCGTCCTCCTTGAATCCGACGACGGCCTTGAGCTGATGGATCATGGTCTCAATAGAACTCTCAAGTGCTTCTCGCGGAGCAAGAGTGCCGTCGGTCTCGATAACGATACGGAGACGGTTGAAATCCGTGCGGTCTCCGACGCGCATGTTTTCCACTTCGTAATTGACACGGCGTATCGGCGAGAATATCGCGTCAAGCGCGATGGTCCCGATCTCCACGCGCTCCTTTTGGTGCATCTCCTTTGCGATGTAGCCAAGACCGCGTTCCGCGCGCAGCTCTAATTCAAGATTGACTTTGCCGCTTACATCGGCGATGTGCTGTTCCGGATTCAATATTTCGACTTGGCCGGGCAATTTAAAATCTGCGGCGGTCACTTCTTTCGGCCCCTTCACTGAAAGCGTGATTGTCTGAGGTTCATCGGTCAGGAGCTTGAGGCGGACCTTGCGGATATTGAGCAAGAGCGTTACAACGTCCTCCTTGACGCCTTCGATGGTGGAGAATTCATGCGCGACCCCGGGAAGTTTGACGTGCGTGACAGCTGCGCCCGGAAGGGACGAGAGGATGATGCGGCGCAACGAATTTCCCAGAGTGTAGCCGTATCCCGGATAGAGTCCGTCTATTTCATAGGTACCGCCTCGCTCTGTTTCGGAGACGACGCGCGGTTTGCTGGGCAGTGCAATGTGGTAATCCGACATAAAAAAATGATAACGTCAAGCTGCTAGTAAAAATCGCCAACAATTATAACCTATCTGCTGTAGAACTCAAAGACCGTAGGATAATCGAGTCCGGTCTCAACGGTGTTGTACGTCGGCTCTCCGACGACCTCTGCTTTGAGCAAGCTAAGGTCAACGGTGAGCCATGCGGGAACGGAACGGGTGTTCTCTGCTTTGTTCTCGAGAAGGCCGGCAAACAACGGGCTTCGGCGGCTACCCTCCCGGACGCTGACTACATCACCCTTGCGGACGCGGTACGAAGGGACCGTCGTTCGCTTGCTGTTGATCAGGATGTGGCCGTGAGAGAGAGCTTGACGTGCAGCACGGCGTGTGGGCAAAAGGCCTGCGCGATACGCGACGCTATCTGCGCGCATTTCGAGCGCGCGATGCAAACTCGCCGACGGATCAGGTTGCGTGTACGCCACTTTTGCATAATTGGAAAGCTGTTTCTCCGAGATGCCATAGGTAAAGCGGACGCGCTGCTTCTCCAAAAGCTGTCTCCCGTAATCACTGCCGCCCCGGCCTCCGCGGGTTTTCTTATTTGCAGCCGAGCGTGCCTCCGAGAGTGCGAATTTTTGTGACTGCGTCTTTTCAAAGATGGCGGCGCCAAGTCTTTTTGCGATCTTAAATTTTGATTTTATCAGCAACATATATATTAGACCCTTCGAGGCTTTGGCGGTCGGGGGCCATTATGCGGTATCGGGGTGTCGTCGGCAATTCGAGTGACGTCAATACCTTTACTGACAAATCCGCGCATTGCGGATTCGCGACCGGCGCCGACACCACGGATGACGACATCCACTTCTTTGACGCCGATGATGGCCGCTTTGTCCCCAACAAGTTCGCCGACTTTTGCGGCAGCAAATGGAGTGCCTTTCTTGGCGCCTGAAAAGCCGAGAGCGCCTGAGGACGACCACGCGACCGCGTTGCCGCTCTTGTCTGTCAGAAGGACTTTGGTGTTGTTGTACGTCGCATGGATATGCAGTGTGCCCGCGAGAATGTTCTTCTTTGCGATGCGCGCGAGAGAGCGGGACTTGAGTCCTTGGTCCACGCTACCTCCGCTCTTTCTTATGATGCGCTTTTTTCCCATACTGGTACAAAAATAAATTTTTTGATTATGTCTTCTCCAACTTGCGGCGGCCGGATGTCATCGTCTTTCTGACGTTGCCACGGACCGTGCGGGAATTGGTTTTTGAACGCTGACCACGACCCGGCAAATGTTTGGCGTGGCGGCTCCCTCGATAAGATTTAATGTCTTTGAGCCGGCGGATATTGCCGCTCACGTCGCGGCGCAATTCCCCTTCTACGGTAAACTTCTCGACTGCTTCGCGAAGCGAGGTCTCTTCTTTTGCCGAAACATCTTTCGGTTTCTTACCGGCGTCTATGCCGAGTGCTTTAAGTGTGGCAAGCGCTCGTGGTCGGCCGATGCCATAAATGGCGGTCAGGCCTATTTCGAGGCGCTTTTCTTCGGGTATGGTGATTCCAGCGATACGCATATGAATAATTTTTAATTTACAATTTTCAATTTACAAAATTGGGACATTGAAAATTCATTGCAAAATTGAAAATTGATAACTGAAAATTTGAGTTCTAGCCTTGTCGTTGTTTATGTCTTGGATTTTTACAAATAACCCACAATCGCCCGCGACGCTTCACTGCGTGGCAATGTGTACAGATCTTTTTGACTGAGGATTTTACTTTCATGTTCCTAAATTTGCAAAACGTAACCAGAATCCCGTCTCCGAACTTCGGAGTGCGCGACTCTACGGACTTCTCGTTAGCTTCGTCTCACGATACGTGCCCTGCCTCCGTACGGATCCAGTTGCACTTCTACTTTATCGCCGACGAGCACCTTAATTCTATGCAGCCGCATCTTTCCGGCGAGATACGCGAGTACGCGAGTCCCCCCTTCGAGCTTCACCTGAAAAAGGGTGTTGGGAAGCGCCTCATCGACGACTCCACTCACAACCTTTAGTTCGGTCATATCTGCGCTCGGTAGAATAGCAGCTCTGTGCGGGTTAGTCAACCCCGTTAGAGGCCAACTTCGCTGATTCTTGTAATTTTCATTTTTGCAGGTGACATTGATCCGCGTAGCCTCTAACGGGGTCAAATCCCTGCAGGCTATTTGACCACTTCAGGCACGACCACGTCGATCTTGATGTCGGAAGCTGTAGCCGGAAAGCTGTTTTTCCAGAACGGGGCGATACGCGCACGTGCCTCCTGGACGCCTGAGAATCCGTTTACAATACCCTGAAATGCCGAGTTGTCCTTGCCCTCCAAAGCCTTCGCAAGTGCCTCAGCGTCGACCTTCCAGATAACAAGGGCGGAGCCGGATACAGCAAGGTTGAGAATGCTTGGTTGGCCATCAATGCTGGACGAGGCAAACTGAACGGAAAAGTCGTCCGATGGCTTCAGGGTGACTAATTCAGCATCGTCGAAATCGGTAAATGCCGATCGAGCGACAGATCGTGCGAAGGCGTCTGAAGAAAATGTCGGCACCGTCACACGTGCCTTTTGGTGGATCCTCACCGAGCTACCAGCCTCCGTCGTATTGGGCAGCGATTCGTACGTGATTCGGATGAGCTCTGGAAATACGGAAACGCCATCTTTGGCCTGGCCAATCGCGGCCTCGTGGGCCTTTGTCTCGAGCCTTGTGCGCACGGCGGAGATGGCGCTGTCGAGCTCTCCTGGTGTTGTGCCGGGCTGTTCACCCGCGAAGCCCCCCGAGAATGCGTCGGTCGACTTCGCGTATACACCCGCGTACATAGGCGCGGTCGATTTGAGTCCGGGAAGGGTGAACTTCGCGACAGGACCAATATTGTACTTCTCACCGGGCTGGTCTGCGGCGACTGTGACATTGACCTGTCCAGGTGCCGAACCGACTTTTCCCGGAACCACGACATCGGACAGTGCACGGTAGATGAGACCCTCGGGAGATTCGAATCGTGTCGTTTTAACCAAGCGAACAGGAGATGCAGAATATGAGTTATAAACAGTGATGCTACCGGAGGCTTTCGTTTCAACGTGGGTCGTGCCTTGTGCGGCGACGACCCCGGAGTCCTCGAGGTCGAAGGTCTGCACGGTATACGCGAGCGTACCGGGTGTCGCCTCTGACGCATCGGCTACTTGGTACGCCGTGAGCGTGGTGGAAGAAAGCGTAGCCATACGCGATTTGGGTGTAACTGTGATGGTGGTTGAGGAAAACACAAAAAGAAGCGACGCGGCAGCGATGAGAACAACGAGTGACGCAGCCGCCCAAATCCACAGACGAGTAGCGCGGCGCGGCGGGCGTAGCGGACCTCCGCCTGAAGCGTCACGAATGTCGGTATCCATACGATTCGGTGCCCCCGTGACTCGAAATGGGCGTGAACGCGCCGGAGGAGATATGCTCCGTATGCCGCGCGAGGCCGGATCGGCCGTCCCATCAGTACCCATAGATGCATCAGCTACGCGTATCGGTATGTCGCGTGCGTCGGTCGGCCGGTCAAGTGGCTCTTCCTCCACGGGCGCCTGGGGTGGGCGGGGAGTGAACTGACGCGGTGGAGTCGGAGCACCGGATGGTGGCGTAATATCTTGAAAGTAATCTTTTGCCATGTAATTTTCTCGAAATTATGTCGCGACTTCTATATTCTACCTCACAAAATCATGCCCGCCTTTCTTCGATGTTAACAAGTGCGGCGGCGAGGTGAATGCCTGTGTCAATGCGTACTGCAGTTTCGGGAAGCGCCCAATGCGCGAGATCAAGCGACTTTAGAGACGAGACAACGAATGGTTGTGTTGTTGTGGTGAATTGCGCGAAATCGATACGAGAAAAAAGTCCGCTAAGCCACGGAATGAGGTCTTGGTGCGTCGTAAGTATGAGATGGTTTGGTAAGCGTTGGCGTTGGACTAATTTCGCAATAGCTTCGCCAAATGCACGAACAAGCTCTGGCTCGGCCTTTGCCGCAGCGGCATTAACCGCCTCACACGCGGGGTCGTGGCATTCTCCACCCGCAATAAGGCGCAACAAGGTCAGAGTGTCGTCCGGCATATTATTTCCACTGATCCGTTTAAGGATCGAATTCTTTCCTTCAGACGTTGACGCGTATTCCGTCACGAGTCCGTTCCGGATCACCATAAAACTTGTTCCCTCGCTAGCCATATCCACAACTACAAATTCGTCGGGCGACGCCGGAGTAACCCGCATGACAGAGAGCGTCGCGTGAACTCCCGAACGCCATGTGACCGGCTGGGAGCCAAAAAGTTGTTGCAGCGCGCTATTCACCGATGCACGTAATCCTGGGTCGCAACCGCTGACAAGCGCAGAGACGTTAAGCTCGTTGCCGGATTTCCCCTCCGGCCGACTTGTCGGATATCCGTTGACCTCGACGCGCACAACTCCGGCTTCTAGGATATTCTCTCGGGCAAATTCAGTATCTTCTGCAAGGGCCTGTTGCGCAAGTTTGCCTATCACCTTGCCTGAAATGGACGTCGCCTTGGGGAAAGTCGTCCGCGCCGTGACCGTTTTTGAGCGTGTCCACGGTGCGCGGATGATGGCGTAGACGGAATGCGGCATCTTCCCTCCCGCTTCTCTGTGGTTTTCGAGCGCGTGCTGTCCCGCCCCTATCAAATGCGCGCCGATGGCGGCAATAATTGCCGCAGGAGAGCGCTCCTCAATGGGTAGGGAACGACGCTCTGCAGCGAGTATGCGTACCGGCCCGTCTTTTGGTACGGCAAGTATGGCGACGGCGGCGCTTCCGCTCCCGATATCCGCGACGGCGACAATCTTTTCGCGCGAACGCCCGAGATGTATTCCGAACATTGAGTAAGTATACCAATCAAAGGGTCAGAAGGTCTGCGAATTTTGGTGAAGTGTTGAAAAAACAATCACGCCCGCCGGTTTAACCGAGCGGGCGTGGGAGTCTCAGCGGCACGGCATCGCTTATTTTTTGTAGTAATCCGCGTCGTCCATTATGGCTTGCGGCATGACCACCATTTGATGACCGCCCCAATTATGGGGATTATCAATGGTCATAATCATCGCAGGCTCTACCTTGATGTCGAGTTCAGCAAGTAGCGCCTTCTTCTCGTTATATCGTCCGAAGTCTGGGACGAACAGAGACGTACCAACGGCTACTGCACTGAGCACGCACAAGCTCACGACAATCGGCATTTTCGCCGGTTCGGTAAGTAATCCTTGCGCTATGAAAGCCGATGATATAAGCATGGCAGTAGTTACGATTACTACCCATGCCATACCGTGCTTCCACCAAGGCTTCAGCTCGATTGCTTGCCATCTGCAGTACGCCCGGTCAGGTATTCGTATTACTTTACAAAAGCAACGCCAATCCTCGGGCTCTCCTCGCCAGAAGACGTATTCCTCACTTCCGAATCGATGAATCCTCCAGGGCAACCTACGTGTCCCCGCTGGAGTCTTTTTCTTCTGTTCGGCCATGGCCGACCCCCATTGGAGCGTGATTGCCCACTGTCGAGCACTATGCGTCAGTAAAATTACACGGTCAACACCGCCTTGATGCGGCGGATGCCTGCCGCGACCGCTTCCTCTTTCTGAATTTTGAATGTGCCGCCCTCTCCTATCTCACGTGTGTTCCCGACGTGTGGGCCGCCGCAGAATTCTATCGAGAACGCTTTGTCGAATTGCGGGTCGGTGGCCGTCGCCCCTTTTGGTCCGAGCGAGTACACCGAGACCATGTCGGGATACTTTGCACCGAATTCGTGCTCGGCGCCGAGTTTCTCTGCCTCCTCTTTGGGCAAGGTCGAGCGTATCATCGGCAGTCCTTCTTGTATTTTTTCGTTGACGATGCGTTCCACCTCCTGTAGCTGTTCGGGTGTCATTTTGGCGCCGTACGAGAAGTCTATACGTAGACGCTCTTGTGTGATGTTGCTACCGCGCTGTTTTATCGAAGGGCCAAGCACTATTTGCAAGGCCTTGAGGAGCAGGTGGTGCGCCGTGTGCAGGCGCGTGGTCTTTTCGGACTGGTCGGCGAGTCCCCCTTTAAACTTTTGCTCACTCCCCGCGCGGGAGAGTTCGCGGTGTTTCTTCATCGCCGCAGCGAACCCGTCCTCATCCACGTCAATACCGCGCTCGTGCGCCAATTCGAGCGTCATCTCAAAGGGAAAACCGTAGGTCGTGAAGAGGAGAAAGGCATCGTTACTCGCGATGTGGCCGGCCTTTGCCACCTTCTCGAATTCCTTCATGCCGCTTTCGAGGGTGTGTGCGAATTGTTTTTCCTCTTTCCATATCTCGCTCGTGATAGTTTCGTACGCCTCTTCGGAGCCGAGCTCGGGGTATGCCTGCTTGTACTTCTCGATGAAAGACACCGCACAGCGCACGAGCATGCTGTCCGCGGCCTCACCATTCTGTATTTCGAGTTTCTGCGCGTGTTGCGCGGCACGGCGGATGAGGCGGCGCAATACATATCCGCGGTCGGTGTTGGCCGGCCGCACACCATCGGCGAGCATGAATGTCGCGGCGCGCATGTGGTCCGCGACGATGCGGTATGAGCGCTGGTACCGCTTGTCCTCGTACTCCTTGCCTGAGAAATGAATGAGGAGTCCGATGACGTCGGCGAAGACATCAATAGCGAAGACGTCGGGGTTGTCCTGCGCGGCTGCGGCGATGCGTTCGAGCCCGCCGCCGAAGTCGACATTAGCCTTTGGTAAAAGCTTAAATACTTTCTTTCCGCCGGAGGCGGATCCTCCTTCGGAGGAGATGTACTGCATAAAGACGGAATTACCAATCTCGAGGAACCGTCCGCAATCGCAATTGGGGTGGCACTCGGCGCCGAATTGCGGGTCGTGAGGCGTGCCGAAGTCATAAAACACCTCTGAGTCCGGCCCGCCCGGCTCCCCTGCAGGCATGTTTTCGGGGACTCCCGCGCGGCTCCACCAATTTTTCTTGGCATCGTAGTAGAAGATGCGTCCGCCTTGCATGCCGAGGCGGTAGCCGTCGGCTTCCGGACCTATTTCAACTATCTTTGCGTCGATTCCTTTGCTCTCAAACAGTGTTTTCCAAATTTCGGCAGACTCAGTATCCTTAGGGACACCGTTTTTTTCATCGCCGATAAATGCGGTCACATACAAATTCTTCGGGTCGAGACCTATCTCGCTCGTCAAGAATTCAAAGAACCACGGCAGCTGCTCACGCTTAAAATAATCGCCGAGCGACCAATTGCCGAGCATCTCGAAAAATGTCGTGTGGCGGTTGTCGCCCACTTCTTCGATATCTTCAGCGCGGAAACTTTTCTGGCTATTTACCAAACGATTGCCTTTTGGATGCGGCTCGCCGAGAAGATACGGCACGAGCGGCTGCATGCCGCTACCGGTGAAAAGTGTCGTCGGGTCGTTCTGGGGTACGAGCGGCGCGGAAGGAATTATGGTGTGCCCTCTTGTCTTTCCGCCGGAGGCGGATCCTCCTCTGGAGGAGAAAAATTCCAGATACTTCGTGCGTATCTCGTTGATAGTCATTTAGAAGAGAGTAACGCGTTTTCCAAAAAAGAAAAGAGGCCCGGCAGTGCGCCGAGCCCTTCTTTTTCTTAGAACTGACCGGTAGCTATTGCGACCGAGACCTTGGAATTGGAAGGTCGGCCTTGCGACCGTTGATCAGGACATCGTCGGCAGGGAAGAACAGATAAGCCGGTCTGCGCATCCACGTGAAGTAGCGTGTATTGCCCCAGTCCAAAGTGTTCCAGTCTTCCAACGTGAGGCCGAAACGTTCGTTCGACGACCCTTGGAATGAAGCCTCGGCACACTTGAAGTAGCCCCACCTGACCGTTCGTTTGCTGGACCCGTCTTTATTGGTCCACACATGGGCCTCGTTCATGTCGAAGACGCAGGGGATCCCGCTGTAGAACACGACAGACTTCGGCCATCCCCAATACGCCGTAGCGACAGATCCGAGGATGACTCCGATTACCAAGGCGTACAAAAATGCACTTCGTTCGCCCAGATCTTTGGCTTTCACCGGCTTCTGGGTAGCCTTCTTGTCTTTTGCAGCCATCGTAGCCCTCACAGTTTGAGGACGCTCAACAGACGTCCATGGGTAATATACGCCTTAGCTTTTGCTATATCAACCATGAGGCGATACTATGCGCTGACGATGAAATACGATATCCACACACTTAAAAACGGACTGCGGGTCGTGCTCGTCCCGATGCCGACTACACAGACGGCCACGGTCGTCGTGATGACGGGCACCGGCTCGCGATATGAAAATGCGCACGAGAACGGCCTCGCACATTTCTTGGAGCACATGTTTTTCAAGGGCACGAAGAAGCGTAAGGGCGCCCGCGAAATCAGCGAAGAGCTCGACGGCATCGGTAGCTCCTACAACGCCTTCACCGCCAAAGACCGCACCGCCTATTACGCCAAGGTGAGCGCAGGCTACCTCGATACCGCGCTGGATGTGATAAGCGACATCTTCCTCAACTCCACGCTCCCCGGCAGGGAGATAACCAAAGAGCGCGGGGCCATCATTCAGGAGATTGATATGTACGAAGATATGCCGATGCGCACTATTGATAACGTCTTTGATGCCCTCATTTTCGGCGCGGAGCACCCGCTCGGCCGCACGATACTCGGGCCGAAGGAAAATATCCGCACATTTTCGCGTACGGATTTCTCCACATACCTCAAGAGAAACTACACCCCGGCCAACACCATCGTCAGCATCGCGGGCTCGTTCTCGACGCCGAAAGTCTTGGCGAAGATAAAGAAGGAATTCGGACGCCTCAAGAAGGCCGAATCCCCCGCCCTCGTGCCTTTCATCGGCACTCAGGAAGCTCCACGCATCTCTATAAAGGAGAAAAAGACCGACCAGACCCAGCTCATGCTCGGCTTGCCCGCGTACCCGTACCTGCACAAGGATGAATACGCCCTCGAAGTGCTTGCCTCCCTTTTGGGCGGGGGAATGAGCAGCCGACTTTTCCTCGAGGTGCGCGAGAAGCGCGGCCTCGCCTATTCCGTACACGCCTGGGCAGAGAAATATCCCGACACCGGCTACTTCGCGGTACAGGCCGGCGTGGAGCACGGAAAGTTGGAAAAGGCGGTCGAAACGATTCTCGCCGAGTTCCGTAAAGTGAAGAAGACGAAAGTCTCGGCAAAAGAGCTCGCGAAAGTGAAGGCAAACCTCAAAGGCACGATGACCCTCGCGCTCGAAACTAGCGGCGCGATAGCCCAGCATGCGGCATCGTCGCTGGTGAGCATCGGAAAGATACGGCAATTGGAGGAGATTATGAAAGGGGTAGACAAAGTCACCGCCATTGACATCCAGCGCGTAGCAAAAGACATCCTCCAGACAGGAAAACTCAACCTGGCCATCATCGGCCCGCATTTGCAGAAAGAGCAACTTCTAAAACTCTTGCGCATATAACAGTAGACGTGTATAGAGTCTCGGGCGAAACACTTACGCGAGGGAGCATCGCAATGACTGATAGGAAGCGACTGTACAACCTCGCGCGTGTTCGCAACGCGGGGCAAATGGCCGAGATGGAGCGCTTCGAGGCAGCTGGTATCTGTATGTTCTGTCCGGAAGGGCTTGGACCCGCAGACGTGCCAATCGTCACGCAAGGAGAGCGCTGGATTATAGCCCGCAACAAGCATCCCTATGAGGGCACGGCGCTGCACTACATCGCGATTTATCGCGTGCACGTGCAATCTTTTAGCGAGGTCGCGGGTGAAGCTTGGCCGGAACTTTTCAGGCTTTTCGCTGAACTCGTGGGTCCAACTTGCTCGTTCGTTATGGCTGTGCAAGTCGGACTTGCTCATCTTCAGCTTCTGAGTTCGAGCTAACTTGACATATCGGTTTTGCGACGTAGAGTCTTGATAGTTTCCTAGGAGCACTGGCTCCGCATTTGAGGATCTTTCCCATGCAAGACAGCCTAGCGTCGAAGCTGGCGGAGTTGACCGCGGAAGCGCGTAAGAAATTTCCGTCTGTAGAGCCCCTGGACGAAGCTCGCGAGATAGAGCAAATCCAGGCTCTCTGCCAAAAACTACCCGATATGCTGATGGACGCGGCGCGTCGCGGCCAGACCCGATTCGACATCATGGTCATTCAGCCTCGGCACCAAGCGGGCATGTTCACGTGGTACATGTACTCGCCCTTGATCGGCCCACAAGTCGACAAAGCGATGGTCGAGTTGAAAGGCGCCGCAGCTACCATGGTGACGTGGATGAAGGCGCAGGGTTTGCGACCCGGTATTCACCATGTCAGGCATTGCGAAAGTCATGACGGCATGTCGACCATGTGGTGGGACTACACTTTAAGCGCGCACTGGCCGCGTGCAGTTCCCGCCAAGAAAGCAGTCGCTGCGGCCTGACCAAAACGACCCCCCTTTGCGGGGACGAAGAGCCAAACCTTCGTCTCGTGCGAGGGGGCGGCTTTTTACAACCAATCGAGGGGTTTTGTTGTGGCTCGCTAGATACTCGTTTGTTTTGCTGAAGGGTTTGGAGCCGGAGTCGCTTATTCTTTCCGCTTCAAGTCCACCTCTGCTTTTTGCATATCAAACTTTACGACAAAGTGCTCGAAGAATCCGGTCTGACCAACGACACCGTAATTGGATCCGCCAGCGACAAGCGGAAGGAACCCAGCTTGTATGTTGTACGACCAGCCACCGACCTCAATAGTCACGGGGTGGATAAAGTACGTCGCTGTTTGCCCGGCGATACCTCCGACAAGCGCCGGAGTTCCTTTTTCGACTTCGATCCCTAAAGCGGATGCAACTTGCTCATCGAAAATGCAACTGTCCGCGCCAGAATCTACGAGGACGCTGTAGGAAATTGAACGCCCATCATGCTTGATCTTTATCGGTATGACTGGCCGTGAATGAGCACCATATCGAAGATACGGGAATTTCATATCCCATACCCAACGTACGTTATATCTTCTTTCGGCATGCGCATCATGATAGGATCTTTACACCCTTTCTTCTTGGCGTCCTCGAGAGCTTCCTTGAGAGTTTCGCCAGCTCCGACAACAGTGGTCTGGTCCTCTGCAAGCCCCACCCACATGCCGGCATACTTCTTTTGTGCTTCCGTCAAATCTATTTCCATATACATGCATTATAACAAAGATGCTACAGCCAATCAATCGGCTTTTTGTTGTGCTCAACTAGATACGCGTTCGTTTTGCTGAAGGGTTTGGAGCCGAAGAATTTGGTGGCGGAAAAGGGCGAGGGGTGGGCGGATTCGATTACGAGGTGCTTGGTGCGGTCTATATGTGCGCCTTTCTGCTTGGCGTAGTTGCCCCAGAGGATGAAAACGAGATGCTCGCGCTCCTCGGAGAGCTTGCGAATGACCGCGTCTGTGAATTCTTCCCAGCCCTTGCCTTGATGCGAGCCGGCTGTTCTCGCGCGAACAGTTAACGTTGCGTTGAGTAGCAAGACGCCTTGCTTGGCCCAATCCTCTAAACTACCACCCTTCTTCGCCAAGGCTTCGAAGGGCAAAGAACAATCTGCTGAAAGTTCTTTGAATATATTCTGCAGCGACGGCGGGAGCGGCACGCCCTCACTCACCGCAAAGCACAAGCCGTTGGCTTGCTGCGGGCCGTGGTACGGGTCCTGGCCGAGGATGACGACTTCCACCTTGTCGAAGGGGCACAAGTCGAAGGCGCGGAAAATATTCTTCGGCGCGGGGTAGACGATGGCGTGCTGATACTCCCCCTTCACAAACTCCCGCAGCTTGGTGAAATACCCCTTGCCAAACTCGTCCTGCAGCACCCTCTTCCACGATACCTCGATCTTTACGTCTTTTTCTGTCATATGGGCAGTATACAAAACATCCGGCCTTTGAGGGTTATGCACCCGCGGGTTCCAGCCCCCTCGAAAAGCCTCTCCTGTTGTGGTATACAAAAGCGGGCGAAGGCCCTTTTTATTATTCTGATTATCTAACAGTGATTGCATGAAAAAAGGAAGATATCCCGTGTACGTAAAGTTTCCCGGCAAGCTGCTCATCGTAGGCTTCGGCTCCATCGGCCAAGGCGTGCTGCCCTTGATACTCCGCCACATCGGCATCGACCGAAAAAATATTTCCATCATCACCGCCGACAACTCAGGTAAGGCAATCGCAAAGAAGGAAGGTATTCCGTTCAAGATAGAACCTCTTTTGCAGGATAACTACCAGACCGTGCTCGACCGCCACATCGGTAAAGGTGACTTTCTTTTGAACCTTTCCGTCGATGTTTCATCTGTCGACCTCATGGCGTACTGCAAGGAAAAAGACATCCTGTACCTCGACACCGTGGTGGAGCCGTGGCTCGGCGGCTACACTGACCCGAAGCTTTCCATCACCGACCGCTCCAACTACGGCCTGCGCGAGACTTTGCTCGCTGCGAAACGCAAATTCGGCAAAGGGCCAACGGCGGTCTCGACACACGGCGCCAACCCCGGCATCGTGTCGCACTTCCTCAAGCGCGCACTGATTCAAATCGCGAAGGACACAAAGTTCAAACACAAAAAGCCCGTCTCGCGTGAGGATTGGGCGAAGCTCATGAAAGACCTCGGTGTGAAAGCGGTGCATGTGGCCGAGTACGATTCGCAAAAATCCAATAAACCAAAGAAAATCGGACAATTCGAAAATACCTGGTCGGTGCCGGGATTCCACTCCGAAGGCATTCTGCAGCCTTCCGAGATGGGCTGGGGCACCCACGAAAAGCACTTTCCCAAGAACGGTCATCGGCACAAGGGAGGCTGCGATGCTTCTATCTACCTCGACCAGCCGGGTGCGCGCACTCTTGTGCGCACCTGGACGCCGGAGCACGGCCATTTCCTCGGCCGCGCGGTCACCCACAACGAGTCCGTATCAATCGCCGACTACTACACGGTAAAAAAGGGTAAAAAGGCCGTGTATCGACCGACCGTGCACTACGCCTATCGTTGCTGCGATGTGGCGATACTCTCTATCGAGGAATGTTTCGGGCGCAACTCCGTCCTGCAGAACGAGTGGCGCATTCTCATGGACGATATCGTCTCCGGCATGGATGAGCTTGGCGTGCTTCTCATGGGTCACAAGAAAAATGCGTATTGGTATGGCTCGCAGCTCACAATGGAGGAGACGCGCGGACTCGCCCCGTATCAGAATGCTACAGGTCTACAGGTGACCGTCGGCGTATTGGGCGGCATGATATGGGCGATAGAAAACCCGCGAGAAGGCATCGTCGAAGCCGACGAAATGGACTACGAGCGCGTCATGGAAATTATCGAGCCGTATCTTGGCACGATGAAAGGCGCCTATACCGATTGGACGCCGCTCGAAGGGCGCACAAGCACATTCGAGCAGGATGTCGACAAGTCCGACCCGTGGCAATTCAAAAACATCTTGTTCTCGTAGAATTTGTTTTAGCCGAGAACTGACTCGATGTCTGCAACAGTAGGTACAACATCCTTAACTCCGAGTTCTTGAGCTTGTTTCTCGCTGAGATGACCTGTTAAGACGACGACAGGCCGAACTCCTGAGGCTTGCGCCATTTTCACATCGCCCGCGGCGTCCCCGGCCATTATTGCTTCATCAGGGCGAACGTCTTGAGTTTTTAAGATGTTTTCAAGAAGGTCTGGGTACGGTTTCCCCCTTGAAAGATCGGGGAGATCATATGTCGAGATAATTTGACAGAATAATTCTTTAGAAACACCGAATTTGGGCATGACATATTCTTTGAGTAAAACAGGATGAATACCCGTTGCGATTGCAAGTTTATATTTGCTTTGTAGAGCGTGGAGAGTTTCTATGCTATCCGGAACAATTGATAATTTTCCTATAAACAACTCGGAGAAAAGACACTTCTCGTAGTGTTCATGTGCTTGTTCAATAAGGTCAGAGCGCTTACCCAAAATCCGTGCGATTACCTCACGTGCCGGTCTGCCCCAAAGTTCTTTCGCAGCCGCTCTGGCGGCATTTGGATCAATTCCATCCAAGACTGAATCTGTTCCGGCTTTGTAGCAAGCGTAGTACCCTTCCGAAGCTCCGCGAGTAAATACGTCGTCCCAGTCGAAAACAATAAGTTTTATCATGAGCTGTGCATGCTAGAGCGCGTCTTCGCTCTTCAAAAGTTCGTATTTTCGTAACGTACCGCCGCGGTTGCCACCGCTTCCAGCGGGGTCCCGCCCTGGGCGGTGATAGCCACCGAGCGAACCGTCGGACTTAACGACGCGATGGCACGGGATGTCGTGATTGTAATTGGAACGCATGATGGCGCCCACGGCCCGCGCGGCTTTCGGGTTGCCCGCTTTGGTCGCTACTTCTTTATACGTCATCGACTTCCCTTTTGGGATTTTTGCGACGACCGCCCGTACTCTATCTCGAAATGATTGAGAACGTATCTCAATCATAAGCCAAGAGATCTTTGTCCGCCGTCTTTCTTTGCCTTGGGTGCAAATCCCATCAGCTTCTTCCCCACTGTTTCGCGGTAAACGCAGTAATCGCAATCAGGCGCGGGTGCGGGCAAGAGCTCGCTATCGAGGGTCTTTTTGATATCCATCAGTGTCCCTTCCACCCATGAATCGTCACCTTTGTGCGGGACGAGCGTTACTTCAAATTCGAGCTTGCCGTCGAAGGCTTTGTTTGCCTTGCTTGCATTGGCATAGACGAAATACCCCATGTCGGAGACCTTGAAGCCGTTGCGGCGGAAAAGCCACTGATATATCTCCATCTGGTGCTTGTAGCCGTCGTGCCACTCCTTATCAAGCGCCTCTATCTTTTCATCCTTACTGGTGGATTTGTAATCCACAATCATCAGCTCCCCCGCGGGATTGACCCACACATCGTCAATGGCGCCGGAGACGGTAAATCCCGTCGGCTCGTGGTGATAATCAATGCCCTTGAAATTTTCCCGCCAGATATCCATTTTGGGATGCTGGAAAGGCACCGCGTCGAGGCCGTACTGCTTCATGAGCGGGTGCGAGGTCTTGCCCGCACGGTGAATGTCGAACTCTTTTTTGAGAAGCGCATCTACCGCCGAATTGAGATTAAACGGGAATCCCGGCGGACGGGCGGTGCCGAGCTTGTTGTCGATATAGAAACAGCGCGGGCACTCCTGAAAAAGTCCTATCTTCGATCGCGAGAGGCGCCATTTGTTGCCGCCGTAATTCCAATCGGTTTTCCTGTCGGGCTTGTAGTAGTCGGACATCGCGACAGTATACCCCATTAGATAGCCTGTCGGCATCTAACGGGGCAGGTCACTTCGCTTTACGACTTTTGCCCATCGCCGGACTGCAGATCAGGGCCATGCTCCACGAACCAGTGTTTGAAACGATTTTCCAGATACCACATACCGGTGAACATGAGGAGCGTGAGAATGGTCGTGAAGATGGCGACCGAGTACAGACCGTATCCCACGGCGATACCGAGTCCTGCTGCGATCCAAAATCCTGCGGCTGTCGTTACCCCATGTACTGCATCTCCGCGGAAGACTATGATACCGCCTCCGAGAAATCCAATGCCCATGATGATCGCTGCAGCAGTGCGCATCGGGTCAAAATTGAGAATGCCGATATAGGCTATATCAACGTAGTTCGAGGTAATGATGAAGAGGCACGCACCGAGCGCCACGAGGCCGAAGGTGCGAGTGCCTGCAGATTGCTTGGCAATCACAGCGCGTTCGGTGCCGATGATACCGCCCAAGATCATCGCCAGGAGCAATTTTGCGAACATGACTACCGTGGGGTCCATGAAAAGTGTCGCGCCGCGCATGCGAATAGTATATAGCCACTAGGCTTTAGGGTCTAGGAGGATTCTGTACAAACGGAGGAATTTAATTTTCTAATGGCTACACACTATTGGCTAATTCCTATCTAGATACCACAAAGCTGCTTAGCCTCTTCCATCACATGCGGTATGCGGTCCGGCTTGATGCCGAAATCTTTGAGCAAATGCGGCGCTCCCACATGCTTACACAAGACAACGCGCTGATCGAGAAGTCGGCGCTTTTCTGAATCTGAAAGTGTGGTGAGGCACGTGAGCGGATGGACGCGCGCTTCTTCTATGAGCGTAAGGAGATTGCGCGTGCGCGGATAGTCCCACCCGATGAGCGAAAGCCCGGAGCATTGCGCGTACCGGATGGCATTACGCGTAAAGCGTGTGTTGGTGATGAGTATCCCCTCGTCGACGCGCGAGGACGCTTCCGGAGCGGAGCGTAGGTCTTCGTACCGTGCATACACATAGAGCGCGTCCTTGATGTCGGTCTTCCCTGCCGCATCGTTGTGGAATTTTGCCTCGATACCGATACGTTTGCCGTTCTTCTCTGCGAATACATCCACTTCATGCGGTGCACAGCGGCCGTTCAAAGCGACACCCGTCTGAGCCTTCCATCCATGCGCTCTGAATACCTCCGCGAGGAACTGTTCGAACGGAAATCCTGAGGGGCCGAGCGCGAAAACCGCGCGCTTGATCGAATAGCGCGCCGCGACAGGTACTGCCTCCTCGCGCCGTAGGATGTCGAAGGCATATCGATATATCTCCTCGGTCATCATCCCCGGCTTTAGTTGATGCATAACGTGTGAGAGTACCCGCGCACGCATCGTCGAGCTCGCACCCGATTGCGCAAGGGAGTGTTCGAGCTTCGCCGGATCAAACGGCTCCTGCTCTCCGTCCGCTTTTGTGATCAACATATGTGGCAAGAGTAAGCCGCGTGCGGCACTCGGCCGGTCTACAGTAGTTCGTGGAGTGGTGTGCGACATGGTGAGGTCTAATTATATCGTTATACGGCTAGGAAGAGCCGGTTCGACGATTATGGGGAGACCGATCCCGTCGAGAGTTGCAATAAATGCGACACCTGTCGCGGGTGCGAACAGGACGGTACGAAAATAACGAGGCACCTCGTTCATCTCACAGATGACGGATGGTTCACGCCACGTGCGAAAAACGAGCATATAGGTGAAGTCTGCGAGCGCCTCGGTCCGAACAGAAAGCTGATCGCATGGTGTCGGCACCATGATCATTCCCGACAGATGATGCGCGCCCGACCCCAGTTCGTCCCGAACGATAATGGGCTGATTTTCGCGCGACTCTTGCGCATGTACGACGCTTCCCGCAATGAGGTACACCGCGTACGCGACTACGCTCGCAACAACAAAAAACCACAGCATGCGGGATATGATCGCACCCATACGAACAGTGTATAGGGATTAGCCACTAGCCACTAGGAAAAAATGTGTATATGAATTTTTACTAGTGGCTAAGGACTAGTCGCTAGTGGCTATTATCCCTCCGCCAAGACACACGTCCCCCTCCTCTTCCCGTTCATTTTTTTGGTACAGGACGAGCGATTGTCCGGGTGACGCGATATGCGGATGCTCGAATGCTGACGCGAAACCGCCGGGACCTTTGGAGATGGTCGCGCCGATTGGCGCCTCGTGATAGCGGGCTTGCGCTTGAAGGGTTACAGGCAGCCGCAGCTCACGATATATCCAGTGCATATCACTGAGGTTCACCGTAGTACGAGTGGCATCTTCGCGTCGGAGCGAAACGTGGACTGTATTCTTTACGACCTCAACACGTGTCACGTAAAAGGGCCCAGCTCCTGCGTCTTTCGAGAGTGCAAAACCGTGCCGCTGACCGACCGTATAGAGTGCTGCGCCTTCGTGTTCGCCGATAACTCTGCCGTCGCACACGAGAGGTCCGGGGATAACCGCGATGAACCGTTTGAGGAATTCCGACATTGAAACCTCACCTACGAAGCACAGTCCCTGACTGTCCGGTTTTTTTGCGACCGGCAGGTTGAACTTTGACGCCAGCGCGCGCACCTCCGACTTCAGCAGACCACCTATGGGGAATAAGGCACGCGCAAGCTCGAGCTGCCCCAGACGATACAAAAAGTATGATTGGTCCTTTGCGCTGTCGCGTGCTCGTAGCAAGTCGAAATGGCCACCAACCTCGCGCTTGCGCGCATAATGGCCGGTTGCTATCGCTTTGGCACCATTTTCTTTCGCCCAACGTGAGAACGAACCAAACTTGATGTGTATATTGCAAAGTGCGTCAGGGTTTGGAGTGATGCCTTGTGCGTAACCCCGCACCATGCGTTCTACGACCGCCTCTTTGTATTCCTGAGAAAGGTCCACTTCGCGAAATGGTATCGCGAGCGCGGCACACACACGCATCGCGTCGAGCCTATCCTCGCACCACGTACATTCGATGAATTCCGGCTGCCATATCTTTATGAAGGCGCCGACGACGTCGTAGCCTTCCCTCTGGAGAAGCGCCGCAGAAACGGCGCTATCAACCCCGCCTGAGAGCCCGACAAATACCCGGTGCGTCATGCGACCAGAATACACTACTAGGTACCCAAATACAGACGCTTTTTCCGGAGATGCTCCGCATAGGTTTTGCTGAAGTAGGTGACGCCGTTACGGTCCGCAAGATAGTACAAATAGTTACTCTTGGTCGGGTGTACGGCCGCTTGCAGTGAATCGAGCGAGGGACTGCCGATTGCGGTCGGCGGGAGACCTTTTCTCGTATAGGTATTGTATGGAGAGTCGGTCATCAGGTCCTTATTGGTAAGCTCGAATGTCCCCTTACCGATAGTGTAGAGAAAAGAAACGTCAACCTGAAGAAGCATTCCCCTATCGATCCTGTTCCAGAGGACGCCTGATATCATCCGGCGGTCGGCGCTGTTGCGGGCCTCGCGCTCGATGAGCGATGCCATGATGACAATATCCGAGAGCGAACGTGTCGAGCTGGCGATCTCAGGGCGGAGGGCGGCAATATGTTGATCGAAATTTTGACGCATTGCCTGTATGACGGCATCTTCGGTAATGTTGGGAAGGAAGAAATACGTATCCGGAAAAAGGTAGCCCTCTTGCTGCGCGCTTTGCGCGAGGAAATTCTCTGAATTGAAACGCTGAAGCAGCCTGCCGAATATTTTTGCCATTTCTTTGGTCGTTGCTCCCTCCGGTATGCGGATACGAAATGGCTCAAGCCCGAATGCGCCCACAACGAGTGCACGGGCGACCGAGAACAGGTCGCGCGGCTCTTTGAAAATGTAATCTCCCGCGTGGACGTTGCGCTCAGAGCCGATTAGCTTCACGAAAACATGCAGTGCGGATGCCGAACGCACGACGCCCGCCTCCTGTAGAGACTTCGCGACCTCGGCCAACGATTGCCCCTTCTGGACTGAAATGAGCGTATCGACGGGGAACGACTCCGGCGGCTGTATAACGTACACGTACGAGAGCGCTGTTATCGTACCGACGAGCAGCAAGATAACTATGGTGCGACGATTCGCGTGGGCGTCCCACCGTGATGACAGGCGCGTAAGGAATACGTGTCCTCGCTCAAAAATATTTTCCAAAAATGATACAGGCTCGGGCATACGTATGCTCTATGATGCAGTCCGTTGCCTATTTCGGCAAATTTGCGGGTGGTTCGCCTTTCTTGGCAGGAATGCGTGCGAGTCCCGGAGCGCCTACAGCGGCTGACGGCGGATGCCAGATAGTAGCCAAGACTTCTGTCGACATCATGTTGTGCGGCATGATCCACGGCGAATAGAAGTGCGAGCGACGACGATAGCAATCAAGAAAGCGCCGTACCGTGAGATTCCATCGGATGTTGTTGAAATCCTGCCATGGCCAATCGAAAGGATTGCCCCAACGGCGCGGACGCAGTTGATTCATGAACTGTGGATTGCCGACCGGTCGCCATATCCAACGGATAGCGGTGTACCCTGGTGCGCCAAAGTCTTTGGCATCCGAGATGTAGATCCCGCGCATGCCGACGTTGAACGGATGCTTGCCCATGTTCCTTTCCATCGCTTTCACCGTCTCGGTGTAACGGTAGCGGGGTACACGGGCGTAAGTTTTCCAGGCGTCGGATGCGTGCCTGTCTCCGGGATCTTGCGTACTTGTTTCCTTGATGAGCTTATCCACCTCTTCTTTTATCAATCCTTCGTAACGACTCTCGGTCTCATACCACGCGCCGCCTTTTTTGCGTCGTACGTCCTTGCACAGGGTGATGATGATCTGTATCCACATCTGCTCGGAAGGTTTCAGATTGCTCATGCGTTCCAGCACCTCGGAGAGCGGGTCTATTTTGAACTCTTCCTTCGGGTCTTTGTCGAGCTCGAATTCGACGTAGGTGCGGATGGGGTATGCATCATTGCGCGGCTCGTAGCGCCAGTCGGTCGGAAAAGCATCTTGTTTGTTGGGGTCAAATCGGTACTTTGAGGCATAATCTTCGACCTCGACCATTTCCACCTCGGGGTAGTACGCATACATCATGGCCTCGACGTTGGGGCGCCAATTACGCCAGCACCAAATATAAAAGTGAATCTCCCCCCCGAAGGACGCTATCTCAAATGAGAAGTACGGCAAGACGCCCCCCTGCCAAAGACGGTTCAAAAACGTGGTCACGCCCGAATCGATCCAGAGTTTGGAAAGTGCATTTTCCATTGCGCGCGGCGAGCGGGTGATATCGCGCGGCATTTTTACCTCCAAAAGCACCACATCGCGCTTAAAAATGTATGTGGACTGGACATACCAGATCCAGATCTTCCACGCGGTGATAATCATCACTATGGGAAGCCACACGGGTGCCATGCCCAAGAGCCAACCGAAAGCAAACATCGGCAGATTGGGGATCATGTTCCATAGGATCCCGAGTAGGCCCCAAAACATAATGCTGAGAACAAGGCAACGGGAAATTCCCCAGTAATTGCCGCCGAGCGAATCAATTACATCGTGAAAATCCAGTTTTATGAGGTGGCCCAGTATCGTGCGGATATCAACCGTGGTGATCATCCCTGTCTGTTCATGCTCATGTATCACCTCACGATTCTAACATTGGAAGGCGGGAGAAGCATCGCTCAAAATGAAAGAATGGGGAATACAAAAAGCCACGAGTCCTCGTGTCTTCTGACCCGCCTCTCTTGCATCTTACTTGGCGAGAGAGTATTTACCTTCAGGATTGCGTACGAACATACCGTTCTGCAAGTTGACAGCGATGGTCGCGTCTTTCACATACCGCTCGCGCTTCACACGCTCAACTATTTCCTCGCGAGTGAGAGGGCCTTCGCGCTGTAGTATGCCCGCGATGACGTCGCGCACGACACCAGGTTCGTATCCCCATTCCTTGAGCGCGTAAAGCCCGCGGCCCACGAGTACGAAGCGCCCGTCTTTGATGAGCTCGTTGTGTGTCGTTGCGGGATGTGTTTTGCGACCGAAGAGCTTCTCAATATTTTTCGCCACTTCAGTGAAGTGCATCGGAGAACCGTGCCGCTTGAGCGTGAGGTATGCGAAATCGCGCGTGTTCTTGATGCGCACGTGCGGAGAATCCTGCCGGCCCCACTCCCCAAGCGGATTCCTGCCGATGCGCTTTGATATCAAAAGCCAGCGTGGAAGCGCGTCGTTGCTACGGTTCTTTACACCGGCCTGTTTCAGGTGACGCGCAAAAATTTCCAGAAACTCTTCTTCGGGAGTGAGCTTGTTCGGTTCGATGGATTCGTAGAGACTTGAGAGTGCCGCTTCGATCTGTTCGGCAAGCTGTTCATCGATGTGCCAGCGCGCCCGAAAATCATTGTCCTCACGGCGGTCCTCGAAATGATGGCCGACGGTAAGGAGGAACACGACGTGGTTACGGTCCGCATCGTTTTTGGCAAGTTCCTGTAATATCGTTTCTTCTGAAAGTACGCCTCCCAGAGCCGTAATAGCGGCTTTCAGATTTTCCCAATGTTGTGTGAGTGCAGCGTACGCGTCGGAATCGCGCACGGCCGAGATGCTGTGATTTTCGATCTGGCGAATGCGCTCGCGGGTGATGCCGTATTCCTGCCCGATGGCATCGAGCGTCCGGCGTTCACCCTTTCCTGCGAGGCCAAAGCGGTCCGTAAGGACGCGACGAGAACGCTCCGGGAGTCCGGAGAGCAAGTCTTTGGTCACAGATTTTGGCTGAAAAGATAGCATAATTGACGTATTCGTATTCCTGTGTTCTCCTTATATCAAATCCCTATGGGGCTGTCAATCCCGCCCTTTCTTATTGGGGAAAGGGCGGGATGTCCACATCTAAGGCACACTTCCCTACCTATCTGCTCCTGAGGGCGGCAAAGACATAATGGTAGGATGTGGCGATGGCACGCGATACAGTGAAAGTTCCTCCTCAAGACATCGAAATGGAGCGCGCACTTCTTGGCGCTTTAATGCTCAATCAGAACGCTATCTATGAGGTCGCGGACCTCATCGGCGTTGATTCGTTTTATGCGGGAAAACACCGCACTATTTTCGACGCCATGCTCGGCCTTTTTGCAAAAGGCGAGCCAATAGACGTCGTTACCCTTTCGAGCAAACTCAAAGAGCGCAAACTTCTAAACGAGATAGGCGGCGCAAGCTACCTCTCAGAGCTGGTCGGAGCTGCAGCCTCCCCAGGTAGCGCGCGGCATTATGCACAAGGAGTGCAGACAAAATTCGTGTTGCGCAGCCTTATTGACGCGGCGGCCCGTATCGGGGAACTTGGTTTTGAAGAAGACAAAGACATCGAGGTCATCCTCGATGAGGCGCAGTCGGCGGTGTTCTCGGTGACACAAACCCCGATGCTGCGTTCATTCACGGCTATCAAGGACGAGCTCACCGAGGCGTGGGAGCGTCTTGAAAGTCTCCAGAAACACAAAGGTTCGATGCGTGGCATTCCGACTGGTTTTCCTCAGCTCGACAATTTGCTCGCCGGTTTCCAAAAATCCGACCTCGTCATCCTTGCCGCCCGTCCGAGTATGGGTAAAACGGCCCTCGCCCTCGACATCGCACGGCAAACCGCGACCAAGCATGGTACCCCGGTCGGTATCTTCTCTCTCGAAATGAGCTCACAACAACTTGTGGACAGAATGTTAGCCGCACAAGCAGGCGTCAATTCGTGGCGGCTACGCACCGGAAAGATCAAAGATGAGGATGAATTCGAACGCTTGCAGCAGGGCATGGGTGTCCTCGCGGATGCACCTATTTATATCGACGACAAAGCGTCGACCACGGTTCTTGCAATGCGCTCCGTTGCGCGACGCCTCAAACTGGAGAAAAACCTCGGGCTTATTATCGTGGACTACTTGCAGCTCATTACGCCTACATTCGCCCGCGGCGGCGACAACCTCGTGCAACAGGTCACCGAGATCTCGCGCTCGCTCAAAGCTATGGCGCGCGAATTAGAAATACCGGTCCTCGCGCTCTCACAGCTTTCCCGTGCAGTCGAGCAGCGTCGCGGACGCCCGCGCCTCTCGGACCTCCGCGACTCCGGCTCCATCGAGCAAGACGCTGACGTCGTTATGTTCATTCACCGCGAAGATAAAATGAACGACAATTCAGACAAACCAGGTATCGCAGAAATATTGGTGGAAAAGCATCGCAATGGCCCTGTCGGCAAAGTAGAACTGCGCTTCGACGAGGAGCAGACGACGTTCCGTTCGATAGACAAGAGCGACTTTGGCGATTTCACTCCGGAGGCAGAAGTCGAGGCTGAATCTGCTCCATTCTAAAAAACAAGTGTACCCCGTGAGATATTCAGCGCGAAAATTCTAGTAACGCCCTGGGAATTATCTCATGGGGTATACTGACACCCAATGGATGCGATCGAACAATTAATTTCCCTCTTCGAACGCTTTCCTGGGATTGGACCTAGGCAGGCGCAGCGTTTTGTGCAATTTCTCCTCCGTAGCTCCCCTTCCGTCCGGCGTGAACTCGTGGACGCCGTGCAATCCCTGGGGGGTTCGGTGCGCCAATGCCCCCGGTGCATGCGTTTCTCGAGCAGCAGCGCGAAGCTTTGCAGCATGTGCTCGAATCCGCAGAGGGACCCGAAGCTGCTGGCTGTCGTCGCGTCCGACGCCGATATCGCAGCTCTCGAGCGTGGTGGCACCTACCGTGGATACTATTTCGTGCTTGGCGGCACCATATCGCTCGCATCTGAAAAGACAAATGGCCTGCGTATCAAGCAACTCCTCGATTCGGTTCCGGCCAGAATAAAGGCCGGACTCACGGAAATTATTCTCGCCTTTCCCGCCAACCCCGAAGGCGACGCAACCGCTATCCAGGTACGCGAAAGACTTCAGCAAGGGTTCCCTTCACTGAAGATAACCTCACTCGGCCGTGGCCTCTCGACCGGCAGCGAACTGGAGTACGCCGACCCCGAAACAATAAAAAGCGCCCTCGAAAGCAGGCGATAGGAAAAAGCACAGAGGTCGGTTCTCTGTGCTTTCTAGGGTAGCGCGGTAATGCGCACTTTTGCGTACGGTTGGCGGTGGCCGCGCTTCTTGAAATAGCGGCTTTTCTGGCGGTAGCGGATTACGGTCACTTTTGCCTCGCGGCCTTCCTCGACGAGCTCCGCCGAGACTTTGGCACCTTTCACATACGGCGCTCCCACTGTCGTCTCTTTGCCGTCGTCGGTCAAAAGCACTTTATCGAAGGTGATTTTGTCACCTGTCTTGTGTCCGTTGATTTTTTCAATATCCAAAACGCTGTCCTGTGTGACAACGTACTGCTTGCCGCCCGTCTCGATGATAGCTATCTTTGCCATATGAGGCGCCACTATACCCTGCTTAGGCCTCTTCCGCAAGGGTCGGCTTCTCCAAAAGCGGCGTTTCGAGCTCGGCTGACTCCCCGGTGATGCGAAGTACATCTTTGTCTATTTTGCCCAATTCCTTGGAGCCCGCGTTGAAATGGTTGACCGTGGTCGAGAGCGCGTTGCCGAGTTTTTTGTAGTAATCCTGATACGCATTGAGATGTCGGCCCAGTGCTTCGACGTTTTTGGCTATATCCTTGGCCGTTTCCTCTATCTTGAAGGCCTTGAAACCGTAAAGCACCGACTGAAGGTACGCGGCAAAGGTTGTAGGGCTAACGATGATGACTTTCTTTTCGTTGTACGCGTAATCAATAAGATTGCGGGTGTTCACCTTGACCGAGCCCACTTCGTTGATAAGTAGGTCGTAATAAATCGCTTCGGCGGGGATGTACATGAAAGCGAACGGCAGCGTGCCATCCTTGGGACGTACGTATTTGGCCGTCTCGTCGATGCGCATTTTGAGGTCGTTCTTGAATTGCTTCTCGAGCTCGGCGCGTTGCGTGTCGTCTATCGCATCGACAAGCCGCTGGTAGTTGTCGAGCGAGAATTTGGCATCTATCGGTATCACCCCTTCTTTGGTCACGACGACAGCATCCACAGTCTCGCCGCCGGGAAATTCATACTGCATTTTGTACGAGCCGGGCGGGAGAATATTGGAGAGAATGAGTTCAAGAGAGGCTTCGCCGAGATTCCCCCGCTGTTTTTGGTGCTTGAGGACCTTTTCGAGATTCGCGAGCTGCTCCGCGATGGTCATGAAGCGGGTCGTTGATTCGTTGGTCTTCGTTTGTTCGATGCGCACCTCCGTGAGCTGTTTGGCCACAAGGTCGCGAATGTCGGTCGCAAGCTTCTGGCTCTCCCCGAACTGCGCGCGCATATTTTCGAACATGCGGCTCGTCCCCTCTCCGAGCTTGAGCTCCAAACTCCGCTCCAACTCTTGTATCCGCTGCTGCAACAGGACCATGCCTTGTGTTTCCTCAGGCGTTTTACGCGCCCATACGACGTACGCAAGAAGTGCGAAGATAGCGACGAGAAGGGCGATGGTGAGCCATTCCATGTCGCGATTGTACCACGCGAGCTTCTTGCTATACTGGTCCGATGTTAACCGCACAAATACGCACCGACATGGTTTCCGCGATGAAGGCCAAGGACGACCTGAAGCGCGATACGCTTCGCGGAGCACTTTCCGCGTTTACCAACGAGCTCGTCGCCAAGGGCCGCAAGCCGACAGAAGAGCTTTCTGACGCTGACGCGGTTACCGTGCTCAAACGCCTTGGTAAACAGCGCAAAGAGGCCGCGGAAGTCTACACAAAAGGCGGACGCGCCGAGCTTGCCGAGAAGGAGTTGAGCGAGCTGAAGATAATTGAATCCTACCTGCCGCAGATGGCGAGCCGTGAAGATATCGAGAAGGTCGCCCGAAAGAAAATGCAGGAGCTTGGTATTGAAGCGGGCTCGCCCGCCGAAGCCTTGGCGAAGGCGGGTAAACTCACGGGCGTCGTTATGAAAGAATTCGCTGGCACTGCCGACGGGAATCTGGTCAAGGAAGTTATCGCCTCTCTCTTCGCTTAGCGCGGAGCAAGCACGGCCGCGGTCGACGCGACCGCGGCAAAGAGAAATATCACGATAAAAGCAACGGGCAGCGAGAACAATAATGCACATATAGACCCGATAGCGCATATGAATATCCTGCCGAGCGTGAGCGCCATTTCTTTGAGCGCGGTGTACTCGTCGACGTAGGAGCCTGCGTCTGCGGCCTGTTCGAACGTGAGTGGATCAAGTCCGATGCGGCGAGGTGTCGTCGTATAGAAATATGAATCTACTCCGATAACTCCGAGCGGGGTTCCGACGAGCATGCGAAATACCCACGGCGTGAAAGCGAGGACGACGTTCATAGGCATGGAATTGGGTGCATTCACTTTTCGTAAGCCTCTGCGAACAAGCGGCCGTCCGAGTATCGCAATGACGAACGTGAGCGAGAGAATGAGCCCGAGCGTCTCATACGACCATCCGGTAATGGTAAATATCGCAAGAGGCCAGAAGAGCAAGAGCCCCGCTCCGGATATACCCTCGAGTACTGCACCCACAACAATGCCGCGATTTGCCGGTTCGACTAACTGTCCGAACGTTTCGCGATACCCCCACGCGAAGCGCTCCTGGATGTCCCGCAGGTAGAAGATCGGGATCGCCGCAATAAGGATGAGTATCGCCCCCGCAAAAAGAAGCGAGATCGGTCCGAACGGCATAGCCGTGACGAACACTCCACCGACGAGCGGCGCGAGTGCGATACAAAACTCCGCAAAGCGAGTTCTACGACCGCCGCCGGTCGCCTCTACTTCGATCTCGTATGGTATCCAGTAGAGTGCGCGATATAATCCGAGCCCGCAGGAAAATACTACGAGCGCGGCGGGAATATACGCGCCACCCCAAAAGCCTTCGAATGCCGCGCCGAGGACTATGAACGACGAGGCCGCAACGACCGTTGCTACTATGAGCGTGCGGCGTGCGCCGGAGAGAAGCAGGCCCGCCGCGAAGGGCGTCACGAGGCACGTAACAGTCTGCGAGAGGGCGTACAAGAGAGCGGTGCGCACGAGCCCGTGCGCCACATCCGGTTCAATGAGAAAAAAATATTGAAAAACAAATATCCAGGCGTATACATTCACCCCCGCAAATGCGAAACGAAAGAGAATGCGGTGTAATGAGAGCGCTCGTACGCTTTGCATGGGTGATGCGAGCGTTGGCTCTCGCAAAGAAAAGCTTCGCATATCAATTGTCGACCCTTTTGGGAAGTGAGTGCATGAGTGGTGTGAAAAGTGGCACGATAGCTACGAGCCCATATCCGACCCAGAGACTCCAATCCGCATACAAAACCCATCCCGAGAAAGGGACGGCGTACACGGCATCGAGTACACCCATTGAGAGCGCCCAAAAAAGCGAGTACGGAAGAACGTCTATCCAAGAATGGAGACGAAGCGAACGACCGGCTATCGTCGTTACAAGTATCAAGATGCTCAGCCTGAAGATGAGCGAAGAAAGTCCGCCGGCGAGACCGTAGATAACGAGCCCCGACCAAGCAAGCGACATAACGGCATATATAACAATGCCCCATCCGATAAGCGGTATGAAATTTCTTCGCATACTCAGCATCATTATACAGCGGCCCCCCGCAAATTGCGGGGGGCCGCTGTGCAAAAGCGAACAGTGAAAACTACCAACTTCTGCCACCTCCATTGCCTCCCCGTGCGCCACCGTAGCCACCGCGGTCGTTACCGCCGCCGCTACGAAAATCGCGTCGAGGGCGGTCTTCCATTGGGCGCGCCTCATTTACCGTGAGCGAGCGTCCGCCGAAGTCCTTCCCGTTCCACGTTTCGATCGCCTTCTGTGCCTCCTCGTCGGAAGACATCTCGACGAATCCGAAACCTTTCGAACGGCCGCTCATCTTATCCATGATGATGACAGCCGACTCGACGGTTCCGCATTGTGCGAAAGCATCCTTGAGCTCTGTATCGGACGTGCTGTAAGGGAGCCCGCCGACGTATAGCTTCTTAGCCATGATTCTTTGTTATGCTTGCCCCGTAGCAAATACCTGAGAAGCAGCGGCCCCAGAGAAACATACTCTGTTTCGTCGCGGCCATGAGTTTATCGATAACTCTTTCTTTTCGTATTTTGCTACCGGGGTGTTCCTCTAAAATGATGTAAACCAACCTTTCCACTCAAATATACATAAGTTGTGGAAAACTTACATTCACGGCAATAATGCGGCACCCCCCGAAATTGTCAAGCATTGCGGGAGGACAATGAAAACAGCACCAGATACGAGAAAGAATGTATCTGGTGCTGAAATAATACGAGAAATGAACAATAAAGAGCAGTAAAGGGCAAAAGAAAGAAACAATGAGGAAGAAGAACAAAAGAAGAGGAGAGAAATCACGGTGACCGTCGGTAATCCGAGTATTAAGTTAGCGGCGTGAATACAAGAATGTAGTCACGTTGAACCCGGATGTACCGACAGGATCTGCCGTCGACTCCCTGTAGAGGGAGGTTGTTCCGGAGCTAAAACTCGGGAACGTGGTTGTAGGTCGCCAAGCAGTGTCGACACAGTTGCCGGCAGCCGTTGAAGCCGTCGAAGTCGAGAGTGCCTCTCGTTACGTTGGTCGGTATTCCTTCCGACTCAGTCATGATTTTGAAGCATGTGGGGTAGAGGTGTACGCGGCCGCGTTTTACGGTCCATACATCAATACTGAATCCGCATGCATCGGGCGGAGAAGAGAGAGTCGCAGACTGGCGCTGCATTGTTGGGCCTCATTTATTTGAGGTTGAGGGGATCTTTGGATTCCGATGAACGAACAGTTGTATCTCTAATGTATCACAGTCTTTTCGACGGTCAACCGGCTGTGGATAAGTCCCATTAGAGAGCGGAGCCTCTAACGGGATACATACGAGGCGAGACCGCCGGGACGGGAATAGGCGTAGACATCCTTGATGCCGAGGTCTTGTGCGAGCAAAAGCACTACTTCAATGAGTTGATTCGAAACAGGTGCATTTTCGTCTATTACGATATTTTTTGGTTCAGGATATTTGAGAAGCATGTTGTATCCGAGCGAGCTTTTGTCTTCAGGCCGGCCATTCGGAATGAGCCCGACAAGCTCGGCTCCCCCGCCACCGCCCTTGGGCTTTTGGTGGAATTTGTACACGGGGTCGTTAGGCAGATATTTTTCCACCTCTGCAATACTTGGAATGTCCGCGACGGTCGGAATGTCCTTCGCACGGTAATCCGCGCTGCAAATAGAAACACATACGAGCGCTTTGCCGTTTCGGTCTGCAACTTCCGGCGAAAGCATTTCCGTATATGTCTTCTTTAGAATCTCCGCTGCTGAGAGATTGGTGCGGACGAGTGCGATTTGCCCTGCGAGCGAATCGTCTAGTTTTATCGCGAGCACTGTAAGTATCCGGGGAATTTGCTTTTCGTAGGTCGAACGGTCCGCCGTGAGCGGCGCCCAACAGTTGTTGTGAAGCTCAAACGAAGCCGACATCCAACGCGAGTCCCGATGCAAGACGCTGAAGCGAAGCTTCGAGGTTTTGAGGAGGCCGTATATTGATTCGAAGCGCTCATACGGCAGCTGACTCTTGAGGACGCTCCGCTGCACCTTGCCCGTTGAGGTCATCGGGAGCAGGCCGCCTGCGAGCGAGGTGATGTATTTCGGCGTCTCGTATGCGCTTAGGTACGGCGTCCCGAGCAGGAAGGCGCTTTTCAAGCGGCGTTTTGCACCGTCTTCATCTATTTTCTCCTTCCACGAAATCACGGCACCCGCCTCCTCGCCGTAGCGCTCGTCAGGAACGGAAACGACGTGTACCTGGTCGATGTCGGATGAAATTTTCTTCAAGGCATTTTCAACCGCAACGGGCGAAACATTGACCCCTCCTTTGATGATGATTTCCTTCTTGCGGCCCTTGAGGTAATAAAATTTCCTGCCTTCAATCTCGGTGTAGTAGCCGATATCGCCTGTGAGGAAGTAGCCGTCGCGAAAGGCGGGCTCGCGGCCGAGGTATCCCTCCATGATGGCCGGACCTTTGACGACGAGTTCGCCCTCCCCCCCTTCTTTCAAAAATTTTCCTTCGTCGTCGGATATCTGCAGGTCGGCCCACGGCATCGGAGAGCCGATGGAGTTTTCTTCAACAAGTTTCTCGTACAACTCCTCTGAGGTGTCCATGGGGACCCCCGTGACACGCAACGCCGTTTCCGTTTGTCCGTAGCCTTGGTAGACGGCGATGCCGAATTTTTTTCTGAATTCCTGTACGGTGTGCGTGACGACGGGCGCCGAACCTATCTGAATGCGGTCTAGTTTTATCTGACTCTTGACTGCCTGAAATTCTTTTTCGCGGCTGACCTGATCAAAAAGGATCGATTGAACGATGGACGTAACGGTCGCACCTGTCTTTGCCATTTGTTGCCAGAAATTGGAATTGGAATAATTGGGCGGAATGGCGATAGTGCCTCCCGCGAGCAGTGTGGAGAGGCAGAAGGTGGTCGAATTGATGTGGTGCAATGGCAAATTCACGAGGAACGTATCCTCCGACGTAATGCGTAACCACTCACGAATGCCGTCGGCGTTTACAAGCAAATTTTCAAGCGAAAGCATCGCGCCCTTCGGGTGCCCCGTCGTACCGGAGGTAAAGAGCACGAGCGCCTGATGTGCAAGCCCGTTCTCCCACACAACTGCCGCATCACTCGCAGGGCCGAATTCCGTATGCACTTTAATGCGCACACCGGGCAGCTTCACCGCCTGAATGCCGCGCTCCAATATGAGCACTTTCGCTTTGTTGAGGTTTATCTTGTATTCATAGAGCTCAGGCGTATCCCGCTTGGTGTCCATCGGGACGGTAACAATGCCCGATGCCCACGCGGCCCAGCTCCATATAAGGAGAGCGGGTGAATTGCGGAACGCCAGAGCGATGCGATCGCCCTTCTGAAGCCCTAAACCTTTCAGCTCCGCAGCCGCCGATTCGAGCAAACGGCTCAATTCCTGGTATGTGAGCCGTTCGGTGACGCTTCCCTTTTCATCGGTGCCGACAAGCGCCGCTTTTTCCGGATGTTTTTCTGCAAGCGCAACGATGTGCTCATGCAGACTTTTCGGGAGACTGACGGTATCCATATGTGGACCAGCGGGGGATCGAACCCCGGACCTCCTCATTGCAAATGAGGCATTCTACCACTGAACTACTGGCCCCTATACTTCACTACAGACCAACTGAATCCCGACGTTTCAGTCGGGACCCCGACCGCTTTGCGCGTCGGGGCTACTGGCCCGAACTTCAAAAATCTAACACGCCGCTAGCGCATCGCCAACTTGATGGCATGTTCGAGAAATTCCGGCACGGATGAGCCGACGCTCTCGAGCATCGGTTGGAATGAGGCTCCAGGGTAGAGCCCCGGTATCGTGTCCACCTCCAAGAGGTACACCGTGCGCGGCGTGAGTATCATATCGGCACGCGAGAAGTGCGAGAGGCCCAGCGCACGATGTGCGGCGCGCGCAAGTTCCGCTATAGCCTGCTTTTGCGCATGAGTAAAATTGCTCGGGACGGTGTGGCGTAGCGTGCCTTCGTGATGATGACTCGGCTCGATAAAGCGGGAACCCTCGGGCAGGACGACCTGCGCCGGCGGAAGCACGTACAATTCTTCGTTGCGAAAATCTTCGATAACGCCAACATTCGCCTCCTCACCGCGTATATATTGCTCCACGAGTGCCGCACCGAACGCGTCCAAGACGTCGCCGATGACATCAGGCAATTCCAGAGGAGTCATCGCCATGCGGATACCGGTCGAAGACCCTTCTTGTACGGGCTTCACCACATACGGCGGGCCGAACTGTGAAAATGTGAACTGTGCCATCTCTCCGGTCGTAAGCTCGTTGCCGAGCGTAAAAGAAACGGCCTGTGGCATGCGGATACCGGCACGCTGCAGTGCCTCACGGGCACGTACTTTATTGAGTGAAAGAGATGCGCCTTGCGGACGCGCGCCGGCGTAGGGGACACCCGCACGCTCAAGTATGCGCTGCACAGTGCCGTCTTCCCCTACCCCGCCATGAAGCGCGTTCAGGACCACATCTATTTGCGAAAGCGCGCGCGAAGCATCCACCGGCGCCCCGCGCAAGTGCCAATAGCCGCGTTTGTCTACGAAAATATCGCGTGTGTCGTAACGGTCTTCCGGAAGCGCCGCGAGCATCGCCGCACCCGTTTTGAGCGAAAGGTCATATTCACTCGATGTCCCTCCGCGCAAAATACCGACGCTCGTGCGTGCCATCCGAAAATTATACCATCCGTTTGCGTTGTCGAGTCCGGTGCCACGTAATGTCGCTACACTCCTTGGAAACCCACGGTTTCCAACGCTCGCTTTGCTCGCTGCTTTCCGTCACGGGGAACTCCCGTTCCCCGACCCCCTCACCATCCCATGGCTCGCCGCCTCCGGCTGCGGTGCCAAGTGATGGCGAATCGGTGTGCTTCGCTATTGGCAAGCAATATGTCGTGCTCGTGGACGGAAATGGTGTGTCTGTCGCCGATGAGGCGCTCCGGTTTGTGAAATTCATTCTTTACGACTCCGACGAGCGGCACGCTGATGCCGGCCTTGTTCAAGACTTTCTTTGCGGCATTCATCTGTCCTATGCCGCCGTCGACAACAAAGACCCTCGGCAGCGGCCACTCGGGATGGCCGAGTCGTCGTTCAAGAACTTCGCGCAGAGCAGCAGTATCGTTGTTGGTGGCTGAATGAATCTCGAATTTCCGGTACGCCGCGGGCAACTTCTCGCCGTTCGAAACAACCGTCATCACGGCTACCGTCTCGGAGCCCCCTGTGTGAGCCACATCGTATGCCTCAATGCGGACGCCCCCGCCCGAGGAAATTTTGTTCTCACTTTTGATGAGCGACACATCGCGTATGTGTTCGAGTGCTGATATCTGCCGGCGGAGCTTTGTCGCTTCTTCAAAATGCTCGCTCCTTGCGGCGGCCCGCATCTCACGCGCGAGCCGGCGTTTAAGCCCGTGAAAGTTCGCCGAGAACAGGTCTTTTATATTGCGTATCGTTCGTGCGTACTCTACTTTCGATACTTCACCCGTGCAGACGCCTGGGCACAATCCTATCTGCCGGTTGAAGCACGGACGGCAAGGTTTGTTTTTGCCTTGTCCGCAGGGAATGCACTTCGAGTCACGGAACGGAAATATTCTTCGCACAGTTTTCACCGCCTCCTGCAGTTGCATTCCGTGCGGAAACGGCCCGAACGTGTACTTGACGTCCTTTTGGTCCCACTTTTGTCCTCCGAAGGAGGATCCGCCTCCGGCGGAATACAACTCGCGGCCGCGGACGAGGAGTACGCGAGGGAAATCTTCTTTTGTAATGACGACGTAGTTCCAACTCTTGTTGTCTTTTTCATCTACGTTGTACGGCGGCTGATGGCGCTTGATGAGTTCGGCTTCGAGTATGAGGGCTTCGAGCACCGAGCCTGTCGTCTGCGACGAGAGCCGGTCGGCCATCTCGACCATCCCGACGACCCGTCCGCCGCGTGCCGCAACGAGGTCGGCGGCAAAATAGCTCCGCACGCGGTCGCGCAAATTGGTCGCCTTGCCGATGTACAGAATTTTCCGTCCTTTTTTGAAGATATAAACTCCCGGCCTGTCCGGGAGCTTGAACTTCTTCAGTTCGTCCTTCGTCATCAGGACACTATACAGAAACCGCTTATCCACCGCGAATTTGACCCCGTTAGAGGCTCCGGACGCTGTGTGTATCTGGAACTATCGAACCCACGAGGTCTTTTCAGAGGCTGCCTCTAACGGGGTTGACTTTTTCCCGACCCCGTTTATACTTACGTTTTAATGACCTCCAAGAAGTTTCCAACGACAAACACCCGCCCGGGTGTATTTTTATACCCTCACTCTCGACCCGCCTCTGGCGGGTCTTTTTCTAGCCTATGAAATTGATACTCAAAGACGGTACGGTGTTCGAAGGGCAAAGCTTTGGTGCCCCCAAAAGTACCGCCGGCGAAGTGGTTTTTAATACCGGAATGACGGGATACGTCGAGAGCCTTTCTGACCCTTCGTACGCGGGACAAATCGTCGTCCTCACCTACCCGCTCGTGGGCAACTACGGCGTACCCGACAAGAAGTATTTTGAATCAAATAAGATGCAGATAGCGGGGCTAGTGGTCTCCGAATATTCGGAAAACTACTCACATCACGACGCAAAGGGGTCGCTCGCCGAGTGGCTCAAGTCTTCCGGCGTACCCGCGATAACGGGCGTGGACACCCGCGCGCTCACCAAGCGCCTGCGCGAGCACGGGGTGATGTTAGGCGCGCTTAGCGTCAATCCCGCCAAGGGCGGGACGAGGTTCACCGACCCAAATGACGAAAATCTCGTCGCCCGCGTGAGCATCAAAAAGAAAAAGACCTACGGCAACGGGCCGGTGAAAATAATCGCCGTTGACTGCGGCATGAAAGAAAACATCGTTCGCGCGCTCACGCGACCCGAGACTACGGTCATCCGTGTACCGTGGGATTATGACTTCACCGAAGACAAGTACGACGCGCTCTTTATTTCCAACGGCCCCGGCGACCCGACGCAATGCTGGATAACAATCGAACATATCAAGCACGCGATGTCTGCGGACAAGCCGATACTGGGGATCTGCCTCGGTAATCAACTACTTGCACTCGCTGCAGGGGCAAAAACGTACAAGCTTAAGTACGGTCACAGAGGTCAAAACCAACCCTGCATAGATCTTGAGAACGGGCGCTGCTACATCACCTCACAAAATCACGGCTTCGCCGTGGACGGCAAAACACTCCCCGACGGATGGGGAGAATGGTTCGTGAATGCGAACGACGGAAGCAACGAAGGTGTGCGGCACAAGACGAGGCCGTGGCGCTCGGTGCAATTCCACCCCGAAGCCTCCCCCGGACCCACCGACACCGCGTGGATATTCGATGAATTCATCGCCGCGTTGAGCAAGTCAGACCCGCACAAAAAGAAAACGTATGAATAAAGTCCGCAAGGTGCTGCTGTTGGGTTCGGGGGGCCTTCGCATCGGTCAGGCGGGTGAGTTTGATTACTCCGGCTCGCAGGCTATCAAGGCGCTCAAAGAGGAGGGTGTCAAAGTCGTACTGATGAATCCGAATATCGCAACGGTGCAGACGGATGATAAGCTCGCGGACACCGTGTACTTTCTCCCCCTCACAGAACACTTCGCAACGCAGGTGATAAAGAAAGAAAAGCCCGATGCCATATTGCTCTCCTTCGGCGGGCAGACGGCTCTCAATCTCGGACTCTCGCTCGAAGAGCGCGGAGTCTTGAAAAAGTACAGCGTACGCGTACTCGGCACATCGGTCGCCACTATCCGCGACACCGAGGACCGCGAGCTATTTGTGCGACGTCTTTCGGAAATCGGTGTAAAGACCGCGCAAAGTCGGGCGACAGAAAATGTACGAGACGCACTGAAAGCCGCGGGCGAGATAGGCTACCCGGTAATGATGCGTTCGGGCTTTGCACTCGGCGGTGAAGGGTCGGGAGTCGTTCACAACGAGAAGGAATTATCTGTGAAGCTAACGGAGGTGTTCAGGAACGTACCGCAGGTTCTCATCGAGGAAAACCTGAGCGGCTGGAAAGAGGTCGAATACGAAGTGGTGCGCGACCGCGCCGACAACTGCATCACGGTGTGCAATATGGAAAATCTCGATCCGATGGGCATTCATACAGGCGAGAGCATCGTCGTCGCGCCGTCGCAGACGCTATCGAATGCCGAGTATCACGGACTTCGCGAGATAGCGATTAAAACGATACGCCACTTGGGAATTGTCGGAGAATGCAACATCCAGTATGCCCTTCATCCGCAGACAGGTGACTACCGCGTCATCGAGGTGAACGCCCGCCTCTCGCGCTCTTCCGCGCTCGCATCGAAAGCCACAGGATATCCGCTCGCCTTCGTGGCCGCCAAGCTCGCGCTCGGATACAAGCTCACCGATATCAAGAATTCAGTCACTGGCAAAACGACTGCCTGCTTCGAGCCCGCACTCGATTACCTCGTCCTCAAAGCCCCACGCTGGGACCTGACAAAATTCGAGAACGCGGCACCTCGCATCGGTACCGAAATGAAAAGCGTCGGAGAGGTCATGGCCATTGGCCGCTCTTTCGAAGAAGTGCTGCAAAAAGCGCTTCGCATGCTCAACGTCGGCGTAGACGGATTCGTGCCCGCAAAAAACCCTTGTCCGAAAACCCGGTATTTGGACGAAATACAGTACCCGACGACTCGTCGCATCTTTGCGCTCGCGGAAGCGCTGCACGACGGCGTCAATGTGGCCAAGCTGCACGACCTATCCAAAATTGACCCGTGGTTTCTGGAAAAGATGGGCAATATCGTCGGACTGGAACGTGAACTTAAGAGAAAGAAGTTGACCAAAGAGCTACTCGCACGCGCAAAACGCGCGGGATTCTCCGATAAGCGCATTGGAACGTTGAAGAAAACGACTGAAGTGGCCGTCCGCTCTCTCCGCGCGCGCTTGCACGTGTTACCCGTCGTCAAACAGATAGACACACTTGCGGGTGAATTCCCCGCACAGACCAATTACCTGTACATGACCTACCACGGCACCGAAAACGATGTTGCGCGCGGAAAAAATCAGGTTGCCGTTTTGGGAAGCGGCCCGTATTGCATCGGCTCATCAGTCGAATTCGATTGGTCCTGCGTACAGGCGCTCAAAACTTTGAAGGCGGAAGGGCGCAACACCATCATGATCAATTCCAACCCCGAGACCGTTTCGACCGATTACGACATGTCCGACCGGCTGTATTTCGAGGAACTTTCGCTTGAGCGCGTACTCGACATTGTCGATTTTGAGCGACCTCTCGGCGTCGTTATCTCAACCGGCGGCCAGATACCCAACAATCTCGCACTTCCGCTGCAGCGCAACAAGGTCAGAATTCTCGGCACGGACCCGCAAAATATCAACCGTGCCGAAGACCGTCACGTATTCTCCAAATTGCTCGACGAGCTCGGTATTGACCAGCCCGAGTGGGCGGAACTCACCACTCCCGCAGCAGCGGCGAAAGCGGCCGAGAAACTCGGCTACCCGGTCCTCGTGCGTCCCTCATACGTCCTCTCGGGTGCCGCGATGAAGGTGGCCTATGATGAGAAATCTTTGCTTGAATTCCTTCAGCGCGCCGTTGACGTATCGTCCGACCACCCCGTTGTGATTTCAAAATTCATCGAGAACGCGCGCGAGATAGAAATAGACGGCGTGGCACACAAGGGCGCGCTCGCAATCTACGCCATTACCGAACACATCGAAAATGCCGGCACGCACTCGGGCGACGCCACCGTGGTATTGCCGCCCCAGCGCACCTACCTCGAGACCATCCGGCGCGCCAAGCACATCACGAAGGATATTTTGAAGGCGCTGAAGATTACCGGCCCCTTCAATATGCAATTCATCGCCAAAGACAATCACCTGCTTGTCATCGAGTGTAATCTGCGCGCCTCGCGCAGTTTCCCGTTCGTCTCAAAAGTGACGGGACACAATTTCATCAACCTCGCGGTACGCGCCATGCTAGGCAAAGATATCGCCGGCCACTATCGGACCGTCGAGCTTGATACCGTCGCCGTGAAATCGCCGCAATTTTCCTACGGCCGCATCAAGGGGGCCGACCCGCACACGAGCGTGGAGATGGCCTCGACTGGCGAAGTGGCGTGTTTCGGCGATTCCTATTCCGAGGCACTTCTCAAATCTATGATGGCCGCGGGTTTCCGTTTGCCGAAGAAGAACGTACTTGTATCTCTCGGCAAAGAGGAGAATAAGATCAAGATGCTGCCGGCTGTAGCCGTGCTCGCCAATATGGGATTCAAGCTCTACGCGACCGAGCACACGGCGGATTTTCTGCGCGAGAACAACATCCCGTGCGAGAAAGTCTATAAGATAAGTTCAAATATTGCGCCCAACGTCTCGGGGCTGTTCGAGGGCGGCGAGCTTGACCTCATCATCAACATCCCTACGAAGGGGCGCGAGAACACGACAGACGGCTTCACCATCCGCCGCAAGGCGATTGATATGAATATTCCGCTTATCACCAACCGCCAACTCGCCGAAGCCTTCATAACGGCGCTTGCGGAACAGAAAGCGGAGCGAAGCGGAGTCCCGCACCAAAAGCCAAAGAAGAAACACATTGGCACTTCAAAAGAGAATGGTAAGCTTTTTGGTGCTGGGAGATACGGACTGGAAGCGAAATCGTGGGAAGAATATCGTTCATAGAAAAGGAGCGGGAGGGGGGACGCGTGTTACCGACGCAATACAAAACGCAAAACTGATGAGTCCCCCTCCCTCTGCGCCTTTACGGCACAATCTCGCATTGGCGGATACCCTCAGGGTCCGCGACACAATGCGAACACGAACACAACGTACACAACTGACGCAACGCTACAACATCCCTTACTAGGGATCGCGGAGTGCGAAGTCCCCTTCGCTTCAACCGCCTCACGGATATTCCGGATTACGTCCGGAGGTCCGTGGAGTCCGCCGAAAGACTTAGCTGGGCAGCGAAGCTATCGACGGAGTGAAAGGTATGTATACATTATTTGGAGGATTTCTTCAACATTCTCTTCAAATAGTACCCCGTGTGAGAGCCGTCGGTCTTTGAGACTTCTTGGGGTGTACTCTTAGCAACCAAGTGAGATGGTCGATACTTTGATAATGACACCATTTAGTTTGATGTAGAATATAAAAAGCAGCGCCGCTTTGCCTATGTTGGGGCAAAGCGGCGAGAGTTGCTACCAGAGCCTAGTAGCACCGATTTTCTTGAAGAACGCCTCTCTCGGGTCTTCCCGAGGTGGAGGTTCGCAGCCGAACGCAAATGCGACGTCTAGCCGATTCCACCAGGATTCCCGATTCACGTTGAGGCAGGTGAACATGTTATCGTAGAAGTCCGGCCCCCCGCCACAGTATGTGTGCACTCCGATGGCTAGCACGACAAGCTGTTGCTCGGACAAAGGAAACGGGTCGTGGAACCCGGCAATTTTGGAACCGCTAAGGCCATAACGCCCTGTCCCTATGATGCGTTCGACTTGGAACGGCATCAATTGATGACGTAGACGCGGCATGATGCCTGCGGGAAGTTTCTTGTAGCCAAAGTTATCCACGGCAGCCTCCACGCAGGAGAAATCGGACTTGTCGTTCGAAGTCTCTTTGCATGGAATGTCTGCGCCGGGGACAATCGCTATGTAATAATCCTTCCCCGGCTCCAAGATATGCCCGCCGTTGCTCAAGTGACGTTCGAGCGCATGTTGAGCATAGCTATCAGCCCTTTCTTTTGGGGCGTATCCGGCGGCTCGGAGGAGTTCTAGCTCCTTTGCTCCGTCAAGACCGAGGCCTCTGACGGTCAACATGAGATGCCCGTGTTCGTTATATTCGAACATCGACGGACCCCAGCAGGGTTGGCGTTTGACGAACTTCTTCAATTCCGTAAGTGCCTCCTCGCCGTCGTCTGCGGCGAGAAGATCGTCAAGGGCGCCTTTCGGTCCGCGCACTCGGCGGAGCGAAAGTGTTCCGAGCATACCTTTCGGCATGGTCGTTCTCCTTGTTTTGATTTCAACGAGCGGTCATGAAATGCGAGCGAATCTCGAATCCCACCGCAACGGTGCATTATATCATGATGTCATAAAAAAGCAAGAGCTTCACAAGTTTATTTAATCATCCTTTTCTTCAATGTGCGTTTCAAGTAGTATCCCGTATGCGAGCCGTCGGTCTTTGAGACTTCTTCGGGTGTGCCCTTTGCTACGATTTTTCCGCCTCCTGCTCCCCCTTCGGGCCCCATGTCGATGATGTAATCGGCGCATTTCAAGACGTCGAGATTGTGCTCGATAGCTATCACGGTATTGCCGCGTTCGACAAGCTTCTGGAGAATATCTACAAGCTTTGCGACGTCGTCATAGTGGAGTCCGACCGTCGGCTCGTCGAGCAGGTAGACGCTTTTTGTAATGAGCGGACGGTAGAGCTCGGACGCGATTTTCACGCGCTGCGCTTCTCCGCCGGAGAGCGTCGTCGCACTTTGACCGAGTTCCAGATATCCGAGCCCGACGTCAATAAGGCTTTGCATTCTATCGGATACCGCAGGTATATCTTCGAAAAACGCGTACGCTTCCTCGACGGTCATGGAGAGCACATCGTGAATACTCTTTTTCTTGTACTTCACTTCGAGCGTCTCCTTCATAAAGCGCTTCCCGTTGCACACATCGCAGGTCACGTACACGGTCGGCAAAAAGTGCATCTCGACTGCGACAAGCCCATTGCCTTGGCATGCCTCGCACCGTCCGCCTTTCACGTTGAAAGAGAAGCGCCCGGGCCCCCAACCGCGCGCCCGCGCCTCTTCGCTCATGGCAAACATGTCGCGGATATGTGTCCACGCCCCCGTGTAGGTCGCTGGATTGCTGCGCGGGGTGCGGCCGATTGCGGATTGGTCTATCAAAATCGCCCGCCCGAGGTACTCGGTGCCCGAGAATTCTTTTGCGTTGTAGATTTTGGCGGTGCGATATCGTTTGTCGAAACGCGCCTGCAAATTGCGGTGAAGGATTTCGTAGAGAAATGTAGACTTTCCCGAGCCGGAAACACCCGAAACAACGACAAACTTTCCGAGCGGTACATCCACGTTGAGATTTTCGATATTGAACTTCCCCGCGCCGCGTATTTTGATCTTGCCTCGGTCGGCGGTACGTCGCGTTTCGGGAATCTCAATCCTTATTTCATCCCTCAAATATTGCAACGTCCGTGAGACGTGCGCGCCTGCCCCGTAGGAAGCTTTGCTTTCCTTCGGGGAGCCGGATTTGTTGGTTTTAGCGGTGAGCAAGTCTTCAAGCCACCCATCCACAACCACTTCCCCGCCGTGTACGCCCGCACCGGGGCCGAGGTCAACGATGTAATCCGAAGCAAAAATGGTGTCTTCGTCGTGTTCAACGACGAGAACGGTGTTGCCGAGGTCGCGTAAGTGTTTCAACGTCTCGATGAGCTTGTCGTTGTCGCGCTGATGCAAGCCGATTGTCGGCTCGTCGAGCACATAGAGCGCGCCCACAAGCCCCGAGCCGAGCTGTGAGGCAAGCCGGATGCGTTGCGCCTCACCGCCCGACAAGGTATTCGCCTTTCTATCCAGCGTCAGGTATTCGATGCCCACATTGAGCATGAACTGCAGGCGCGAAGTTATCTCCTTGATGACAACGCGGGAAATGTCTTGTTCTTTTTTCGTGAGTTTCAGTTTGTTGAAAAAGTCCATCGCATCTTCGATTGAAAGGGACGAGAGATGTACGATGTTCATGCCCGTGGCCGGACCGTCGTTACTCTCCGGTTGCTTCACGTGTCCGAGAAATACATTTAGTGTTTCCGGTCGAAGACGCGCGCCCTCACAGACGTCGCATGCCTCATCGCCAAAGAAATATTTCGTCCCCAACCCTTTGCACTCCGGGCACGCGCCGTAGGGTGAGTTGAAGGAGAAGAGGCGCGGTTCAATTTCAGGAAATGAAAAGCTGTCGTACGGACACATGAATTTGGCCGAGACGATACGGGACTCCCCCGCCGCGTCGGTAATTTTTACCAATCCTTCGCTCTCGTGCAGCGCGCGCTCGATAGCCTCCGATGCGCGCTCATGCGCGGCTTTGGCGTCGTCCGCAAATTCAGAGACGAATATTTCGTCAACGACAATATCAATGTCGTGCTTGAAATGCTTCTTGAGGTCGACGCGCTCGCGGAGTGACTTTTCCTCACCGTCTATAACGGCCTTCTCGTACCCTTTGTTGAGCATGTCGTAAAGGAGCTGGTAGTATTCTCCTTTCCGACCAACTACCACGGGAGACGATATCCGTATCTTCGCTCCTGAAACTCCCGCTGTCAGCTTTCCTTTTCCCCGAGAACCGACCTCTGTGCTTTTCCCCGAGGTCGGTTCTCTGTGCTTTCGAGCCGCTTCGACGATGGAAAGCACCGATTCCAGTATCTCTTCGTTGGAAAGTTTGCGGACCTCACGGCCGCAAATCGTGCAGTGCGGCTTGCCCACACGCGCGTACAGCACGCGGAGGTAGTCGTAAATCTCGGTGATGGTCGCGACCGTCGAGCGCGGGTTGTTGGAGCGGGATTTTTGGTCTATTGAAATTGCGGGTGAAAGTCCCGTTATCTCGTCCACATCGGGCTTTTGCATTTGGCGTAAAAACTGCCTTGCGTATGCGGAAAGCGATTCCACGTACTTGCGCTGGCCCTCGGCAAAAATGGTATCAAAAGCAAGCGAAGACTTCCCGCTTCCGGAAAGCCCCGTGAAAACGACCATCTTGTTGCGTGGTATCTCAACACTGATGTTCTTCAGGTTGTGTGTCCGCGCCCCTTTGATGACGATTTTACCTGCCCCGACCGTAGCGTCGGGGTCTGAACCTTGTCTTCTTGAATTTGGCATATATAGTTCCGACCCCCGCTTTGCGCTAGGGGTTAGTATGGGGGATTGTATCAGAAACAGGAAGGGACCGCGATGTGCGGCCCCACTCCACTTTTCATTCTCCGACGCGGCGATCATTCCGGCGTGGACAGCGCAAGCTTGTGCCACGGGATGACGTGACTTCTTCCACGCAGGAAGACGATGCATCCTTCCTCGCCTTCGTGATAGTTGCGCCGGCGATGTTCGTAGTCCTCCCGGTCGGGCACCCTCCCGACGAGAGCGGCCGGAAAATTTTCGTGCATGTACAGCAGATAGACTTTCTCGCCGTACGGCGGTCCATCCGAGCCCGTAAGGGCACGGGGGTCCGAAGGCGGGGGCGTAAATCGATAGTCGGCCGCACTGCGATTCCTTGCTGCACGACGACCGCGACCCGAACGTCCGGCATCCGCATAGAAGTTACCCAAACCTGTCGATCTTCTCATGACACAACCCTCCAAGTCGCTCCATGCGACTGAACCGTAAGCACCCTACAATAAGATGAACTCCCCGTAAAGGGAGTAGTAAATTGAAAACGAAACGGCGGCGGACCCCACGAGGGTCCACCGCCAGTTGCCAGTTGATTGAAGATCAGTTTTTTGTAGCTCCCGCAAGATGGGGCGACCCCATTCACAGGTCGCGCTCCCTTGCCTTAGGATTTTGCGTAACACCGCCGGAGTGTCCAATGGTGCCAAGACGCTCATAGTCGAGAGTGTCAAGATCCACGGGAACAAACACTCCATACTTGTCGATGAACGCATCGATCAGCTGCAAGGCTTGGGTGCAGCTTGCCGTCATCCTGTAAATCTGGAAATTGCGGGCCTCCAGATCGGCGGCATCGCCGACGAAGATGATTTGCTTCATCGGCACGAGCGGCCATTGCAACCGCCGCCACCAGGACATGAATTTCCCGCGGAATCCTTTGGGAATTTCATTCTTGGATAGAGATGCCTTTTCAGGGGCTAAAGGCCATTGCAACTGGCGTCGCCAATGGAACTTCAGCCCCACGTCGGTTCCGTTCGGCCCGCCCTGCTTCACATGAAGCCGGGCGAACCCTGCGTAGTAGATCTTGTCGTTCAGGCCAGCAGCAACAACTGCATGTCGCATCTGCGGGTAGACGAGCAAGGCAAAGTCGCTGAACCGATTTCTCAAGACGAAATCCTCAGCGAAGATTTGAGCCCTGAAAGTCGCGGCAAGTTTCCCAGGACCCGCCGCCCACTCGATGATGCGACAAAGCATTTCGGCATCTTCGACGCGATATTCGTCGCCTTGCACCGCGGTGACACTGGCTGGTTTTCGACCCATCCAGTGCCGGAAGCTAACGCGGTAGTCGACCGACTCCTTGGCGGGACTTGTGAGCAAACACCTCCAAATATAAAGAATCTGGGATGTGAAGTGTCTGAAGAAGTCGTCGCCGGTGAAGTCGGGGGTTGCGCGAAGTCGGATGGCCTGCGAAAGGCGGTCCCGAATTGCCGTCGCCGTGATACGTTGGATCGCAACTTTGGCGACATATTCGGGGCCGGTTAAACAAGCCGGTGTTGACGACGTTTCGTAGAACTTTGCTTGGATGGCTTCAGCGAAACCGGACGACGAAGTGATTGGCCCTTTCGCCAGATCCCTCATTAGGTTTTGAATCATAGCCCCTTGTTTCCTCTACTGGGGTTGCACTGATTGTGGGCTACGCACTCACGCTTACTGTTACGCTACACTACAATATTAACAGCTAGTATAATGCCTCTTTAAAGCTCATTTGTCAACTTCGGTCAGAGGACAGCGGCTTCCTCGTGAAGCTCGACGCCAAATTGCGATTTGACCGCCTCTTTTACCTCTTCCGCAAGCTGTCTGACATTCTCAGCCGTGGCATTTCTTTGGTTCACGAGGTAATTTGGATGTTGGAGCGATGCTATTGCGCCGCCTACCGTCGCGCCTTTCATGCCCGCCTTTTCGATAAGCCAACCCGCGGGGACTCTTCCCTCGCGGGATTTCGTCTGCTTTTCACGCTCGAACATTGCGACGATTTCCGCGGGCGCCGTGGGATTCATAAAGTAGGAACCAGCAGCACGCACATTCTGCAAATGCCGTCTTTCCCGCTCTGCAATAGTTTCGTCGGCGAGTTTTGCGCTCACTGTGGGGTCAACTTTTTCAAGGCGGATAAAGACGCGTGTGATTATCCATTCCGGATGGTCTTTGAAAAAGCTGTGGCGATATGAAAAATCACATTCTTGATTCACAAAATCTTTTATCTCGCCTGTTTCGGAATTGAGTGCACGTACATTTGTCACAAAATCTTTTATCTCCGGCCCGAACGCTCCCGCATTGCCGCGCACCGCCCCCCCGATAGTGCCCGGAATACCCGCGAGCTTCTCCCATCCACCCCAGCCCTGGGCACCAAGAGCCCGCATCGCCGAGAGGAGATTCGTCCCCGCCCACGAATCCACAGCGCCATTGTTGCAAGCATACAGGTCACCGCGAAGCCTCACGACGAGCGCGTCGATTCCTTCGTCGGGTATGAGCACGTTGCTCCCGCCGCCGAGAATTACAACTCTGAGTTTATTGTCTGCCGCCCACGCGAGCGCCTCGCGGATATCCGCCTCCGTGCGCACGCTCAGCAAATATTTTGCAGGCCCCCCAATCTCAAAAGTTGTAAGGGAAGCAAGTAGGACGTTTTCTTTGACCTTCTGCATATTATTTCTTCTTTCTGTTTTTCTCCTCCAGCTTCTGTATTTCATCACGAATAAGCGCGGCTGTCTCGAAATCAAGTTTGTCAGCCGCTTCGTGCATCTGATTGCGCTTGTCTTTTATGAGCTTCCTGATGTCCCCTCCGTATGCAGCTTTATCCATCTCCGCAAGCTCGCTCACCGCGCGCTTGCGGCTTCGCTCGATGTCGCCAACGATGTCGTGAATGCGTTTCTCTATCGTCTTCGGCGTGATGTGATGTTTTTTGTTGTACGCCTCCTGTATCGCACGCCGCCTGTTGGTCTCGCCTATCGCACGCCCCAAGGAGCCCGTCATCAGATCGGCGTAAAGAATGACGCGGCCCCTGACGTTCCTCGCCGCGCGACCGATAGTCTGGATGAGCGAAGTGTCACTGCGCAAAAATCCCTCTTTATCAGCGTCTAGAATTGCGACCAGTTCGACTTCCGGCAGGTCCAAGCCTTCACGCAACAAGTTCACGCCGACGAGCACGTCGAAGGTTCCTTTGCGGAAATCGGTAAGGATTTCGATGCGGTCAATAGTTTTCACATCACTGTGCACGTAGCGTGCTTTTATTTTCTTCTCGACGAGGAACTGCGTGAGGTCTTCCGCCATCTTTTTGGTCAGCACCGTCACCATGGAGCGCGCACCGCTTTTCGTCACCGCTTCGGCTTCTGCAATAAAATCTTTGACCTGCCCTTCATAATCCGTGCCACTTACGATGGGGCGGACGACAATTTGCGGATCGACGAGGCCCGTCGGGCGGATCACCTGGGAAATCGGCTCGCCGCTGTGTTCGAGCTCAAATTTGCCCGGAGTCGCCGAGGTGTAGATGGTTTGTCCTGTGCGCTCCTGAAATTCAGCAAAGTTGAGCGGACGGTTGTCGACGGCACTCGGAAGCCGGAAACCGTGTTCGACGAGCGTATCCTTGCGCGCCCGATCTCCCGCATACATACCACCGATCTGCGAGACGGTCACGTGCGATTCGTCAATGACGGTGAGGAAACCTGCCCCGTTAGAGGCGATGCCTCTAACGGGGTCCGGAAATAACTTTGCACAGGCGTGAAAGTAATCAATCAAGGTATACGGCGGCTCCCCGGGCTTTCGCCTGTCGAAATGACGCGAGTAGTTCTCGATACCGTTGCAAAATCCGAATTCGCGTATCATCCCTATGTCCTGGCGCGTGCGACGTTTGAGACGCTCAGCTTCAAGGATTTTCCCTTCGCCGTTGAATTTCTTAAGTTGTTCCGCAAGTTCAATTTCAATATCCGCAAGCGCCGCCTCCAACACATCTTTGGGGGTTACGTACTGACGTGCGGGAAAAATAAACATTGCATCGTGCTTCGCACCCAGTTTGCGCGTCATCGCGTCCACTTCCTCGATTTTCGCGATTTTTCCGCCCGTGAGGTCGACGCGGTAGATGACGCGTTCGCTCGCGGGCATGATCTCAACGGTAGCGCCAAGCGCACGAAATGTCCCCGGCGAAAGCTCGCCCGCGGTGCGCTCGAAATAGATAGAGACGAGTTTGCGCGACAGGTGGCTGCGCGTCATCTGTTCGCCCTTCGTCAGTTTGAGATTTACTTTTTGATATTCGATAGGGCTGCCTAAACCGTAGATGCAGGAGACGGATGCGACGACGATGACGTCCTTGCGCGTGAGGAGGGCCTGTGTCGCTGCGTGCCGCAGGCGTTCGATGTCTTCATTTATCATCGCTTCCTTCTCGATATACGTATCAGTAACCGGCATGTACGCTTCCGGCTGGTAGTAATCGTAGTAGGAGACGAAATAATGCACCGCGGCGTCGGGAAAGAAATCGCGGTACTCGGCGGCGAGCTGCGCCGCGAGTGTTTTGTTGTGCGCGATGACGAGCGTCGGTCTCTGCACTTTTTCAACGACATTGGCAATGGTGAAGGTCTTGCCGGAACCTGTAACCCCCAAAAGCGTCTGGTCACGTGTACCCGTTTTCAGACTTTTTACGAGCGCAGAAATAGCCTCCGGCTGATCGCCGCCAGGCCGATAGTCGCTTTTTAGCTTGAATACGCCGCCTGATTTCATACACAACAATGAAATGAGTCCCGCCCCGTAGGAAGCTGCGCTTTCCTACCGGGGTCGCCGGCGGGCTTGTAGGCCGCCTTCAGTTTGAACTTACTCATCGGGACACTGTACAGGATTGGGCCCATATAAAAAAGTCGGTCGGCGCCTCGCACGAGGCGCCGACCAGTGCAAGACGGAACAGCTCTCGAGCGGCTGTCCTTATTGCTGCTGCGCGACGATCCGGGCGCACGGATCACTGCATACCCAGACTTCCTTCTTCGACCCGCCTTCGCAGGTCATCGGAACCATCTTTCCCGTTCCAATTTTGAAGCGCCGACAACAGCGCGGCGCTTGGCAATACGAAACGGGTGTTTTGTCGTCTTCTTTGGTCGCCGACATTCACGGCCTCCTTGGCCATAGTTCGAGGTTGCGTTGGAACAAACAAGAGCATCGCGCAGGTACTGTATACGCCACATTTCCGTACGCGAAGCGGGTACTATATCCGCTTCGTTTAAATTTTCAATATGGGCTGCTGTGGATTACTTCAACATTAAAACACACACGTGCTTTTTGCCGCGTTTCAGGAGCGCTACGCCGTTGAAGAAATCTCCGGCTGCGAGCATGCTTTCTTCGTCGGTAACGACCTCTCCGTTCAAGTTGACGGCTTTATCCTTGAGGAAAAGACGCGCCTCGCGCTTGGAGCTGGCAAGCTTGGCCCTTACAAGCACATCTACCAGCAGCTCACCTGTGCCGACTTCCTGCGATGGAGCAGAACTTTTCAACATCGAAAACGCGGTATCGTCGAGGTCTTTGAGGCCCGCGTCGTCGAAGAGTACGCTCGAAACTCTCTCCACGGTCTCCGCCGTCTCCGCTCCGTGCGCGAGCGTCGTGACCTCACGGGCCAAGAGATGCTGCGCGTGATGTTCCTTGTGGTCACGGCGATGCATTTCCATTACGGCCTCTATCTCCATATCAGAAAGCAGAGTGAATATCTTGAGGTGGTCAACGACACTCTCATCGCTTACTCCGAGCCAGAATTGATAAAACGCGTACTGCGAGGTTTTTTCCGCGTCGAGCCAGACCGCATTGCCCTCGCTTTTGCCGAATTTCTTGCCGCTCGCTTTGTCGGTGATGATGGGGATGGTGAGCGCGTAGGCGGTCTTATTCTCCTTGCGCCGTATGAGCTCGACTCCGGCAACGATGTTGCCCCACTGGTCTGAACCGCCTATTTGTACGTCGCATTTATGTTTCTTGAACAAGTGCCAAAAGTCATACGCTTGCAAAAGCGGATACGAAAATTCGGTGAACGAGATGCCCTCATCGCTCTTCATACGCGCCGAGATGGCGTCTTTCTTGATGAGAGAATTGACCGTGAAATATTTTCCCGTATCGCGCAGAAATGATATGAGGTCAAGTTTACCGAGCCAGTCGTGATTGTTGACGAGTTGCACTTCGATGCCGCCGAGTATCTTCTCCGCCTGTGCTTTGAGCTTCTGCGAACGCACGGTAATCTCCTCGATGCTCAAGAGCGGCCGCTCCACATCGGGCTTCGGGTCGCCTATCATGCCGGTGCCTCCCCCGATGAGAAGGATTACCTTGTGCCCTGCGTCGGCAAAGCGGCGCAGAAGCATGTACGCGGCCAAATTGCCCACATGTATTGAATCGGCCGTCGGGTCTACGCCGAGGTAAACAGTGCGCTTTTTGCCGTCTGTTATCTCTTCAAGAGTCTCAGAAGAATGCTGATATACGTACCCTCGCTCTTTCAAGATTTCCGACAGTTTTGCCATGCGGAAAATATACCATACCTATAGGCCGTCGCGTTTGTGCTCACGGTCCTGCACCTCATGCTCGTCCATGCCAAAATGATGCGCAAATTCGTGCCAAATCGTCTCAGCGACGACCTGGGCGACTGGAATCCCGTCCTCTTCGGCCGCGTCTTCGATGGGAACTTGATACAGGGTGATGGTGTCAGGCAAGGTGATACCTACACCGTATTCTTCTCCGCGTACCGAAAGTGGAATTCCTTTATAGAGTCCTAGCAGTATCTCGTCGTCATCGAGTCCCTCCGCTTCCCTGTCTTCCTGCGAAGGCTCGTCCTCGACGAGCAAGGCCACATTTTTTATTTTCTCCCGCACCCACTGCGGCAGCTTCTCGTAGCCTTCGGCGACCAGTTTTTCAAAATCTTCCCGATTCATTTACGAACTATATCAAAAACTAAGAGAGCCGGGGCATTCGCGCCTCGGCCCTCCACTTTTGGTTTTGGTCTCAAGGTGACCATGACCTTCGAGGATGCCGTCGGCAATTACGAGCCGAAGAATCTCCGCCACAGCGCGAGCTCGTCGGCAACCGGTTCTTGGAATTTCCATGCCCGGTCAGCGTACATCGCAAGCGTCGTCAGCTTGCCACCTTTCTCGTAAACCGCGAAGGTTCCGCGATTGACGTCGTCCCACCGAAGGTTGCCGTGGTAGTGGACCGTCTTCGCATTTGTGTTGACGCGCACGAGTTGGTCTTTGCCGGCAACTTGGGCTTGGACGAAGCGGACGCTGTTGTCGGCCTGTGGAGCTGGTAAGACGGCCTTCAGACCGCCAAGGCCAAACAGGACCGCGACCAACATGAACATTGGACTCGTGAATAACCTGCGGAACATGGATATCCTCCTCTCGTTCCAGTAGCGGGCCTCCCCGCTACATGCGGCGAATATACAGGGAATTGAGAGAATATTCAAACTCAAAAAATCCCTCGCTATTGCTTCACCAGCTCCGCAAAGCGCTTTTTTACTTTCTCGATTTTGGGCTCGATGATGAGTTGGCAGTATGGGGCGCTTGTGTTCGATTTGTAGTAGTCCTGATGATAGGACTCTGCGGGAAAGAATTTCTTGAGCGGTAAAATCTCTGTTACAACACGGCTGCCGTCCTTCAGGCTTTCTTGTATTTCTTGAATCTTGGCTCGTGCCTCTTGTTTCTCATTTTCGTCCCCAACGAAAATGATTGAGCGGTACTGTTCTCCCACGTCCGCGCCCTGCCTGTTGGGCGTCGTCGGGTCGTGCGAGCCGAAAAATACGGTGAGCAAGTCTTCGTATGAAATCACTGCAGGGTCGTAGGTGACGCGAATGACTTCCGCGTGTCCGGTATTCCCGCTCGAAACCGCCTCGTACGACGGATTATCCATTTTGCCGCCGGCGTATCCTGATTCTACTTTCGACACCCCCTTCAGCATTTGAAAAATCGCCTCCGTACACCAGAAGCAACCCCCTCCGAAAACAGCTGTACTCATAGTGCTATTCTAGCAAAAATTGAAGTTAAGGGGCGTTTCGCGCTATAGTACGATGGTTAATCCATCATGACAAAAGCCATCCGCATCCACGAGAACGGCGGGCCGGAGGTGCTGCGCTTCGAGGACTACGAGGTGCTGCCGCCGGGTCCTGGAGAAGCCCGCGTGCGTCAGACCGCAATCGGCATCAACTTTTCCGACATCAACGTGCGTCGCGGCGGTTTCTACACAGCACGGCCGGCGCAATTTCCCCTAATCCTCGGCAACGAGGCCGCCGGCGTGGTCACTAGCGTAGGACCGGGCGTGACCGGTGTCACGCCCGGCGACCGCGTCGCCTATGCGGGCATGACGGCCGAATTTTTCGAGCGCACCGGTGCCTATGCGGAGGAGCGCAACGTCCCTGCCGAGCGGCTCCTCAAACTGCCGGCGACGCTGTCGGATCAGCAGGCTGCCGGCATGATGGCAAAAGGCTTCACGGCCTCCCTCATCATCAATCACGTCTACCGGCCGAAGGTAGGCGACACCATCTTGATCCACGCGGCGGCCTCGGGCGTCGGCCTTGTCCTTACACAGTGGGCAAAGTATCTCGGCGCAAGCGTCATCGGCACGGTCGGCTCGTCTGAAAAGGCCCGGATCGCCAAGGCGCACGGCTGCGACCACACGGTTCTCTATCGCGAGGTGGATTTCGTCGACGCCGTGAAGGACATCGCGCCGCCAGGCGTCGCGGCGGTGTTCGACGGCGTCGGTAAGGACACGTTCGTGTCCTCCTTACGATGCGTGCGGCCCTTCGGCATGCTCGTAAACTACGGCAATGCGTCGGGGCGGGTGCCACCGATAGATCTTCTCAAACTCTCCGAAGGCGGCTCGCTCTCGGTCTGCCGCCCGGCACTGAGTACGCTCACCGGCAATGTCGCACTCATGCGTGCGGCGGCGGCGGAACTGTTCGATCTCGTCGGCCGCGGCGTCTTCAGGATCAGAATCAGCGGCACTTATGCGCTGCGGGATGCCGCGGCGGCGCATCGTGACATCGAAGCACGGGCACATGCGGGCTCGGTGCTGCTGTTGCCGTGAAGCGGCGGCGTCACCGGAGCGCTGGTTCATTTCGCTATCGCCGTGTCTATTGCTTAGGCCGCATAAGCGGGAATATCTGCGCTTCGTGGGCGGGGCGGTTCTCGAGGAACGAAAAGAGGCGCTCGGAGACGCCGAAGCCGAAAGCCGGCGGCATGCCGTGTTCCATCGCACGAATGTACTCTTCATCGAGCCGTTGCGCTTCATCATCGCCGGCGTCGCGCAGTGCCTGCTGCTCTTCGAATCGCGCCCGCTGGTCTAGTGGATCGTTCAATTCGCTGTATCCATTGCCCACTTCACTCCCCGCAATGATTATCTGAACGCGGTCCGCTTTCTCAGGGTCTTTTACCATCTGTTTTGCAAGTGGCGAAAGATAGACGGGCACGCCTCTCAAAAATGCCGGGCCGGCGATTCCTTTACGTATCTTCTTCCACAGATGGTCTATCGCGCGTGCTTTATTGGGTGATTGGCCGAAGGTAACGCCCACGTTCTTCGCGGCCTCTATTGCCTCGTCCTCGGTGCATGAAATGGCGTCAATACCGAATTCCTTTTGAATCGCGGTACAAAAATCTATCTCCGGCCATTCCTCGGCAAAATCGACAGTGTGCTCGCCTATCTCGAAGGTATAGCGTCCGTATGTTTCTTTGACGATGTGGCGGTATAACTCCTGTAAAAACTTCATTCCCAATCTCGCATCAGCGAAAGCCTCGTAGCTCTCAAGCTGGGTGTAATCTTGCAAATGCTCCCGCGATTGTCCCTCATTGCGGAATACCCGCCCTATTTCGAAGACTTTCGGGAAGCCCGCTATGAGCAATTCCTTTTGCCACAGCTCCCCTGCGCAAATCCGCATGTACACGTCAATATCGAGTGCGTGGTGGTGGGTTTTGAAGGGCCGAGCATCAGCGCCACCGGGAGTCGTCTCGAGCACGGGTGTTTCTACTTCGAGGAAGCCCCGCGAAAGATAGAAATCGCGCGCCGACTGCCAGAATTTCGCGCGTCGAATGAACATCTTGCGCACCTCCTCATTGAGCAATATATCGAGGTACCGCTGCCGTAAGATGAGCTCTTCATCTTTGAGACCAAAATGCTCTGTAGGTATCGGTAGCAAGGATTTCGCGAGCATTCGCCATTTCTGCACCTTCAGCGAACGTTCTCCGCGTTTTGTCTTGAACATCGTTCCGGAGGCTTCGATAAAATCACCGGCGTCCACGGTCATCGCGAAGAGGTCGAATACCTTTTCATCAATATCCGCCTTTTGCAGTACGAGCTGCATGCGACCGGTACCATCAAAAATATCGGCGAACATGATGCCGCCCTGTCCTCGCAGTGACATAACGCGTCCTCCCAGGTGGACTTTGTGCGTACTTTTTTCTAGCTCGTCAAATTGAGCGATGAGATCGGCGTTGCTTGTGTCGCGGTGTGAATCCGAGGGGTACGCTTCCATCTCGGCCGCTTTCAGGATGTCGAGTTTTTTCAGCCGCTCGGCACGGATATCTTGCTCGCTCATCCCGCTATTTCTATATGAATAAAGGAGATATGTAAGCAAAGTTCACCGCAGTCCATATTGGTGCAAGCGAGAAGTAATCGTTCTGAAAGGGCGGGACTCATGATGTCTTAATACTAGCAAATTTCCGACACAATGCAGAGCGGTCAATTACTGATCTCTACTTGGTGAGTGGGCGCGGTGGCGCGCGTCAGAGTGACGCCGATGCCGAGAGCCGGTAGGAACGCAAGCAGGACGAGAATGGTGATGAGAATATTCGCGGTCTCATCGGAATCGAGCAGGTACTCCGATATCTGGATCATTTTACTGAGGACCCACGGTTTCGTATTGTCAGGTTCAGTCTCTTCCACCGAAAAAGAATACCAAACGCCGCTTCGAATGCACGCTCTTGGTGTTGATTACCGCTTTACGTCGGGCGGCAGAGCGCCGGGCCATCGGTACACAAGGACGGGAATGAGTATCAGCGTGAGTATCATGGCGAATGAAAGCCCGAAAAGTATCGCCAAAGCGAGCGGTCCGAAAAGCCCTGATGCGAAGATGAGCGGCACCATGCCTATCACTGTCGTTATCGTCGTGAGGAAAATGGGGCGTAAGCGTGTGGTCGCTGCTTCGGTGAGAATATCGATGAATTGCTTCCCTGCTCCCCGTTTCAAACGCTGAATGATGGCGTCCATGAGAATGATGGCATGGTTGATGATGACGCCGGCAAGCGCAATAACGCCCATGACCGACGGGAACGAGAGTGGTTGGAGCGTAAGAGCAAGGCCCCCGAAAACACCAATGAGCGAGAGGGGCACAAGGAGTAGAAGGAAGCCGGCAAACCGGAACGAATCGAATGCGAGTACCAATATCACGAAGGTAAGTACTATCCCCGCGATGAGCGCGTATCCCATCTCCATGAATGATTTGTTCGTCTCCTCGTTCTCGCCCCCCACCGACATACGGACACCTTCATCCATATCCGCCTCTGTGAATGCTTTGTTGAAAGCGGCAAGTACTTCGGCGGTACTGTGACCTGGAAGCACGTCAGAGGTGAGTGTAGCGACGCGTTCCCTATTTTCGTGGGTAATAGATGTGTTGCTTTGTGCGATGGATTCAGAGACGAGCGAGCCCAAGAGGACCGTCCGCCCCGTGGACGTGATAAGCGGTACCTGACGCAGACTGCTGAGCGAGGTGTAGGACGATTCGTGCGGGTCGGTCGTATTGGGATTGAGATTGAGGGAAACCACGATGTCCACGTTCTTCTCTCCTCCCGTGAGAGAGGTGGCGGTCACACCGGAAACCGCCGTGCGTAAGGTAGAGGCGATCGCCGCGGGGGAGAGTCCGACGAAAGCAAGTTTGCCGCGGTCGATGGAAAGGACGAATTGTGTACTGTCGTATTTGTTCGATGAATTCACCGCGGTCACACCCGGTGTTTGCTCCAATACTTTGCGCGCCTTTACGAGTGTGTTGTTGAGCGCGGTACGGTCTTTGCCGAGGAATTTGATGAGGACCGCGGCGCCGACCGGTGGCCCGCCCGAGGGTTCGCCCGCGCGGATCTCTGCGATGTGGATGTCCGCGAGCGTACTTTTTACGTCGGCGAGTATTTCGGTCGAGGTCTGTGCGCGGTCTTTGACGAGATTGATGGTGATATTTGCGAACCGCGAGTCCGCCGACACGAACCCGTCCGAACTGGAGAACGGGCTGAGTGTGCCGACCGTTGTGATGAGCGAGGAAAAACGCGGATCATCGAATAGCTTGTCTTCCACGGCGCGTGCGGCCAAGTCCGTACGACTGAGGTCGGTCCCCTGTGGCATTTCCATGTCTACGTACAAGAATTCGCCGTCGGCTTGCGGAAAGAAAGATACGCCCAAGATACCGACTACGGGGAGCGCAAGCGCTACGATGAATCCGGCGAGCATGACCGCAAGAAAGCGGTTTTGCCCGCGGCGATCTTGGAGGAATGCCTTGAGATGGCTTGCGTACCACTCCCGCGCACGCTGCGCGTATTCTTCTTGGCGCTTCATAAGCGCGGATTCTTCCTTGGCCGCCATCATATTCGCAATCGTCGGCACGAGGCCTAGCGCAACGAAGATCGATGCGAGCAAGACGAATACGAGCGTGAACGGGATCGAAGCGATGAATTTGCCGACGATGCCGGAAATGAAGAAGAGCGGTACAAAGAACGCGACCGTTGCGATGGTACCGCCCATAAGCGGCCAGGCGTACTCGCGAAGAGCTTCGAGCGCGGCACGCCGCTTGTCGCCATAGATGCGCGTGCGTGTATGAATAGCTTCAACGATGACAATGCCTGAGTCGACAAGAATGCCGATAGCGAGGATGAGCGAGAAGAGCGAAACGATGTTGAGCGTGTTGCCGCTGTAGAGCAATCCGATGAACGCCATGAGGAAAGAGAGCGGAATGGAAAGGCCCGCGACGACCGCCTCGCGCCATCCTATTGTGATGAAAAGCGCAAGCATGACGAGGGCCACGGTCTCAAGGCCCGTTTGCGTTAGTTCTGAAAGATTCTTTTGCACTTCATCGCCCGCGTCGTATGAAACGACGACGTCGCTTCCTTGCAGTATCCCCTTTTGGAGGTCCGCGAGCTTACCTTTCACTGCCTTCGTAACAGTGGTGATGTCATACCCGCGCACCTTCAATACGCCCAAAGTCATGGCTTGTCTTGCGGGTGCGCTGCCCACGGAAATACGTGAATACGATGTGGCCTTCTGTACCCCGTCCGAGACATTTGCAATATCTCGCATATAGATCACTTGCCCTCCGACATTGAGAATGGCGACGCTTCCGATATCCTCGACCGTGTCGAGGCTTCCCCTGAACGCGACGGCGTAAGAAATGTCGTCGACCGTGATCGAGCCTACGGGCAGCGAGGCGTTCGCAGCGGCAATGGCTCCCACTACTTGAGGGAGTGAGATGCCGAGGCGAGCGATCTCTTCTTTACGCACAACGACTTGTATCTCGCGATCGCGTACGCCCGAGACCTCTACACGCGATACGCCCTTCACGGTCTGGATTTCGCGCTTCACTTCTTCTGCAAGCGCCGCAAATTGAGCCGGCGGGAGGTCGGCGCTTACCGATATGAGCTGTATTGGCTGGTCGACGAAATTTACTTCGGTCACTACCGGGGTCTTTGCTTCAGCCGGTAGGTCAGCCACCGCTTTGTCCACCTCGTCCTTCAGTTTTTGTATGGACCGCTGTATATCGGCTGAGGCGTTGAATTCTGCCACGACGACTGAGATGCTTTCCCGAGACGACGAGGTGAGCTTATGCAAGTCTGGAAGATTCGCGAGATGCTCTTCTATTTTGTTGGTAACGAGCCGTTCGACATCTTCCGGCGACGCTCCTGGAAGGACCACTGTGACACCGCCTACTGGTATCTGTACCTCAGGTGTTGATTCCCTTGTCATCGAAAGCATCGCCGCACCGCCAACGATAACGAGCCCTGTTATGACGAGAAGGGTGAATTGCCGCTTTTCTATAAAAAACCTCCAGAGCGGTACCATGAGCTATGTTCCTCCCGAAGAGGAGCCGCCTTCGGCGGAGACTTCCACGTTTTCCCCCTCGCGCAAACCTCGCGCGTCGACGACGATACGCATATCAGGAGTAAGCCCGCCGGAGATGACGACGCGCTCGCCAAGCAGTGCTCCGAGCTTGACCTCATGTGCCGTAAGGACGCCGTTATCAAGAGTGAAAACGACGGAGCGTTCTGATTCGACCTTAACGGCTGATATCGGTATCGTGATCCGAGCCGTGGTAGGTGAAGTACCCACCGAGGCACGAGCTATCGTCACCAGCACCGACTGCCCGTTGGTGAGGTCGCGAGCATTGCTAACGCTTATGCGTACCTCTATTTTTTTCGTGAGAGGATCCAGCGCAGGTGCTAGGCGCGTAACCACTCCCGTGGCCCCATCCATCGTTACCCTTTGCCCGACCGTTATGTCACGGGCGTCATTTTCTGTGACGTACGCCAGCACTTCCAATGAACCGTTGTTCGCGACCGTGAGAACGGGCGTGGTCATTTGTACATAATCACCGCGCTTGAGAGAAAACGAGTTGATCGTCCCCGATATCGGTGCGCGTATGATGGATTTCTCAAGGTTCGCTCGTGCGGCAGCAAGGCCTCCTTGGGTTTGTTTTAGAGCGGCCCGCGCACTCGCCACATCTTCAGCCTGACCTCCGCTTATACCTTGTTCGAGATTCTTTCGTGCCACGCTGAGGGCGGCTTCCGCGGAAACAAGACCCTGCGCGGTAACTGAAAGACTCGAAAGCGTCGTCGTGAGGCTCGACCGGGCGGCAGTTGTCTCGGCGAGATATGTTGCGAGCAGAGTCGTGGAAATGGATGGCGTCGGGATCCCTTTGTTGAGCGCGTCCACGACGACATCGAGGAAATTGCGGACTTCGCGAACTTCCGATTGCGTAGTCGTGACCTCTTGCGCAAGATCGGAGTGTATTGATAGGACACTCGAGATAGACGACTCTCGCGCCAGATATTGTGTTATGGCGTCGCGCATGCGTTCTGCTTTGGTCGTCAAGCTCGAATCGGTAGACACTATGTTGAATACGGCTCCATTAAATCCTGGATTGGTGAACATCTTGTCGGTCGTGCCGCGTACAGCACTGTTTATGCTTGCGTGAGCCGAGAGGATAGCCGACACCGCTCCTGCACGTGCAGCAGTGAGTGCGGCATCTGCGTTGACAACGTTCGCTTCGAGGATCGCGCGTTGTTCCGGACGCACTCCCCCTTGAACCTTCCCAAGGTTCGCTTCTGCTCCCTCCACCAAGCCGACCGCAGAAAGTACGGCAGCACGTTCGGATGCGTTCTCAATTTCCGCCACGATAGTCCCCGCAGTAACGGTGTCCCCGAGTGTACCGGAAACCCGAACTACCTGACCGGATTTCTCTGCACGCACGGTCGCTTCTGATACCGAACTTACCTGACCGATTATAGAAAGGGGTGACGTGTCTGCAGATAGTTCAGCGACGGTCTTCACGGTGACGACTTTCAGAGAGGTGGCCGGTAGCTCATCAACACGTGTTCGTTGTAATAGCACAAGTGTTACAACGGCTCCTATAATAACGACCGCCGCCAAAGCGCCTTTTTTCCACCCGATTTTAGCGAGCCAGCTATCAGCCCGCAAACTTGAGCGGATGAATAAAACGGCTCTAATTATGAGCATTTCCGGATGCATAAGAGAGCGCACCCTACACTATTTGCATGCCTATGTCAATTCTTTTTGGGTTTATAGAAAAGTAAATCACACCCGCGCGGTTGCCCGCGCGGGTGCATGAGTAGAAGCCGACTGCCGGCTTTCAGAATTTGTCGGTAACGGCGCCGTATTTCGCCGCCGAGACCAACGCCGCATATTTCGCCAGAACGCCACGCGTGACACGCGGTTCCGGCGCTTGCCACGCCGCCTTACGCCTCGCCATTTCCTCGTCGGTGATGTTGAGGTTGACGATGCGTTTTGAGGCACTAATCGTGATCATGTCGCCCTCTTGCACGAGGGCAATAGGGCCGCCGAGAACCGCCTCGGGACCCACATGACCGACGACCAGACCGTGCGTCCCGCCGGAGAAACGTCCGTCGGTGATGAGCGCGACCGAATCGCCGAGACCCTGACCCATTATGTTCGCGGTCGGAGTCAGCATTTCGGGCATGCCCGGTGCGCCTTTAGGTCCTTCGTTGCGGATTACGATGACGTCGTTCCGAACGATTTTACGGGCCATGAGCGCATCGAAGCAGGCCTGTTCCGAGTCGAAAACACGGGCGGGACCCGTGATTTCGGTCGACTTCAGACCCGTCACCTTGGCGACGCAGCCATCGGGAGCGAGATTGCCGTAGAGGATCGTGATGTGACCTTGTGGGAACATCGGCTTGTCCCACGGCAGGATGACATCCTGATCCGCCGATGGCTCTTCGGGAACGCCCTCGAGCATTTCGGTGATGGTCTTGCCGTGGATAGTCATGCAGTCGCCGTGCAGCCGACCATGGCTGAGCAGCATCTTCATGACCAGTTGGACCCCACCCGCGCGGTGGAAGTCCGTCGCGACGTATTTGCCGAACGGTTTTAGGTTGCAGAGGACCGGGGTACGGTCCGCCACTGCCTGAAGGTCGTCCTGCGTGAGTGGAATGCCGGCTGAATGTGCGATGGCCAGCAGATGCAAGACAGCATTGGTCGAGCCGCCGCACGCGATGACGATCGCATATGCATTCTCGAGCGATTTACGCGTAATGATGTCGCTCGGTCGGATGTCGAAACGGACGGCGTTCATCATAACGTCGGCCGCGATTTTCAGGGATGCGGATTTCTCCGGGTCGGTGCAAGCGAACTGGCTTGAGCCGAACGGGCTCACGCCCATCCCTTCGAAGCACCAGGCCATCGTGTTAGCGGTATATGCGGCACCGCACGCGCCCGCATCGGGACACGCATGCATCTCGATACCAAGCGCATCTTCGGCACTCATCTTGCCGGCGACACGCGCGCCGGAGGCCTCGAACGCCGAAACGACGGTAAGGTCTTGCCCTTTCCAGCAACCGGCATGAATGGTGCCGGCGTAGATGAACATTCCGGGCCGATTCATGCGCGCGAGCGCAATCATGGCACCCGGCATGTTCTTGTCGCAAGCGCCAAACGCGATGACGCCGTGATAGTTGTGACCCTCGACGACGTTCTGAATAGAGTCGGCGTGGGTCTCACGGCAGACGAGTGAATGGCGCATAGCGGGCGTGCCCATGGCCACACCGTCGGTCACCGTCGGTACGCCGAAGGTGAACGGCACGCCGCCGCGTTCACGAAGCAACGTCATCATTTGGTCGACTTGCGGCCTGATGCCCATGTTGCATGTGCTGACGGTGGCATGCGAGTCGGCAATGCCGATGAAGGCTTTTCCGAAGTCTTCGGTCTCGAGTCCTGTACCGCGAAGCATTGCGCGATTCGCGATATAGCCGTCCCCTTCAAACCAGGGGAAGTGGGTGATTGGCTCTTTCCTCAATTGGCTCTCCCATCCTTTGGTAGTGTTTCAAACAGCAGAAATCCCCAGAACCGGATGTCCCAGGGCGGCGAAAATCCTACGTAAAACAGGGCTGCTTGTCAACTTCGCTCTCAAGGGGAAGCCTCTCTATGCGTGCGGGAGGAACGTCACAAAAATAGCCATCAGCATGACCCCCACCGCGAAGAACAACGCGTGTTTTCCGTAGTGCCCGCGCTCGCGAGCTGAGTCTATGGAGTGCGGAATGAGGTCGTGAAATACGACGATGAGGTACGATCCCGCGGCAAGGCCGAGGAGCGGCACCTCGAATGCGGAAAACTGTTCCAGGAGAAAGTACCCGCCTATCGAGCCGATAAGGATGGTGGAAGATACGGCGAAATTGTATACAAGCGCGGCACGCACCGAAAGCCCGGCTCCCCGCAAGACGAAAAACTCGGATATTTCCTGCAATACCTCGTGTACGAGGATGCTCACCGTGCTCGCAACACCGAGGATGGGAGACGCGGCGAATGCGGCGACGATAACGACACCGTCTCCGATGTTGTGTATTCCGTCGCTTATAAGAATGCGGTTCGCATCGATCCTCGAGTGTGTGTGACCCGCATCCGTCGCATCGTGGTGGTGGTGAAAATGCGGAAGATAGCGGAACGCAACAAGCACGAGCGCGGCACCCGCGGCAATCCACGGCAGCCCTCCTCTAAGCGACCCCGCGTGTTCGACGATTTCCAACGAAACACTGTAGATGACAACCAGGAGTGCGCCCGCGGCGAAGCTGATGAAAAAGTGCAGGTGGCGCTCGACGAACGACCCCGCCTGCCGCCATACGACAAGCTTGCCCGAGAGTGAGGCAAGCATGACGAGAAAGGATGCAGCCAGTACCTCAAGCATGGCGGAGAGAGCGCATACACCTGCGTACCAAAAAACTCATGTTTCCAGTATACTATGCGGTATGTCCTTCAGGAAAAAGGTGCAGAACATACGACCATCTGTGCGGGCTATCCTCATTTTATGGCGGGAGGAATTCAGTTTCCGGATACTCACGTTGTGCGCGATAGCGACTCTTATACTCTCGTTCTTATTGCAAATTTCACGCGGCGATTTTCTTATTGTGGTTCTTACTATCGGCGCAATGCTCGCAATCGAAGCTCTCAATACCGCAATCGAGGAAATATGCGACCATGTGACGCCTGAACAACACGCGCAGATAGGCAAGATAAAGGACATCGGCTCGGGGGCTGCATTCTTGATGTGGTGCGCCGCGCTTGTCGTCGGTCTTATTATTTTCGCACCATACATTCTCCGCCTCGTATGATCCCATTCATAAGCGGGCTCGATGCAAGTGTCTTGCAGTACCTTTACACAGAGCGAGGCATCGCGACCTCGCTCTCTTTTATCGGCATCACAGAGCTCGGCAGCACTGTTTTTGTCTGCGGACTTACGCTCTGCATTGGGATCTTTCTTGTGTTCCGGCGTCAAATCCCCTACGCCGCCGGTCTTGCCATTTCCGTCTTCGGTGGAGAAGCGGCGGCGCTGCTTATTAAGGACTTCTTACATCGCGCGCGGCCGGAGAAAATATACCAGGCGTACGCCGAGACGGGATTTTCGTTTCCGAGCGGGCACGCTACCCTCGCTGCGGCTTTTTACGGCTTTCTCATGTTCTTGCTGTGGCGCATGATGCCCGCGGGGTACTTGCGCACGGCGGCCATCTTGGCGCTTACCCTGCTTATAGGCCTCATCGCCTTTAGCCGTCTTTACCTCGGCGTACATTACCTGAGCGATGTCCTCGGTGGACTTCTGCTCGGCGCGGCATTCGCCTACCTCGGAACGGCATTGGTGAGAAAAATCGAGCGGCGCGGTTAGCTCTTCTTCCCGCCCAGCAACGTTTTGAGAAGCGCCATGCGGACGATGAGCCCGTAGCCGACCTGTTTGAAATACACGGCGTGCGGCGATGTATCCACGTCGTCGGTAATCTCGCCGATGCGCGGCAGCGGATGAATGATGATGGCGCCGTCTTTCATGGAATCAGCCACTTCGCGGTCGATCACGTAGCGTCCGCGCTGTTTCTCGTATTCCTCGTCGTTCTTTATCCACTCCTTGGCGATGCGAGTCTGGTAGATGACATCGGCGCTTTGGAGGACGGTGTTCATATCCTGCGTTTCGGTCCACTTCACCCTGTGTCGTTTCAAATAGGCCTTTACGTCGTCGGCCATCGCGAGCTCCGGCGAAGAAACGAACGTAATGCTCATGTCTTTGTATTTGCCCAAAATATACGAAAGTGAGCGCGCGGCGCGGTAGTAGCGCAAATTACCCACGATGGCCACATGGATGCCGTCCTCCCGCCCGAGCTCGCGCTGAATGGTGTAGAGGTCCAAGAGCGCCTGTGTGGGATGCTGGCCCATGTTGCCGTCGCCTGCGTTTACGATGGGCACGGAAGAGACCGCGGCTGCGCGCGCTGCCGAACCGGTCTCCTGATGGCGCATTGCAATGGCGTCGGCATACTGGCTTATGACCTTGATGGAGTCCTCAAGCGTCTCGCCCTTCGCCTGTGAGGACGTGCCGCCGCTTTCCATCGTGATGACGGAGCCGCCGAGGCGCAGCATGGCGGAAGAAAAGGAGAGACGCGTGCGTGTGGAAGGCTCATAAAAAAGAGCGGCAAGTATTTTGCCTTTTAGTGATTCATCGCGCTGACCTTCATACGAACTCGCGAGTTTAAAAAGTTTCTGAATGGAAGCCCGGTCGAACTGTTGTATCTCTACAAGATGTTTCATTGTCTAGAATACTACGCTACTTTCTCGGCCTCGCAAACGCAAACACCTGCATAACCGATAGCCCGAATCGATCGTTTTGCAGAACCCAGCGATATAGGGCCGGGGAAAGAAACACTGAAAAGACGACCGTGCCGGTCAGATGCATGAGCGTGAAAGAGATTTGGCCGGATACAGCGAGAGCCAATGATTGGTGGCTAAAAATGGGGCCTATCATCATGGTCACGGCGTCGTAAGCGACGGTCGCGGGAATGCCGAAAAGAAGGAAATTCTTGACCGAAGCGTCGCGATTCTTGAAAAAAAGGTGCGCCGCGACGCCGAGGAGTCCATAGCAAATAGCTGTCACTGCCGTCCAACTTCCCCATCCACTCGTCACTGCGTCGAAAAAGACAATGCCCAGGAATCCGAACAGAAAACTGCCTATGACGCCGTAGCGCTTCGAGAATGGCATCACCGTCGCGAGCATCGGCTCAAAATTCGGCGGGCGGAAGGGTATGAGCCGGAAGAGAAAAACGGCCGCCCAGCCGATCAAAAATTTGAGCGCGCCGCTTGATACCGAAAAAGGCATAGGGTTTCTATGATAGCACGCTACCCCAGGTGCGCATGGTCGTTCCAGACGATTATTTGCCATTCGTTTTCCGGCCCTTCTATACCCTCTGTCGCGCCATCTTTGAAGTGCAGCACCGTGAGGCCCGTGTTGCTCGTGCGAAGGGTCCCCATGACGCGCCCGCATTCCTTGCCGGTAAGTTCTTCTCCAAAGATAACCCGCGCCATGAGGAAGCGGGTGAAGAAGCCGTGGCCGACAACGAGGATGTGGTCTTCCGGCCGTTTTTCGAGGAATGTGAGCGCAGCGCTTGCCCGCGCCTTCAGGTCCTGAAAATTCTCCTCGTCCGCATACCTGAAGTCCGGCGGGTCGAATGTGAATATTGAAGCCGTGACGGGTACCACCTCCGGGTCGTCTTTGCGCTTCCCCCGAAGTGCGGACGGTATGCGACGCTCCACAAAGAGCTCTGAATATTCAACAGACTTTTGAATGCGCTCACCGATTACCGAAGCGGTCTCTTTGGTACGGGCCATAGGACTTGCGATAACCACCTCCACGGGCAATTTGGCGACGCGCTCTGCTATGAACCCCGCCTGTTCTCTCCCTCGCTCACTCAATACGGAATCCGCCAATTGGTACATGAGCGAAGCGTTCCCTTCGCTCTCTCCGTGCCGTACAAGATAGATGGTCTTCATCCCGCTCTTTCTATACAAGTAAACCCGATGAGATTTCAACATTGGGAAGATGGATTGTTTCGTTCATATCTATGAAGAAAGGGCGGGATTCATTGTTAGAGTACAAACTTGCCGTCCTTGTAGACGACCTTGGTGCTGCCGTCTTTCAGATGCGCGGTTACCGTGCGGCGGGTCGTCGAAATGATGTCGGTGTGGACGGACGAATCGTTGAAGCCGAGTGCTTCCGCCTGTTTCGTCGTGAGCTTGGAGACATCGCCGCGGAACGTGTCGCGGTACGACATACCGAGTGCCAGGTGCGTATTGCCGTACGGACCGCCCATATTTTCATCGAAGAGCGTCTCGGCCATGAATTTGGTGATACGCGAATGCCGCTTGTCGGTCAGCGAGTATTCCCCGACCTTGTTTGCGTCCTTCGTCGCTATCATCTCTTTCAGGAGCTTCTCGTTGGTCTTCGCCTTCGACTTCACGACGAGACCGTTTTTGAATTCGAGCTCAATGCCGGTAATTTTGTTGCTGTAACGGTAGAGCGGCTGATTGAATTTTATCCATCCGTTGGTGCCCCGCCAATCGGGAGACGTGAAGATCTCGAAGCTCGGTATGTTGCGCCCCGAACCCGCGAGCCAATTCCTTTTTTCGCCGAGTTTTATCCAGAGATCCATGTCGGGGCCGACGGCATGCAGACGGTCGATCTTCGGTGAGAGTTTGTTGAGCCTGCTGCGGTATTTCTCTATCTCCCGGTACACGCTCTTCCATTTCGCAATGGGGTCTTTCTCATCGAGGAAGCACGCCTTGATTATCTGGTCCCAATACTCCTTTTCGGAAAGCCCTGCCTCACGCGCCATCGCGGGAGTGCCGTAGAGCGCGATAGTCCAGGTGAATTTCCCCTTCCACTCCTTCTCGTGCCGCCAATCCATGAAGGGCTTCAGTGCGAGGCCGCGGCGCATTATCTTCTTGCCGTCGACGCCTTTGAGCGCATGCGGGTCTTTTTCCGCAAGGATAAAAAGTGAGTGGTCCATGTCGTCCACAAGACCTTTTAGGTATCTCCTCGGGAAGAAATCGAGCTGGTGGGGCTTCGCGTGCTCGTAAAAATGCCGTGAGACGCTGATATTGCGGCGTTTGTCCCCGTGCTCATCGTCGGGACCGTAGTGAGCAATGACGTGCCCGCCTGCGTCCACAATCGCGTTGCACACGGCGATATAGAGAGGCTTCGCGGATTCGGAGCAGGATACACGCACGACCTCGCCTTTTTTAATTCCCTTCCCGCCGCCGAGCGCGAAATTCACAAGTACATCGGCGTACTTTTTTAATATCGTATCGCTTGGCAGATATGGTTTTGATGACATCGTCCCAGACTACTACGTCTTGCGGTGCCATGCAAAAACAAAAAACCTCTTTCGAGGTCTTGTATTACCTGAACGTGATCTCTTGCGCCCGTTCTTTGATATCGATGGGATACACGCCGCTGAAGCACGAGGTGCAAAATTGGTTTTCGGGAAGACCGGTCGCGGCTATCATGCCCTCATATGAAAGAAAACGCAGCGAGGTGGCACCGAGGTACTCCTGCATTTCGGGGACGGACTTCGTAGCCGCGATGAGGTCTTTTTGTTGAGGCGTGTCGATGCCATAGAAATCGGGGAATTTGACCGGCGGGGAGGCGACCAAAAAATGCACTTCCTTCGCGCCCGCCTCAAAGAGCATTTTTACGATCTGGCGCGATGTCGTCCCACGAACGATGGAATCGTCGAACACGACTACCCGCTTCCCTTGCACGACCTCCGGAATAGGTGTGAGCTTTGCCTTGACGCCCTGCTCGCGCACATGCTGGTCGGGTGTGATGAATGTGCGGTGGATGTAACGGTTCTTGGTGAGTCCCATCTCGAAGCGGAGCCCGAGCGTCTCCGCGTAGCCCACCGCCGAAGCAATCGCCGTTTCGGGTACCGGTATGACGACGTCGGCTTCGAGCGGGTATTCCTTGGCGAGCTGCACGCCGAAATTGCGGCGTACTTCATACACCGACTTGCCGAGTAGCCGACTGTCGGGGCGCGCGAAGTAGACGAACTCAAAAATATCGAGCTTCGGGTTCGGCTCGGCGACCTGTTCGCTATGTAATCCCTTCTCGTCTATCACCAGCAATTCACCGGGTGCGATGTCACGTTCGTATTCGGCGCCGATCGGTGCGAATGCACAGGTTTCCGAGGCGATGACCCATCCGCCATTGAGCCGTGCGAGCGAGAGTGGACGGATGCCGCAATGATCGCGGACGGCGACGAGTGAATCGCGCGACATGATAAGCAGAGAGAATGCGCCCTGGAGCAGCGGATAGACATCTTTGATCGCGGTCGTGAGTTCAACACCTTCGCGCATCCGCGCTGCTATAGCTTCGACGATCATGCGAGAATCGGAAAATTCCGCAGTATCGATACTTCGTTCCCGCAGGAACTGCTCGAGTGCGGCGGTCGTCGGCAGGTTCCCGTTGTGAACGAGCGCGATTGCGCCGTCGTCGGGGCCTGAAGAGAGCGACACTGAATCATTCAGGCTTGGGTGCGGGTCCTCGTAGGATACCGTCTTAAGTGCCGACGCACCTGCTGCGAGCATCGGCTGCGCGTGCTTGACCTTGGAGCCGCCGGCCGTGGAATAACGATTATGGGCCACTGCGATGTGGCCCTTGAAACTCCCTATGAGCTCGTCATTGAAGACCTGGGATACGAGGCCCATTCCTTTGTGCACCGTCATCGTTTTGCCGTTCGTGGTAGCGATGCCGGCGCTTTCTTGCCCGCGGTGTTGGAGCGCGAAGAGACCGAAAAAGGAGAGTCGCGCGACTTCGAGGTCTTTTCCGTAGACTCCGAAGACCGCGCATTTTTCTCCGAGTGGTTGCATAGAGAAGTAAGGATTATACCGCTTTAGTGGCCGTAATGCGAGGCCTTAATACGCACCGCGGTGGACTCAGAGCTTCTTCTCAAGGAGCCACAGCAGAATGGCTTTCTCTACGTGCTTACGGTTCTCCGCCTGGTCGAAGATGGCCGAATTCTTGTGCTCGATGGCGTCGCGGGATATTTCATAACCCACATGCATCGGCATGCAATGCATGATGCCGGCTCCGGGCGCATAAGTATCAATGAGTGTTGCATTAAGCTGGTACGGCATGAAAACCGCCTCGCGGCGTTCATATTCGTCTTTGAACTCCGGTTTCGGCTTACCGTTCTCGAAAAACTCCGCATTCATCCAGGTATCCGTGTGCACATATTGTGCGCCTGCAAGCGCCTCTTTGAGGTCGAGTGTTTTCTTCACTTTGCCGGTCGCGGCGGCCATGGCATTCAGTTCCGTATCGATGCTGTTCGCATCCGTTTCCGGCGCAGCGATAGCGACCTCAATGCCGAGCTTCCCGCACGCGAGCATGAGCGTGTTGGAGACGTTGTTTTCTATTCCGAGCCAGGTAATCTTTTTGATTTTATCGAGCCCTCCCGAATGCTCGGCCATAGTGAGGATGTCCGCGAGCGACTGGCAGGGGTGGTATTTTTCGCTGCACGCGTCGATTACCGGGATTTGGTCGAACGAGGCAGCCAGTAAGACATCCGCGACGTCGAGCGCGCGAAACATGAAGACGTCGCCGAATCGCATCATCGCGCGAACTTCGTCGCGAAAATCGGCGAACATGAATTGAGTTTTTGACGCTTCTAGGAAAATCGCGTGGCCGCCGAGCTCCGTCATTGCTGCCTCAAATGAGATGCGCGTGCGCGTCGAGCCTTTCTGGAAGAACATCAAAAGCGTCCTGCCGTGCAACAAGTCCGTCGCTTCCCCCGCGCGGTACTTTTTCTTGAGCGTAGCGGCCATTTCCAGAATCTCGCGAATGTCATCCGCGCTTTGTTCCTTCAATGAGATAAGGTGTCTCATGAAGAAAGAATGACCCGAAACGAATAAAAAAGCAAAAGAAGCGGCGCACGCGGAGATTTCCGCGTGCGCCCGTTTTTGCGCATCAGCGCATCAAGAGCCAACGTTTCCGCCTCTTCGAATGATGCGGATTACGTGCAGTCGCGCTTCGGGGCAGGCGTTTGCCCAGTCCCGCCCGCTTCGCCCACTCCCGCACATTCGGCATGGTGAATTTCGTCACCACATGGAACCCGAGCTTAGAGGCGATGTGCCAAAGCGCCGGATTCTTGCTGATGAGGAAAAAAGTCGGGTTTTTCCCCGGTAGCTCCTCCTCTTTTGGAGTGAACCGCTTAATCAGCTCCGCGATTATTTCCTGAGCTGTACCGTTACCGTTTCCCGCCGCAACATACACACGACGGATTTCGTACAACGGATACTGCGACTCAGACGTCCGATCTTCGACGGAAGCGTGCGCGATAATCCGCGAACCTTCCGTGCGGATGACCGTGCGTCCTTCTCCGTAGTCGCGCTCAAGTGCAAGCGCATCGAGGCCAGCGGGATGGAACTCCCCGGTAGCCACCATTTCAGCCACTAAGGCATTCCAATCCAAGTTCATTGCTGACTCTCCTTGTTTGAAAGAGCGCATCGTTAGATGCGTTCTGGGTTGATACGCATCCAACAAAAGAACAGGCCTCAGAATTTGAGGCCGTTTGGAAAGTTCGTGTAGGAGTACAAACACTCTAAACAGCCTCAAATGAAGCTGTTCGTCGGGCGTTGTGTGTCATAGGAAGCATGTGTATACAAGGTATCATATCCCCTTTTTCGCGCAACCCCAAAAGAAGACGGGCGCGCCTATGGCGCGCCCGCAGAAAGAACAGTAAAGAACGTTTTTTATCTCGCCGCCTTTTAGGCTTCGCGGGACTGGATAAGGGATGTAAGCGGCATAACCACCAACCCCTCCGCCTCAAGAATCAAGAGGCGCTCCTGCAGATAGTTCAAGTCTGCCCGTGGCACGACAACACTCACCGATACATACTTCTTATCGGCGAGCGCAGTGACCGTCGGGCTCCGAAGTGCGGGCAAGGCGGCCAACACTTCGTTAAGGTTTGTTACCGGCACATTCGCAACAAGCATGACCTTCTCCCGCGCGGCGATGACGCCGAGTAGTATTGTCTTGAACATCCCCACGGCTCTTCTGACATCGTCATCTCTGAAGGCTCCCTTATTCGCGATGAGGACGGTGCTTGTGTGCATCAGGGTTCCGATGATGCGGAGATTGTTTGCCCGCAGGCTCTGTCCCGTTTCCGTTAGGCATACGCCATACGGATACGGATCCGGGATTTCGGATTCGATAGAACCCCGGGACGCCACTATTTCCACCTCGCAACCTATCTTCTCGAAATATGCGCGGGTCAGGCGCGGATATTCCGTGAGCACCCGGGCACCTTTTGGTATCCTAGCCGGACCACCCGTCTGGTCCGTAACGAGAACGATTTCAGCTTTGTTCCACGTTGAACGGTTGAACAGGAGGTCCGCACACACCTCGACATCGGCGCCACTTTCGCGTACTGAATCGAGACCGACCATGCCAAGTATGTACCTGCCCGTTTCGACCAGTTGCGGAATACGGGACTGATGAACGAACGAGGCTTTCTGAGGCCAAGTGACACCAGTGAGCGGGATGTTGGTATCGCCTCCTCGACCGCGAAATAGTTTAATGCCGGCAACGTCGAGCAAATCCAGTGCACGCTGATGCACACTTTTAGTTGACGGAAGAAGAATGGTGGGAGGATAGAGAGTTGTGCTCATTTCAGACCTCAATGTGCACGTTCTGTTGTGGGACAGAACGCAAAACCCCCTCGCAAGAGGGGGCTGGTTTGATTAACGATATCGTAAGTCGTTATGAAAAAATGGAATCAACTCAACCCTCTCTCGCCAGAGCTGTTGAGTGATGATGCAACTTAGCGATAACAGAGCGATACCCGCCCTCTTTGCCGTTGAGCCACTTAGAGACCCGGGCGACCGTGGTCGAGCTGAGTCCCGTTATCTTTTCTATAGTGGAATATGGCACCTTTTTGGCGAGCATTTCCGCAGTCTGGAACCGTTTGGAGAATTCTTCTATCTCATCGGGCGTGAGCAAATCGCGCAAAAAGCGCCGCGCTTCGTCCGGCGTTTTGAGCGTGAGCAGCGCCCGTACCAACTGTTTATATTTGGGCTTATTCCAGTCCATCAGGACACTTTACTCTAGTGGAGTGCTTTTGTAAACCTCCCGATTTGTCCACGCGCAGCGTGGCTACAAATCGCAGTCCCCTTGGGGGATAAAGCTGTGGATAGCGACGTCATCCTCTATGCCGTTCGATCTCCGTGCGAATACGTTTGAGATCGGTGCCCTGCTTCATGCGCTCAAGTTCGGGGTTGGCTTCCATCGGGACCTGGAGATGCTGCGCGACCTTCTCGAGCATGACGAGGAGCATTGTTATTTCCTCCTCCGCGCGCACGTCAATTTCGGTATCGATTTGATCTCGGATGTCCTCCATCTTGCTTTGCCGGTTCTGTGCCATGAGTACGATTACCGAGAGCACTATCGCTTCGAGGGAGACTACCATCGTGAGGAGGTTGAACGGATACGGATCGAATATGCCGATGCCGGGTATGTCGCCGAGATTGATGAGTATCCACAGAGCAAAAACAGCGACATTGGCGAGGAGAAAAGGCACCGTCCCAAATCTAAGCGTGAGAAATTCAGCGAGGCTATCCGTCCAAGTCCGCCGCATATACAATCGCGACTTTATTTCTTCACGGATCCTTTTTTGTCGGATTCTAGTGCCCGTTTCAGATATTTTATCCATATCGGACCAGTATACCTCTATGGGAAAACATTTCTTTCAGCAACGGGGGTGACGGGTTTGTTCATGAGCGCGAGCGCGAGCGCGGTAGCTGCGATAGAGAGGTCCCGAAAAACGACGACGAAATCTTGCCGATCGGTAATGACTATCATGAGGAGGATGGCCGTCGCCGCAAGTGAAGGCCAGAAGATATTCTTGCCCCAGAGGATCCAGAGCGCGAGCGTCACCTCAACAAGCCCAAACCCATGCAAAAGCACCATGTCGGGGACGTACCCGCGCGTGAACGCGGGAAAATAGCCGATCCAGTCGAGCGGGTTGAACACAGCAGCGATGGGTGGATACAAGAAAGCGAACGCTACTCCAGCGCGCAGCACGAAATTCGCGAGATGAGCTCGTTCCATCATATGCCGATATTATACCCTTATAGTACCGAGGACTTTTTTGGCGATGGCAGATGCCGAGATTCCTTCGTATGCCAAGAGTTCTTCCGGTTTGCCGCTGTGCGGCATTTTTTCCACCGCAAGACAGAGTACTTTCCCGGCGGATTGCGCGAGCGCGCGAGCGACGGCCTCCCCCAGCCCCCCTTCGATATGATGGTCTTCTACCGTGATGATGGTCCCCGTTTCCTTTGCGGCCTTCCTCAACGTCTTCACATCGAGTGGCTTCACGCTGTAGAGATCGACGACACGCACATTGATACCCTCCTTTTTCAATATCGCATGTGCGGCAAGCGCCTCGTGGAGCGTGATGCCGGCCGCGACGATGGTCGCGGCGTCCTTTGCACTCCTGCGCAGCACCTTGCTTCCACCGATGGGAAACTTTTCGTCGTTGTCATACAAAATAGGGGTTGCCTGGCGAGTTGTACGGATATAGATTACGCCTTTGTGTCCCGCGGCGGCTTCCGTCAATTTGTCGCAGGAAACCGCATCAGACGGATACAGAACGGAACTTCCTAGTACGCTTCTGAACATCGCGATATCTTCGAGTCCCATCTGCGAAGCACCGTCTTCTCCGATGGATACACCCGCATGAGAACCAGCACATATCATGTGCGCACCGGCGTACTGCGCCATCCGTATCTGGTCATATGCGCGCGAAAGAAAAGCCGAAAAGGTCGAGATGAAGGGAATCTTGCCGCGCCGCCACATCCCGAGCGCGACGCCTGCCATATTCTGTTCGGCAATGAACATCTCAAAAAAATCCTTCGGATACGTGCTCTTGAAACCGTCCGCATACGTGGAATTGCTCACTTCGGCATCGAGGACCGCCATGTGCGGGTATTTCGCACGGATACGCACGAGCGCGTTGCCGTATGCCTTTCTCGTCGCGACTTTATCTTCCTTCTTGTACGAAACGGGCCCAGACGCACGCACCGGCTGCTGCTTTTGCTTTCGCGTAGATGGTTTTTTGAGCTGCGCTGTCTCTCCTCTCTCGATGCGGCCCAATTCAAGAAGCGCTTTTTCGAGCTCCTCTTTTTTTAGTGCTTTGCCGTGCCAATCCGGCTTGTTCTCAAGGAACGAGATGCCTGCGCCCTTAAAAGTTTTTGCGATTATCATCGTGGGCTTTCCTTTGACGCGCAACGCTTTTTGAAATGCCGCTTTAATTTCTCCGAGCGAATGACCGTCTACAACGACGATTTCCCATCCGAATGCTTTGCACTTGCGGGCGTAGGCTTGCACATCGTGCCCGTGCATCGTTTCTCTGCTCTGTCCCAGCCTGTTCACATCGATAATGCCGACGAGATTGTCGAGCTCGTAGTAAGCCGCCGATTGCATCGCTTCCCACACCGAGCCTTCGGCCATTTCGCTGTCACCTAAAAGCACGTATGTTTTGAAGGGGAGTCTGTCGCGCTTCGCCACGAGGCTCATACCGACACCGACGGAGAGTCCCTGCCCGAGCGAGCCGGTCGGCACTTCGGTAAAAGGAAATTCCATGGTGGGGTGGCCTTCGAGCCGCGAGCCAAATTTCCGCAAGGTGTTGAGCTCCTTTTTCGGGATACCGCCGGCTACCGCCCACAGCGCATAGAAAAGCGGTGAAGCGTGCCCTTTCGAGAAAATGAGTCGGTCATTGTTATGGTACTGCGGGTGCTTCACGTCGAAGCGGAAAAATCCGCCGAAGAAAAGCGCCGTCATCAGATCCGTCGCCGAGAGCGACGAGGTCGGATGTCCCGACCCGGCGGCGGTCGAGGAGGTGAGGATGTGATGCCGTATCAACGCCGCAAGCCGTTCCAGTGTTGGCATAAAAAGCCACAGTACCACAACCGCAGGGCAAATAAAACCGACCCTAAGAATCTTCAAATCCTCAGTTTTTCCGGATTCGTCGCACGTATCTCTTTGTGAGTGACCTTCCCGTCCGCATCGATTTTGTAGCAATACACTTCCCCGAAACCTATCTCGAGTTCGTGGACCTTATCATCGGCGATATTATCAAGATGCTTCACGAGAGCCCTAAGCGAATTGCCGTGAGCGACCACGAGCACATTGTGTCCGGCGAGAAGCTGGGGGTGGATGTGTTGCTCATAGTAAGGGATAACGCGACCATGCACATCTTTCAGATTTTCACCGTTCAAAATCACGGTATCCCAACCGCGACGGATATCGTGGAACGCTTTTTCTCCCAGCTCGTCTCTCACCTGCCACTTATCCTTGCCGGTGTGTATACCGTAGTCGCGCTCGTTTAACGCGGCATGAACGTTCGCTTCAAGATCGTGCCTGTTCAACGTCTTTTTAATCTCGTGCAGCGTCTGGTGTGCGCGCTTTAGCTTTGAAACGTGTGCTTTGTGAATGTCGATATCCCGTAATGCTTCCCCCATGCGTCGTGCGTCTTCTATCCCCTCCGAGGCAAGATCAACGTCCGTGAGCCCCGTCCACTTGCCGAGCTTGTTCCACTCCGATGTGCCGTGCCTAACCAAAATGAGGTATGCCATTTGAAGTACTATTTATCTGCAAATTCGAACTCGTGCATAGAGCTGTTATGAACCACTTCGTGGATTTCGTTATTCAGAACGTGGTGCAGTAAACGAATCACACCGGTTGAAGTTACGACGAGGATTTCATCACCCTTTCTTTGCCGTCGTATATCATCAATACAAGCGAGAACACGTTTTTTCACATCTTCCACACTTTCTCCTCCATATGGACGATAATCATATTGGAGGTGAGAATTTTTCTCTTTAAGAACGCCCGTAGGGTCAACCTCGCCCCACTCCCTACCAGACAAAGAGCCCGTGTCCCGTTCGCGCAAACGTACATCATAGATGATGGGTAGATTCAACTTCTTATTTAAAATATCGGCAGTTTGTTTACATCGAATAAGATCGGAAGAGTACATCTCGGAAAAGATTGCCGGAATCTCTTTTGAGAGTTTCTGCACCTGTTCAGTTCCCTTCTTTGTCAAAGGAATATCAGTATGCCCGGTGATACGGCCATTTGCATTGTATTCAGTCTCACCGTGCCGGACAAAATATATTTTCATGTTTTCAATGCATTCGCGCCCGCAAACGCAGCTTTGTCTCCGAGCTGCTCTTCGATTCGCAGGAGCTCGTTGTACTTCGCCACGCGGTCGGTGCGGCTCATGGAGCCGGTCTTTATCTGCCCGGTGCCGAGGCCGACGGAGAGATGCGCGATGGTCGTGTCTTCCGTCTCACCCGAGCGGTGCGAGACGATCGCATGCCATCCGGCCTTGTGCGCCATATCCACCGCCGCAATTGTCTCCGAAAGCGTTCCTATCTGATTCACTTTTATCAAAATTGCGTTCGCGGCTTTTTCTTTGATGCCGCGCTCTAAGAATTTCACATTGGTCACGAGAAGGTCGTCGCCTACCAGTTGCGTCGAGTCGCCAAGTTTCGCGGTAAGTTCTTTCCACCCGTCCCAATCGTCCTCCGCCAGCCCGTCTTCAATAGAGCGGATTGGGTATTTCTTTTGCAGTTCTCCGTACCAAGCGACCATCTCCGCGGAGTTGCGCTCCGCACCTTCGCAGGCGAGTTTGTAGGTATTGTTCTCGAACATTTCGGAAGCCGCTGCATCCAACGCGAAAGCGATATCGCTCCCCGGCTTGTACCCTGATTTCTCGACGGCCTCGGTAAGAAGCGCGAGCGCTTCGACATTTCCGCCTTTGACCTTGGGGGCAAATCCGCCCTCGTCGCCCACGGTCGTGCCGTACCCCTTTTCCTTGAGAACGGTTTTGAGAGTGTGGAATACTTCCGTCATCATGCGCACGCCCTCGCGGAATGTGGGCGCGCCGACGGGCATAATCATGAACTCCTGTATGTCGGTCGACTCCCATGAGGTATGCGCACCGCCATTGAGAACGTTGCATTGCGGTAGCGGGAGCGTCATCTCCCGTTGCGCCGATGAAAGCCCGTGTACATATTCGTAGAGCGGCACGCCGCTTTCCGCCGCCGCCGCTTTCGCCGTTGCGAGCGAGACTGCAAGTATCGCATTTGCACCGAGGCGTTTCTTGTTCTCGGTCCCATCAAGCGCGATAAGCGCTTCATCTATCTCGGCTTGAGCACTGGCATCTTTCCCGACCATGGCTTGCGCTATCTCGCCTCGTACATTCTCTACCGCTTTTGAAACTCCCTTACCCCCGTAGCGTTTTTTGTCTCCGTCCCGCAATTCAACCGCTTCGTGAATGCCTGTAGAGGCGCCCGACGGCACCGCGGCGCGGCCTATCACGCCGTTATCCAGTACCACATCCGCTTCCACCGTGGGATTCCCGCGCGAGTCGAGAATTTCGCGGGCATGGACGGATGCGATTTTCATCCCGCTCTTTCTATACTGATAATCGGGCGGTGATACGTAGCGTATGAAAGGGCGGGATTCATGCCCGCATTATATATTAAAGTTTCAAGTTTTCCGCCTCTGCCTCCTGTGTCTTCAGTCCTACGCTCTCGGAGATAGTACGCAACCAGTCCGTCTGTAGGAGTGTGCGCGCCGCATAGACGGCGGCGGCCATCGCGGCGATGCCGCCTATTGCCAGGCCCCATCGCGGCCCGATGTATTCCCCGGTCAATCCGACGAACGGAGCGCCCACGAGTGTCGAGCCGAAAATGGCCATGGACCACAACGACATGACGCGCCCGCGCATATGCGGCGAGGCGGCGAGCTGTATCATCGTGTTGCCGAGCGAGGTCAGGTTGATGGAGAAAAATCCGACAAACACCATGCCGACAATCGCAAGCGAAAGCGTGGGCATGCTCGCGGTCACCGCGATGGAAAGACCGAAGAAAAATGCCGACGCGACGAATTCGTGCGGTGCGATCTGTTTGCGGCTGGCGGCAAAGAGCCCGCCTGCCACCGAGCCCGCACCCATCGCGGAGAGCAACGCCGCATAATCTGCGGCGGCACCGGCGAAGGTACCCTGCGCGAGGAGCGGCAGGCTCACCTGAAATTCGTACGATAAGGTCCCGATGACGGCCATGGCGATAAGTACCGTCTTGATGACGGGTACCGAAGCCGCATACGAAATGCTTTCGAGAAGATGCCCGCGCGGTTTTTCTTCCCGTTCCTCCGTATGCATATCCTTTTTGTCCATGAGGAGAAGCATGGCGATGAGTGCGATGAATGAGATCGAATTGGCAAGAAAGCAGAATGCGATACCGACCGTCGCGATGAGAGTACCCGCTATCATCGGGCCTACCGCGCGCGCGACGTTTGCCTCGGTGGCGTTCAGCGTAACGGCATTGCGAAGATTGTCGCGCCCGACCATTTCGTGGACAAAGGTCTGACGCGTCGGATTGTCTATCACGTCGACGAGGCCAAGCGCCATGGCAAAAATAAAAAACATCCACGTCTGGATAAAATCCGTATAGACGAGGATCGCGAGCGCGAATGCGAGCACGGCAAAGCTTGATTGTGTGATAAAAAGAATGCGGCGTTTATCAAATCTGTCCACAATGATCCCTGCAAAAGGGCCGCCCAACAGCATCGGCATAAAGCGGAACGCGAGTACCGTGCCGAGCGCGGTTCCCGAACCGGTGAGCTGCAGCACGAGCCAACTGAGGCCCACCGTCTGCATCCAATTGCCCACATGCGAGAATCCCTGCCCTATGAAATAGAGCCGGTAGTTTGGCACCTTGAGCGACGAGAACGTTTGTGTGCTGAATTCTTTTAGTGCTTCCATATAATAGAGGGGTCAGGATACCCCATGAGATAGGGCCGAAAACGACGTTGCAACTTCTCACCCTTCGTCATCTCACGGGGTAAACCTGATTGTATCGCACCTCCCGCGGGTGCGATCACGCTTTTGGGGTGGGATTACTGTCGTCTTCGTCAAGGGGTCCGATGATGCCGAGGATCCATTTTTCTATCTTTTCGAGCGCGGCGTGGATCTTTGGGTAGCGCACAGTGTGCACTATCGCCCATGCGCGGAAACGCGGAGAAGAGATAGAGATGAGGATGAGGCCGATAGCGAAGAAAAGGAATCCTTGAAGGATCGGGAGCGCAAAGCCAAGGAGCCCAAGCAGGATAAAGACGATGGCAGCCAGAACTACAAGAACGCGTTTGAACTCTCTGTTCATTCCGCTGAGTGTACACCAGAGTTTCCGCGCGGTCAGCTACCGTTCATCGGCTTTATAGATACACTTGATACACTGGGTCTGTTTGTCACGGGTCTTGATGTACTTGTTACCGCATGCGCACACGGGGACGTGCGTCAAAAAAGGTTTTTCTACCCATTTACCATGCCTCTGAAATGTCTTCGAGGGAAGGTTCATGCCTGCAACAATACCACGTCTTGAGACAAAAATCAAATGGCATGCTATATATTCGTAATGTCGGCTGGAAAAACGAAATACGATGTCATTGTGATAGGCGGCGGAGCTTCCGGAATGATGGCCGCAGGCCGCGCTGCGGAGCGCGGCAAATCCGTCGTGCTGCTCGAGAAAAATCCCGCGGTCGGTAAGAAACTGGATATCACGGGTGGCGGTCGCTGCAACATCACCAACGCCGAATTCGACCGGCATGCCTTCGCCAAGCACTACGGCGCTTCGGAGCAATTTCTTTATTCTCCCCTCTCCCAATTCGGCGTGCAGGACACTTTTGATTTCTTTACGAAGCGCGGGCTTCCGCTCGTCGTCGAGGCACGCAAGCGCGCCTTTCCTGAATCGCAGAAATCTCCCGACGTGACGCGTGTGATGAAAAAATACCTGGCCGATGCGGGGGTGACCGTCCTCACTCACTCAGCGGTGCTCGGTCTGACTTGTATTGGTAATCGCATCACTGAAGTACTGACAAAGAAGGGCGTGTTTGCGGCTGATGCATTCGTCATTGCGACGGGCGGCGTATCGCATCCCGAGACCGGTTCGACGGGCGACGGTTTCAGGTGGCTCGCGGAGCTCGGACACACGGTCCATCCCCCCACTCCAACCATCGTGCCTCTCAAGACGGCCGAAAAATGGGTGAAATCGCTTGCAGGCATTTCGCTCGCGGCTATGAAAATCACATTTTTTGCCGACGGCAAGCGAGCGTTTTCCAAAAAAGGCGGACTGCTCTTCACGCACTTTGGGCTTTCAGGACCGCTCATATTGAACAGTGCAAGCGCTGTTGCGGAATTGTTTAAAGAGGCAGACGTAACCGCGACCATCGACCTTTATCCTGATATGGATTTCGCCGCGCTTGAAAAATTAGTCATCACGAAAATCGAGGCCAACAAGAACAAAGATTTTAAGAATGTCCTTGCGGATATACTGCCGCCCGGCATGGCAAAAGCGATTCCCCAACTTTTCACGCTGTCCGAAGCCGGGGTCAAAGCTCATAGCCTGACCAAAGAGGAACGTAAGCGACTAATTCATATTCTGAAAGCCGCGCCACTCACGATAACGGGCCTCATGGGATTCGACAGGGCGGTCATCTCTGACGGCGGCGTGCCGCTCACCGAAGTGGACACGCGCACGATGCGCTCGCTCAAAATCAACAATCTCTATCTCACGGGCGACATACTCCACATCAACCGCCCGTCGGGCGGCTACTCGCTGCAGCTGTGCTGGACCACCGGCTTCGTCGCAGGCAACAGCATTTAAAAGTCCCCGAAGCACAGAGAACCGACCTATGTGCTTTTCCAGTTGGTTTACCGAACTTCAAGAGGCCACGCTAGAGGTAAGGTAAATGGTAAAGGAATTTCCTCCAGTGGAAGTATGGCCCCAACACCAGAAAGCTCATTTCTACATCCGGAAGAATCCAAAGTGGAGAGTGGCTGTTGTCCAGTAACTGTTTCTCCGTTATTACTCTTGAAGAGTCTGCCGTCCACGACTCCACCTGCTTGCGGATTCATACCACCGCTTTGTCTGTATGGTATACCACTACAGTTCTGCTGAAGAAAATATAGGGAGAAACCTGGTCCAACATCAACCCTTGCAGTAGGAGCAGGATTTTGTTCAAAAGATAGAAATATTTCTTGAGAAGGAAAATAAGTAACAAAGTCGATAGCCCTCGAGTCGGCATTGACTAGGGTGCCAAGATCTTGTCCGCTTGCGTCATAAAGGTGAAGTGTGCTACCGGAATTACCTTTATCACCCGTGTCACCTTTGGGACCCTGTTCGCCTGTGTCTCCTTTGTCGCCTTGGATTCCCTGTGATCCGGCATCACCCTTATCACCCTTTGGGCCCGTGGGCCCCTGAATACCCTGCGGTCCTTGAGGTCCGGATACGTTCCACGAAAGTGGCTTGTCCTTCCCATGACATTTCTTAAAGAGAAAACCATCACCGATTACATATACCAATCCCGCCCCGTTTACACAGGCAGATATTGAAGTTCCGGCGGCTAGAGAAAAGCTCCAGAATCCTAGAGAAATTATGGTAATCGCCAATATCAAAATAGAGGTTCCTACCCATGCAGTGTTCGTTTTCATAGTAGACCAACAATACGCTCATTAGGGCGGCTAGCAAGCCACACATTCCAGAGGTTTAAAAAGCACATAGGTCGGTTCTCTGTGCTTTTCGGCCCTTTCCCGTCTTTTATCTCGATGTGTCGACCAGTAGAACGCCTGTCGCAAGTACGAGGGCGATTCTCGCGTCGGAGATGATGACGGTGTAGGTGCCGTTTTCTAATTTGACGCCTGCGTCAGCAACCGTCGCGGACCAACGACCGCCCACGACCAAAAATCCTCCCGAATACCGCCACACGTAGTCCTGTGAAGCCTTGTCTATCGGCGAAGGCACGGTCACGCGGCCTTTCTTTATCCGCACTTCGATATCGGCGTTCTGGACTGTGCCCGAAAGCGTCGGATTAGCGGAATTCGTCGTAAGGGATTTTTGGTCAATCGTCGCAAAAGCGCTACCTGCCGTCGGTTTATAAACGGTAAATGTTACCCATTTCCCTGTTCCCTGCCATTCCGAACTGTTCCCCGCGCCTTTTCCAATCAGTTGAGCAGAGTAAACGCCCGGCATCGTGTACGCGTGAGTGACGCGGCACAACGAATCAGTGGGTCCTGCGAGAGGAGTACAAGTCATTGTGCCGAAGCCGGTCCCATCGCCAAAGTCGACAGCGAATGTCCCGGCGAGAGCGGCGGTGCGCTGTTGAAATACAACACTCAGTGGCGCAAGTCCCGATATAGGCGACGCTGTAAATGTTGGTGAAGGCGTGACGACGCTCTCGGTTTGCAGTTGTTGCAACTTGGCTAGGATCGACTGTATTTGGGCTTGCAAATCGCTCACCATATCAGCCGACGCAACGACCGGTGATGCGAGGAGAAGTACACTGAGACTGGCGAATGCAAGCTTTCGAATCATGAATGAAATGACGCTAAGGTAATATGAAAATGCTAACACCAGTTTCCCAATTGTCTATGACGTTCGGTGTTGTTCGAAAAAGCACATAGGTCGGTTCTCTGTGTTTTACAAACCTTTTTCGTCCTTAATTTTGTTGAGTATCTTTTTTACCTGTTCGAGACTCTCGGTTTCGAGTATTGATATCGCAAGAGGTTTGAGGCCGGCTTTTTTCAACGCCGCCAGTTTTTCTTCCACTTCCTCGGGCGTGAGCATGTCGGACTTTGTGAGGAATACGTGCTCGACTTTTTTTGTGAGCTCCGGGTTGTACGTCTCCAATTCTTTGCGGATGATTTTATGATCGCGCACGACGTCGTCGGATTCGGCGTCTATCAAATGGAACAGCACTTTCGTGCGTTCAATGTGCTTGAGGAATTTGACGCCAAGCCCCTTACCGCCCGAAGCGCCTTCGATGATGCCCGGGATGTCGGCGAGAATGACGCCGTAATACGAGCCGAGGTGCGGCTCCAGTGTCGTGAAAGGATAATTCGCGACGCGACTCTTGGCGGCGGTGAGCTCATTCAAGAGGCTCGATTTACCTGCATTGGGTAGCCCCACGAATCCGACATCGGCGATGAGACGCAGTTCGAGCTTGTATGTCGCTTCATCGCCCTTTGTGCCGTCCTCATGTTCCATCGGCGTCGTGTTGGTCGCCGAGCGGAACTTGAAATTGCCCCTGCCGCCTACCCCACCGCCTGCCGCAAGGACACGCTGCCCGACCTCCGCTATTTCCTGTTTGAATCCGGTCCCCAGATTGGTGACCGTGGTCCCCGTCGGCACTTTCAGCACCATGTCCTCGCCTCTCCGGCCGTCGAGAAATTGCCCGCGGCCGTCCCTTCCGCGTTCGGCCTCCACTTCCTGCCTGCTCGCAAATACCATCAGCGCATTGATATCGCCGGTCCCTTCGAAGTACACGCTGCCGCCGGTACCGCCGTCTGCGCCCGTAGGGCCCCGTGAAAGCTTGACCTTATTGAAAGCAACGGCGCCATTGCCGCCGTCGCCCGCTTTGACCTTGATTGTCAGCTCATCTATAAGCATTGAGGCATGCTACCATAATCGACTCTATTTGATGTATTCTGTGTTGGATGTTCGAATTTAAGATTCTCAAACGTTCAAAAAAGTCGCGGGCCCGGCTCGGCGTGATAACAACGCCGCACGGTGAAATTGAAACTCCCGCATTCGTACCCGTCGCCACGCGCGCGACCGTCCGCACGCTTGAAAGTGACGAGGTCGCGGCCGCCGGCTCGCAAGTCCTCATCTGCAACACGTATCACCTCCACACTGCGCCCGGCGAAAAAAACGTGAAGCGTGCGGGCGGCCTCCACCATTTCATGCAGTGGAAGAGGCCGCTCATGACGGATTCCGGAGGATTCCAGGTATTCAGTCTGGGATTCGGCAAAGACCACGGCGTCGGAAAGATATTGAAGGAAGAGCCCGAGCGGCGCATACCGGAGGGTACACAGCCCACGCATATCAAGATTACAGACGACGGAGTGCATTTCCGCTCGCCGATAGACGGTACCGAGCTGTATCTCAGCCCCAAAGAATCCATCCGCATTCAGGAAGCGCTCGGCGCAGACATCATGTTTGCTTTCGACGAATGCCCCTCGCCTCTTGCCGATGAGGACTATTTGCACACATCGCTCGAGCGGACGCATCGCTGGGCGGCCCAGTGTCTCAAAGTCCGCAAGACCTCTCAGGCGCTGTACGGCATCGTCCAAGGAGGAGGCTTCAAGAACATGCGTATCGAAAGCGCGCGCCTCATCGGCGCGCTGCCTTTCGAGGGATTCGGCGTCGGCGGAGAATTCGGCTACGACAAGCGCTCGCTGCAAAAAATGCTGGAGCATGTGCACGATGAACTTCCGGAAAACAAGCCGCGCCACGTGCTCGGCGTTGGGCACCCGGAAGATTTCCCATACATCGCGGGCGCGGGCGGCGACACCTTCGATTGCATCGCGCCGACGCACTACGCGCGCCGCGGGACGATATTTACATCCAAAGGCAGGCTCCAAATCCGCAACCAACGCCATCTCACAGACCAAAAACCGCTGGACCCCACCTGCTCGTGTGACATATGTAAAACATACTCACGCGCTTACATCTCACACCTCATGCGAGCATACGAACTGACAGGCATGAAGCTCGCTTCGTATCACAACCTTCACTTCTTCAACGCGCAGGCCACCCTTTTGCGCAAGCGCATCCAAAACGGCGAAATCTAGAGCCTGCCGTTGCGCTCCCATCGCACAATATTGGAGACGACTCCATACCGCGCCTCGTTCGTCCACTCACTCAAACTGAAAAAATCGCCTGCGCCCGCATCCTGTTTCTGCGCAGGTACGTCCTCCCCGGCAAGTATCCGTTTGGCGATATCAATATACTTTTTGCGCGTCTCATAATTCAACTCGCGGAACATATCTGCCGGAGGCTTCGTCGTGTCGGCCTGTACGCGGGCGATGATATCTCCCGTATCTACTCCGTTCGTCACATAGTGGATGGTGTTGCCGATTTTTTCCGTATCGCGCCGGAGCACGGCGAATTGATTCGCTACGGCTCCGCGATAATGCGGAGAGAACCCCATATGAAGGTTGACCACTTTTTTGGCTGTTTGTATAACGGGGTGCCTTAGGACGGAACCACCGAGAACCATAATGAGGTCGGGCGAGAGGCGTTCTAGAATTGCACGCGTCTCCTCCGAGTTGATATCCTCGACTTCGAGCGTCTCGGGGTCGTATCCGGGCGATGATTCGAACGGCGAACTCTCCCTGAAATACCGTATGACCGCCCCTGTCTCACGGCGCAACCGCAGCAGTATGCCGAACCATAATTCGCGCCAAAAGGTACCCGCGCGCGCAGCCGTCATCGCACTACGAAAACGCCCGGCGAGCCTCCGGGGTTTCGGTTTTTCGAAGAGTACGAGGTCAACTCCGCGCCCCGTCTCTTTATGAAGGGCATTGACGAACGCTTTCTCCGAATCGCCGTAGATGGTAATAAATACAATGCCCATAGTACCGAAAATTGTATTCACTGATTCTACCATCCCTCAGCGGAGTTGAGGCGTGGACCGTCCGGAGTTACAATTGCGCCATGCGGGATGTGGAGCACGCAGAGTGGCTGGAGGACGAAAAGGCCCGTAAGGCGGCTGCAAAAGCGAACCATAAGTCGCTGCCCATTCCGCCCAAGAAGGCTGACGAAAAAAAGAAGGAAGGACCTGCCGACGATATGGAAGAGCGTGTGTGGTGGCGCGGCGAGACGTAATCGCCTTTAGATAAAAAAGCGGAAAAAATATACGGCCGCGGTAGCTCCTACGCCGTTGTCCAGAATATCTTTGTAGGTGTCCGCCATGCTGTGATGCGCGGGATAATAACCGTGGGCTATGCCGTAGAAGACATCAAAACCGTACTCTAAAAATTCCCAGCCCAGCCCGATGAGCATCACGAGAGAAAATACGAACAGGCGGTCCGTGCGGCGAATGACGTTGGGATAGAGGAAAAACAGCACCAGCCACGCGCCGAATATTATGTGCACCGGGATGTCTATGTCGGGCCAGGCGTAATACAAAGGCAGTGAAATATCCGGGCGGCTCATAAATGCCCACACATGGATGAGTAGGAAAACCGCGGCGAGCGTGATTAGCGCTCCGCCATGCCGCGACAAAAACAATTTAGAATTCATAGGTAGAAGAATCCTATCACGGCCGTATCAGCGCCAATTTCTCTTGTCGCGTGAGGCGTTTTATCCCGGCTTCCCGCGCACGGGCTTTTGCAAGCGAGCGGAAACGTTCGAAATGCACGAGGACAACCGGCCGGCGGATTTTGGTGTAGTGCGCGCCCGCTTTCGCGCCGTTGTGTTGCCTAAGCCTTTTCTCCAGGTCATTCGTGCAGCCGACGTAGAGCGTTGTGTCGGCACATTCCAGAATATAGGTAAAATGATACATGTAGTGGTAGTCTACTACTTCAGCAATATATGAATACCGACGAAGCCGAATTCCCCATGCGTCCCGTTAGAAATCGCGGACGACTCGTAAAACATCCCACTAGGCAGAGCCCAGGGATTCCGGTTCCGCGTCCTATTTCTAACGGGATGCGGATAAATAAGTACCTCGCGCGAGAGAAGTACTGCACGCGGCGCGAGGCGGATGAGTTCATCAAAAAAGGGCTCGTTTCTATCAATGGCCGCCCGGCGGTCCTCGGTGACAAAGTGAAAAAGGACGACAAGGTCGAGGTGAAATGGCGGCAGACCAAACACCGGTACTTCGCATACAACAAGCCGCGCGGCATTATTACGCACTCGGCACAGGAGGGAGAAGAGGAGATCAAAGAGATATTGCCGGTAGAAGGCGTATTCCCCGTCGGACGCCTCGACAAGGATTCGTACGGACTCATTATTCTCACAGACGACGGCCGCATCACCGACGCACTTCTCAATCCCGAACGTGCCCATGAAAAAGAATACGAGGTAAGGACCACAGATGCATTGCCCGCGAATTTCAAGGCGAAAATGGAAAAAGGCGTCGACATCGGCGGCTATGTGACGAAGCCGTGCAAAGTCGAGATTCTCGGCGACCGCAAGTTTGCCATCACACTTACGGAGGGCAAGAAGCACCAAATACGCCGCATGTGCGGATTTTTCGGCGCGAGCACATCCAATCTGGAGAGGAAACGCATTATGAACATCACGCTCGGCGGCCTGAAGCCCGGCGAGTATCGGACGATACAGGGCGCGGAATTGGAAACGTTTATGAAGAGTCTCGGGTTCTAGGGACCTCCGCTGCAGGGCAGACTTCTCAGCGGTCGCTGGCCGATGGCTGCTGCCATCGGCACCTTCGGCACTCACGTGCCTGCGGTCCGCGCTCTCAGTCTCGCCCGTCCGGGGTCGGCAGACGACGCGGCTGCGAAGACCGCTAAAAAGCCCGCCCCTTGCTCCAGTTAATGGTTTACGGACGTGCCCTAGAGTAAATGTATCTCTCTGCCCGGGAGGTGCGCTTCGGCTTCGAGAACAATTTTCTCCATTTCGGTAACCGCTTCTATGGGATACGCGCCGCGCGCGGTTTCTTCGGAGAGCATGACCGCATCCGAGCCGAGCCCGATAGCGTATGCGACGTCGGTAACTTCCGCACGCGTCGGCTCCGGATTCGTAAGCATTGAGAGCATCATCTGCGTCGCCGTGATGACCGGTTTACCCGCGCGATTGCATTTTTCGATGAGCTCGCGCTCGATAAAAGGTATCTGCTCGATGGGGACTTCGTGACCAAGGTCGCCCCTGCCTATCATGACGGCGTCCGAGGCCGCGATAATTTCATCGGCGCGCTCCACCGCACACTTGCGTTCTATCTTTGCAATGACGCATGCACTCCCGCCGGCCGCACGTATTGCACTCCGCGCTTCTTCCACATCTTCCTTCCGGCCCACGTACGAGACACAGACGTACTCCACACCCTTCGAGAGACCGAAGCGCAGGTCATCCATATCCTTTTTCGTAAGCAAGGCCTGCCCGTCGTGGTGATTCGCCGCATCAAAATGATGTTCTGTATCGGTTTGTTTGCGCGGACCCGAGAGGTCAAGGATGATGGGGATACGCACTCCCGCATCAGCCGAGACCGCACGGAGCGCATCTATGTAAGAAGCATGTTCCTCATGCGTGCCCCACGACAAATTCAGGCGCATCACATCCATGTGATGCCGCACCATCTCGCGCAGTATTTCCGGAGTCCCGCTTTTCGGGCCGATGGTCGCGACTATCTGTGAGCGTGATGCTGCCATAGGTACCATTATCGGGGCGTGAGGAGAAAATACCAATCGGAGACGTTGGCATCCAGACGGCCCGTCAGAATCTCATCCCCCGTCGCCTCAAAGACGGGAATCGTGTCGAGGCGCGCGCGATACGGTGCCAGGTCTATCTTCTTTTCTTCGATGCGCTGTATGGTGCCGCCATCCACGATGGCCCCCGCCTCATCGCTGTTGTCGCTGCCGTCCGACGCGGCTGCGACGAAGACGTCGTCGGGCCCGAGAGCGCGCAGCGCCTCCATCGCAAGGAATTGGCAGCGGCCTCCCGTCCCGTGGTCTTCGGGTATTTGGAGCTGGACTTCTCCGCCCGCAAGGACGACGCGCCCCGCCGCGGACTGTCCGAATATTTTTGCGAGCGCCGGTCCGGGAAATTCATACAGCGGCTTATCGAGAATGAGAGCTTCATAGCCGAGCGAGCGCGCCGCGTCGGCCATCTTTTGGATAGAGTCTTCGTTGGAAATGAGGACGATGTTGGTGACCTTCTCGAAGTATTTCGGGTCTTTCGGAGTTTCGCGCAACACGAACTTGTCTTCCAGTTTGTAACGCTTCAATATTTCCTGCGCGTCCGCATTGGTGGATGTGTCCGGGTACGTCGGGCCGGAGGCGACTTCTTCGGGGTTGCCGCCCACGATGTCGGAAAATACAAGCCCGATGACCGTCGCCGGATAGAGCGCCTCGGCGAGCCCTCCGCCTTTCAAATCGGCTATGTGCTTGCGCACGGTGTTCAGTTCCCGTATGGTCGCGCCGACGTGCTCGAAATCCTCGAACAGCTTGATATTTTGGTCGCACTCCGCGCTCGACGAGCACAGGAGTGACGAGCCTCCGCCTGCAACGATGACGAAGACGAGGTCGTCCTCCCCCGCTTCTTCCGCCACCCCCATCACGACCTTGGTCGCTTCCACATTCGCGTCCGACGGCATCGGATGCGTGCCGACGAATGCTTCAATAGCCGAAGGGCACGTGGTGAGTATCGTCCTGTCTATCACGACTGTCTTCTTGAGACGCGTGCTGAGTATTTTGTAGAGCTCATATGTGGCAGAGCACGCCCCTTTGCCGAAACCGACCAAATACACATTTTTGAAGGGCCGCATATCAAATGTGCGGCCGCGAATGTTGATGACGTCGCCCGTTACCGAAATATTCTCTTGTATCACGCGCTCGGTGAGCACCGCGTCATATCCGGCCTCCAATATTTCGAGCGCATCCCTGCGCGGCTTATCAGTCGCAAGCTTTTCGTAATTGATGATGCGATTGGGCCTCATACGCCCTTCGCGCCGGAAACATATTCGGTGATGGCACCCACGGCGCGCGATACGCGGTCAGTGTCCGCTTCCTTAGAGTGAAATGCGATGTGCGGCGTCACGATGACATTGGGCATATCCATGAGCATGTGGTCGCCGACGAGCGGTCGCAGGTCGTGGTCCGGCGAGACCCGCATTTTGATGATGGCTCCTTCCTTGTGCAGCTCGCGTTCGCCTTCGAGCACGTCGAGTCCGGCGCCGGCCACCTTGCCGCTTCGAAGCGCATCAACAAACGCGACCGTGTCCACCACCTCGCCGCGCGCCGTGTTGACGAGAATGACCCCTTGCTTCATGCGCGCAAAGACTTCCGCGTTAATAAGGTGATGCGTCTCCTTCATGTAAGGCACGTGGAGTGTGATGACATCCGCCTGCGCCGCAAGGTCGAGAAGCGGGACATAGGTGAATCCGAGCTCCGCCGCACGCGCGGAATCGGGATGCACATCGAATGCGATGATTTTCATTCCGAAACCGCGCGCAATTTCCGCCACATGCATACCGATGCGCCCCGTCCCCACGATGCCGAGTGTTTTACCCTGCAAATCAAAACCCTGAAAAGCGCGCACATCAAACGTGCCGCTTTCGCGCACTTCCTGCGATGCGAAATTAATGTGTCGCGACAGGTTGAGCATGAGGCCGAAGGTAAATTCAGCTACGGAGCTGACTCCGTAGCCGGGGACGTTCGCCACCTTGATGCCCTTCTCCTTCGCATACGTCATGTCTATGTGGTCGGTTCCGGTGGATTCCGCGACGACGAGCTTCACGCCCGGCATTGCGTCAATCACCGCTTTTGAGACATCGCAGTCCACAAAGACCGCGATAGCCTCCGCTCCCGCGGCAAGCGCGGCATTCTGGAGCGAAAGCGGCTCCTGGATAAAAACGACTTCGTGCCCCGTGAGGGCGGCAGTAAAAAGGCCTTCGGTATCCGCAAACGAACTAAACCGCACAATTTTCATGTCCGCATTATAACCCGTGGCTGGGGCGAAGTAGATGAGGTTGTAAAATGCTCTAGGCGCCGTGCACTTTGTTCCACACCGTAGAAAGTATAAACCCCACAGCGTAGCCGATGCAGGCTGCGACGACGATGACCGTAAGCGACGCTACGGCGTCAAACGGCAAGAAGGCAGGACCGGACTGCACCATGTGCGCCCACATGGAGAAATTTACAAGCGGCTGCGCCCAGCCGAGGAGAATAAGAACCGAAAAGACGACATGGAACCCGCCGAGCATTATGGCACCTACGAGTCCCGCTTTGTGTGCATTTGTATTCATAAAAATAGCAAAACTGTTAAAAGGTTGCTAATGCACTAAGCCTACCCCCGCAGCGTTTCCTGTCCAGCGCCCCCCGTCGCACAAAAATCATTCTAACGTTTTGCAAAACGTTAGAACGTTGTGGGGGTACTGGGGGGATTGGGTAGAGATGCCTCAACAGCCAGTGAAGCGTTTGGCGGGCCTGCCTGCGCAGGCAGGGCTTAGGCCAGGAGGTCGAGGGTGAACGTAACGGTGTCGCCCGCTTGGATGCCTTCGGCTCTCCGCACCTTGGCCTTGAGCGGCAGGATGTAGGTGCCCGAACGCTTGTCGGGAAAAATAGATGTTTCCCACGTCGTTTTCCCTATGCGGACTTTTACACGCACGGCGCCGAATCCCCTGCGCGGCCCCGTATACTTTTTGCGTATCTCTTCCGAGTGCTTTTTGTCCACGTAAGCAAAACGCCAAGCACCTTGCGCGCCCGGCCACAGCACGACTTCCGAGCGGAGCTTGTACGTTTTCGCCATAGGAACAATTATTTCTCAAGGTCGAGGGTGTCGTCAATCCTGATTTTACCCACGAATTCGGGGACGTGGGAGACGAGTATCATCGCGCCGTCGTATTCATCGAGCGCTTTTGCAATGACAGGCAAGTGGCGGAAGTTGATGTGATTGGTCGGCTCGTCGAGGATGAGCAGGCCCGGCTTCATAAGAACCAAACGCGCGAATGCGACGAGCCCTTTCTGCCCTTCCGAAAGATGTCCGATTTTCGTCTGGATGAGATCGCCTGTGATGAGGAATCCAGCCGCGACGTGACGCATGTCACTTTCAACTTCTTTCTCCATGACCCCCGCCAGCTCCTCGTACACGGTGGAATTGAAATCGAGGTTGGAAAAATCCTGACGGTAGTAGCCCACTTTCACACCCTTGGTGATGATGGCTCCGGCCGCAGTGCCATTCGCCAGCGATTCGAGCAGTGTGGATTTGCCGATGCCATTCGGCCCTTTTAGCAGCAGGTGCTGATTCTTGCGGAGCGAAAGCTCTTTTTTCTTGATGACCGGTTTGTAATTCTTGATGGTCTTGAACGAAGTGATATGCAAAAGCTCGCCCGATAGGTTGGGCTGACACGGGATATGAAATGATTTGATGGTCTTGTCCTCCTTGCGTACTTCCACCTTGGCTTCTTCCGCCTCCGCGGCTGCCTCGCGCATGCGCTTGGCGACGAGACGCAGCTGTCCACCCTTCATCGCAAAGTAATTCGCTTTCTCTTTTTTGGCGATGATAATTTTTTCCATCTGCGCGTTTTTCATCGCCTCTTTCTCTACGCGCGCGCTGATTTCCAAGACGACGTCGGAATAGTTGCCCACGTACTGTTCCACTTTGTGCGTGTGCACATCGAGGTAGAGCACGCCGTGTGTGAATGCATTGAGGAAATCCGCGTCGTGCGAAATGACGATGACGGTCTTTTCGTACTCCACGAGGAATTTCGTGAGATGCGCGATGCCCGCTTTGTCGAGATTATTCGTCGGCTCGTCGAGCAAAAGTAGGTCCGGCTTCTGAATGAGCGCAGAGGCGAGCAGAAGCCGCGCCTGCTGCCCGCCGGAGAATGTGCTCATTACCCTGTCATGAAGTTTTTCGTGATGCTTTAGATTGACGACTTCGAGCACGTCGTCAATGCGCGGGTCTATGTCGTACATTTTTTTAGGGAATACCTTCTGGAAAAATTCGCGCACGGTGAGCTTGAGCTCATCGCGCGGTATGACCTGTTGCGAAAGGGCGATGGAAAGACCTTTTTCTATATGTATATCGCCCTCTTCGGGCTTGAGCGCGCCGGTGATGAGCCCAAAAAGTGTGCTTTTGCCGGCTCCATTTTGGCCCATCAGGGTAATCTTCGCGCCGCGGCGTATGGGGAAAGAGACCCCATCAAGGATTTGTTTGTGGTGGCCGTGCTCAAATGAGACGTCCTCGAACCGGACTATCGTATCTTCAGCCATTCAGGTGACACACTATACCTGAGGCTGCGCACAATGCGAACAGCGCTTGGCCGCGAGCGGTATTTCGCTCAGGCACTCGGTGCATTTTTTCGTAGTCGGATCCTCGGAAGGACCTTTGCGGGCGCGGCCTACGAGCAGATTCATCGGCTTCACAACAAAAAAGAATATCGTGGAAGCGACGAGGATGAACGAAATGACCGAATTGATGAAATGTCCGTACTTGAATTCGCCTCCGTTGAATGTGAAAGAGAGCCCGCCCATATCGGGGACGCGGGCCACGGCCGAAATGAAGGGTGTGATGAAATCGGCCACGAGCGCATTCACGATTGCGGTAAATGCGGCGCCGACAACGACGCCGACCGCGAGGTCGACGACGTTGCCGCGCAGCAAGAATTGTTTGAATTCCCTTAGCATACCCGGTTATTTTATCACGACACTCTCGATGACCATCGCCTCGAGCGGCCGGTCCGAGGGGCCTGTCAAAGCGGACTCGATAGCATGCACGACTTCCATTCCCGCAACGACGCGTCCGAAAGTGGTGTGTTTGCCGTCGAGAAAATTGTTGTCGGCGGTGTTGATGAAGAACTGGCTGCCGTTGGTATCGGGGCCGGAGTTTGCCATCGAGATAGTGCCGATGATGTTGTGATTGTTGTCGCGTATCTCGTCGGCAAATTTGTATCCCGGGCCGCCCGTGCCCCAGCGCGAGCTCAGCGATTCGTCTTTGGTAAACGGGTCGCCGCCCTGAATCATGAAATCCTTGATGACGCGGTGAAATTTGGTCCCGTCGTAAAATCCCGCTTTGGCGAGCTTCACGAAATTGGCGACCGTGTTCGGCGCATCGGCTTCGAAAAAATCTATAGTAATGTCGCCCTTGTTGGTGTGGAGTGTTGCTTGCATGTGAGCCGTTCTATTTCTGATTCTTCTTCGCGTCGCGCACTCCTTCGCGGACGCCCGCTGCTATGCCTTTGCCGAGCTTGGAAATGTGGGAAGCCGCTCCCCGCAAGGTCTTGTGCGCGTGGATGGCATCGGCGACGACGGTGCGCGCGGCTGTGCGCGCGGCACCCTTCACCTGGACAGGATCTTTGATGATGCGAATTGCGTGCTTGGAAACTTTCTTCGCCTGGACGCCCGTAATGCGCGCGAGCTCAGCCCCTTCTTGCGCAATTTTCTTCATCTCGCCATGTATCGTCTTTTTCATATTGTACGGCACGTACGCGCCTATCGGCTGATTGTAACATCATGCGCGCCGTCGCGCACAATTCCTTGAAAATCCTTGAACATCCGCTCGGCCGTTGCCCGACCACCGGCGCCAGGACCCTCCGCAACTTTTTCTCCGTTGATACATATGCAGTTGTTGACGCCCGAGGGGAACCACGATTTATCTTCAAAACTGAGGAACCCGGCGCGTATTCCCTCCTTGCTCAAGACGACGGCACATCGCGTGTTCTCTTTGTAGGCTTCCGTTTGCACATCTTCCGGAGTGAATACCTTTTCGTACATGCCGGAATGATTGGCGAGTATCGCCGTCTTGTACGCGACGTCCTTGAGTTCGTTTTGAAAAACTTCCCGGAGATTGCGTGGACCCTGGTCGGTAAAACCGCGGCTTACTACATCACGGAATATATCGTCTTCTGCGCGTTTTTGAGACAACGCTCCCGACACGTAGTTAAGGGTCCCGTTGATTACCGCCTTGATTTCCGTAATTGCGCCCCGGTAATCGCTGACGGCGGGAAGGATACCGGAATTGCCGCCGACGGTCGCCGAGTACCGTATCCGCTCTTTGAACTCCTGAACGAGCTCGAAGTGATGCGCCAGTACGGCCTTCTCACAGGTCACGATGCGCGCGCCAAGCGCAAGAGACTCCACGTAGTAGTGAAGCATCTCGCTTCCGTCGCCGCGGCTAGGCACGGAAATAAACAGTACCGAGCCGGCATCTACGTATTTCGCGAAATTTTCGTTGCCATCTATGAAAGAACCTTTTGAATAAACTCCTGAGCTCCGTACGACGAGCTCTACGGGGATACCGTTCTCAGCAAGAACCTTCTCCACTTCTTTGCCCACATTCCCGCTCCCTATCAGAATTATTTTCATGCAAGGTGGAAGTGCGGTACGCCTGGAGACCCGGGAGGCGGAGCAATCACATCAACGCCACTCCTTTGCCATGTCCCACTTTATCTTCATCATCGAACCGACTGCGAGAAGGATGAGTACGAATTTTGCGATACCACCAACGAGGGGGATGAATCCGAGGACGGTGTAGATGGCGACGCCGAGTAGTATCGTCTGCCATGCGACTTGGTATTCGGCAGGCTTGAAGATCCATTTGTGGACCACGCTTCCCACGATGACGGCGGCGAGCGGTGACGCCACGAGCAGAAGTATCCCGAATGCGAGGAAACCGAGTATGCCGAGCGGAACGCCGATGAGGGTCACGAGCAACATTACCGATACGACAGGTAGGACGATAAGCACGATAAGCCCGCGGCCCGTTTCGAGAAGCGGCTGCGTGATGGCGTTACTGACGAGCGCTTCCGCATAGCGACGGAAGAAAAGTCCGAGCGCGAGCGCGAAGACGAGCAACGCGAGGAACTTGCCGAGGAAGAGGAGCGACAGGAGCGCGATGATGCCTTTGCCGGAGATTGCCGGCGTCGCAGTTTTTTGCTGTTCGTAGGTCGTCTTCCCTTTGACGACCGCACCCGCTTCTATCGTTGCCTCCTTTTGCGCCGAGTAATCGAGATTGCCGTCAATGACTGCATCTTTACCGAGCGTGAGTTTCTGACCTTTGAACGAAACGTTGCCGTGTACCGGCGCGTTGATAACGACCTCGCCGCCGGCAAGTTGCATGTCGCCGCCGACGGGAGCGTCCACACGAAGCATACCGCCGCCCCACAGCACGTCGCCACCGATTCCGGCGCCGGCAATGGTCGTTTGCCCGCCTCCCACTACCACATCATTTCCGACTCTGCCGTTCAAGAAAATATTGCCGCCGCCGACGCGCACGTCGTCGCCGATCTCCGCGGTAACGGTGATAGAGCCGCCTCCTATCGCAAGGTCCTGCGACACCGGACCACTCACGATAATGGTGCCGCCGGCGATGCCGAGGTCGCCGTTCACCTTTCCGGAACTCGAAACATTTCCGCCTGCCAAATACAGGTCGTTCTTTACTGTCTCCGATGAGGAGAATGAGGGTGATTCGCCTACACGAACCTCGGCCGCGAGAACCACTGCGGGGATAATAAGCGCACTTATTAGTAAACTTGCTCCCGAGACCGCGAGAGATTTATTCATATGCCCCAACTATACACCCCGCCTTTTGCCGCGCCAGTCAGGGTGGCCGCCATACGTTTAGAGCTCAAGAGAAAAAACAATGCCGACCGGCGGGAATGCGGCGACGATCTGTAGGGCCGAAACGAAGAGCGCCTCCTTTGGCGCCTTCGGCAGCCATTTGATTGCAAAAAAAAGGAATCATCAGCGCTTCCAGGACCAACCAGAGCTGGAAGAGATGCGCGGGCGTGCCCTCGTCCGCGTTCGGGTCGGGAGCGGCGACGCCGAACATCGCAACGTACGTAAGAATAAATGCCAACATGCCGAGCGAAAGCGCTATCGGTATCCACGCCCCCGGCTTTTTTAATGTCGAAATCATACACCTTATGAGCCTTTTTTGGATTTTATATCCACGGCATTTTGCAAAATCCGTTCAAACATCGCAGATGCAATGGCGACTACACCAAAGACAACGATCATAAGAAGACCCATAAAAACACCGCCCGCAATGTCATCGCCGGGCCGAACTATAAATAGGTAGGCTTCTGCCGCCACAACAAAACTAACAAGGGTTGTCGCGCAGTATGTTATGGTCCGCAAAGTTTTCACGGCGGGTTGTGAGAATACATTATTCTGTCCGATGTAGGTCAATAGCTTGAATGCCTGATAGAGCGCCACGAAAAACGCGATGGACGCCGTATACGCCCACGCCAAAAAAGGATCTTTGAAATAAATCTCAAAGAGCGTGGCGTGCACATTCCTGCCCTCAATCTGAGGTTCCCAAAGCAAAAATGCAAGAGCGCCGATGCCTACGAGCACAATGACTATTTGAAGAATTATTGTTGAGCTATTTTTCATGTGATTTAGCGAAATCATGTCGGCGCAACGTCCATTGAGCGCCGACTCTTACACATCTATATATTACATCCGAAGTCAGTGATTATCGTTTATGGGGCTGCGTTGAAATTTACTAATTTCGACGTGATTTTTACGCTTAAAAATCATCAACGGTGAGTACAGCCGGCCCAGCAGCAGGGGCGGCGCATTCCACCTTTTAGTTTCGAGATTCCCTTCTTGATGCGGATATCCCTCGTTTCCGCCTTTTTGCCCGAAGTGACCCAGCAAATCCACTCATTGCGCGCGAGCGGCGTGATGTCTTCCCACACCGCCCGCGCCTTCGGCGCAGAAATAATGGCCTTCCGAAAATCCTCCGGCATTGTATGTACGGTGCCATCGGCGAGTCCCTTTTCTTTTCCCATACCGACAATCCGTCTAACGCACCCCCGTGGCTGGCGGAACGCATGTCCACTTTCCACTGCGACATTCGGGAATTGTTGGTGATTCACAAGCAAGCCCCGGTTCACCGCACGCACCCTCGCGCAACTGCGCATCCGTCGGGAAATTCAAGGTATTTGTTTCTAGAAAGACGCGAGCGTCCGCATCGCGGCAATACCACGCTCCTCTGCGGCATACGACGCTTCCACCATCCGGGCATGCAGGCCGTTCACTCGGACACTCCTCTCGAAGCACACCGCCCGCGCCACATGCGCGAATGCAGGCGTCGAACCCGGCGGACCCGCTCCCGCCATATTGATTGCGGCACCCGGCCTCACAAGCCGCGCGTGTTGAAACCGCAGCATCCTGCGCTTCGCGCGCATTTTGAGATTTTGGTTCGGTTGTGGTTTTGTCCGGCATGTACGCGAAATAATAACCAATGCCCGCGACTCCGATGACAAGAACGGCAATAGCAATGTATGCCTTCATGCACATACTCTATACCAGCATGTGATGAGCGCAAGCAGCCGACTCTCGCCTGCGTAGAGGCTTACACTCAGGAGCAATCATCAGGCGCACTAGCCTGAGATTCCCATCGGATGTAAGAAAGTCGGGAGTCCGCGGTTCGATTCCCGCGCCCGCTAGTTCTCACTCCGTTCAAACTGGGGGACTTGGAATCGAACCAAGATAAACGCCTCCAAAGGGCGCTGTCCTACCGTTAGACGATCCCCCAAACTACCGAACACCGCTAAAGATAACAGGATATCGGTCTGTTATAAAGGGGCTACTGCTTCTGCGCCTTCAGCATCAAGAACAGCGGAAACTCTTTGCGTGCCCTGTCTTCCGCCTCTGCCCTCGGCCCCTTCTCGCTCACACGGTGTGATATCCATTCTTCGAGACCCGCGAGCGCGAAGCCGTGTTTGGCGAGTTCTTTCATATAAAGCTGGAGTGGACGGTGGTATGAAAGCGTCGTTGCACTTGGGTCGGAGCCGGGGTGCATTTGAATGGTGTATGCGCTTTCTGAAAGATATTTGTCGACACGGCGAAATTGCACATCCGCATCTGCATCAAATCCCCACTCGGAATGTCGCGGGATGCGAAATGCGGGGTGATTGAGCACGATGACGAACGCGCCGCCCTGTTTGAGCAGATGCGAGACTTGTGCCAAGGCACCTGAAAGGTCTTTGATGTTTTGGAGTGCGAGTACGCAGATAGCTGCATCAAAAGAAGAATCGGGTAGTGGCATGCGCGACGCCGGCGCCGCGAGGTAGTGAATGCCCGCGGGCCCCAGCTTTTTCCCAATAGCGATGAGCTCCGGCGCGATATCGGCACCGGTCACGTGCGCACCCGCCGCCGCAAGCGCGCGCGAGAAGAATCCCTGCCCGCAGGCGACGTCCAGAACTAATTTCCCTTTTACGTCGCCGAGCACGCGAAGCAAATTGGGCTTGATGACTTTCTCGTGGTACGTGTCGTCGGATTCCGAGACGTGTTCGTGATACCAATTGGCCACATGCCCCCACGAAGTGTCCGATTTCTTCTTCGGGGCGGGCTTCCCTTTTTTCACTTCTCGCCGCATATATCAATGAGTGCAAGCTCCAGCGGCAAATACGGCACGGCTGCATATGCCATCTGCTGATACGCTTCAAGCAACGCCTTTAGGGTATCTGAATTCACACCCGGTTCCTTGGCAAGTTCCTGGGCGAGAGCGAGGTCGGCTTCGGTCAATTCTTGTGCGAAGGATTTCGCTAGGTCGGGCGCATACCGAAGCAAAAGGACCGCGCGCAGACGGTGGATGAGTAGCTTCGCGAGCGTGCGCGGGTCCATGTTGTCCTCGACGGTCTTTGCAACGACCGCGAGGCCTGCGGCGGCATTTTTCTTTGCGACGGCGGTAAGTAGCTGTCGGACGATTTCACCGCGCGGAGCGCCGGAGACGGCTTCCACTTCCGCCACCTCGATTTTTTTGTTACCGGAAACGGCAAGGACTTTTTGCAAAATTGAAAGGGAGTCGCGGAACGAGCCTTCAGCGAGAAGTGCGATGAGCTCCGCCGCTGAACGTTCGAGTGTGTATCCCTCCTTCTTGGCGATATCGGCGACGGTCTCGGCGAGCATTGCGCGCGTCGGCTGCTTGAATGCGTAAACTTCGCAGCGCGATTGTATGGTCTCCGGTACGCGGTCGCGGTCGGTCGTCGCGAGGACAAATATCGCGTGCGATGGCGGTTCTTCCAAAGTCTTCAGAAATGCGTTCCACGCCTCTTTCGTGAGCATGTGCGCCTCGTCGATGATGTAAAACTTGTACGGCGACTCGAACGGCATCGCGTAAACCCCTTCGCGCAAGAGTCGGATATCATCTATTCCCCGATTGGATGCGGCGTCTATTTCGTAAAGGTCTTTGTCGGAGACTCCGAGCTCGCGCGCGAGGATGCGCGCGACCGAAGTCTTACCCGTCCCCCGCCCGCCTGCAAAGAGGTACGCGTGCGCTACCTTCTTGTTCTTTATCGCCTTTTCAAGCACGTCCACGACATGCGCCTGCCCCCGCACATCCTTAAATGTCGCCGGCCGGTAGGTGCGGTAAAGCGTCGCGTGCCGTGCTTCTTTCTTCACCCCGTTAGAAGCTTTGCCTATCATAGAAAAAAGTTACGCAGTGGGTAACGGAAAGATTGCGAACGTGTCTTTTGCTGGCTTCTAACGGGGTTCATTCGGACAGTATACATAGAAGACTGCGTCTTATGTAGCACCTTCGCTCGCAAATCATATTAACCTGCGGTTCATGCGATATTGCTCGCTAGGCGCTATAAAAAAAGTCGGCCGGCGGAACCGCATAGAGTTGCATTCCGTCGGCCGTACTGTCCCTATGTGCTATCGAGCGAGTCTAGAGAGCCTGGCTTCCCAGTCACATCCCATGTCTCGACCCATCGCAAGTATGCTAGTCGCACGATGAGGCGTTTGTGCGTCCGCACTTTGATATGCTGTATCCTTAACGTCTTGTAGATATCGTTGAAGTTTCTATTTACTGTCAAGGGCTCAGTTTCCATCTCTGCGGCTATTTGCCTGGCCGTTTCGTATCCCATGCGGAGATGCATCAGCGTGGCTCGTTTTCGCGCAGGCAACGAGTTGACCCCTTCTGCCAACGCATCGAGGTTGAGTTTGTAGTAGCCGATAATGTCGGGCGGCACTTCAGGCCGGCCGCGGCCCGTTCCCCGAAGTTTGGCATTCTTTTTTGGGGATTGAGCATGCTGTGTAGCAGCAACCTGTGCGCTTGCGCGACACATTTCGGCGAACTTTTTGTACGAGCTGCCGATAGCTCGGAGCATCGCCTTTTCGCTACTCAGGCCGTAGAGGTTGAGTTTGCCGCACATACCGGTGAAAAGCTCGCGCGCGCTTTCCTTGTCCGTCCCGCGACGGACTTTGATCTGCAGCTGGGTATCTATTTTTGGTAGATCATTCCCGAGAGCGAGCTGCCTCGCGACGAACAGTTCGTCCTCGCTGAAGCGCAGAAAGGTACTGTAGACCTCTGCGTTCAACGGTTGATCGGTTGAGTTCATGGATGTATCCCCGCTGTTTCGAGTTAAACTTCAAACCTTCGCGCCCTTTCTAGATTGTGAAAGAGCAGCTAACGGGCACCATAACCTTTTTACGAGTTTCCGCCAAGAATGAATTTTGCCTCATCTGCGGTATTCGTTTCCATAAGCTTCACGCGCAATTCTTTGGCCCCGTCCCAGCCCGAAATATAAGCTTTGAAATGTTTCTTCATGGTGGCGTAGTTGACACTGTCTCCCAGCAATTCGTCGAAAAGTGTGAGGTGTTCGATGAGTGCGCTGATACGTTCCTGTGGCGCCGGCAATTCAGTGCGGTCCGAAAAAAGCCACGGATTTCCAAAGACGGCGCGGCCGAGCATCACGCCGTCGCATTTCGTCTCCGCAGCTTTCGCGCGCGCGTCGTTCAAGTCTTTCACGTCGCCGTTCCCCGCGATGAGCGTTTTGGAGCCGAGCGAATCGCGGATGGCGACCGCGCGCGCGACGGCATCCCACCGTGCCGGCACATCCGACATCTCTTTGCGCGTGCGTGCGTGAAGTGTGACGAGCGCGGGTTCTTCGGCAAGCAGCTCCGACAGCCACGTATCGAGCTCGTCTTTGTTATAACCGATACGGGTTTTGACGGAAACGGGCAACCCGCTTTTCTTCGCCGCACGGATAAGCTCGCGCGCAAGGCTGGGATTCTTGATGAGCGCGGCACCACATCCACTTTTCTCTACCGCTTTGTCAGGGCATCCCATGTTGATATCGAAACCGTCAAAACCAAGCTCGGCGCAGAGACGTGCCGCGGCTTCCATGCGTTCCGGCGACGAGGTGAAAAGCTGCGCCACGATAGGCCGTTCTGCCTCATCGTATAAAAGTTTCTTCAGGAGCTTGACCTTGCCGTCTTCCGGAGCGAGGATAAGACCGTCGGCCGAAGTAAACTCCGTGTACATCACGCGCGGGACGTCGGGCGAACTATGTTGTGCGATAAGCCGCCGGAATGCTGCATCCGTCACATCCTCCATGGGTGCCTGGATAAAAAACGGTTTTGGTAGCGTGTGCCAAAAGTCTTCCATGCGGGCACGATAACATGAGCGCGTTGACATCCGAACCAGGCTTGGGCACCATGCAGGTCGGCCGTTGTGGAGGGGCCGTGCTCATGACTACACCCAAACCCGTGAGCGGCGTTGGACTGCTCACCGAACCAGGACTGTTGGCCGCGCAAGCGCTGTTCAACGTTCTCGAAGAGGGCGCCAAGACGAACAGCAGGAACATCGATGACCTGAAGGACGCTCTCAAAAATGGCCTTCTCGAGTTGAACGACGAGGAGACCGATCAACTGAGGCCAATCTTCGCAGCGCTCGGCGAATCGGAATTTGCTGCGAAGCACCTGAGGAACGCGTCCCAGAAACCCGCAGCCATCGGGACAGTTGAGGGACCCCAGGGAAGCTTTTCCTAAGCGCAAGGTCCACAACATACGGCAATCAAGGCGACCGCAATGGCCGCCTTTTTTGTTTGTCATTTTTTGACATTAATACAAAGAAGGGTTATAATCATCGTGGCGGAGAAATTGTTCAACCACTTACCGCCAAGTCATTTGGAATGGGGCTGGTAATGAAATCAAGAAAAAAAGCCCGAGGTCGGCCGACTTTGGGTAAACGTGCGAGCAAGGCAATCGCTGAGGGGAATACTGGGCCGAAAGTCAACCCAGTAGCATTGCAGAAGAGTCTGCAGGCTCTCCTGGACGCTGACAAGCATCCCGGCGACGAGGCAATTGCCGTGATTGCAGACTTGCGTCACTTGGCCGCTGTGCCGGCAGAGGCAAAACCCCTGATCGAAAGAGTTCTCGCAAAGTATCCGTACACCAAGCGAGAACGGTTTAACTGGTGGAAATAGACGTAACTCGGGCGGCCCACGTGGCCGCCCGTTTCTATTGTGCGTTTTGCTGTGCCTGCCCATTTCCGCCGAAGGCGGATTCTCCTCCGGAGAACAATTTGTAATACGCGCGGTTGGTGAAGCGGAGATCTATATATTCAAGCTTGTCCCGTTTATCCTTCAACACGTCCGATGAAAGCACGAGTTGCAAATTTTTCACGAGAGTGTTCGCATCAGCGCCGTATGAGGCTTTGATGGTAAAACCTTCTCCAAGCTGCACGAAAAAGTCCTGGTCGTTATCCACGTGTGCTCCGAGCGGGGTGAGGCCCGCCTGCCCCAAGAGCTTGAGGAGCGAGAGCATGCCCGGCAAGTGCGCCTGAACGAACGACTCCCCTAACGGGTAGGTCGAGGTGGCAGTCACCTCCTGCGCGGGTAGCCCCCCGGCAAAAACATACTGCGTACTCGAGGTGGCGGTGCCAGCCCAACCCATCGGTGCGTAAATAAATCCACTCGCGTCCATCAGATAGCAGTATCCCTGTTGGATTCCAGTGCACCAACGGGCAAACGGCTCACGCTCCTCTATCGTAATAACGATGTCCGTCGCAAATACGGAAGGCCGTGAAATGTGGACTGATTTAACGGGATGAAAAGATGCGATTGCCTTCTCGAGTTCCACCTGCGGATACAAAAAGATATTACGGCGCGAGAGAACATGGTACGCGCCGTCGTCGAGTACCGTCTCGACGAAACGTTTGACGTGTTCTTCTTTCATGCCCTTGGCACCCACGACAGAAATGCCGGATACGTTGAACTGCGGAAGGTACGAGGCCCAACTCACCCCATAAAAAATCGCACCGCATAGAACGAGGACAGCGAGCGCAAAGACTGCGCGCACGCGCCGACGCCTTGCGCGCAGGGGCATCGGCCGCTTCGGCGGCTCGGGAGCGCGCGGACCCTGCAGAGAAAAAAGCGGCACCTGCCCGCGCGGCGGGCTCTTCGGCGCACGGCCGCCCCGTAAATCAATGACTCCACTACTTTTTTTCGATTGCATCTTTGCCCATGTAGCCCCGCAAGACGTCGGGGATCGTTATTGAGCCGTCCGCACGCTGATTGTTCTCGACGAGCTGGCAGAGGATGCGCGGCATCGCGAGCGCAGTGTTGTTGAGCGAGTGGACGTAGCGCACGGTACCGTTCTCATCGCGATAGCGGATGTTGAGGCGTCGCGTCTGGAAATCGTGGAAATACGAAGACGAGTGTGTCTCGCGATATTTTTTCTCGCTCGGCATCCATGCTTCGATGTCATACTTTTTCACCTGGCCCAATCCCAAGTCGCCCCCGCAATTGACGACCACGCGGTACGGCAATTTGAGTTCTTGGAGCAGCGCCTCGGAATTCGCGGTGAGCTCTTCGTGCAGCTTTACCGACTCCTCGTGGCTCGCTTCGCAGAGCACGACTTGCTCGTATTTTACGAATTCATGTATGCGGAAAATCCCTTTCGTATCTTTGCCGTGACTCCCCGCTTCACGGCGGAAGCACGGCGAGAAGGCGAAGAATTTGATAGGAAGGTCTTTCTTGTCGAGTATCTCTTCCATGTAATAGCCCATCGAGGCGACCTCTGCGGTGCCCGCGAGATATTCTCCATCCTGCGTCTTGTAGAGGTCATCCTCGGATTGCGGTAAATAGCCCGTGCCGACGAATGATTCGCGGCGCACGAGTGAGGGGACGATTATCGGCGTGAAATCTTTTTTTGAAAAGCGGTCCTCCACGAACCGTTGGAGCGCCCACACCAGCCGCGCGCCGTCGTTTTTCAAAAAGTAGCCGCGGAAGCCCGCGACTTTGGCACCGCGCTCATAATCCGCCATGTCGTGGGCGAGCAAAAGCTCGCTGTGCGTCTTGGGCTCGAAATCGAATGCTGGCTTTTCGCCCCACGCCCTGACCTCCTGATTGTCTGCGTCGGACGTGCCTTCCGGCACCGACATGTCTGGAACATTCGGGACAAGCACCATCATCGCGCGCCACTCTTTTAGAATGGCCTGCATTGATTCCTCGGCGAGCTTGAGGGTCTCTTTCACACCCTGCATACGGGCGATGACTTCCTGCTTTTCGGTGTCTGACTTGGCCGATGCGATGGCATCCGATGCGATATTCTGCTCTGCGCGTTTCTCGTCTATCGTCATCTGCAACTCCCGCCGCTTGTCATCGATTGAGAGGAGTTTGTCGATGTCTATCTCGATGTGCTTTTTCTTCGCGCCCGCGGCGACAATATCCTTGTTTTCTCTGATAAACTTAATATCCAACATATCACGATGATACCATCATGGCGGACGACCTCAAATTACTTTCCCCACACGAGTTCCCGCCACTCCTCAGGGAAATTTCTGACCCGCCGAAGCAATTGCACCAGCGGGGCGTGATGCCGAGCACCGAGCACAAGTGGCTCGCGGTCGTCGGCTCTCGTGCAATGACGAACTACGGCAAGCAGGCCGTACGCCATCTTATAGAAGGCCTCCGCGGCTATCCTGTCGTCATCGTGAGCGGGCTTGCGTACGGCGTGGATGCCGAGGCGCACAAAGCGGCGCTTGAGGCCGGCCTCACGACAGTCGCGGTGCCAGGCTCCGGACTCGACTGGAACGTGCTGTATCCCCGGGCGAATGTGGGCCTCGCGCGCGAGATATTGAAAGCGGGTGGTACGCTCTTGTCAGAATTCAAACCGGAGCAAAAAGCGACGGACTACACTTTTCCACAGCGCAACCGCATCATGGCGGGGCTCTCGCACGCGACGCTCGTCGTCGAGGCAAAGGAGAAATCGGGCTCGCTCATCACCGCGAAGCTCGTCACCGAATACAACCGAGAACTGCTCGTCGTGCCCGGCTCCATATTCTCGGCCGAAAGCAAGGGCACACACCAATTCCTGCGGCTCGGTGCGACGGCCGTGACTTCGCCCGAAGACATCCTCGTCGCTCTCGGAATCGCGAAACGAGAAGGCCCGGCGTCTTGGGCGGAAATGCGTGAAGGTCTTTCGGCCGACGAGCTGAGGGTGTTCGAGATAATTCATTCGCCCGTATCCCGCGACGAGCTCATCGGCGAACTCGAACTGCCGATTACCGAAGCGAATGTGCTGCTCTCCACGATGGAGATCAAAGGGTTGATAGTGGAGGAGCTTGGTGTCGTCCGGATGCGGTAGTGTTGCAAAGCCAGTAAAATCAATGTATAAAGCAGGCCGCTCTGTGTTGTTGTTGTGTAGGCGTACACCGCGTTCCCCAAACGACACCGAGGGAGATGTCCCGTGTCACGACGAAGAATTGATTGGTATGAACTTGGTACAGCGCGGAAGAAAACGGCCGCGATACGATGCGTCATGCAGAGACTTCGCAAGAACAAAAAGCGCGTGACGGGGGATGCCGTCACCGCCCGCTTCAAAAACGTATCGCGTGGTGGCGTGATCACGCATTGCTGGCGTTACGGTCCTCGACTTCCAAAGGCGCGCTCGAGTGCGGGCTCACGCAAGTGGCCGCGTCCGCTGACGCGAACGCATTGGCGATGAGCAAGATGCCCGGCGCGAAAGCGCCGGGCCATTTTTATCTGCACCATTTGACATATGGTACTCTTCTGGAGTATGACTACCCGCCATGAATCCCGCCCTTTCAGCGCGATATTATTTCTGCGAAATACTGATACTGTTCGATATGTCATCTTGCGTACCAATCGTTATTAGCGTAGAAAGGGCGGGATGAAATTAGTTATCGTAGAAAGTCCCGCGAAAGCGAAGACCATCGAAAAATATCTCGGTGCGGGTTTTACCGTGCGCGCATCGGTCGGCCACATCCGCGACCTTCCCAAGAGCAACAAAGACGCCGTCGACGTCGAAGCGGGATTCGTGCCGCGCTATATCGTTGTGAAGGAGAAGCAGAAGGTTATCGACGAGCTCCACAAAGAGGCGGAACGGGCCGATGAAGTAATCCTCGCGACCGACCCCGACCGAGAGGGCGAGGCCATCGCCTGGCATTTGGCCGAGACCATAGGTCTCAAAAAGCCCAAGCGCATCGTGTTCCACGAAATCACCGAAAAGGCAGTCAATGAGGCGCTTGCCAATCCTCGCCTCATAGACGACGAGCTCGTGCGTGCCCAGGAGGCGCGCCGCGTCTTGGACAGACTCTTTGGCTACGACCTATCCGGCCTCATTTGGAAGAAAGTGCGCTACGGCCTCTCCGCCGGCCGAGTCCAATCCCCTGCGCTCCGTATCCTCATGGAACGCGAGCGCGAGATACGCGCATTTATACCCGTGCCCTTCTGGGTCATTAGTGCCGATGTAAAAACGAAGAAGGATGAACAATTCACCGTCACGTGCGTGGAAGAGCCGAACACCGAAAAAGAGGCCGAGCGTATTCTCGCGGCGGCTAAGAACGGAAAGTGGAACGTAATGGGCGTTGAGGAGTCGGAGCAATCAAGAACTCCGCGGGCACCCTTTACTACCTCCACGCTCCAGCAGGCGGCATCCACGCGCCTGGGTCTTTCGCCGTCGCGTACAATGGGCATTGCGCAAAAGTTGTACGAGTCTGGATTCATCACGTACATGCGTACCGACTCGACCAACCTCGCGAAAGAGGCGCAGGATAATCTCCTCGCCGCGGCGCGCAGCGAATTCGGCGACAAGTACGTCGAAGCGCGCGTGTATAAGACCAAAAGCAAAAGCGCCCAAGAGGCGCACGAAGCGGTGCGCCCGACCGACCCGAGCAAGCGCAGCCTCGGCCACAACGAGGAGCAGAAGAAGTTGTACGCGCTCATACGGGCCCGTGCGCTCGCCTCGCAGATGGCTGACGCGAAAATAATGCGCACGAAGATACGAGCGAACATTCGATCGTCTCCGGAATCCGAAGAGATTCCGGATTTTGCGGCTAATGGTTCGCGCGTAATGTTCGACGGCTGGCTCGCGGCAGACCCCGATGCGCGCGGAGAAGATGTGGAGCTGCCGAAGGCCGCCGAGGGTGATCCGCTTACACTCGTCGAGGCGCGTTCAGAAGGCAAGGAGACGCAGCCGCCGGGCAGGTATTCGGAGGCGGGCCTGGTGAAAGAGCTTGAGAAGCGCGGGATTGGCAGGCCATCGACCTACGCGAGCATCATCCGCACGCTCGAGACACGCGGCTATGTCGAAAAGCAGGGCCGCACGCTCATTCCGACAGCAACGGGTGACGTCGTCTCCACCTTTATTGAAGGCAATTTTGCCGAATATATCAGCGATACCTTCACGGCAGAAATGGAGAACGAGCTCGATGAGATAGCGGAGGGCAAGCGCAAATACGAAAAGACGCTGAAGGACTTTTACGGCCCATTCAACAAAGCAGTTAAAAGTAAGAATAAAATAGCAAAAATAACCAATATGGGCGATGCACCGAAAGAATTCCCCTGCCCGATCTGCGGCGGCCCCATGGTCTACAAGCTCTCCAAGAACGGCCGCTTTATGAGCTGCGAGAAATTCCCCACCTGCCTCGGTGCGCGCAAGGAAGACGGCTCCGAGATCGCGCCGCCCAAAGACATCGGCGAGGCATGTCCCGATTGTAAGAACGGAAAGCTCATGGAGCGCGAGGGTCGTTTCGGTCGATTCATTGCATGCTCGAATTTCCCGAAATGCAAATATGTCCGCAAGGACCCGCTTGAAGAAGCGCGCACGAAAACCGGTGTCGCCTGCCCCGTGTGCAAGAAGGGTGAGATGGTGGAGCGCCGCGGCCGCTTCGGTATATTTTTCTCATGCTCTAACTATCCCGAATGCAAAAACGCCATCAAGGCCAAACCGACCGGCCGCATGTGCGACATGTGCGGCTCCTTGATGATGCTCGGGACGAAAACGATACCCGAAAGATGCAGCAACAAAACTTGCCCGAATCATAATCCGCACAAACTCAAGAAGTAGGTTGGTAGCACGCAACCTACGTTGCGTGCGCAACTAGTTTTCGTCGGGCGGAACGATGCCTCGCGAGCTCGCGAGGCCGTGAGCCGGGGTCGCGAGCGGAGCCGTTCGACGGAACGGCTCCGACTTGTGACCGAAAACGATACCCGAAAGATGCAGCAACAAAACGTGCCCCATGCACAATCCACACAAGCTGAAGAAGTAGTGTATGCCCGGGTACATTTGCGCCGGACTTCGCGCAAGCGTATCATCGGTGTATGGAGAAGCTACGCCCGCTTTCTGAAATACTTGCCGCGATGTCGAGCCGGAATGATGCCGATACTGCGCTCATCACCAAAGCGTACGAACTTTCGAAAGAAGCTCACAAGGACCAAAAACGCTACTCCGGGGACAGTTATTTCATCCACCCTGCGGAAGTCGGATTCTTGCTTGCGGAGGCCGGCATGGATAGCCAGGCTATCGCCGCGGGCCTTTTGCATGACACGATCGAGGACGCCGGGATTAAACCAAAAACGATAGAAGAGCAATTCGGTCCCGAAGTCCTGACGCTTGTCGAGGGCGTGACGAAATTGGGCACCCTGCGCTATCGTGGAATGGAGAGGCACACCGAATCATTGCGCAAACTTTTTGCCGCGACCGCCAAGGACATCCGCGTACTTATCATCAAGCTGATGGACCGGCTTCACAATGCGCGCACACTCGCGCATGTCCCTAAAGTTGAAAAACGTACGCGCATCGCGCTTGAAACGCTCGAGATATACGCTCCTATCGCCGACAGGCTCGGTATGAGCGTCGCGAAGCAAGAACTCGAAGACGCCGCCTTTCCGCACGCGTATCCGAAGGAGTACGAAAAAACGCGGGCACTCTTGCGCGACCGGAAGAACGAGAACGAGGAGCGGCTCGAAAAGGTGGAGAAAGACCTCAAGCGTGAATTCGGCGATGCCGGCATCCGTACCTTCCGCACCGAAGCGCGTATCAAGGGTATCTACAGCCTGTTTCTCAAACTCGGAAGACGGGATTGGGACATCGATAAAATTTACGACATCCTGGCGCTGCGTGTCATTTTCCAAAACGTTGCCGATTGCTACTCGGCTCTCGGAATCATTCACGCCCACTGGCGCCCCGTGCCCGGCAAAATAAAAGACTACATCGCGTTCCCCAAACCGAACGGCTATCAGAGCATTCACACCACCGTATACACCGGCGACGGAAGCGCGCTCGAGATGCAATTGCGTACCGAGGCGATGCATCGCGAAGCGCTCTACGGTATCGCCTCTCACCTCACGTATAAGGAAGTGCAAGAAGGCCTCCAGGAAGGCAAGCGCGGAAGCCTCGATTGGATACGGCAATTTTTCCCGCGTCGCAAGAAAACAGGTGCAACAGATACCGCGGACGCAAACGGGGCGAAGGACAACGTCCCGGCGTGGCTACAAGAATTGGCGCATGCTCATCAGACGGACCAAGAATCATCCGAGTACTTGGATACGCTCAAGACGGATTTTTTCAGCCATCGCGTTTTCGTCTTTACCCCGCGGGGAGACGTCATTGATCTGCCGATAACAGCAACCCCGATAGATTTCGCGTACGCGGTCCACTCAGACCTTGGCAACAAGATGTCGGGCGCGCGCGTGAACGGCAAAATGGTCTCGCTTGAGACGGCACTCCACAATGGCGACATGGTAGAGATCATCACCAAGCCTTCCGCGCACCCCTCGCGCAAGTGGCATGACATCGCAAAGACGAACATGGCAAAAAAGCATATCCGCGCGGCTCTCGCGGCTATCGAAGCCAAGAAGAAATGAGCCCTGAGGGAAACCTGGGGCAGGTTTTAAAATACCAGATACGAGGCGCGGGGAAAGCGGCGATGGAGACGTACTGAAAGGTACGGCGACGGCGACGCTGGGGCCCCGCAACAAAGTAGATGGGGTTTTAAAGCCCGCCCGGATTAAAGGCTGAAGTTGTTGATGGAGTAGAGATCCTCCTCCTGTTTTTCTTGCGTACTCGCCGGTTTCGGGTCCGAAGCTACTGCGACGTCCGCAACATCTTTGGTAATCGGAGTTTGCTCATCCGTCTTCGCGGCGCGTTCTCTGGAGAGCATCGCACGGATGTGCGCGAGATCTTCTACCGAGAAGAAATCGATAAGCACCTTCCCTCCCTGGTCTTTCTTCTCAATACGTACGCGCGTGCCGAGCTGCTCGGTGAGTTCACGCTCGAGAAGCAGAAGCTCTGGCGTGAGGTCCGTCTTCCGCACGCGCTCGATTGCGACGCGGCGGGCCAACTGTTCCGAATCCCGCACCGTGAGGCGCTTGGCCAGTATCTCTTTGAAAAGCACTTTCTGCTCTTCGGTGCGGTCTATAAGCATGAGGAGAGGGCGAGTGTGACCTTCGCTGATCTCGCCCGCCGCGAGCGCGTCGCGCATTTCCTGCGGTAGCAGCAGAATGCGAAGCGTATTGGATACGTATTCGCGGCTTTTGCCGACGCGTTTGCCAATTTCTATGTGTTTCAAGCCGAATTCTTTGGCGAGCCTATCGAAGGCAACCGCCCTGTCTATGACGTTGAGGTCCTCGCGCTGCAGATTTTCGATGATCGCGAGCTCAAGCTTCATGCGGTCGGAGTCCTCGCCCGTGCGAATGACAGCCGGCACCTGGAGGAGGCCCGCGAGCTTCGCGGCGCGCAATCGCCGCTCACCGGCGATGAGCTCATATTCGACATAGATCCCCTCTTCCGGCCGCTCTATCTCCTTGCGTGTGACCGTAAGCGGCTGCAGCACGCCGTACTGCCGTATTGATTCCGAGAGTGATAGAAGCGCCGCCTCGTCGAACGTCTTGCGCGGCTGAAACGGGTTCGGTTTTATCCGGTCGACTTCTACCCAAAAAATAGAGTCGCCTTGGTACTGGCTTTGCATGGCGAAATTATATCATGGCTTCTTTTTACCAAGCCGCATTAACTCAAACAGGTTGGAAGGATAATCTTTGACGCCGTTCGGAGCGATGTTTATTCTGCCCGGCACGTCGAATAGTTCCGCTAAGCCGTTGATGGTCCGTACATAATTCAGGACATTGCGAAGGTCTGCGCGCTCCTCCGGTGTCAGTGATTCTTTTCGGCCTATTTTTTGTATCACATCTTTTGTCTCTGTTGCCAGAGTCCCACCGGAATTAAAAGCGTCCAGAAGTTGATAACTCCATTGGTTTCCGTTCCGGTAAAAAACGACGTTATCTGGACCCGCAAGGTCTAATATCTCCCCCTTCTCCGTATAGAGAATCGTCTGGTGTACAAACTCTTTCAAAGAATCTCGCAAACCCTCATCGAGCGCAGCCTGCTCGACTAAATCGCTAAGGAATTTGCTCCATTGCATTTGAAGGAACTCGTTTTTGCCGGTCTTTTTTTCAGGATTCTCTCCAAAGACCAAATGTTTTGTGACGGTGTTATATACTTTCAAATCAATTGGCTTAGCCTCGGAATATCCTGATACCAGTGCTAAATGCTTACCTTCTTGCACCGCAACGGATTTTCTTTGGACTGTAACAATTCCCCACGCTTCGTTCGTTTCTACAGGAGGTTTTCCTTTGTATATTTGCATTAATATCTCCGCGGTTACGGGCAACTTCACGAGAAACTGCTTTTGGTTTAGGACGTGCTGATCACCGTAATGATCCCTCATCTTCTGAAAGCGCTCCGCGTCTTCACTCAGATACTCGTGGATGATTTTATCTAAATCTTCCGACAGTGAGTCCGGGCTTTTTCCGTGCTGTATATTCCAGTCAATTGTATGTCGAATCGAACGCGATACGGCTTTTACCACGATGCCGGGATGTTCGGGAATCTCATAGACAACATGCTCGCCACCGCCCATTGCAAGAAGCTGCGGTTTATAGTGACGTATGAAATCGTGCTTGATAGCGTCGACATTGAATGCCGACATCCGGGAAGCCGAAAGACCGGCCGGTTTTGGTTTCAGGAATCCGCCTTCAAGTGATGGGGATTTGTTTTCGGCGTTCATAGGTGTGCCGGGAGAGGGGCTTGAAGCTTACAGCGTCAGTATACCTCATGAGAATACGCGTGCGAATTGGATACGTGTGGAGGTTCAGAGCGGGATGCGGTATCATTCGGCATCATGCAAGTGAAAACGCTTGTGCGCAGTGCGGTGCCCGAAGGACTGCTCTCCGCGTACCACTATATTCTCGCTATTGCTGCGGCGGCGAGATACGGCTTCCCTTCACGGCGTATCGTAGTCATCGGAGTAACGGGAACAAAAGGCAAAACCTCTACCGCCAATTTTATATGGTCCTGTCTATCCGCGGGCGGCATAAAAACCGGCATCATCACGACGGCGAATATCCGCATCGGTGAGCGTGAAGTCTTGAATGCGTACCACATGACGATGCCCGGGCCTTTCACCATACAGCGCCTGCTGCGCGAGATGGTCCGCGCCGGGTGCACTCACTGCGTCATTGAGACAACTTCCGAGGGGCTCAAGCAACACCGGAATGTGGGTATCCGGTATGATATCGGCGTCTTTACGAATCTGTTCCCCGAACACCTGCCGTCACATGGCGGGAGCTTCGATACGTACAAAAAAGTAAAGGGTGAAATGTTTGCAGTCCTCAGGGCGCATGCGCGCAAGACAATTGACCGCAGACAGGTGGAGAAAATCATCATCGCAAATGTTGAGAGCGAGCACGCACCATACTTTCTCGCCTTCCCCGCCGACCACAAAGTGACCTTTGCGGTCGGAAAGAAAGCGGATTATACGGCAGAGGAAGTGCGCTCAGATAACTCCGGCGTCGCATTCAAAGTAGGGGGTGCGGAGTTCCGGCTCAGTATACCGGGGACATTCAACGTATCGAATGCTCTCCCCGCCGTCGTCATTTCCAAACTTGCGCACATTGACAACGCGGTAATAGCGCGCGGGCTGTCTTCGCTCTCGGTCATCCCGGGAAGAATGGAGCGAATAGATGAGGGCCAGGATTTTACGGTATTCGTCGATTATGCGCACGAGGGCGAGAGCATGCACAACGTCCTCGAAACCGCCACTTCAATGCGCGCGCAGGGCGGCAAAATCATCGTCCTGCTCGGCGCAGAGGGAGGCGGAAGAGATAAAGCAAAACGCCCCGTTATGGGCAAGCTCACGGGTGCTATGGCGGATTATGTCGTCGTTTCAAATGTGGACCCGTACGAAGACGACCCGCGTGAGATAGTCGAAGACATCGCCCAGGCGGCAGAGAATGCCGGAAAAACGCGCGATAAAAATCTATTCGTTATCGAGGATAGACGGGCGGGCATCCAAAAAGCGCTTTCGCTCGCGAGCGCGGGAGATATTGTTTTGATAACCGGCAAGGGCGCCGAACAATCAATGGTGCTAGGCGGCAAAAGCATCCCGTGGGACGACCGAGTCGTCGTACGGGAGGGGTTGAAGAAATTACTCTAATTGATTTTGTGCCGGAGAAGAGACTCGAACTCTTATGGGTTGCCCCGCACGATTTTGAGTCGTGTGCGTATACCATTCCGCCACTCCGGCTTCGCCCTCCGTAGCTTTAGCGAAGGATGGGCTTAATGGCTATAATACGCCAGCAATGGCTAAGAAACAAAAGGTGCTGGTTATCGTCGGTCCGACATCCTCCGGCAAAAGCGCCCTTGCCGTTGCGCTCGCGAGGCGGCTCGACGGTGAGGTGATTTCCGCAGACTCGCGGCAAGTGTATCGCGGACTTGATATCGGCACGGGCAAGATTACGAAGCGCGAAAAGCGGGGTATCCCGCACTATCTGCTCGATGAGGTGTCGCCTCGTCGGATTTTCACTGCTGACGATTTCGTGAGACGCGGGTGCGTTGCAATTGCTGACATCTCATCGCGCGGCAAGTTGCCGATAGTCGCCGGCGGCACAGGATTTTATATAGACGCGCTCGTCGGCCGTATTCTGCTCCCCAACGTCCCGCCGAACAAGAAACTTCGCGCGCAGCTTGAGGAAAAGCCCGCATCGCAGCTGTTTACGCTGCTCAAAAAGAAAGACCCCCGTCGCGCGAAAACTATTGAACCGCAACACAAGCGCCGCCTCATCCGCGCGCTCGAAGTTGTCTCCGCGCTCGGAAAAGTCCCTATGATTGATTTACAAAATCAATCGTCCTTCGATCCGCTCTGGCTCGGAATCACTTTACAAAGTAAAGTGTTGGAGAGGAAGATACGCATGCGCCTCCGTGAGCGAATGAGGCAAGGAATGGTGGCGGAGGCAAGGCGATTGCACGCTGGCGGACTATCATACAAGCGTATGGAGGAGCTGGGTCTCGAATACCGCTCCCTCGCTCGCCTGCTGCAAGGTACCATCACCCGCGGACAAATGATTGACGAACTTAATCGCGCTATCAGTAAATATGCGATACGACAGTTACGCTACTGGAAACGCAACAAAGACATCCGGTGGTTTATGCCGTCGAAAACGGCGACCATTGAGAAAGCCGTCCGAGTCTGGCTGAAGTAACTAACGCTCCGGCCGCCCGATTTCAAAAACCGGAGGTACGTCGTCGCCGAGATTTGGTCGCGCCCGAGGCTGGTCAATTTCTCCTAGACCTGGGCGTGATGGTAGATCATTACGCATCTGGACTTTCCCCGGCGGCCGCACGATTACTTCCGGTTCTTTCTTCTGTGGAGTAGTCGCGGGTTGATCTACTTTCACGTCGTAGTTCGGTTTCAACATGCCTGGTTTGTAATCAACTCCAGCGCATGGAGGCTCTTCGGCAATTTTTTCATAGGGTACGAATCGAACATCTGAACGAAGGTGGGTTCGGTATGCTTGCTGCATCTTCGGATACTCGACCTTAAAATCAAAACTCGGATTAAATGCGCTTCCATTTACGAAATTATCATACGCCTTCACCCATTCCCCCTTGCTCGCGTCACTGATTGGCAGATCGTGCACCGGCGAATGGTACCAAAGCCCCTTCGAATCCGCGACAATTTCCATATTTATGCGGATTGGCATTTTCTTGCTTGCGTACGCTTGCTTCAGCTGCTGATTTGACATTACGGATTCGGCAGAGTTAACGTCCCCTATGCTCGGTGGTAGATATGGCAGGGCATTCGACTTCTCGAGATACCTCGATGGCAAAGTACTATTTTGATGAATATGCAGATGACATCGAACCCCTATGGACTTGCCGAGAAAGTTCTTAATAACGAATTCAAACTCTTTGTTAGGATCATAGTCGACATTCTGTTTATTTCCGTCCGAGATGGATGGCCATACCCCTGACTTATCGGCAAAATGGATAAAGGCTGTAGCACTTTCATTTTTATCGTTCACCACAGCATTGCGTACATTTTGAGTAATCGCCCTATTCCAAGGAGTTCCCGGAGAGATTTCCAGCGCCTGCGCCGGCCCTTGATCGATGGCCCCGAGGAGTACTGTAGCGAAAGCAGCCGCTTCAACCATACCCGATCGTTTCTGTCTATCTGGCCCTTTCAGTCCTTCGGCTGACATAGAAGCATTATAACTCTGGCGGGCCCACTAGGAATCGAACCTAGGTCTGCTCTTTTGGAGAGAGATATTCTACCATTGAACTATGGACCCGGAATTAGCCACTAGGAATTAGTGACTAGCCAATAGTAAATCAATTCTTCACTCTTCGCTAACGGCTATACCCTATTGGTTATTTCTTTGCTTCCTTGTGCTTCGTGTGCGCTTTGCACCACAAGCAGCTCTGGGAAACCCACGGTTTTCCCATTCCTTCCTCCACGGGAAAACAGATGTTTTCCCGACCCCTTTCTTCTGCAAACGGTTCTTGCTGCAGCTTGTTACGTGTAATCGAACAAACTTTATTTCTTGGCTTCCTTATGTTTAGTATGTGCTTTACACCATTTGCAGTACTTCTTGAGCTCAATTTTGCGCGTGACAAGCTTGCGATTCTTGCGCGACCAATAATTGGTACGGTCGCATTTTGAGCAAGCTAGTTTAAAAAGTTGATCTTGGGACATAATATGTTTGTTATATCATAAGCTCCGACGCTTTCGGTCGGAGTCCCGACTGCTTCAGGCACGTCGGGATTGATCCTGTGACATGCGCGACACTATACAGAAAACCCTCTAATTACGCAACTATACGAGCGCCGAGGCGTGCGAGAAGAGCTCACACACTTTGTTCCACGGGCCAAAACCTCCGCTCTGGTTGGTAAGCGTTTTCATGAGCGTATCCACCACGAGCCACCCGGCGAGGATGATGACGAGCCCGATGGCAACATTCGCAAATATCTCTTTGGCGCGTGAGACCTCATTGCCTGCCACGCTTGTGAGGTAGAGCCACCCCGCCCATGCAAAAAGCACTGCTGAGAGGAACACCGCGATATAAATGCCGGTGTTGAGGACATTCTGTGCGACCGTCGCAATATCACAGATCGATTGGCAGCCGCCAACGACATTACATTCCTTCGGTACTATCTGTCCCGGCAGTGCATTTGCCGCGAGTACGACAGACGGGGCGACGATAAAAACTACTATAAAAAGAGCGAGGCTCCGAACCAACTCTCTGCGGGTCATGGAAATATTGTAGCATGCGGAAAAATACGGCATACTGTGCACTGTTGCGTCGGTGGCAGAGTGGTCAAATGCACATGGCTGTAAACCATGCGACTTCGGTCTACGGAGGTTCGAATCCTCCCCGGCGCACATGAGGGAAATTCTGTTGTTCATCGTTATCACTATGGTCGCCTACGACCTGTCTATCCACCTGATTTATCTATTCCAAAGGGAAACATTCTTCATACAGAGAAAACTCAACTATTGGCCTAATTGGCCCGGCCATGATCACAACTACCAGATATTCTGGAGTATCTTCTGGGGAACGGCGTTCGCCCTGCTTGTGACGTATACGCTCACGTAAACAACCGACCTTACGCGGCAATCTTTGCGCGAGAGCGGGCGCCACGATGGCGTTCCGGGCCTTTGCGCACGTCGAACTTGAAGTCGCCCTGGCCGGGCAGGCCTTTCTTACCGTTGTCCGCTCCGCTTGACGGATCAAAATCCACAGTAACGGAACCTCCCTCCATGACCCCGCGGGCGACCATCATATTGGCCACCGCCGTAAGTATCTTCGTCTGAATGAGACGCTTGAGCGGACGCGCTCCGTACTGCGGGTTGTAGCCTTCCTTCGCCAAGTGCGCTATCGCCGCTTCTGTGAGAGTAAGTTTGATCTGTTTTTCTTCCAATCGTTTGGCGACGATATCGGTCTGCATGCGCACGATATCCATGATGGCATCGGTCGAAAGGATATTGAAGAGAACTATCTCGTCGAGACGGTTCAGGAATTCGGGGCGGAAGAACTCTTTGAGCGCGCCCATTACCTTTTCCTTCACCTGTTCGTAACGCTCACCTTCGGTCTTGGAAAGGCCGCTTCCGAAACCAAGACCCGACATCTTGTCGATGTGCTCGGAACCGATATTGGAGGTCATGATAATGACCGAGTTCTTGAAATTGACCACGCGGCCCTTCGCATCTGTCAGTCGGCCGTTGTCGAGGACCTGAAGAAGGATGTTGAACACTTCCGGATGCGCCTTTTCGATCTCATCGAAGAGAATGACCGAATACGGGCGATGGCGTACGAGCTCGGTCAATCCCCCGCCCTCGTCGTAGCCGACATAGCCCGGCGGGCTGCCTATCATCTTGGAGACAGAATGTTTCTCCATGTACTCGGACATATCGACGCGGATCAAAGCTTTTTCGCTGTTGAAAAGGAAGTCGGCAAGCGCACGAGTAAGCTCGGTCTTACCCACACCTGTAGGACCGAGGAAAAGGAACGAGCCCACCGGACGGTTGGGATCGGCAATCCCCGCGCGGCTGCGCTTGATGGCATCTGAAACTTTTTGCACCGCTTCATCCTGGCCCACGATACGGGTTTTCAGTTCGGATTCCATGCGTGAGAGCTTCTCGGCTTCTTCTTCAAGCATTCGCGAGACAGGCACACCGGTCCAACGGGAGACGACCGCGGCGATGTCTTCTTCGGTGATCTCTTCTTTCAATACGCGGCGTGTCTGCTGGAGCTTCTTCAGGCGTTTCTGTGCTGTCTCGATCTCTTTTTCGAGCAGCGGTATCTTGCCGTAGCGCATCTCGGCGGTCTTGGTGAAATCTGCGGCAGCCTCCGCTGAATCAGCTTCGATGCGCGCTTGCTCAAGCTCATTCTTGGCGCGTTTTATCTCAACGAGCGTATCTTTTTCGTTCTTCCATTTCACCTCAAGCTCACGTGTCGAATCGCGAAGGTCCGCGATTTCCTTCTCTATTGTGCGCGTCCTCGTACGGGCCTTGCCTTCCTCGGCTTCGGATTCTTTCTTGAGTGCTTCCCGCTCAATCTCCAGGCGCGTTACCTTGCGATGTGCCTCTTCGAGTATCGGCGGCTTGTTCTCGAGCGAGAGTCTGAGTGCGGAGGATGCCTCGTCGATGAGGTCTATGGCTTTGTCCGGCAAGAATCGCTCCGTGATATAGCGAGCAGAGAGTTGCACGGCCGCGATCATCGCATCGTCAGTAATGTGTACACCGTGGTAGAGCTCATACCGTTCTTTCAGCCCGCGCAAAATAGCGATGGCGTCCTCGATGGAAGGCTCATTGATGTACACGGGCTGAAAACGGCGCGTGAGAGCCGCATCGTGCTCAATGTGCTTTTGGTACTCTTTGATAGTGGTCGCGCCGATGACGCGGATGTCGCCGCGTGCGAGCGCCGGCTTCAGCATATTGGAAGCGTCCATTGAGCCCTCAGCCGCCCCGGCACCAACGAGCGTGTGTATCTCATCGATAAAAAGAATTATCTTGCCTTCTGAGCGCTCGACCTCTTTCATGACCGCCTTGAGCCGCTCTTCAAATTCCCCGCGATATTTGGTGCCCGCGATAAGGAGCCCCAGGTCAAGCTGGATTATTTCCTTGCCACGCAGCGATTCGGGCACGTCCGACGAAGCGATGCGTTGAGCCAAGCCTTCTGCGACGGCGGTCTTCCCCACACCGGCCTCGCCGATAAGAATGGGATTATTTTTGGTGCGACGCGAGAGTATTTGTATCACGCGTGTGATCTCCTGGTCGCGGCCAATGACCGGATCGAGCTTGTTCTCGCGTGCGCGGTCGGTGAGCGAACGCGCGAATTTTGCGAGAGCGCGGGGCTTTGACGGCGCATCAGTGTCGCGTATTTTTCCCTCTTTAATGTCCGTAAGCACGCGTGCGAGAGCGGCGCGATCGATGCGAAAACGTGTCAGGATATCGGCTGCTGGACCGGGGTGTTCGGTGATGCCGAGCAAGAGGTGTTCCGGCGAGACGAACTGGTCGTTGAAAGATGCCGCGATGCGCGGTGCCGCCTCGAACACCCGCACAAGCTCGGGTGTGAGGTAGAGCTGGAAGGATGGTGAGACCGCGGTATTGCCCGAGACGCCTTCTATCAACTCCAATATCGAATCCGAAAGGTGTGCGACATCTATCTCGCCCTGCTCGAGCATGGGCACCACCATCGTCTCTTCCTGCATCAAAAGCGCCGCAAAGAGGTGCAACGTGGAGACCTGATTGTGTCCGCGCTCTACGGCAAGCTGATGCGAGCGGTGTATCGCTTCCTTTGCCTTCGTCGTGTAATTATTGAATGGAGCCATATAGAAAAAAGCATTCAGCTTTTCGTTCTCAGCTTACCGCAAAAAATAGAAAATTCAAATACCTCTATTCCTGTGTTTCGTCTTTCTTCTCTTCTTTCTTCATGAGGACGGACGCGGAAACGAATCCCGTTGGAGAGGCCGCGCGGGCGACTCCGGTACGGAGTCCTAAAATGCTTCCTTCCGTTGTAATGAGCGGGGAGCCTGCGAATATCGACTCCGGCCCCAGGTCGGTATCTATGACTTGCGGTCCCTCTTCAGCCGAGGACGCAATAAGCGCGGTGACGATTCCTGTTCCGACCCTCGGGGTCGATTTTCCGCCTATCGCTATCACCGTCGTTCCCAGTGTCGGACGAACTCCCGCTATTGAGATGGGGCTCCAGACTACCGACTTGCCTTCCGTGGTCGTTGTTGCCGAGGCGAAGTACGCTATCGCCGAGGTCGCGTCCTGCGAGGTCAGCGCGACGCGCACACGTGAACCGCTCGCAAGTTCGGCGATGGCTACATCACCTTCCTTAAACATATCCGCGTCGCTCACGATAGTGCCCGAAGCGTCCATCACGACCCCGAGGGCCAGGAATGCGGGGGTATCGGTGCTCGTCGTAAAGAGGCGCACCACCGAAGGATTCACGCGCGTGAGCGCTTGGGAAATGAGGTCGGACTCTTTGACGACGACGGTCTTCTCCTGGGTGATAATCGTCGAAGCTGTTTGACCCTTCGGCTCGACGGCGACCGTCTCGATAGTACGCTCGATGATGCGGTTGACTGTTTGTGCAACGACCGGCGGTGCTTGATCCATGAGGGAAACGGTGACGATGCCCGTCGCGATAGAGGTAACGAAAGACACGAGGAGTGTGAGCAGAACAATCTGGGATTTGGTCAGTTGCTCCATGTTCATAGCCGCATCGTATCACAACGTCATGAAATGAATCAAACCCTAGCCGATCAGCACTTTCTCGAGGATATCGAGCGTCTTCTTGATACCCTGTTCGGCGGTATCGCGGCCGAGGGAAAAACGCAGGGTGTTTTTGGCCCGCCATTCGGGACCGCCGAGCGCCGCGACGACATGCGAGTCCGTTTCCCCCTCGCGACACGCGCTTTTTGTAGAAAGAGCAACGCCGAAGTGGTCGAGCTGAAGTGCAAGGTACTCCCCGCTCTTGTCGCCGGGCACTGATATGTTGAGCATGTGCGGAAGCGCGTGCCTGAGGTCGCCATTTACGATAATGCCTGGAATGCGGGCGACGATTTCGCGCGCAAAATCGTCGCGCAATTTCCGCAAGCGCTTCGTCTCTTTACCGCGCTCCGAAGTGAAGACATCGAACGCCGCTGCAAAGCCCGCAGCAAGAGCGGGGTCTTCTGTGCCCGGCCGCAATCCGCGCTCCTGTCCGCCCCCGTACATGACGGGCGATGCATGGGCGCGATTGCTGAGGTGGAGAGCGCCCACGCCCCGCGGGCCGTACAACTTGCCGGAGCCGAGACTGAACAGGTCAACGCCGAGCGAATTGACCTGCGGAGAGAGGTAGAGCGGTGCTTGACCCGCGTCGCTGTGGAAAAGGACGGTCGTCTTATTATCTTTTTCGTACCGGTGGAGTGCGTGCGCGATATTTGAAAGTGGCTGCACTGTACCGATCTCGTTATTGCCCCACCCGACGGAAACGAACACGGTCTCCGGTCGCAGTGCTTTCACCACGTGTTCCGCCGCTACTATGCCTTTTGAGTCCGGCTCCACATGCGTGACAGCTCCTCCCATACGCTCGACTTCGGCGAAACATTCGAGCACCGACGAGTGCTCGATAGAACTTACGATCCAGTGCGTACCTTCGAGTGAGCGACGATGTATCTCAAGCGCCCGTGCAGTCCCGACGATGGCAATGGTATTCGACTCGGTGAGCCCTGAGGTGAAGACGAGTTCCCGCGCCTTACAGCCTAGGTGCTTCCCTATGCGTTCACGAGACGAGGTGAGCAGCCGCTTGGCGACAACTCCCTCTTCGTGCAGAGCGCCGGGATTCGCAAAAATACCCATCGCCTCGCTGAGGGCCTGTGCGGCCTTTTGATGCACGGGTGTCGCGCTTGCATAGTCGAGATAGATGCGCCGCGTACCGAAAAGACTCATGTGAGAAGTGTACGCGGCGAATTTACAATTTCCAAGGCTCAATTTTCAATCAATTTCCAATGTCCCAGTTGTGCAAAATTGAAAATTGCGAATTGAAAATTTCGGCGTATACTCTCGCAATCGTATGGCCACCTTCCCTTCCTATGAAAACAGCAACTCACACGACAGAAAGGCCCCCTATCGTAGCGGTACTCGGGCACGTAGACCACGGTAAATCTACCCTCCTCGATTTCATCCGCAAATCAAATACCGTCGGGAAAGAGGCCGGCGGCATCACGCAACACGTCGCCGCCTATGAGGTAGTGCATATTTCGAAGAAACCCTCCTCCGCTAAAGCTTCGGAGGGCAAGCGCATCACATTCATCGACACCCCCGGGCACGCGGCCTTCAGCGCGATACGGGCACGGGGTGCGACTGCGGCGGATATCGCTATCCTTGTCGTTGCCGCCGACGACGGCGTGAAGGCACAAACGCTTGAGGCGCTGAAAAGCATCCGCGACGCGGGCACGCCATTCATCGTCGCCATCAACAAAATAGACAAACCGAATGCCGACCAGGAACGCACGATACGAACACTGCTCGACGAGAAGGTGTATCTGGAAAAATACGGCGGCGATGTGCCGTGGGCGGCGATATCGGCAAAAGTCGGCACCGGCGTCGAGGAACTCTTGGACCTCATCTTGCTTGTTGCCGAAATAGAAGGATTCACGGGCGATAAAGGTGCGCCCGCACATGGATACGTCATCGAAGCGCACCGTGATCAAAAACGAGGCCTCGCCGCGACGCTCATCATTACGAACGGCACTCTTCGCTCTGGTATGGCGGTACTCGCGGGACACGCTGTTGCACCTGTACGCATCATGGAGAGTACCGCGGGAAAATCGCTTCGCGAGGCCACCTTCTCGACCCCCGTACAGCTCGTTGGATTCGACGTCTTGCCACAGGTCGGCGAAGAGTTCCATGCATACAAGAATAAACGCGAAGCCGAAGCCGCGCGCCCCGCATTCGTACCGACGGATAGGCATGTCGCGAAAGCGCCGCTTGCCGAAGGCGAGACGGGTCCTTTCACGATGCCTGTCATCATTCGCGCCGACGCCTCCGGCTCGCTCGAGGCGATCGACCAGGAGATACCGAAGCTCGGCAGCGAGCACGCGCGCGTCCAGGTCGTGCAGTCGGGCATCGGAGCTGTTTCCGAGAACGACGTAAAGGCCGCCATCGCGAGTGACACCCCGGCGGTCGTCGTAGGGTTCAATGTCGGCATTGACGCCCCTGCGGCGGCACTCGCCCTTCAACACGGCATCCGTATCGAGACGTTCACTATCATTTATAAATTGACCGAGCGTCTCGCAGAACTCCTGCAAGAAACGGCCCCGAAGCGTAGAGTGGAGGCGATAACGGGAAAAGCCAAAGTACTAAAACAATTCGGAAGCCGTAAAGAGGAACACGTCATCGGGGGGAAGGTCTCGGAGGGCTTTCTCGAGCGCGGAAGCTCGGTGCGCATCATGCGGCGCGCTATCGAAGTCGGTGTCGGTAAGATCAAGAATATCCAAAGCAATAAACAGGACGTGAACCGCATCGAGGAAGGCCGCGAATTCGGAGCGCAGATCATCGCGCCATTCGAGATATCGCAGGGTGACACGCTGGAAGGATTCACGACGTCGATGGAATAACTAACAACCATGGAATCACGAAGACAGACGCAGGTCTCGCAGCTTATATCCCAACTCGCCGGAGATTTTTTCGCGCGGGAATCCAATGTGAAGGCGCTTATCACCGTCACGCACGCCGATGTGTCCCCGTCTTTCAAGGAAGTAACAGTGTTCATTACTGTCCTACCGCAGACCATGGAGGAGCAGGCACTCAAATTCGCGAAGCGTGCCCGAAGTGATTTCCGCGAATATCTCAAGAAGCAGACACGATTGCATCCCATTCCCATCGCCGACTTCGCCATAGACTTAGGCGAGAAGAACCGACAGCGCATCGATGAATTAACGAGAAATTGAGGCCACGGCGGGACTCGAACCCGCGCATAAGAGTTTTGCAGACTCCAGCGTTACCCCTTCGCCACGTGGCCAACGCGTGTACTCTATCATAATTTAAGCTAAGATTGTCCGAGGTCGGGGTGGCGAAATTGGTAGACGCGCGTCACTTAAGATGACGTGACCGAAAGGTTCTGAGGGTTCGATTCCCTCCCCCGACACATGAAAACAACAAAGGATTACGTTGCCGCAATCTGGTTGCCGCTTTTTGCATTAGGCGTATTCGGGCTCTTCTATCTTGTGTGGACACTGTTCGACCTACCGTCAAAAGAGGAGGTCATCTCGCTCGCGAAAGTATATTTTGAGCGCTATGGCATGCTTACCATCTTTGTCTCTGCGATTATCGAGGCGATGCTTTTCGCCGGTTGGTATTTCCCCGGCAGCTTCGTCATAGTCCTCGGCGTCATAATCGCGCACGACGACCTCACACAGGTATTCGGCGTCTATGCGGCAACAACGCTTGGTTTCTGGGTCGCGTATACATTCAATTACTATGTCGGCGCGTACGGTTGGTACCGGCTTCTTCTCGCGCTCGGATTACGCGAACCGCTCGAACGGGCGCAACGCCAGCTCGCGAAGTACGGCCCGCGCGCCATATTCTTCACCTACTGGCATCCCAATCTCGCCGCGCTTACCTCGACCGCCGCCGGCATCCTGCAGATTCCTTTCTACACATTTGCCTTGTACTCCGTCGTGGCATCGGCGCTCTACGACGCCATATGGACGGTCATCGGCTATTCTTTCGGGGCGTATTCACTGACGCTCATCGGCCCCACCTTTGTGCTTCCCATCATCGCAGTGTGGATGGTGATCAGCATCGTGTACCGCATCCAGCGTGAGCGCGCGCAAGAGACGGCCGATGCGGGCGTCGAGAGCCAAGAACAATGATACAATCTGCGCACATGGAACCGAATTCTGGTAAAAAATTGGAAATCGTCGTTGACGGCATGGCGTGGCAGCGCCTGCCTCTCAGAACGCACGTCGTCGGGAAAGACGACAACATCACGGACGTTGTAAAAAAGTACGCGAGTCCGTATCTACGGAGCGGCGACATTCTTTTTTTGAGCGAACGCATCGTCGCCATCAGCCAGGGGCGCGCATACCCTATCAAAGACATTCATCCTTCATGGCTCGCGAAGCTCTTGGTAAAATTCGTTCACAAATCCCCCTACGGCATCGGGCTCGGCAGTCCGTGGACAATGGAGCTTGCCATCCGCGAGGCTGGCGCGTTCCGCATGCTTGTGGCTGCGTTTGCCGCGGCGATTACGAAGCCGTTCGGGATGAAAGGAGTCTTTTACCACGTCGCGGGCAACAACGTGAACGCGATAGACGGTCCGTGCGACTATACGCTCCCGCCCTACAATGATTATGCGAAATTGGGTCCGGCCAAGCCGATGAAAGTCGCAAAAGAGTTGAGCGCAGAAATTGGCGCCGACGTAATCATCATTGACGCCAACGATCTCGGCGCGGCGGTACTCGGCAAATCGAATCCGGATATTACTGACGCATTCTGCAAAGCAGTCTTTAAAGATAACCCGCTCGGTCAGTCGACAGAACAAACTCCGCTTTGTATCGTCAGAAAAGTCGCATAAGGAAAATATTTTGTGTACAATCTCCTTGTAACCGCCTATAGCTCAGCTGGTAGAGCAACTGCCTCTTAAGCAGTGGGTCCCTGGTTCGAATCCAGGTGGGCGGACTTGAGACAAAAAGAGCACCTGCGTGCCCTTTTTGCTTACAAGTCCGAGACGGAGCGCTGTGAGGCCAGCAGGCCGAACCGCGAGTCGTGGTCAGAAAATCTTTGCTGCGACGGCAGCAAAGATATTTGTGACGACGAAAAATCTGTTAGGATACGCGGGTTGGGCTCCCGATTTGTCTACGCCTCGCGCAGCTACAAATCGCAGTCCTCCTGAGGGCAGGTGGCGAAATTGGCGAATCAGCTGATTCGTGGCTTGGCCATGAAAACGCGCTCTTTTCAAAGTGCTGGGGTGGTGAAATTGGCAGACACGCAAGGTTTAGGACCTTGTGCCGCAAGGCGTGGAGGTTCAAGTCCTCTCCCCAGCACTTTGAACGGAACAAACAAATAGTTACTGAAAGAAACTCCCCGGTAGCATGATGTTGTTGGCGCGCGAGACGTCCGGATTGCGAAAGTCGAGGCCGAAGGTGTTGTCGAGCAGGTCGAGAATGCCGTAGACCGAGACCATGATGAGCATGCCTATGATGCCCCAGAGCATGTGCTGTTTTCCTTCTTCATTCTCCCCTCCCTCGTTCAAATTCCAGAGGAACTCCACGAGCCCGTAGACGAACAGAAAAAAGCCGGCCGCGAAGACGACAAGTATCACCGGATTTATAATGTAGGTCACGAACCGGTCCATTATGTTCGTTGCTGCGTTTGTCATAGTTAGACAGAGGCGATCAATAATGCGCCTTTTGGTTCACGAGAGATGCATCCCTCTTAGTAGCCGCCGACGCCGGTGTTGATCTGAATGCCTTTTGGAATGACCGGGTCAGTGGAGGTCACCTTAAATGTGCTCTGCAAAAGGCGGATGATGCCCCAGATGGAGACCATGACGAAGATGGCAATAACCCCATAGAACATGATAGATAAGCCTTCGCTCGCCTCCTCACCTGCGTGCATGAGGTACCTGATAAGACCCCAGAAGAAAACGACGATCGCGAGCGTGATGAAGAGACCTATCATCGCGTTCAAGAACGTGTTGAAGAGGGCGAGTGTATCAAGCAGTGTCGCAGCACTTGCGAGCGCGGGGAGTGCGAGTGTCGCCGCTGCAAGAACCGAAGAACCTAGTATTTTACGCATAAAATATAATATATGACCTCCGCTTTAGCTAATATCTATGTACCTTAATGGTATAGCTATGCGCCTAAAACACAATATATGTTTGGGGATAACCGACTCCGCCGTGAGGTGACCCCGCTCGAAGAGAGCGCCCGTAGGGGCCGAATGTCGGCTACTGCCGATATGAGGCGGGTCAGGCACGCGCGAGCACGCGCGGGCCAAAAGTCGAGAAGGGTCCGGCACGTGCGGGCGCAAGCGACTCGCGGGCGTAGAGCGCACTGCCAACGAAGACATTAGTGCTCCGCTGATTCTTTCTTCTCCCCGCCTCCCGATTTCGCAGCGATAACAACGATGATCCAGACGATGATGACGGCTAGAATAAAGGACCCAACAAAGCGTGCTTCGCGCGGATGATACTGGAAGAATTGGACGATAGCCAAAAGCACGACCAGAACGAAAAGAATGACGACCGACCACTCCATGATCTTGATCGCTTCGGTGCGATACGTCGGCCACGTTCCAAGGCGCACGAACCACACGACAAACCCGGTGCCATAGATGACAAGCGCCGTCGTAAGCATAAGTCCTACGAACACGTTGAAAAGTCCTACCGCCTGCGCGAAGGAGGTTTCGGCACTTGCGTACACGGGCAACACAAGCACGAGAGGCGCAAAAAGACGTAAGAAGTATAGTGTTGTTCGCATATGGAATTCTCTATTCAGAAACAAATTGCGGTGTCTCGAAGCCGTTCGACGCTGTCTGTACCTCACCAGTCGTCGGATTACCGACGCTGCCGCCGAAGAGCGTATCTTGCAACAGGCGTAAGATGCCCCAGATGGAGACCATCACGAATAGAACAATGATGCCCCACAAAAAATACGCCCTGAGCTTTTCTCCGGCCTCATTGCTGAAATTAAGGATGTTGGTGGAAACTCCGTAGAAATAGACGACGATGCCCGCGACCACGAGGACCGCCGTCGCGTCATTGAGTATGGTGACTACTACGTTGGAAAGCTCGAGAAATGTGCGCGGAGCCGAGGCAAAAGCCACCGCCGGCGTTGTGAGGAGTGCAAGGGCAAACACAAAGCGGAGCAGCGACATATCAGTTGCCGACGAGTTGTGTGACGGTCCCACCGATGAGTGTTGCGATAACCCACGCACCGAGGATGAGCAGTGCGCCGATAATGACATATACAAAATTCTTTTTCGCTTCCTCAAGCTTGCTCGAATTGCCGCGTGCAAAAACGAACATAAAGCCTGCTATGACGATAAAAAGCGCGATTATCGGCAGCGCAACGATGACAAGCACCTTCAATGCGCCTGCGATGAACGCGGGGATGGTACTGAAGTTGCTATTAAGCGGGTTCTCGAGATCTGCGTGCGCGATCACCACAGTGGCGAATGTGATAGCCGCGGAAGCAGCCACGGACGCAAGATGATGCGTGGTTCGAGTGAGGTGTTTCATCATAAGCCCAAAATATGTGCCATCTCCTGGTCCGCGCGCTGTACAGCCTCGGTGACAAGCAGTGTACCGCTCGTCGTATTCTCAATCATAGCTTGGAAAAGTGCGCTTGTCTTATCGGGGTCGGGATCGAGCCAGGAGTGCGCAAGAATAGCTTGTTTGTTGAAGAGATCGTCGTTGCCCTGTGCCGGCTTGTTGAGGATGTCACGGCGTGCGCTTGGTATTCCGAGCGCAGTTGAGAGAGGACCGGCCGTATCGGCAGAGACGAGAAGGAATGCGACGGTAATTGCCCCTCCGGGATTCTTGCCCGCGCGAGAAGCCGCTAGAGCCCAAACGCGCCCCGTGTTAAGCGTGTTCTTTGCTGCGCGTACCTGCGGCATTGGCGCCACGGCATAATTGAGATTCGGGTTCATGCGTGTGATGCGCGGAGCCTCGCTTGCGTAGCCGATATAAAGAGCCACGTCGCCGGAGGCAAATGCTTTTTGGGATTCGGGAAGCGAGCGGCTCCAAGAGTAGTCGTTCTTCGACGGGTCGGAGAATTCCGTATAGAAACGCAGGGCGGAGGCCGTTGATTGTATCGACGTCGCCCCGACGCGCGGCGCGAGCGCCGGTGTGAGACGTCCGGCGTTATCAAATGCCGTAATATCACCACCAGCTTGAAGTATGAGAGTCGCGAGAATATCTTTTGCGTTCGTCACATTCCTGTATTCGCCGAGTGCGATCGCCGATTTCACGATCGAGCCACTCTCGTTGCGCTCACTCGTCTTTTGCGCAATACCGAAAAGCTCATCCCAATACTTCGGCGGTTGTGCGTATCCGGCAGAGGCGAGCATGTCTTTGTTCCAGTAGAGGACGAGTGGATCGGCGAGAAGCGGCACAGCTATCACACCGTTTTGTGCGAGAAATGGTCTTGCCGCCTCGACGAACGTACTCTCAAATTGAGTCCGGGATAAAGCGGAGAACGGGATCACTGATACTTTACCCGCATTTTTTAGGGCGTAATCCTGTCGCATTAAGAAAAGGTCGGGGCCAGCCCCGCTTGCAAGCGCGTTGATGAGATCCGCCTCGAAAGTCACTGGATCTTTTTGCTCGTAGGTTACCTGACTCAACTGTGCGTTGTTCTCGGCGGCTTGGCGAAGGACGGTAGCGAAGGCATTCTGATCGAGTGTGCCCCATATACGTACCGGCCCGATCGCACTGCCTTGCCCGCCACCGATAGCAAGCGCGAATATGAGCACGCCGGAAATGGCGAGACCGCCAAAAACGACGAGTAGTGTTATCTGGAACATCGAAAGTTTTTTCATCCCGCTCTTTTTATGTTTGTAAATATTGTTTTCATAGTACTCCAAATTTTGAAAGGGCGGGATTCATGATGTTTTTTGCGGGACGAGACGAAGGATCAGCCCATAATGATGGCCCCCTGCGGAAAATTCGCGTAACAGTTTGAAGCCGTTTTCCTGTGCGAGCTTGAGCGCCTTCTCTTTTCCGACAATAGCCTCCTTGCTTGGACCGAAGGAACTTGCCCCGTTGGAACGCGAAACGTTTCCAATGGGGTCGCTCCAATCAATGATAGCAAGTTTTCCCGTGGGTTTGAGTACTCTCCACGCTTCGGCAAGCACTGCGGCTTTGTTCTCGATCTGGAACAAAAGATTCGAGATGAGCACAAGGTCGAGCGTCTTGTCCGCAATTTTGGAGGCCCCCGGGTGTTCGAGGTCCGTCCATATCACATCCACATTCTTGAATCCGCGCCGATGTGCCTCGTTCTTCACTCGTTTCAAGAGGTCCTGCTGCACATCTATTGCGTATACACGGCCAGCATGTTCGAGCGCCTCGGCGATATGGAGTACGTAGATGCCGCTGCCCGAGCCAAAATCGGCGACTGACATTCCGGGCTCAACACCGAGCGCCGCGACATTGCGCTTCGGGTGCGCAAAACTCGCCGTCTGTAGCGGAGTACTTGTAGACATTGCGTACAGTATATACTGCGCGCGAGTTCGCGAGCTCTATAAGAAAGCGCTCCTGGGGAAATTCTTATTCTGCTACGGCGACCGCTTCGAACACCACGAACGATGCGACCGAATCCCCTTCGCGCATTTTCATCACACGCACTCCCTGCGTCGCGCGACTGAGGGTCGGGATTTCGTCTAAACCTGTACGAATGGTCTGACTTTTCTTGGACATCGCGACGAGCTCGCCGCCGCGCGCGAGCACAACTGCGGCGCCGACAAGCTGCTTGGTCTTTGCGGTGATTGACATCGTTTTGATACCGCTACCGCCGCGACCCTGCTTCTTGTATTCCGAAAGTTTTGTCTTCTTGCCGTACCCTGTCGAAGAAAGAACGAGAAGCTCGGCGTCTTTTCCTCCGGAGGAGGATCTGCCTCCGGCAGACACGCCCTTCGGTACGATGCCCGTGCCGACGATGTTATCTCCGCTTCCCAGTTTCATGCCGCGCACACCCGCCGCCTGCCGGCCCATCTCACGCACGTCTTTGACCGCGAAGCGAATGGCCTGCCCTTTCGACGTCGCCAAGACCGCATCATCACCCGGGTATACGAATTGTGCGGAAATAAGGGCGTCGCCCTTGTCGAGGCCGATGGCGATAAGCCCGCTGCGGCGTACCTCGTGGAATTGCGACGCGGCTACGCGCTTCACCGTACCATTCCTCGTCGCCATCAGGAGCGAGAGACCTTCGACGGCTTTCTTTTCTTTCGGCATCGCGAGGATGGAGGTGATTTGTTCGCCTTGTTCAAGCGAGATGAAATTCATAATGGATTTTCCCTTGGTGGCGCGCTTGCCTTCGGGGAGGTCGTACATTTTGAGCTGGTAGACTTTGCCGCGGTCCGAGAAAAAGAGGAGGTCCGAGTGCGCGCTTGCGGTCAAAAATTGCGTGACGAAATCTTCTTCCTTGGTGTCGAGGTCGACGACGCCGACGCCGCCGCGCTTTTGCCTGCGGTACTCAGCCGGATTCGTGCGCTTGATGTAGCCGCCCTGCGTGAGTACCAAGACGGAGTCCTCGTCGGCAATCAGGTCTTCGGCGGAAAGTATCGTCGCGCCGCGCTTCACGATTTTCGTGCGGCGGTCGTCGCCGTACTTTTCGACGACCTCGCGCAACTCCTTCTTGATGAGCTCCATGAGCTTCTTCTCGCTCTTCAAAAGCGCGGTCAATTCTTCGATGAGCGTCTGTACCGCTTTCAATTCGTCTTCTATCTTCTTGCGTTCGAGCCCCGCGAGCTTTTGCAGACGCATGTCGAGAATCGCATTGGCCTGCAGCTCGGAAAATCTTCCTCCGAAGGAGGACCCGCCTCCGGCGGGGATCTTTCCCATCAACTGCGCCCGCGCGTCGTCCACGTCTTTGGACTTCTTGATGAGCCTGATTATCTCGTCGATGTGGTCAAGCGCTTTCTTTAGGCCGAGAAGGATATGCTCGCGCGCCTGTGCGATTTTGAGATCGTACCGGGTGCGGCGTGTGACCACCTCTTTGCGGTGCGCGACGAAGTATTCAAGAAGTGCTTTGAGCGAAAGCGTCTGCGGCACGCCATCGACGAGCGCGACGACGTTGTAGTGGAAGGTCTCTTCAAGCTGCGTGTGTTTGTAGAGATAATTGAGCACCGTCTGGGCGTTGGCGTTGTTCTTCAATTCGATGACAACGCGGATGTCTTTGGTGCTTTCGTCGCGGATATCGCGGATGCCTTCGAGCTTTTTTTCATGCACGAGGTCGGCGATTTTCGTGAGCAGGTCCGACTTATTTACGCGAAACGGTATCGAGGTGACGACTATCTGATAGTCGCCCTTCTTGCCCTCGGCAATTTCCGCATCTCCGCGCACGACGACTCCCCCGCGGCCCGTGGTGTATGCGTGTCTGATGTCGGTCTGATTGAAAGCGATACAACCTGTTGGGAAATCCGGCCCTTGAACGAATTTCAAAAGGTCTTCGGTCGTCGCATCGGGATTTTCTATCAGGTGAATGGTCGCCTCGCCGACTTCGCGGAGATTGTGCGGAGGGATGTTGGTCGCCATACCGACCGCGATGCCGAGCGTGCCGTTCAGAAGAAGATTGGGTGTTGCTGATGGCAAGACGGTCGGCTCCTGCTTTGTGTTGTCATAATTCGGAGCGTAATCCACCGTCTCTTTCTCGATATCGCGCATCATCTCGCCCGCGAGCCGCGACATCTTGGCTTCGGTATAGCGGTAGGCGGCCGCACCGTCGCCGTCGATGGAGCCGAAGTTGCCTTGGCCCACGATGAGCGGGTAGCGCATCGTGAAATCCTGCGCCATCTTCACCATCGCGTCGTACACCGATGCGTCGCCGTGCGGATGGTATTTGCCGAGCACGTCGCCGACCACGGTCGCGGATTTGCGGGTCTTGGCTGAGACGGTGAGACCGGCTTCTTGCATCGCGAATAGGATGCGGCGGTGTACCGGCTTGAGCCCATCGCGGACATCGGGAAGTGCGCGCGCGGTGATGACGGACATCGCGTAGTCGAGGTACGACTCGCGCATTTCGGTCGAGATAGAACGAGCGCGGACCCCTTCGGGTCGCGCTATCGGAGCAGATGTTTCCTCGTTTTTCCTCGCTGCCATGATGGACACATTATAGCAAAAAACGGCCCTCCATGCACGCTCACTTTGTCGGCGGTTTATTGACTTTCGACGCCATTCAACGCATACTCTTGGCTGTAAATAGTTGCGTTTTGTTGCGTCTGCGTTTCCCCAAAATAGGAGAAACCAGCGATGCAGAAAAAGAAAGAGGGGGTAGGCGTGAAGACCGACCCCTTGGCCCTGCGCGTTACGAGCTGCACACCGACCGAATGCGAAGTTGATGTGCCGAATGAGTTCCTGACGCTTTTCTGTAGACGGTGTCAGGACGGCACGGCGATGTGCACAAGTTGGTCGCGGTGGAGTAGTGACTCCCCCGGTTCCCCTTCACCTTCGGCGCGAGCCGAAGCAGAGAAAGTCGCCACAGAAGCAATCAGGAAGAAGCGGGAGGAGGCGCCGGCAGCATGACTAAAATGTACAAGGGAAGGCCCGTCAAAGGCTTTCGAGACCCGCCGCCACCCATCCCAGTCATCTATCGCGGTACCCACGAAGACGCAGAGGGCAACCTCGTCGCGGAGTGTCTCGTCGTGCACGGGAAGCGGAAGTTCTGCTTCTGGTGTTCGCAACCGCTCGGAGAAAAGACCGCATGGAGTGAAGTGCACGGCATGGTAGTCGACGACCGCATTCTCCCGGAGCTGCCGCGGGGATTCGAGAAACTGCGGCCGCTTCGCAAACCCGGAAAGTTCGTGTCGTATCAGGCGAAACGAGCAGCTTTCGCTGTCCTGCGAGAAGTGCGGTCAAAAGAACACTTTCGCAGGACGCACCCTTCGCTCTTTCCTGAAGCCTGAACTGGACAAGTCCCACCGCGAAGTTTCGCGGTGGGCGATTTTTTTTAATAAGTCGGATTTTGGGTGCCGAATTGGTCGGGCTGGTTGCCTTGCTGCTCTTGCACACCCGTTTGCTGTTGGAATTGCATCTGCCCCGATGCTGCATCGTCGCGGAGCTTTTGGAGATCTTGGGGAGAGACAGTGAATTGTTGCTGCAATTGCTCCTGCGCATCTCTAACGCTCGAAAAATTGAATTCATCTTGCGCGCCGCCGCTCAGATTGAGCTGCTGTGAATTTCTCTGGATGTTACGAAAGAAAAATATCGCCCATGCGGCGAGGAGGACTACGACTACAGAGATAGCGATGCCGCTCGCGACGGCTACTTTGTCGTCCTTCGGCCCCTGCTTGAGATTGTTTATCGCCTTCTGGACCACCATCACACTATTGTACTATATTGTCGCGCTACGAAGATAGAACCACGACTTCATTCTCTTTGCCCGCGACATCGCGCGGCTTGATGGTGAGTTTGTCCACGGGCTTCGTGCCCTCCTCGCCTGCTTCTTTCAAAAATCGTTTGAGCGATTTGTCGTCGTACAAAATCGGGATGATTATTTTCGCTTCGAGCTTCACCGCAAGCTTCTGCGCCTCCGCCGGTGTGAGGGCGCCATTGCCCCCGATGGGGACGATGAGCACATCGGGTGAATCCATTTCAAGCACGTCGCCCGGCAAATCGAGATCGCCGAGTGCGCCGAGGTAGAGAATGGACATCCCGTCGAAGTGGGCATAGTAGATGGTGTTGATGCGAGGGTCATTCCCGTATTTGGAGCCCGATGCAAATCCCGCGATGGTCATGTCTTTCACCTCATACTCTCCAGGGCCTGAAATAATGAACGGCTGCCTTTCTCCGCGCGCCGCCTCTTCGGCGCCGTTCATATCGGGATGATTGAAAGAAATGAAAGCGACATCGGCGCCAAAATTCGTCGGTTTGAAATTTTTGGATTGTTTGGAGACGGGCCCGAAGACGACAGTCGTGTCCCCCGCCGCAGCGCGTATGCAAGCACCCTCGTGAAAAGTGAGAATCATGCCGCTATTATATAGCAATTTTGCTGTCCCCTAAAGGACACAGCATGTCCTTGACGTTATCTTCATGGAACCCATACTGCGAGTAGCTGCCTGATCTTTCCTAGGGTGGCTAGTCGGCCACCTTGGCCGGCTCTTTAACTTTCAACGGAAAGAAAACAGGAGCGAAACGAATGACTCGTTTGAGAACGTTGTTGATGACAACGGCAGCAATCGCAGCCATGGCCATCGGTCTCGCTACAACCGTGCAAGCGACCGGTCCGGTTCTCGGCACCACGCTTGCTTCGTCGACTTTCAGCACAGGCCAAGCCGGTCCATCGCTGAAGATCGACGCGTTCAAGAGCACCGCGCTGCAGGCCATCCAGAGCCAGACGCAGTTCGAGCAGGCTATCGCCACGTCGGTCTACTTCGGCGACGGCACCGGCAAGAAGCTGGTCGGCGACAACGAGGCGGCGAAAACGGGTGCGACGTGGGCTATCACGTCAAGCACGGTCGGCTTCTACCGCATGCAGGCGCAGGTGCGCGGCTTCGACATCAAGGACGTCGCCGTCATCGACAAGGCCAAGCATAGCGTGATTACCCGGTTCGTTCCGCGGCAGGTGCTCTATACTTCGTGAACCACAACGTCTACAACGTTCTGATGAACGCATGTAGCGTTCGTTAGTGGAACCCCGGGCGGGAAACTGCCCGGGGTTTTCATACATTGACGTATATATCTTTAGGGAGTAGGTTGGCCACGATGCCAAGCGCGGTGTACAAGCCTTGGCAGCCGCCCAAAATCCACGGGGGGTCGTAATGGCAAGTCCGCCTCAGTAATTTTCAGCCTTCAATAGAAAGGGGGTCAGAAGATGAAAAAACCGGGTAAGTAGCTCCTAGAACTCTGATTAGACAGGAGGACGCAAAGCAAATCCGTCGACGAAAGCGTAATTAACTTTCGTTCGGGACTCGTACAAATGTTCTTCGGGGAAAATCGGTACAAATCCCCAGTACCACTGACCTGATTAACGGCTCTGGCCGTAATTGACTTGAAGTCAAATACTCCACAGCGTTTCTACAATGGGAGTGCGGCGAGCATTACAAAACTCGCCCACCCCTAACCCTTTTTATACATTGACCGCAAAGACGAATTGCCATATACTCCGCGGACATATTAGTAGTGTACGCGCGGTTCATACCTCCCTGCCGACTGTCACGGTAGCGCAAGCAGGAAGGCACCAAAGCGTCCATTTAAAATGTCAGAAGAAGAGAAGAAGGTTGTTGGTAGTGAAGAGAGCGAAGTCGAGGTAGTGCAGGAGAAGCAGGGCCCCATGGCGGAGCTTATGGCTACTGCCGGTACGCCGCCTGTCGTAGATGACGTCGTCGAAGGCCCCGTTGTCGCTATTGGCCGCGCGCGTGTATTCATCGATCTCGCGCCATACGGCACGGGTATCATCTACGGCCGCGAATACCTTTCCGCACGTGAGGCCCTCAAGAACGTGAACATCGGCGACACGGTGACCGCGAAAGTCGTCGGGATGGACAACGCCGAGGGTTATATCGAATTGTCATTGCGCGAAGCGCGCCAGGCCGTCATCTGGAACGAAGCCGAACAGGCCATGCAGAAAAAGACGGTCTTCGAATTGCCGGTCGTGGATGCCAACAAAGGCGGGCTCATCATCAATTGGAACGGTCTCGCAGGATTTTTGCCCGCCTCCCAGCTCGCACCCGCGCACTACCCGCGCGTACCCGACGGTGACAAGGAAAAGATCTTCGTTGAGCTCAAGAAAATGGTGGGAACGAAAGTCGAGGTCATGGTCATCACCGCGAGCCCGAAGGAGCAGAAGCTCATCTTCAGCGAAAAGGGCGCGGGTGTCACCGAGCGCGCGTCGCTCGTGGAGAAATACCACGTGGGCGATACACTCGACGGCATCGTGACAGGCGCGACTGAATTCGGTGTCTTCGTGAAAATAGAAGAAGGCCTCGAGGGCTTGGTGCACATCTCCGAAATGGATTGGGCGCTCGTCGAGAATCCGAAGACGCGCTTCAAGGTTGGTGAGCCGGTCAAGGTAAAGGTCATCGAGATAAAGGACGACAAAGTTTCCCTCTCCATCAAAGCGCTTCTTGACGACCCGTGGAAGGCGGCCGGCGCCAAATACAAAAAAGACCAGCGCGTGGATGCCGTCGTCATCAAATACAACAAACACGGTGCACTCGCTTCTATCGAAGAGGGCGTCGCAGGATTGGTGCACATCTCCGAATTCGCCAACGAAGACGACCTCCGCACGAAATTGGAACTCGGCAAAGTGTATCCGTTCACGATTACTTTCTTTGAACCGAAGGACAGAAGGATGACGCTCAAGCCCGCTGTTTAGTCAACGCTACATAGCAAAAGGCTCGGCCGCGGTATCCACGCTGCGGTCGAGCCTTTTTGCAGTGCATTGGGTTTTCATTTTCCCCTCCGCCTGCCATACAGTTCCGTGACAAATCCGGATGTGACTTGGTTTCGAAGTTCCGCGATGAGCGCCTCACGCTCCGAGGCATTACTCATTGCCATTCGTGTCAGTCGGCCCTTGAACTCTCTGTCCCAGGAGTCGCAGTCCGGGACCATCACGTCGCCGACCTCCTTTGACAATTCGTCGATAACGGATATCCGCATTCTCGAACGAACCGCGAGTCCAAGTTCACCCTGAGCGACGGTTACTTGAACATAGAACCACTCGACGGTACGCCATTGCTGCAGATATTCCCACCAGGGAATTCGCTGATGCAGTCGCATGGCTCACCTCCCTGGTTAGCGACAGAACTATCTCTGCCGAGCAGCAGCTAAGCACGCTCATGAAGCCGCGTCAATCCCGACGCTTCGGTCGGGACTCCGACCCTATTTGGCGTCGGAGTTGAACTTGTTCATCGCTATCTGAGGGCCGTCGGCGACGACAGCCTCGAGCGCTCCCGCGACTTTTTTGAAAACTTTTTGTAAAATTTCTAATTCTGACGGTTTTCCGCCGGAGGCGGATCCTCCTTTGGAGGAGAACTTCGAGAGAATGAATTTGACGACTTCGTCTTCGCCTTGCGGCTTCTTGAGTTTGCCCCCCGGAGTCTCGGGCGAGACGCCTACGCGCACGCGCGTGAATTTCTTGGTCTTCACCGCTTTCATAATAGACTCGACTCCCCTGTGCCCGCCACTTCCTCTATTGAATGAGAGCTTGAGGCCGCCGATAGGCAGGTCGAGGTCGTCGTAGACGACGACCATGCGCTCGGCGGCCTTCTGACTTTTGACGAATTTGAGTACCGCCGCGCCGGATTTGTTCATAAAGGTGTCCGGAGCGACGAGTACGACCGCAGTTTTCCCTATCATGCCGCTCGCTACATGCGCTTTTGACTTGTTATCCTCCTTCCAGTCGCCGAATTGCATCTGTTTCCCAAAAAATTCAAGCGCCATGCGGCCTGTATTGTGCCGCGTGCCTTGATATTCCTCTCCGGGATTCCCCAAACCGACGATTACCCATGCCATGAGCGGATAATATCCGCTAATTTTCAATTTACAAGTAACAATTTTCAAAAAACGCCGCATTACGAGCTCCTCATTTGAAAATTGGAAATTGGAAATTGGAAATTTCGCGATGGAACATCGCGCACGCTTGGTGTCAACGCCGCTCACACAGTAGAATATCGCACATGTCTGATCCCGTGGTGCCAGTTGACCCATCACGGACCCCGTTAGAGATTCATAGAGAACTTGTTGTTGGTGATTTAAATAGTATATGAGTGAAAACTCACCAAGTGAGGCGCAAAACGTCCCCGTCTCTAACGGGGCGGGTACCCAAAAAGGTTCTCAGCGCTCACTATTCATTTACACGGTCGTTGCGCTCGGCCTCGCGCTCTTCATCCGCTTTTTCGTCGCTGCGCCGTACGTCGTTTCAGGTGCTTCCATGGAACCAAACTTCGAAGATTGGAATTATTTGATCGTTGACCGTGTGTCGTATGTCTTTGGGGCCCCCGTTCGCGGAGACGTCATCGTTCTCGACCTTCCGCAGAACGAAAGCCGCGCGCTCATCAAGCGAGTTATCGGCCTCCCCGGTGAGACCGTCGTACTCTCCGGCCAAAAAGTGACGATTATCAACGAAGAGCACCCGCAAGGCTTCACACTCGAGGAGCCGTACCTCGATGCAGCCAACCTCACGGGCAGCAACGAGCTTACGATGGAACTTTCCGGAGACGAATATTTTGTACTCGGCGACAACCGCCGCGTTTCCGCAGATTCACGCATCTGGGGCTCGCTTCCGCGCAAGGACATCGTCGGCCGCGTGTTTATAAGACTCTACCCTCTCGATCACATCGGTATTTTTCCCGCTGAAGCACGCTACACGGAATAACATATGATCAGATTGCGAGACACACAGTACCAGAACACCGCCGCGTTCCTAGAGAATGCGATACGTATCGCCGAGTACTACGGATTTGCACCGCTCGATAGCATGCCCCGCAACGCCGCGAATTCCGATTCGGCGGGCAAGCGCGGCGTCTTGCCTCTTTCCAAGGTCGAATCCGCGATAGCGTTCGCACGCAGAGACGAGCGCACCCTCCTTTCCGGCGCGCGCAAATGCATGAGTTGTCTCCCAGCGTTAGTGAATCTACCGTCCGCATCAGCGACCGGCCCCTTTGCGCCTCCGCACAGCGGCACCTTGCTCGCGTGGCGGACACTCACAAGCACGACCGGTATTCCATCGGTATCTTTTGAGCTCCACATCGTAGGTTCGACGAGCGCGATGGCCGAAGCGCTTCTCATCGTCGTTGGCAATGCCATAGCGGAAGAAGCGGGTATTAAGGAGCGTGCGCTCGCCATCAACAACATCGGCTCGTCCGATTCGTCGAATCGCTTCGTGCGGGATGTCGGACTCTATCTGCGCAAGCACATCGAATCGATATCGCCCACGCTGCGCCCACGCGCAGCCGTCGACCCCTTGGGCACGCTCGTGCAGCTCATCGAGCGCGGTCATCCGGCCACACCGCGCGCGCCACAAGCGATGGAATATCTGACCGAAGAGGAGCGCCGGAAATTCTGGGAACTCCTCGAGTACCTCGAGGTGTTCGGACTACCGTATGAATTAAATGCGCACATCCTCGGCAGCCGTGATTGCTGGTCGCACTCGCTCTTCGAGATCTCCACAACGGACTCCGAGACCGGAGCGCGTATCCCCGTCTCATTTGGCGGACGCTACGATCCTCTTGCGAGCCGTTTCGCCCGCACGCCCTCATCCGCGACGATGATATCCATCACCTGCGAAGTGCGCGGGAAAACTCGCCCCATGAGAAAAAAGAATTCCAACGGTGCAGGCGTGAAGTCCGATGACGCTCAACCTGCGGTCTATTTCGCCCACCTCGGAAGTGAAGCGCGCCGCCGCGTACTCGGCGTTCTTGAAAACTTGCGCCACGCCTCAATACCGGTGCATCAGGGCATCTGGTACGAGCGCGTTGCCGAGCAGATGGCGGCGGCCCGCACACTCGCCGTGCCGTACATCCTCATCATGGGACACAAAGAAGCGGTGGAGGGCACGATACTCGTTCGTGAGGTAGCGACCAATTCCCAGGACGCGATTCCCCTTCCCGAACTTCCCAATTACCTCAAACGCCGCCGCGTCGGTGCGTGGCGCGAAGGAGCGCACGCTTGAATAAATCAAACTGCAAACTCCAAAGTGCAAAATGATAATGATGCACTTTTTGGTTTTTGGATTTTGACTTTTGCATATGCAGATGGTAGACTCGTCGCCACATGAGTCCCGTTAGAAGTAGCGGACGCATGTGCCTAGATTAACCAAGAAAACCAACCTTATTACACTTTATCGAGTATGGTGCGAGACGTCCTACGTTTCCGCGTCCTACTTCTAACGGGATGAGCATAAACGCAGAAGTATCCAAAAGCGGCAATGAAAGCACGCTTTCTACCATTCGCAAATTCTCCCGCCGCGTACAGGGTACGGGCTTGGTACGCACCGTCCGCGGAGGACGCTACTACACACGCACCGCATCCAAGATAGTGAAGAAGAAGCGCGCGCTCAAGCTCATTAAGCGCCGCGCTGACTACAAGCAGCTCATCAAGGAGGGTAAGGTCATCGAAGCTGCGCCCCGCCACGGACAAGGAGGCCGCCCATCGCACAATCGCCCCGGCCAGACTGAACAATCGTCCGCTCCGAAGCCTGCCGAGAGTACCCCTGTCGCAAGATAACGACTTCGTAAGTCGTTATAACGATTTGCGAAGTCGTTATGCACCCAACGATGAAAACCGGGATTACAACGACTATTCGCGGCCCTATGCCACGAATTCCGTTTGAGAAGATAGCCCGCGCGATACTTGGCAAGAACTATGAGCTTTCACTCGTCATCTGCGGCGATAAACTCGTGCGCCGGATGAATCAGAAGTATCGGAAGAAGAGTTACCGGCCAAATATCCTTTCCTTTCCCCTTTCAAAGGACGAGGGGGAGATTTTTTTGAACGTCCGCGCGGCGGCGCGCGAAGCGCGCCGCCTCAAGGTCCCCCTTCGTGACCGTTTGGCTCTATTGTTTGTCCACGGATGCTTACACTTAAAGGGACTGCAACATGGGCGTATAATGGAGGCACAAGAGCAGCGCATTCTGCGTGTCTTTCATTTTTCATGCAACGGCCAATATATACAGGAATAGACATCGGCACGTACCACGTCAAGGTCGTTGTCGCAGCGCCTACGGAGAACTCTGAGCTCCCGCTTACTATCCTGGGCACCGGCACATCGACGTCGCGCGGATTACGGCACGGCTATATCATCGACCAAAAAGAGGCGACGCGGAGTATCCGCGAGGCGCTCGGGCGTGCGCTCGGCGCGGCAAAGGTCAAAGTGCGTAGCACACGGGTGGCCCTCGGGGGCATCGGCCTCGATGAGATACGTTCCACCGGCGAAGTAGCGCTTACCGTATCCGGCGGCGTCGTGACAGAGCGCGAGATAGACCGCGCACTCCGCGAGAGCGAGAAAAAAGCTTCCGCCAAGCTAACGAACCGCACCGTTATCCATGCAATACCGCTCGAGTACCGTGTAGATGGCACCAAGGTTTTCGGCAGGCCGCTCGGGCTTCAAGGCACGCGCCTCACCGTCGACACGCTCCTCATAACGATGCTCTCACAACACCAGGAAGACCTCATCGAGGCGGTCGAGGCCGCCGGTATCGAAGTCGATGGCGTTATGGCCTCTCCGCTTGCCGCGAGCCTCGTCACGCTCACGAAGGCGCAAAAAACCGCTGGCGTCGTCCTCGCGAATATCGGCGCAGAAACACTCTCTGTCGTCGTCTTCGAAGACGATACGCCGATCTCGCTCAAGATCTTCCCGACCGGCTCATCCGAGATAACGGAATCCATCGCCCTTTCGTTCAAGATACCGCTCTCGGAAGCAGAGAGCCTCAAGCGTGGCGGTGTGATTGGAAGCGACATCCCAGAGAAAAAAATGGGCGTCATTATCGGCGCACAGCTCAAAGAAATGTACACACTCGTGAACGCACATCTGAAAACCATCGGCCGCCACCGTCTTTTGCCCGCGGGTATCGTCATTACAGGCGGCGGCTCAGGCCTTACTTCCGCGGCGGAAATCGCACGCGCCGTCCTCCAGCTACCCTCGCAGGTCTCACAGATAGGGCAGATGCCACGCTCATCCGGCGTTGACGCCACGTGGGCGGTCGCCTACGGCCTCTGTAGGTGGGCCTACGCCGAAGACGCCTCAGGGGCGCGGCAGACGTTTGGCGGGGTCCTCTCCGGCGGCTGGGAGTCATTGAAACAAGGCTTGCGATCGTTACTCCCATAAAAAGACACGGACTCGCCAACGCGGCGAGCCCGCATGTTCAGACGATAATCAAGAGCAAGATTATCGCTGTAACCAGAAAATTAACGACTTCGTAAGTCGTTATCATAAGTCGTTCTCATGCAATGAGATGTCATCTCATTGCAAATCTAATATTCTTATATTTCGTCTATGGTGAGAAATAGGAACATCGAAGATATTCCCAGTTGGTGACGACAGCTTACGAATGGGAATATTGCTTTTCGCATTAAAAAGATTAAAGACTTCGTAAGTCGTTATTCCCTACGCAATGAGATGTCACCTCATTGGGTCTCATAAAAGAAGAACCGCCTCGCCGAGAGAAGATGTCCCGACGAGGTCGGTGGTTCTTCTTCGACGTAGCGGTTCGTTAGTCCAAGAGGCTCGCTTACATTTTCTGCAGCGTGCGAGCTACCCAGACCATCGCGGCTAACGTCACAACGACAAAAACGACCAGTTGGATTTGGGGCCGTATTTCAGGCGCAATGGCCCAGAGCACGGCGACCATAATCACAATGGCGGTAAGCGGGAGCAGCAAACTTTTCATTTTCTTCCCCTGGTTTCGTAGCGTTGACGATTCGTGACCAAGTTGTATGATACCACCCCATATTGTGTTTGTCAAGCTTGCCCTTTTCGGTAAAGTGCTATTATGGCCTCACTATGACAAAACAAGTAAAGCCGGATGTTGAGTCGTTCGCACGTATACGAGTTATTGGCGTCGGTGGATCAGGAGGAAACGCGGTGAATCACATGGTTTCCTCGCACGTGGTCGGCGTTGATTTCATAGCCATCAATACAGATGCGCAAGACCTCCACAAGAACAAAGCGAAGCGTAAAATCAATATCGGTAAGACTCTCACGCGAGGGCTTGGCGCGGGAATGAACGCAGAGCTTGGCAAGCAGGCGGCTGAAGAAACGCGAGAAGAAATCCAAGAAGCTATCAAGGGTTCCGATATGGTGTTCATCACCTGCGGTATGGGTGGCGGCACTGGCACGGGTGCCGCGCCGACAGTAGCGAAAATCGCGCGCGAGCTCGGAGCGCTCACCGTCGGCGTCGTCACGCGCCCGTTCGGATTTGAAGGCCAGCAGCGTATGCGCCTCGCGGAGGCAGGGCTCGCCGAATTGCGCAAGGCGGTAGATGCGCTCATCATAATTCCCAACGACAAACTTCTCGCTATCGTTTCCCGCGAGACCGGCATCAAAAATGCCTTTGCAATGTGCGACGACATTCTGAAGCAGGCCGTTGAAGGTATCTCTGATCTCATTACAACGACCGGCATTATTAACGTCGACTTCGCGGACGTGCGTGCCATCATGCACAACGCCGGAAGCGCGCTTATGGGTATTGGCACCGCGATAGGCGAGCACCGCGCCGAGATGGCGGCCCGCGCAGCTATCAATTCCCCGCTTCTCGAGGTCTCGATAAACGGAGCCAAGGGCGTTCTCTTCTCAATCGCCGGCGGCGAGGACCTCGGAATGCTCGAAGTGCAGGACGCGGCCAACGTCATTACCGAGGCCATCGATCCGGATGCGAAAGTTATCTTCGGTGCTGTTACCGACGACTCGCTCAAGAAGGGCCAGGTACGAGTCACTGTTATCGCGACTGGTTTCCCGGAGGCCGGACAACGCGCCTCGCTTTTCGCGGGTTCGCAACGTATCGTAGCCAAAAAAGATCAGGATGTACCGCCGGTCAATCCGCGGGCACGTGAGGAGATGAAAAAAATGACTGAGACTACGGAGAAACACGAAAAGTCAACAGTAAAAGATGCCCCGAAAACAGCCGTCAAAACCCAAGCAGAAGATGACGAGGATAGCTGGGGAGGACTGCCGTCGTTTTTGCGTCGTAAATAATGTAGAATAGTCCGATGTCGGAGAGCTACGAACTCGGAATTGTGGGCGGCGGCCCCGCAGGGGCCGCCGCAGCTATCTACGCCGCGCGCAAACGCTTGAAGACCGTCTTCATCACGAGTGAATGGGGCGGCCAAAGCACAGTCTCGACCGATGTGCAGAATTGGATAGGTACGCCTTCCATCTCCGGCACCGAGCTCGCGGCCAACTTGCGCAAACACGTGGAAGCGTACGCCGGTGAATGGCTCACCATCGTCTCCCCCGCACTTGCGACCGGCCTCACCACACACGACGACCGCGTTGAGATGACGACGAACAAGGGCGTATTTCAGGCGGGCGCCGTCCTCATCACGACCGGTGCCAACCGTCGCAAACTCGAAGTGAAAGGTGCGGCGCAGTACGACCAAAAAGGCCTCACCTATTGCGCGAGCTGTGACGGTCCCCTCTTTGCCGACAAAGATGTAGCGGTCATCGGCGGCGGCAACGCCGCATTTGAAACGGCGCTCCAGCTCCTTGCCTACTGTAAGACCGTGACGCTTTTCAATCGCACCGACACCTTTAGGGCCGACGCGATATCCGTCAATGCCGCGCTCACCAACCCAAAAATGCACGTCATAAAGCAGAGCGAGATACTCGAAGTCGTCGGCGACAAATTCATCACGGGCCTGCGTTGGAAAGACTCACAAAGCGGCAAAGAAGAGGTCCTCCCCGTTGAGGGTATCTTCGTTGAAATAGGACTCATTCCAAATACCGCGTGGACGGGCAGCGCCGTTGAGAAAAACGAAATAGGACAGGTCAAAGTGGACCCCCGCACGCACCAGGCCTCGCACCCGCGCATCTGGGCCGCGGGCGATTGCACCGACGGCCTCTACCACCAAAACAACATAGCCGCCGGCGACGCCGTGAAAGCGCTTGAGGATATCTACATGGCGCTGCGGAGGGTTTAGGAGGTTATCCGCTTCAAGACCGAAAACGCGCGGTCGATATCCGCATTGTCGAAAATAATACTGAGTTCCGTTCGCACCGACATTATTTCGACGAAGCTGATGCTCTCGGTCGCGAGCGCTTTCAATATCGGATAGTACATGCCCGGCACGGTGAGGCTCTCCTCGGGCATACGCATCGTTATCGCCGACAGATTTCCGATTTTCTTTGTGTGTTTTTCACTTGCGAGCGCCGCCGTTACTTCGGGCTCGAATTCCGAGCTTACGATGATGAGCGACTCGTGGAGCCCGCGCGAAAAATTGAGAAATGTGTCTTTGCGTTTCGATGCGCTTTTGGACAGCGTCTCCAATACCCGCGGAAGCGCCTCGGAATTCGCACAGACAAATTCGACGAGGTTGGAACGTACTGTCAGGTCGTTCATCTTTTTCACAAGCTTCGCGCTGTACAGATTTTGCGCAGGCTTTTTGCGCATGCGATGCAGCGCCATTGCGATAGCGGCCTCGGATACTTTCTCGTAGAGGCGTTTCTCGACATCGGGACGTATCTTGCGCGCGATTTGCGCATTATTGGCGATACCCTCGGCCATCGCCTCGGCGAGGAATGGCGAGCGTTGGATTATCTCCTCGACGGCCTGGCTTATCGTTCTCATCCCGCTCTTTCTAGACTGATAATCAAGGGTAGACGAGCATAGGGAGAGAAGACCCGCAGGGGACTGACAAGCCGGACGTGCGATGAAAGGGCGGGACTCATTGTCAGGAATATAACAAATTGTTACATATTTGCAATTATACCCACGAAATTTGTTTCCGCGGCTACGTGGCTTCATATTCACCGAGGGAAACGTTTCCGGACAAAACTGCACATTCACAAGTGAGGGCCAGTGCCATGCTGCATGAGAAATGCTACTTCTTTGGCGTTTCGTTGCCTGTCCAGGCGCTCGATTACTCGAACGTAATCGTCACCGGTACCCTCGTCAGTCTTCGTACTGACGACATCGGCCCGGAAAACGCCGAAGCCATCGCAACGATACGGGAGGTGTTACCTGATAAGAAAGCCTTCCGGGTCGTCCGCATCGAGTTATCGGAAGTGAACTCATGGGCGATTATCCGCGGGAAAGGAGAAAACGGGTGCGTTGTCGGCGGCAGAGTCGTCGGCGAATTGCCCGGATATATCGACGTCCATGTCCCGCTGACGCTGCTCGTTCCTGCAATTCAACATACCGTCGCCGCCCCCGGTTAAAGGGGCGGCAAAACTACTTTCATATGAACCAAGATTTTTCAAAAAGATTTGCTATTGTCGTGCGACACGACCTTGAGCCGTGGCAAATTACCAACGTCATCGCACACATTGCCGCAAAGCTTGGGCGCGTGGTGGAGCAATTCGACACGGGCGATTATTTCACCATGAAAGACGGATTTTCGATGCCGCGTAATTCTCAATATCCGATAATTGTTCTGCGAGTCGGCTTTAGCCGTGACCTCCAAGCGCTTCTTGCGGCCGTACAGGCCGCCCAACTACCCTATCTCGCATTTGTCCGCGAAATGCTCGATTTTAATGAGGATGAGAAATTACAAGAAGCCCTCAGCAAGAAAGATGCATCAGAGGTGGAGTATCTCGGAATCGGAATGTTCGGAGAAAATCAGGAGGTCAAACAACTGACCAAGGGCTTCGATCTCTGGAAATAGACTAGTGCCTGAAATGCCGGATGTCGGTCGTCACCATTGCGATGTTTGCCTTGTCTGCGGCATCGATTGAATCTTGGTCTTTGAGCGACCCGCCGGGCTGAATAATAGCGGTCGCGCCCACGCGCGCGGCTTCTTCCACACAATCGGGGAACGGGAAGAATGCGTCCGAGGCCATGACCGCTCCTTTTAAACCATGAGATGACATCTCATTGGCTTTCATGGCTGCTATCTTTGCGCTCACGATGCGGCTCATTTGGCCTGCGCCGATGCCGACCGTGGCACCATTTTTGGCATACACAATTGCGTTGGATTTCACGTGTTTGCAGACGGTAAAGGCAAACATCATGTCGGAAAGTTCTTCGGCAGTCGGCGCACGTTTGGTGACCGTTTTTACTTCCCCGTCGAAAACCATATTGTCAGCATCCTGCACAAGGAATCCTCCCGCGATAGAGCGCGCCGTAACCCTCTTCTCCGCGGCATCCGGCATCGTCCCCGTGAGAAGCACGCGGACATTGGGCTTGGCGGAAAGAATCGCGAGCGCGTCCTCTTCCGCGTCGGGTGCGATGACGACTTCGAGAAATATCTGAACCAATTCGGTCGCGAGCACTGCGGTCAGTTTGGAATTAAGAGCTACGATACCGCCGAAGGCTGAAACCTTGTCGCACGCGAGCGCACGTAGATATGCCTCTTGGACACTCTCACCCACCGCGACGCCGCAGGGATTCATGTGCTTGACGATGACGCAGGCCGGCTCGTCGAATTCCGCCACGCACTCGAACGCCGCGTCGGCATCCTGCAGATTGTTGTAGCTCAGTTCTTTGCCCTGCACCTTGCGCGCTGTGGCGACACCCGGGCGCTTGTCGTTTGGATTGAGGTAGAGAGCACCCCCCTGGTGAGCATTTTCGCCGTAGCGCAGCACCTCGGCCCGCTTGAGGTTGAGCCGCATCTCCTCGGGAAACTCTGTATCTGTCATCTCAACAGTTTACTCAACAACGACAATTTTACCAAACGCTCCCACACTTCGATGATCGTGGAACGGCCATGTGCCAACTTTGTCGAATGTGAACGTGTAGCTCGTTCCTGCCGCACATTGGTCAAACGACGGTACTGCTCCAGCGGCACAGTGTGCATTTCTTGTCGTTCCATCGTAATTCGTGTGTTCCGGATGCGGACCGGAAGCAACCCACATGGTGCTCGGTCCATTAAACGTCACTGTGCCGCCCTTTTTGATAGTCACTTCCGATGGGGAAAAACTTGACCCATTGTAGGTAACTACCGCCGACGTCGGTGTGGTGTCCACCACCGCATCCCCTCCGACCAGTGTTCCCGTGTCGCCGGTCGGCGTTGTGTTCGTCTCTCCGCTTAGCTGGGTCGAATTATCCGCTGTGGGCACTGCCGCCGGCTGGCTTGTAAACCACCAGGCACCTGCCGCGATAATAAGTAGCGCGATTATGACCGCTATCCATCCATTTTGAGACATAACAAAATTGTACATGTAAACCTCTACTACTAAATTGACACTGAGTATAGCACCCTACCTCGTGAACGTTCTATGAGGATTTTGTGGATTCCTTCGAGAGAAAATCCTTCCCGTGGCCTATATCCGTATTGACGGGAATGTTGCCTTCACAGAGCTCGCACTCACCGGCGTCCCAAGAGTCCAGATGGACGTTGAGCAATTGATCGAAGACGGGCGGATTGCCCACGCTCTCTTTCGTCACGTCGCCACGGTTGCAGATGGCTATTGCTCCGACGACATCGGCCCCCGTCGCGCGCGCTGCGTCGACCACTTTTTTTATAGAACCACCGGTCGTCGTCAGATCTTCAACGACGAGCGTCTTCTTGCCTTTGATGATCTGATCATATCCGCGCTTGATGATGAATCCTCCCTGCCCGTCTTTGTCCGCATACACGCCGTAGACCTCACGGCCCGTGAGTTCTGAGAGGTGATAGGCTGTCCACTGCGCGAGAATGGCCGCGCCGATGGCGGGGCCGATGACGGCCTCTACGCAGGCATCCTTGAATCGCTCAGCCATCGCCCGGCACACCTGCGACGTCTCGCGCGTGTACGCATACATCGCATCTTTGAGAATGTAGGAGCCCGCATGCCTGCCGGAGGTAAGCACGAAATGTCCCGCGCGGAACGCGCCGACTTTTTGCAGGAGCTCAAGCACTTCGTCTTCGTTCATAAGCGACTATTGTACAAGGGCGGCCTTAATCGCGCCATGTAGCGCTGTGGCTTTCTCCCGGGCCGCTTGTGCAAAATCCGCTCCGCTTGAAGCGAATATGACCGCGCGCGACGCAGCGATTATTATTCCCCTTCCGCGATCGTCCTTCCCCGCTTTCACTGTCTTCTCCAGGTCACCGTTTTGGGCTCCTATTCCGGGAATAAGGATGGGCATGTCGCCGACGGTTTTGCGCACTTCGGCCAGCTCCTCCAGGTATGTTGCGCCGACGACGAGTGCGCAGTTCCCGTTCTCGTTCCACTTTTCCGCGACGTGGCGCGCGACAATCGAATAGAGCGGTTCGCCACCTACCTGAAGGTCTTGAAACTCCCCTGCGCCCTCGTTTGAAGTGCGGCACCAGACGACGACACCTTTGTCTTTGCGTTCAAGAAAAGGCGAGAGTGCCTCGCGGCCGGGGTACGGATTGACGGTGATGGCATCTGCGTGCAAGTGGTCGAATGCTGCCGCAGCGTAGCCGTTGTTGGTATTGCCGATGTCCGCCCGTTTCGCGTCGAGGATGACGGGTAACTCCGGCGCGACTTCATGTATATATTGGATGGTCTCGCGGAGCGCTTGCCAACCTTCGTCGCCATGAGCTTCGTAAAAAGCGCTGTTGAGCTTGAAGGCGCACACGAGGTCCTTCGTCGCATCTACAATGGCGCGGTTGAAGTATACGAGGCTTTCTCTTGTGCCGTCGATATGTGCAGACTCCGGTATTTTCTCAAAATCACTATCGAGCCCTACACAGAGAAATTTGCCCTGCTCCCATTTGGCCTCCAAGAGCTGCCTGAAGTTCCTGCCGTTCATTGGAGAACATACTACCATTCCGCACAAAAATATACAGCAAACCGCTATCGTGAGACCCAATGAGATGACATCTCATTGGGTCGTCCCCCCTCAAGATTTAGCTAATCGACTTTCGACGCAAATGGAGGATGCCGACTAGAGTTGCAAACACCAGAACGACAGTCGGAAAGAAGCTTTGAGCCAAAGTCAACGAGCCGGCTGCAAAAATATTCGTAGCCGCAGCAAACGCTCCAACGAACCAGTTCCAGCCTTGTCCGCGTTCAGGATGTCGAAAGGCATCTATAACAGTCGGAATTCCTGCTACACAATACTTTCCAAGAGTAAGACTCAATAACGCAACTATCGGTCCGGCGATATACCACAACCCAAGACAGGCTAAGGTGATAAGAGTACAGATAGTCTCAAGCGTTCCCCAGCGCCACACACCTTTGAAAAAGAGAGCAGTCGTGACCAGAACTGCCCCGACGGCGAATCCTACGGAGAGGAAGGGGGCCGGTGCTCCTCCCGCCAGAGATGCTGCAAGTACTGCAGTGTCGATAATGGACCATAGAAGCCACGTGGCGATATTGAGGTGCATCGTACCCCTCCATATTCCCCATATCCATACGAATTGGGACGCGAGAGCTACAAAACCGCCAACGAGTGCAAGGGTATACATAGTTTGGTTGTTTCGAACTAATTATATACGTTTGTCCGTCCGGCAAGTTGCCTGCGGCGAATGAGGAGCGTTGCGACAAGCGTGGTGTCGAGCAGAGAGATGACGGCGGGATAGAGAACCGTTGTCAACGAAAGTGTTTGAAGCGCGATGATTGAGAATATCCAATGAGACGCGCTGAGGGTGTACATGGAGACAGTTTCTTCGTACGGCTTAGTATACGACTTGCGCAACGTCGGGGCGAAACCGAGCGCGTCCGCACTTATGACCAAGAGGACGGCCAGAAGCGGCTGGTCGGCCAAAAGCCACATGCCGGTCGCGAGGAGTGCCGCGCCAAAACAAATCCAATCAACGCGGGTTATATCTTTTTCGCCCCGTGTATACGAGAGAACTGCGACGCCCAAACAACTCAACGACTCGACTCCCGCGACCCACGCACCCGCGCCCCCACCCTCGCTGAACTGAATTAAAGACGTCAACCCCGTAAGAAGTGTCCAAACAATCCAGGTGAAAATGTGCGGTTTCGTTTTCCCCCTGAAAATATCTTTGAAATAGAAAACGAAGCTCAAGAGGCCGAGTGCGGAACCGGCCGCGGCAAAAACGACATGGTAGTCATACACCACCCGCGCATTATCTCATGCCCGCTTGCGAAACAGGGCTTTGCCGAGTTCGATTGCCGTCATGTTGAGCACGCCGATGAGCACGACGCAGAGGAGCCAGACGGGGGGCAGCGCCACGGTGCCGAGCACCCCCTGAAGGAGCGGCACATAGATGGCAAGCAAGAGCAGCGCGATGCCGATAGAAACACCGCCTATGAGGTAAGAGTTGCTGAAGAAGTTGTACCTAAAGATACTTTTGTCGAGGTCGCGCAGTGAGAATGCGAGGAAGAGCGTGTAGCTCCCGAAGCTCGCGAAGATGAATGTCTGCACAAGCGCGGTCGGGAATCCGAGATGAAGCAGCAACCAGTAGAGCCCGAAGAGGAAGGCGCTTGTTGAAAAGCCTACGAAGAGGACGAGGAAGCGCATCAGCGGGTCGAAAAGCGAGCCGTCTGACCGGCCGAGGTGCGTACTCGGGCGACCCTCAAGCGTGCCGTCTCCTTTTTCGAAAGCGAAGGCCACCGCCGGGAAACTGTCAGAGAAAAAGTTGACGTAGAGGATTTGGAGCGCGTTGAGGGGAAGCGGCAACCCGACGACAAGCGCGCCGCCTATGAGCAGCAATTCGGCAAACACCGAGTAGAGCAGGTACACGAGCACCTTGCGGATATTTTTCAGTATCTGCCTTCCCTCCTCCACCGCGGCTACGATGGTCTCGAAATTGTCGTCGAGGAGCACGAGGTCGGCCACATCGCGGGCCACCTCGGTACCCGAGCCCATCGCGATACCGATGTCTGCCTGTCTGATGCTCGGGGCGTCGTTCACACCGTCGCCCGTCATCGCGACGACCTCGCCCATCTCCTGCAAAGTCTTCACTATCATCATCTTGTCGAGCGGCGATACGCGGGAAATGACCCGCAGCGTAGCGAGACGATGTTTAAGCTCTTGGGGACTCAACCCCCGCAGCTCCGCGGCATCCAAGACGCTGCCTTCCCCGACGGGTAGTCCCACTTCCCGCGCGATGGCCTCCGCCGTGCCGCGGTGGTCGCCCGTCATGATGACCGTCCTTACACCTGCACGCTCGACGCGACGTATCGCATCCTCGACTCCCGGCCGGATGGGGTCGCGGAGTGTGAGCAATCCCTTAAAAGCGAGCCGTTCGGCTTTGACGTCTTTGGGAAACGCTCCCGCTTCCTTCGCGTCAACCGTCTTTGTCGCGACCGCCACGACGAATTCACCGCCCGCCGCGAGGGTATGGATGCGCTGCAGCGCGTGCCGCTTTTCCGAATCATTCATGAGCGAGCGTTCGACGAGAATATCAGCCGCGCCAAAAAATATCAGCTCATGCTTCCCTGCCCGCTCGATGAGCGACGCGGAAAATTTGTTGACGGCATTGAACGGGAGCGAACGTACGATCTTGTACTGTTGCTTGACCTCCACGTCGGAGATGTCGCGGAGCGCCGCCGCACGGATGAGGGATACTTCGAGTATCTTTCCGCTCATACGCCATTCGGCGACCGGGTCCTGCCTATTTTCGACAAGCACATTCGAGTTGAGAACAGCAAGCTCGAGCAATGTGTTTTTCTCGAGGCCTTCGGGTAGGAGCTTCCCGAGTTCCATCTTGGCCATCGTGAGCGTGCCTGTCTTGTCGGTGAGAATGAAGGTCGTGCTGCCGAGCGCCTCGGCGGCGACGAGCTTGCGGATGACGCCCTTACGCCCTGCCATACGCTGCACGCCAATCGCTAAGATGACCGTGAGCGCGATGGGCAAGCCTTCGGGTACCGCGGCAACCGCGACCGCGACGGAAGTGATGAACATATCGGCAAACGAGTGTCCCGAGTAAATACCGAGCACGAAGACGAATACGGTAAGCCCGCCGAGCAGGAGCCCCGCACGTGCGCTGAATTTCTTTATCGTCGCCTGCAGCGGTGTATCCTCGTTATCGGTCCTTCCGACGAGCGCGGCAATCTTGCCGAGCTCCGTTGCAGAATTGGTGCGGCAGACGAGCGCTGTGCCGAGCCCCTCGGTCACCAGTGTACCGGCGAAGACCATACACTCCTGGTCGCCGAGTACCGCGTCCTTGCCCGACGGCTGCGCGGATTTTTCCGCAGGTAGTGATTCTCCCGTAAGAAGTGCCTCGTCTATTTGCAGGTCGTTCACGTATACGAGCCGCGCATCGGCGGGCACTCTGTCACCTTGCGAGAGTCGCAGCAAATCGCCCGGCACGAGGTGGGCGGCGTCCACCTCTCTCTCGACACCCCCGCGGATGACGCGCGCCCGCTCCCGCAGATATGATTTGAGCCCCGCGAGCGCGCGGCTCGCTTTGTGCTCCTGATAAAAACCGAGGCCGACGTTGACCGCAAGCGCGGCCAAAATGAAAAGGGAGTCGCGCAGGTGTCCGATGGAGAGCGTGATGACGCCTGCAATCGCGAGGACGAGGATGAGCGGGCTCTTGAATTGGTCTACGAAGATGAAGTATGCGGCAGACCGCCCGTGCTGCTCGATGCTATTTGCACCATACATTTGCAGCCGTCGTCGCGCTTCGTCCTCCGTGATGCCGTCGCGCACGTCGCTTTCCAAAACGTCAACAACGTCGGCCTCCGGCATCGCCCAAAAGTCCTTTCCCACGATGCCGGGGTTCACTGACATCAGGAAATTATAACGTATCCCGACGCTCCTCCATGCGCGCTAATTGATTTCGATGTCGATATGCCGGATGCTCGGGTGGAGTTTCTTGATGCGCAATTCTATCTCGTCAATTTTCTTTCCCATGAGGCGCGGAATGCGGTCGGCATAGTCCGCAAGAAAACGCTTGAACTCTCCGAAATCCCCCCGTACATCCTCGTACTGCTGTTCCATCGAGCGCCGTCTGTATACTTCCCGCAGGAGCGCGCCGCCGTTGAATTCCACCTCGCACTTGATGCGATACACGCCCCACCCGAGTGTCGTCGATTTAAAATCGACCACCTTCTCAATAGCCGGATCGGCTTCGAGTATCCCGACCACCTGTTCTTGCAGATCCTCGGGTATCGCGCGGCCGAGAAGATATATGCGATTTTTGAGGATAAGCGTAACCGCGGTGAAGGCGAGCAGAATGGAGATGAGAACGGAACCGAGGGCGTCCCAAACGGGATTTCCGGTCAAGTATGTGGCACCTATCGCGACTGCTGCAATCGCGACACCCAAAACGGCGACCGCATCTTCGAGATACACCGCCAGGGTCATCGGGTCGGCAAGTTCCAGACGTTCCCGGAGCGCCGCTCCGGGATGAGCCGCGCGCAACGAGCGCGCGGCAACGCGAAACGTGTACAGCTCCACGAGGAACGCGAACAGCAACACCACAAAGACAATGACGCTAAACTCGACCTCCCCCGGATGAAGAAGCGAAGTCACTCCCTTGTAGCCGGTAATGCCCGCGCCGATAAAAAAGACGCCGACCGCCGAAAGCAGCGCCCAGAAGAAGCGTTCGCTGCCGTAGCCGTATTCAAATGTTTCGTCGGCTTTCTTGAGCGAGCGGCGAAGACCGATAAGAAGCAGGATTTGATTGAGCGTATCGGCGAAGCTGTGTACCGCTTCGGCAAACATCGAGGACGAGCCCGAAACAACGGCTGCACCAAATTTGCTTACGGTAACAACCGCGTTGCCCGCAATCGCCGCGACGACGGGCTGGAATCCCGAAGTGTGTTGAAGTGCCATACTTGTGACCCTACCGGGAATCGAACCCGGGTTCCATGCTTGAAAAGCATGTGTCCTAACCGTTAGACGATAGGGCCGTGCGGTCAATACTATCAAAAAGATCCTTTCTTGCACGTGCAGTTTTCTTTAAGAAAAGTTCCCGCAAACGGGCTTCTTTTTTGTTCACGAACATTTGTACGTATTCCAACTTCCAGGGGCGGTAACCTTTAGTCGAACGGACCTCTCCTGCATTGTGTTGGGATAGTCTTCTCGACGGATTGCTTGATATGCCGATGTAATGTCGTGGCAGCGCCGAGCTTTTCAGGATATAAAGGAAGTGGATATTTTCCATAATATAAGGTATTTTAACCCGTCCTCCGGAGGAGGATCCGCCTCCGGCGGAAAAGTGTGCTATTTTGTTCAAAGTCAGCTCGTTGCAACATTCACTCCGAATGTTGCTGGAGCGGCGCGAGGCGCCGCTCCGCCGGAGAAGCTGCTATCGCGGCTCTCTGAAGGGGCGAACCGCAAGGTTCGTCCAAAGGAGAGGTGGCTGAGTGGTCTAAAGCACCGGTTTCGAAAACCGGCATGGGGCAACCCATCGAGAGTTCGAATCTCTCCCTCTCCGCAATGAATGTTCAAGAGTCTCTGACGGCACTCCGGCGCGACAAACGCTTCGCGCCGCTCATCAAGAAGCATGGGATGCCGGAATTGAAGCGCGGGTCTTCGCACTCCTGAAAGCGAGGCTAACGAGAAGTTTTCTCTAGAATGCGTTCCTCAATGATTTTCGAAAAACTGTCCATAGCTTCTAGTATCTCAATCTGAAATTGCTCAACGGTCGGCTTCCGATCCATATCTTTTTGTTGTTCAAAAATCGAAGGTGTTCCAGCCCCCTCCCTTTCCATCGAGTCTAGTATCGCCTTCATAAAAGCAAGCCCGTCCGGTCCCGCACATCGTTTTCTCAATTCGCTAAGACGACTCTTGAGTACACTAAGCTGCTGGATGCTTCCCCGCTGGATCCCATAGCTTGCCTCCTCAGGCGAAAATCCGTGGTACCAGAATTCGTCGACAATATTAAAATCAAAAAGTATATGCCAACCCTCTCCTGAGCGTGTGTTGGCTCGGTAGTGTTCGTTGTCGGTGAAGATCTTATCCAGTATCCTCCGGTCAGCCCAAAGCTCGTCTTCACTATTCTCGCTCTTTTCTATGTACTCGGTTGGCAGTACGTACGAATAAAACTTTCCTGTTTCTTTCTTATAGACGACATCAGAAACGGGCATAGTGCCTTTGAGGAGGCGTGATAGGAACATTTGATCTCGAGGAGAATATTCGATCTCATGAAATTTCCTTCCAACTGAGTCCTGAACAATATCTCTGCCTTTGCTGTTCTTGCCTATTACTTCGAGATCCTTCACAGACTGCGGCACAACTGATGCCTGAGTAGGGTCATGCGATATGTCCGGCTTTGGCATCTCAATGCCCATTGATAGATTATAGCAACCTTGAGCTTGCCCTTCTTTCAAGAACCCTTATGCTCCCCACATGAATAAAGAGGATGACTTCTCCAAATCCATTGCGATTCTAAGGCGTGACAAGCGCTTCGCGCCGCTTATCAGGAAGCATGGGATGCCGGAATTGAAGCGTGGAAGAAATCCTTTCCAAGCGCTTGTGCGCTCAATAATTCATCAGCAAGTTTCGGGCGCAGCGGCGCAGACGATACATGCCCGTTTTCTCGCGTTGTTTCCAAAAAAGAAGTTCCCCACTCCCGAAATGGTGCGGGAGATACCGCTTGAGAAAATGCGCGCGGCAGGACTTTCAGGCCAGAAGACTTCTTACATCAAAGACCTCGCGGAGAAATTCACGGACGGCACTGTCAGACATAAATCGCTTCACAAGATGGAAAGCGCGGACATCGTCGAACACCTCACGCAGGTCAAAGGCATCGGCGTGTGGACGGTGCACATGTTCCTCATCTTTACGCTGAATCGCAGGGATGTGCTCCCGACCGGCGATCTCGGCATACGTAAGGGATTCCAAACACTCTACAAACTGAAAAGTTTGCCAGACCACGCACAAATGGAGAAGCTCGCGCGCCCGTGGCGCCAGCATGCTTCGGCTGCATCGTGGTACCTCTGGCGTGTGGCGGACAGCGCAAAGCTCAAGCCTCAGGCCGTATCGCGTTCCACACGTCGGCGGCGGAAATAGCCCCTTCGCGCAAAATCACCGGCTGTACTCCCGAAAGGTCCACCACCGTGGAAGGCTGTCGCTCCGGCAACTCACCCGCATCTATCACAAGGCCAATATCACGCGCACTGTCGCCGAGCTGCGCAAGGATCTTTTCAACGGAGCGCTCGGGCTGCGCGCCGCTCCTATTCGCGCTCGTCGCCGTAACGGGCATGCTGAACTCATCTATCAATGAGGTCAAAAATCCATCATCGGGTATACGGTAAGCAAAGGTGTTGATGTTTTTTAATATTCCCGTACTGAACTGAGGTCGCTTTGTTACAACAACCGTGAGTTTCCCTTTGGGCGATCTTCCTAGAAGTTTCCGCGCCAACACATTCTCTTCGCTGTAAAGTTCTGCCATTTCAACACAAGAGACAAGAGCGTGTAACGGTTTCTTTTCGTCACGCCCTTTAATGGAGTAGATTTTCTCCACTGCATCATCTTCAACTGCCCACGCAAGCAACGCGTACTGAGTATCGGTCGGGCATAAAACCACCCCTGCTGCCCATAGGACCTCATACGCCCTATTGTTTGCGAGCTCGGTATTTTCTTTGGAAAATTTAATTACTTCCATTGGTGCGCGGTAAAGGGATCGAACCTTTGACCCTTGTCACGTCAAGACAATGCTCTACCACTGAGCTAACCGCGCAACGACGTCCAATATACCTTTAGATGGAGGCTTTTTCAATCTTCCCTCCGCATCCCGACAAGAACGCATCGAACGCCGCCAGTAGCTCTTTAAGGGCTTGTGGCGGCTCGGAGAACGTATAACTGTCGACTGAACGAGTTGGAAGTATCTTTGCGGAAGTGCTCGTGAGAAAGGCTCCGTCGTACTGCGGCAAGTCTTCAGGTCGGATATCTTTTTGCACAATCTCAAAGCCGGTATCGGCCGCGACTTTCAGTACCGCCTTGCGCGTGACGCCCGGCAAAATGTTTTTCTCATTTGGCGAGAAGAGTGTCTTACCCTTTATGCAAAAGAAATTTGTGCGCGTCCCCTCCGTGATGCATCCCCCTCGGTCGATAAGCAACGCATCATATGCGCCGGCCTGTTTGGCTTTGCGGTAGGCGAGATAGCTTTGCAACATATTGAGTGTTTTTGCGTGGGGAAACGGACGCTCGTATTCGTAGGTCACGCATGCGACTCCGTCCCGGTATAATTTTTTGTCCGGAAAGAGGGGATTCAGGCAGAGAATATTGAGCTGCGCATCTTCCGCCGTCTTTCCCCCGATAAGAAGTATTTTCACGTTGCAGGTCGTAGCGCCGTTTTTCTCAAGAAGCTGCGCGACGGCGTCCGACACGCCCTCCGGTGTGTAGGGGTGCAAAAGTCCGATGATGCGCGCGGAATTCATCAGGCGCCCGATATGGTCGGCAAGAAAATAGACGATTCCGTTGCTTACTCGGACGCTCTCATAGACCCCGAAACCGTACGCGTACTCGATGCTCGAGAGCGGAATAACCGCATCAGTAACCGGAAGCAGTTCTCCATTCCGCGAAAAATACTTGAAATCCATAAGTTATTGGTCCTGAAGGAATCCTCCGGCTTGGTGGGCCCAGAGTTGGGAATAAATCCCGCTCCCGGCGACAAGCTGCTCGTGTGTGCCCTCTTCGACGATTTTGCCGCTATCCAAGACGATGATGCGGTCCATCTCGCGCAAAGTCGAGAGGCGATGGGCGATGGCGATGACCGTCTTCCCTTTCATCAATTCGCGAAGTGCCTTCTGTATCTCCACCTCGCTTTCGCTGTCGAGCGCGGAGGTCGCCTCATCGAGCAGAAGTATCGGCGCATTTTTCAGTATCGCACGGGCAATCGCTATGCGCTGGCGCTCGCCGCCCGAGAGCTTGATGCCGCGCTCGCCCACCATCGCGCCATAGCCGGTCGGGAGATTCACGATGAAATCGTGGGCCTGTGCGAGCTTCGCCGCCTCGATGATCTCTCCTTCAGAGGCACCCGGATTCCCGTACGCGATATTCTCGCGGATGGTGCGGTGAAAAAGGAGTGGCTCTTGCGGCACGACCGAGATAGCGTTGCGGAGGCTCTCCTGCGTCACGCTTGCGATATCGGTGCCGTCGATGGTAATCGTCCCCGCGCTCAGATTGTGGTGGCGCAAAATGAGCCGTACGAGCGTGGATTTCCCGGCACCCGAACGGCCTACGACGCCGACCCTCTGTCCCGGAGGAACGACAAGCGTCATGTCATTAAATACGACATTTTCCCCATACGAGAAGCTCACCCCGTTGAACGCGAGCGCCCCGCCGCTTATCGCGAGTACCGACGCATTTGGCTCATCGGGGATCTCGTGCGGCGCGATGATTTCCTCAAGGCTCTCGCTTATCTCGCCCCACGTCTCGGCAAATTTATTGAAATTCGAGCCGAGCGACTGCAAGAGACCCTCGATCCTGAAAATGATCGTGATGACCAAAATGATGTCGCCGAAAGAGAGTATGCCCGCGCGCGAGAACGATACCGTCGTAAAGACCATGGCGGTCCCGAACACGACCAAGAGAACGCTGTTGAGTACCCGCGTCCACTCGCCGAAATACCAGCTCGCGATATGCGCCCGCCGGCGGTCATCCGTTGCTCCTTTCAGTCGCTCGATCTCAAATTCACGGCGCGCGTATTCCTGCATCGCGCTCACGTTGGTGAGGAGGTCGACCGTGGCACCGTTCAGCGTTGTCTCCAGATTGTGTGCGCGCGCCGAGAGCGGTACGCGCCGGTACCCGAGGTATATGTTGATGAGCAAGATTGCGAAAACCCATGCGAGGAACATCCACGCGATGGGCGGACTCACGAGAAACACAATGATGAAGCTCGTGACCGCATTCACGCCGAGCTCCAGGAATTCCCACAAAAAGACGTCGACGACCTCGCGCATGCCGGTCGCCGCGTGCCGTATCTTGTTCATGATAGAGCCCGCAAAACGGTCCGAAAAATAAGTACGGCTGTGGAGCGTGACGTATGAAGTGAGCGCGTAACGTGCGGTCGCCGAGGCGCCCGTCGCCCAGCGCGCGCCCATGAATCCCGATATGCGCCAAAAGAGTTTTGCGAGAGCAAGCACGAGTATCGTCGCGCCCGAAGCCATATACAGCAAGTCGTACGAACCGCCTTGTACGAGCGCGACCACCGCATCCGTCACCAATTTGAACACATAGGCGACGCTTGCGGAAAAAGCATTGCCCGCCGCGGCGAGGAGTATCGCAAGGACGGCGGCCCGCCAGTGCGGCTGTGAGGCAAAAAGGAAGAACCGGAGGGGGTTCTTCGTCATGGGGAGGTCGTCGCGCCAGATAGAGGTCATAAACGGTTATTATGCCATATCAGGGTTTTGAAACGTTGACGGGACATGTTTTTACTGTAGTGTGCTTCGGGGCAGAAAGGAGCCAGCCATGCTGGAGAGAACGGTCTATATCATACGGCCGTTTGGTATGCCATTTCGGAATACCATTCGGCAGAGGATCTGGTGGGCAGGTCTTTTTATAGCTGCATCGCGGGAATTAAAAATACCGTGGTGGGCCTTCGAGGAAATTTACCCGCGCTACACCGACTCCAAGATTCCGGATGCGGTGTGGATGCGCCGGATGGTGCTCACGACGGGCAACTTCTCGGAAGTGGGGATACTCGAAGGGGAAGAGGCCGTCGCGCGACTCGTGCGGCTCGTCGGAACCGAAGCGGACCCGGCCGAGTGCGAGCTCGGGACGATCCGGCGCGACTACGGTGCGAGCGCTGTCGAACGTATCGGCGGATTCACGTTCCACCTCCGGGTGATGCACCGGCCCGTAGACAAAGAGGAGGCCTTGCGCAACCTCCCCATCATTGAGAAATTGCTCCGCACCTGAGTCTCACAAGTCTCGGGTGCAAGTTTTTGTATATACTTCAAATATTATGAGAATTCTCGGTATTGAAACCTCGTGCGATGAGACCGCGGTTTGTCTGATAGAGGCCGAAGGGGAGTTTGGCCCCGGGTTCAAGTACGAAATCCTGGGCAACGCGCTCCGTTCGCAAGCGAAACTGCACGCGGAGTATGGCGGAGTCTTCCCCAATCTCGCCAAGCGCGAGCACGGGAAGGGCCTTGTTCCCATGCTGGAACTTGCTCTCCATGGCCTGACCACCGCCTCGACTTCAACAGCTGCTCAAGGAGTGAAAGCGCTACCAAAAATCCTCGAGAGAGAGCCGGAATTGCTGGAGCAGTTGGTCCCCTTTTTGGAACGGAGCGGAAAACCCGACATCGACGCTATCGCGGTCACGTATGGCCCCGGCCTTGAGCCGGCGTTGTGGGTCGGCGTCAATTTTGCAAGAGCACTTTCGCTTGCGTGGCATGTGCCCATCGTCGCGGTCAATCATCTTGAAGGGCACATCGTTATGTCGATGACGGATATGCAACCAAGACAACATTCCAACGTTTTGCAAAACGTTAGAATGTCCGGCGGCCTCGCTGATTTTGAATTCCCCATCCTCGCGCTCCTCATCTCCGGCGGCAATACGCAGCTCGTGCTTTCAAAAGAGCCGCTGCGATACGAGGTGGTGGGGAGGACCCGCGACGATGCGGCAGGCGAAGCGTTCGACAAAGTCGCGCGAATGATGCATCTTCCCTATCCCGGCGGGCCACATATCAGTCGTTTGGCTGAAGAAGCAAGAAGCGAGAAGCAAGAGTCCGAAATAAAACTTCCGCGACCGATGTTAAACGAAGACAATATCGACTTTTCTTTTTCCGGACTGAAAACCGCCGTGCTGCGTATCCTTGCGGGTAGTGTGCCCGTTTCCGATACTCTAAAAAAGCGGCTCGCCCGCGAATTCGAAGAGGCTGTCGCCGACGTGCTCGTCGGGAAGACCCTCCGCGCCGCCGAAAGGTACGGCGCGGGCACAGTAGTAACCGGTGGCGGCGTCTCAGCCAATCTGTACATCCGCCGGCGCCTTGCTGACTCCCTCGCGGAAGCGGGCGCGAAATTGCTCGTCTGCCAGCCGGAATTCGCGACAGACAACGCCGTGATGATAGCGCTCGCAGGCTACTTCCATGCGCAGAAGCGTGAGTATGCGAATCCCGATATTCTGAAGGCGACCGGCAACCTGCGGCTCGGAAACGCCAACGCCTCCTAGAACAAACCGTCCCCGTACATTAGTGCCCCGATGAAGACGAGCGAGTTCACGGTCAGCCACAGCGAGTAGGCAACGATGATAGGCCGCTCGCGATGCACAAGCCCGTACGCAATCCACGGAATATCGAGCAGTGCCCAAATGCCCCACGATATGCCCGAGAGGCCCGTTGCATCCTGCGTAAGGTAGATTTTCAGGACCTGCGGTATCGAAGCAAGCGGGCCTATGACGCCGACGCCAAGAACGGCCTTGTCGAGTAATCGTTTCCACGGAGTGCGCGCCGGGAACGGCTCCAGTCCTCCGGATGCCCGCTTGCGGAGATGGAGATGATGAAGCCCTTTCATGTGCTCCATTGTATCCTATGAAATAACGCCGAAACGGGGTCCTGTGATATTATTTCGCGATGGAACCCTCCAAAGCGCCTGAGCCGTTCCTCAAGCCCTATAACCCCACCGAGCAGGAGCCGCAGATGCTCGCCGCGTGGGAGAAGAGCGGCTATGCCAATCCGGACGTCTGTATCGAAAAAGGCGTGACCTTGCCCGATGCCGAGGCCTATTCAATAGTATTGCCGCCGCCCAATGTGACGGGCACGCTCCACATGGGTCACGCCGCGATGCTCGCTATCGAAGACATTCTCATCCGCTACCACCGCATGCGCGGCAAAAGAGCGCTCTGGGTACCGGGCACCGACAGCGCAGCCATCGCCACGCAGTCGAAGGTTGAAACAGATATTTATAAATCGGAAAAAAAGACGCGGCACGACCTCGGCCGCGAGGAGCTGATGCGCCGCATTGACGCGTTCGTCGAGGAGAGCAAAACGACGATAATCAATCAGACGAAGAAGATGGGCAGCTCGCTCGATTGGAGCCGCTACGCCTACACGATGGATGAGAAGCGGTACGCGGCGGTCATGGAAGCATTTGCGCGTATGTATGATGCGGGGCTTATCTATCGCGGCGACCGCATCGTGAATTGGGACCCGAAGTTGCAAACGACAGTATCCGACGACGAGATAGAGTACGTCGAACAAAAAGACGCGTTCTATCATTTCAAATACGGACCCTTTGATATTGGTACTGTGCGCCCCGAGACCAAATTCGGCGATAAGTACGTGGTCATGCATCCTGATGACGAGCGGTACAAGGAGTACAAGCACGGGCAAAAAATCGACCTCGAATGGATAAACGGACCGATAACGGCAACGATAATTAAAGACAAGGCGGCGGATATGTCATTCGGCTCGGGCGCGATGACCATCACACCCGCACACTCGGTAATGGACTTCGAAATAGCGCAGCGGCACAAGCTGGACATCGAGCGCGTGATAGACGACCGCGGCATCCTTCTAGACATCGCAGGCGAATTCAAAGGGCAGCACATCAAAAAGGCGCGTGCGGCAATCGTCGAGAAACTGAAAGCAAAAGGGCTGGTTACAAAAGTGGACGAGGGCTACGTACACAATGTGGCGACCAACAGCCGCGGCGGCGGCATCATCGAGCCGCAGATAAAGCGCCAGTGGTTCATCGCGGTCAACAAAGAGGCAAAGTTTCCTAATGGGAAGACTATGACGCTTAAGCGGGCGATGCGCGATGCAGTAGAATCGAAAGACACGCAGATACTGCCCGAGCGATTCGAGAAAATTTACTACCACTGGATAGACAATCTGCGCGACTGGTGCATCTCGCGGCAGATATGGTTCGGGCACCGCATCCCCGTCTGGTACCACGAACCAAAGTGCGTCCCCATCCCCGGACGCGAGGCAGACGTCGAGAAGTGTGTCATGACCATTGTTTCGGCAGATGAACCGAAGTGTCAATTTTGCGCAGCAAAATACACGCAAGACCCCGACACGCTCGATACGTGGTTCTCATCCGGTCTCTGGACATTCTCAACGCTCGGATGGCCCTACTTCGCGCAAAGCGCTACGAAGGACAAGCCCGGACCGGAAAACGACTTGGCGAATTATCATCCTACGGCGGTGCTCGAAACAGGGTACGACATCCTTTTCTTCTGGGTGGCGCGCATGATACTCATGTCCACATTCTTGCGCGGCGAAGTCCCCTTCAAGAAAGTCTATCTACACGGCCTCGTACGCGACGAACAAGGTCGCAAGATGTCTAAATCGCTCGGCAACATTATCGACCCCTTAACGATGATAGAAAAGTACGGCGCCGATGCGACGCGCCTCTCGCTCGTGATCGGCGCCTCCCCGGGCAACGACCTCAAGCTTTCCGAAGACAAGGTGCGCGGGTACAAACATTTTGCAAATAAAATCTGGAACATCGCCCGCTTCGTTCTTGAAAATCAGGCCGACGAATCAACTTTACAAAGTAAAGTTGATAACGGTTTAACCGAAGAGGATAAGAAGCTCGTTGAGGAGGCGGAAGCTGTTGCGAAGGAAGTGTCGGGCAACATCGACGACTTCCGTCTCGACCTTGCAGCCGACTTGGTCTACCACTTCGTCTGGGACCGCTTCGCAGCCGAGATACTTGAGGAGTCGAAAGCAATTCTGAAAGGCACCGACGAAAAAGCAGCTGCTTCCCGCCGCCATACGCTATACGCCATACTCAATACTTCCCTACGCCTCCTCCACCCCTTCATGCCCTTCGTTACCGAAGCCATCTGGCAACAACTCCCCAAATCCCCCTCCGCGCAAGGCTCCGGCGGGACGAGGAAAGAGAGCGACCTTCTTATGGTCGCCAAGTGGCCCCTACTTCGCTAAAGCTACGCAGGGCAAGCCTGTAAACGTCGTATAATGTGAACAATGTCTGAACTTGAGCCGATTATCGCAGCGTTTGCAGGAGGGGTACTTCCCGCTCTCGCGTGGCTGTGGTTCTGGCGGCGCGAAGACAGCGTACACCCCGAGCCACGTCGGCTCATCGCGCTCGCATTTCTCGCGGGTATGGTCGCGGTTGCCGTCGTCATCCCTATCGAGAAATATGCCGCCTTGTTCCTGAAATCACAGGAACTGTGGGTCCTCACCGCCGCAAGTACGACCACGCTCACCTTCATCATCTGGTCGGGCATGGAAGAGGTCATCAAATTTGTAATGGCGAAGCTTACCGTGCTGCGCCGCCGCGACGACGATGAGCCCATCGACCCGGTCATTTACATGGTCACCGTCGCGCTCGGCTTCGCGGCGGCGGAAAACACGCTCTTCCTCCTCTCACCACTCTCGGGCGATTCGCTGCTGCAGACGGTACTCACCGGTAATTTGCGGTTCGTCGGCGCGACGCTTCTGCATGTGCTCTCATCGGCCGTCATCGGTGTCGCGCTCGGCATGTCCTTCTACAAGTCGCGCGCTTCCAAGCGCGTCTATGTGCTTGTCGGAGTTATCCTCGCTATCCTTTTGCACAGTACCTTCAACTTCCTTATACTGAATACACCCGAGGAACACCTGCTGCGTACCTTCGGGCTTGTCTGGCTGGGGCTCATTGTGCTCCTTGCCGTGCTAGAATACATAAAACGTATACATCCTCTAATAAAAAAATCAGTATGGCGCTCATGAAAAAATCCGGCTTTTTCTCCCGACTCACCGGAAAGACCGACGACGATTACGGTGATTTCTTCGACGGCACCGGCTCCCACCCTGCAGTATTCGAGGGCGAGGGCGAAGAGCGGCATGCACACATCAATACCCGCGACGAGGGCTGGGCGGGGGGTGATGAGCCCAAAGGCGAGCTTGCGGTAGACATCTATCAGACACCTGACGCGATTGTGGTCAAAGCGCTCGTGGCAGGCGTGCAGCCCACATCAATAGATATTTCTCTCACCCGCGAAATGCTCACTATCTCCGGCATGCGCGAAGACGAGCGCGAAGTGGAGGAGGACAACTACTTCCAGCGCGAACTCTACTGGGGTTCCTTCTCCCGCACCATTCTTTTGCCTGAAGAAGTGGATGTGGATATCGCAGAGGCCTCCGAAAAGCACGGCATCCTTATGATTAGGCTCCCGAAAATCAATAAAAAACGACAAACTAAGTTAAAAGTGCGTAGCAGATAATACCGACGCCGGAGACTCTTTCGAGACCTCCGGCGTGACTGTTGTGGGTCATCGCAACAGGACGATGATTGCGATTGCGGCGGCGACGGCCAACGCCCCCGTTTCGGCCATCAGCCTCGGTCTTTGGGTCCAGTCCCAAAGCGGGTAACCGTAAGCCCGATCCAGCCGCGTCAGCAGGGCCGCCATCAGTACGATGCTGGCTAGAACAATTAACGAATTCGTGAGCATGTGCGCCTCCGATTCAGCGATGAGCGTGAATTTTGATAGCCACGATATTCATACATCCGATAGGTGTGATTTGCAACTACTCATCCACGAGGCCGAGGCGGTAGTCCCGACGTTTCAGTCGGGACCCCGACCGCTTCGCGCGTCGGGGATGTCAATCGTCAAGGAGACCTAGACGATAAATATCAAAAGAATTCTCGCCCTCGAACATGTCGGAAGGATTCGGGAGGTAGATGCGGCGGCGGGATATCTCGGTGGTTGCGTCGTTGATGAGCCGGTGAAAGATCTCGAATTCCTCCGAGACGGTTGTGTAGTCGATGATGTAGCGGCGCATTTGCGACGAGCCGTCGGCGTTCTTCCTTTTCTTGCATTCTTGCACGATAAACCTGCGCACCTCTTTGCCGTACTTTTGTTTGACCGTGTAGTAATTGAATATAGCTTGCATGACGAACAGGGTCTTCTGCCCGCGGCCCTTGCTGAAGGTGTCCACGAACTTGTGGTCCACGATGTCGAGCGCCCCCGGCTGCAGGCGTGATTCGACGACGAGGTCCGAAACTGCCTTGATGGGAAGCGGCAGGCCCTCGACATGCGCGAGGGCGACCACCTCGACGCCGAGCACTTTGTGCTTGGGCGCTCGCGCGAGGTAGAACTGAATCGCCTGCAGATAGTCACGCTCCATGTGAGCACGCTTTTCTTTTTGTGCGCGACGCGACTTTGCTTTGCCGAAATTAATCTCAAAATCCGCAACGTTGCGTAGGTATTCGAGCCCCAGCTCCACCGAGCCTTCTTTTCCTCCGGGGGAGGATCCACCTCCGGCGGACCCTATCCCGCCATAATAGTGCTGAAGCGCCACATGCGCTGCACGACCAACAAGAGAAGAGGGATTGGCGGGTGTATCGTAGACTTTTTCGACGTAGCGCTTGTACCACGCGAGCGGATTGCGCAAAAATGCCATGAGCGAAGAATGGCTCCAGTGCTGTATGGGCAATGCCGTCTTGAGGCGGGCTTTCTTCTTCATGTGATTTTGCGAAATCATGCCGCGTAATCGTCTATTAAAACGCGGCCTTATAGTATATACTGGACCGATGGCAAAACGAGCAAGTCAGGATATTAAGAACAAAAAGTCGCGTTCGCGAAAGACGAAGAAACGCCTCGCAGCCAAGCGGGCTATGCTCGCCGCCCGCAAGGCAAAGAAGCGCCGTTAACAGAGCGGCGTTTTTCTTTGGACAAACACGGGGCAAGAAGGTAGCATTCGGCGATGAAAGGAGAGCCGTCCGTTTTACGAAATTCCGGGAAGGCGGAGCTCAGTGAACGGTGGGAGCGGAATTTAGAAGTGGTCAACGAATGCATGGCCGCCGCATCTAGCGTATTTGAATCCACCATTCGTACAAAGGGCTTCGACGACACGGTCCGGGATAGGGGTTTTTTGACGGAGGTTTGGAGCCACGGTGAGAAGCGGGAAGCGCTCGCTGAAGTACTGTTCGGCCTGCGACCGGAAAAGAACATCGGGGCCCTGCAAGCGACAATCAATGGTAAAAGGATCCTCGTCGTCGGCGGTGGCGCCTCCATGGACGACCTCCTGTCCGATAACCGGTTCGCGCCCGCTCTTTTGCTAAACGTCGACCCCTTTTTGGTCGAAGAAAAACCGGCGCGGGGAGCGGCAGGCTATTACCGCTCTTTGCCGCTCGATGCCGCATCGGCCGACTTTTTACAGGCCCTTCAGGCCGGGGGGCATGATACATTCGATGAGATATGGGCGACGTGGAGCGTCCCCCATTATTGCAAGACACCCGACGAAGTTGCCCGGTACTTTGCGAACATGTTCAAAGCACTGGAGCCGGGCGGCACTCTGCGTATTTGCCCGGTCACGTTCGTCGTAGACCCGATGCCGCCAATCGTTCGGACTGCGGTTGTCGCGGAGCTTGCATCAGCGCTGTCCGCGAGCTTGAGGACGCTCGCACAAATGCCCAATGTGGAAATGTCGCGGCACGACAACACGCTTCCCGACGGTAGAATTCTGCCGGAACTTTCCACGCTTATCATTCACAAAACTGCCTTTGGAAACGATCGACATTTGGACAAAGCCGGAGCGGGGGTATGAAAGAAAGGCGCCCGTATTCCGTCCTCATGTAGGTAAGGCTTAAAAGCTAATTGTGTAAACATATGACATTTACTCTCGTTTTGGGCGCGTTGCTCGGAGCCTTCGCGGTCGTCTTTGCGATGGACAACAGCGCACTCGTCACGGTGCATTTACTATCGTGGGAAGTAACCGCGCCGCTTGCAATTATACTTATGTCCGCAGTGGTGCTTGGTATTCTTGTGGTACTTATTGCAATGATCCCGCGGGCCATACAGCGCACGATGGAGGAATACGCTGTTCGCCGCGAAAAGAGAAAGGTGGAGCTGGCCATGGTGAGAGAACAATCTCAGGCCGTCTGATTTGGCAAACCTGAGATGGGGGTATAGGATTGCGTTCCGGTCACTCTTTCACGACCGAGCTACAGGGGAGAAAACTGAAGATGTCGATGGATTCAAGCCTGAGGCGGCAGAAGCCTCACGCAATGTCGAAGGCCACACCCGGCCAGGCCCGCAGTGCTCCGCGTAAGCGGGCACGCCAACGCGAGAACGCCGCATGGTGGATTGCCGAAGCGGCAAAGGCCGGCGTGACCGTGCTGAAATTCCGCCAGATGTGCGCCGTCGCTACGGCCGGAATGGGCGTCCCGCATCACGTCGTGAAGATATCGCGGGGTTACTCCCAGTACGAGCTGGAGCCGGTGGTCCATAGCACCCGGAGCAGCTACGCTGGCTCCGGCGGCTCGCGCTTCTTCGGCGGCAACTACCGCTGACGTCGCATTACCTCGCGTCGTTCAGTCAACAAGATCCGGCCGGGCCCAGTGCCCGGCCGCTCGTTTTTAATATATTTGGACAACTATTCGCTTATTCGCGCGAATTAGAGAATAGCGGAGTCCCTATTTCGACCCCAGTAGTAGAGCAAAGCTCTACGGGGCTAGGAAAACCTAGGGCGGGAGTATTTCTAGACAAATATTCATGAGGGGGTAGCATTTCGCTATGGCTATCGTGTTCGAAACGAATAACTTCTTAATCGTCGCGCCCGAAAAACCCCATGTGTCTCGATCTGACGGAGGCCACCTTGTCGTTGTGCCGAAAGTCGAGGTCGAGGACAGAACAAAACTGACGGCTCCCCTGGCGATCGAGCTAATGAAACTAACCATGCTTAGCGGAGAAGCGTTGCGTACGGTCATGACCACGCGCGGCATCGAAATTGGCCGAATCAACTACCAAGACAACGGCAACTGGACACCGCATCTTCATATTCATATCTACGGGCGCGCGAAAGGCGCTGTATTGCAGCCTTACGGTACCCCCCTTCACTCTCCCGCGACTCGCAAAGAATTTGAGGCTATGCCTACGCTTGAGCCTCTCAATGAGGATGATGTCGCCGAGATAAAGTCGGAGATTGGCAGACTCCTACAATCAGAAAAATATCGCAATTTCTAAGTTTTGGACAAACCTTAGGCGAACAGGTAGCATCTAAAAATGGACATTAGAATACGCGACGCGGTGCCGGACGACGCTGAGGCGGTAGAACAAGTGCGCTACCAAGGTTGGCTTGCCACTTACCCGAACGAAGAATTCCGAATCACAAGAGAAGACATCAAGGAACTATTCAGGCCCCAGCTCTCCCCTGAAGGTATCGAGAATCGGCGACATAAGATTTCGGAGGTTCAGAAAACAGGACGGTATGTCGTCGCCAAAGTGGACGGGAGGATTGTCGGCTTCTGTATCCTCATACGGTACGAAGAAAAGAACCAACTGCGCGGCATTTACGTACTCCCCGGCTACCAGGGTAAGGGCGTAGGAAAGGCGCTTTGGCAGGAGGTCCGCGCATCCATTGACCCGAAAATGGACACCTATGTCGAGCTGGCTGCCTACAACGCCGTCGCCATCGGTTTCTATTCAAAGTTCGGCTTCAAGGATACCGGCCGCAGATTCAGTAATGAGAGCCAAAAATTGAAAAACGGGGCGAAAATCCCCGAAATGGAGATGCGTTTGGACAAAGCGGGACAGTAGGTATACGCTGCATTTATATGTCGTTTGGCTTACCGCAAGGTATAATCGATTTTTTTGATGTCGACAAAGCGATCGCACGAATAAAAAATGACCTCCAATCGGATTTCATTTACGCACCGCATTTGAATGCCATATACGCATTAGCGAAAACCGAACTACAGGCGGGACTCTTTGGAAAACTTGCAACTGGGACTTTTGACCCAAGTCTACCTGTTACTATTGAGGTGCCAAAAGCATCCGGGCTGGGAAGACCCGGATCCATACTCCTCCCCTACGAACGGTTAATCTATCAGCTTGTTGTCGATGATATCGCGGTAACTGCGGACCTTAATCTGGACAGGACTAGCGTGTTCAGTAATAAGCTGTTAACGGCAGACCCCAATGGGTTTATGTTCGAACCCACGGGGGATTGTTATGCAGAATATAAGACCGCAATAGCAAGGCACGCCCAGAATCCGAGGTTTTCACACGTGATACAGACCGACATAGTATCTCATTTTCAGAATTTAAATCAGCACAACTTAATTAACTTACTTACATCAGCTGGATGCAATGCTGACGAGGCAAAATTTCTTGAAAGAATGCTTTCTCAACTTGCTGAAAAAAGTTCACGAGGGATTATTCAAGGTGTTATGCCCTCTGACTTCTTGGGGAACTTCTCTCTGTGCTCGATAGACGGTCAACTTGCCGTCAATGGTCTAACTTTTGCTCGGTACGTGGACGATATCTCCATCTTTCTAAACGGCGAACAGGAATGCCGATCGGTTAAATTGAAGTTGTCGCACTGGCTGCGTAAAGAAGGCTTGGACTTGAGTGAAGCAAAAACAAAGGTGCTGCCGGTAGCCGCTTTCCTTCAAGAAGAGACGCGGGTCGAGCAGATGTTTGATGAAGCAAAGGACGAACTGTCCGGGTCGTTCGATAGAAATGATTTTTATCGATCAGCAATTTCGTGGGACTTTCCGCAGGACGACGACGAGGAGGCGGATGACCAAGAGGTGATTTTGTTGGCCACACGAAATCTATTCGACATGAATGTTGATGTTTCAGTAAAGGATAAAATCGATAAGTTTTGTATTCCAACATTCATCGCATCGTTCGATGATTACGCGATTAATGCTCTCCTAACAAGATTCATTTCTCGACCTCACTTAGCACAGTTATATGCGAAATATTTCCGAAGAATGATTACAGTTGGCCATTTGAATGCAGCTCGACTTGAACCATTACTAGCGGATCAAACTATTATTTCGGAATATCAATATATGTGGCTCTACGCTGCTCTCATGGTTGTAGAGCCAGGCCGAGTCGGCCGACCAAGTATTGCGTTTGCACTCCAACAATACAGAAATGCGAATATTTCCCCTTCGTTGAGGGCGGTATCTGCAATATTTGTCGCGAAATACGGTACCCCTGTAGAAAAAAGATTAATTAAGGACAGTTATGCCCAAGAACAGTCCGACTACGTGAGAGCTGCAATTTTATATTCGGCTCGATACTTCACGGCAGCGGAACGTGCAACGTGTTATCGCGCCTGGGGCGGGCATAGCGAACTTAACTCCCTCGTTGTGAGCGCGTCGAGAAATACTCCCGCCGCTTGAAGTTTGGTCCTAATAACTTCGAAGCTGTTTAGCGCGTTCGTGGAAGCGGATTCTTTCTAGCGCTTTGGCTTCAATTTGGCGGATGCGTTCGCGAGTGACTCCAAATTCCCTACCCACTTCTTCAAGCGTGTAGCAAATCCCCTCGTCGGTGAGACCGTTGCGCATTTCGAGAATCTTGCGCTCTTTCGGTGAAAGCTCTTCGAGGATTTCCGTCATCTGCTCATTGAGAATTCTTCGTGAAGCATCCATGTCGGGCGAAGCAATCGTGTCGTCGGCGATGAAGCTGCCGAGGGTGGAGCGCTCGTCGTCGTCTTCACCCACGGGTGATTCGAGTGAAACGGTGTCCTGGTTGATTTTCTGAATAGTGTAGATTTTGTCTATCTCAATACCCATTTCCGCGGCGATTTCTTCCGGCAGCGGGTCGCGGCCGAGGTGCTGGTTGAGCTCGCGCACCTTTTGCTTGTACTTGGCGATGGTTTCCACCATGTGCACGGGGATGCGGATAGTACGGGACTGGTCTGCCAGAGCGCGGGTGATGGCCTGGCGAATCCACCAGGTGGCGTAGGTCGAGAATTTGTAGCCTTTTGTGTAATCAAACTTATCTACGGCTTTAAACAAGCCCAAATTCCCCTCCTGAATGAGGTCCAAGAGCGTGAGGTCGGGGCTGCGATTGACGTACTTCTTGGCGATAGAAACGACGAGGCGGAGGTTACTGCGCGCGAGAATATTGCGCGCTTCGTTGTCTTCCTGAAGAATGCGCTTGGCGAGGTCTTTTTCTTGCTGACCGTTCAAGAGCGGATACTGACCGATTTCGCGCAAATACATCTGCACGGAATCGTAGCCCGCGTCCGAGCGGCGATTTTGCAATTTCTTGCTGGCAAGGACCGAGTCGGCCGAGCCGTCTTCGAGCATGCCGCCGCCTTCGAGGACGTCGATACCCGCGACCGAGAAACGGTCGTATATCTCTTCGAGCAAAGAGACGTTGTCTTCGATGGTCGGAAATTCGCGGAGAATTTCGTCGTAGGTTATGTAGCCGCGCTCCTTGCCCATCAGAATGAGCGCCTCAACTTTATTCTGCCGCTTGTCGCCCGCGCCTTTTCCACGCGACGCAGAGGCCGACTTTTTGTTGCGGGCTTTCGATACTTTGGCGCTTATTTTCTTCGTACGAACCCTCTTCGCGACCGGCTTCTTTTTTTTGTGCAAAACACGACCCTTACGCGCGGGGCGTTTCATTTTTTTCGTTGCCTTTTGTTTTTTTTGCTTCTTTTGTTTCTTTTTCTTCATATGCCAAAAATAGGCCGCGAGCAACCTCCTCTTCTTCGAGGGTTACTCATGCACACAGAGTCTTACCACTCTCGAGCTTGCCTTACTCTTTTCCTCCGAAGGAGGACCCTCCTCTGGAGGGCAAAATAAGCCGCAGGAAGACCAAGCGCAGCAGTCTACACGTTCTCGTGCAGTTGCGCAATGCGAGTTGTCAACAGTTTACACACACCCATGAGCCGAGTCACCTCCTCCTCGTCCTTCCCGTTTTCAGCCTTCTTTAGAGCCATGGTAGCGTCATCGAGCTCGGCGGCGAGAAGTTCTTTGAGGATAACTACGAGCAGGGCTTTGGTCTCGCGTTCAGGGTTCGTACTTTTGCCGTGCAGTTTTTCGGCGGAAAATCGGAGCGCCTCCCGCTCGCTTTCGGTGAGCGTGGAGAGGCTTGCAAAGGCCTCCGGCCCTATCGCCGTCTCAAGTTCGGTCGCATATGCCGCGACATCTATCGAGGGCTTCTCCAGTGATTGCTGCCACAGGAGTATGGAGAAAGCCTGGCGGGCGCGGCTCGACGCACGGGTGCTTCGCCACGATGTTTTTGGATCAACTTTCGGCACGGAGGCCGGAGCGACCGCACTTGCCGGGCCCGGTGAGGTTGGAAGCTTCCCAAGCGCTTCGCCGACCGCTGATTCGGAGACTCCGAGCCTTCGCGCTATCTCGTGCACATGCTGTTCGCGCGCTATCGGACTTTGCACATCGGACAGAAACGGCAGCACTATCGTTTCTACCGCGCGCCGGAAGCGATCCTTCTGGGGCAGATGCTCTTCAAGCACTTCGAGGAGGAATAGGATGATGTCTTTTGAATCTCGTATCGCTTTTTTCCACGCATCCGCGCCTTCTTTTCCTCCTGAGGAGGATCCGCCTCCGGCGGACTGAATTAAATCCGCAGGGTCGAGCCCCGTCGGCAGCCGCGCGACTTTTACGTTGAGCCCACCTTGGAGCGCGGTGCGCGCAGCGCGTCCCGCCGCCTTGATACCCGCCTCATCAGCATCGAGCGCGAGCACGAGGTTGTCCGTCATGCGGCGAATGAGGGCTGCATGCTCAGGCGTAAACGCCGTGCCCGAGACGGCGACGGTATTCGCCCACCCGGCCTGGTGCGAGGCCAGCAGGTCCATCTGACCTTCCACCAGAACCGCGCAATTGAGCTTCCGGATGGCGACTTTTGCCCTATCAAAGCCATATAATACGCGGGATTTGTGGAAAAGCGGCGTCTCGGGGCTGTTGAGGTACTTGGGCGCATCGGGCGAGGCTGCCTCGCCGAAGATGCGGCCGGAAAAGCCGACGACGCGGCCCGCGGAGTCGGCAATGGGAAAGATGATGCGGTAGCGGAAGTTGTCGGTGAGAGAGCCCCGTTCGTTCTTCTTGGCGACACCCGCTTCGAGCATCTCCCGCTCGGTATATTTTCCTCCGGAGGAGGATCCGCCTCCGGCGGATTTCATTTTCAAATAATCGGAAAGTTCGGACCAACTATCCCCCGCGAGACCGAGACGGAATGATTGTATGGTCGCATCGGTCATGCCGCGCCCTTTCAGGTACTTCTTCGCCGCATCGTTGAGGCGTGAGGTATAAAAAATCGTTGCAGTCTCCAAAAGCTCGAACAGTCGCTCGCGTTCGTCTTTCTTCTCTTTGCCGCCGCGTTCGTAGACCAACTCTACTCCCGCCTTTTCCGCGAGCACTTTGAGCGCACCTTTGAAGTCGAGGCCCTCGATAGCTTCGACAAAAGAAAAAATATCCCCGCCGACGTTGCAGCCGAAACAGTGATACGTGCCCCGCTCCGGCGACACATGGAAAGAGGGCGTTCGCTCCGCGTGAAAAGGACACCGCGCGCGCAAGGAAGCGCCCGCGCGCTGCAGCTTCACGTATTGCGACACCACGTCGACGATCGAGAGCCTATCTTTGATTTGTTGTACCGTATCCGCCATGACTCCCCATTATGCGATGCTTCCGTCTGCATTGCACGACAATCTCTAATGTGTTAGTTTTCCCGTGGCAAACCCGCCGCAGATTCTCTGGGGAAGAGAACAAATGCCCAAAACATCGTCTCTGCATCCAAGCGAGATTGGCCAACTGGCCGTAACGATTTCGAGAAACCCTGACGGGACCCTCTCGTACCGGGTTATAGCTGCTCGCCACCCCGTCGGCGCACCCGAGAACTATTCAACAGGAGGCCCTGTGCGATCTTTCCAAGCTGCGCTTGCTGAAGTCCGTACGCAGCTCAACTCCTCGTGAACAGCTTGTCGCTGTTCACCGAGAATCAAAGCGCCGCCCTAACGGACGGCGCTTTGCTCTATTTACACTCCTAAAGGGCTACCGCTCAACTGACTCCTTGCGGCTCTGGCTTTCAGGCACTTCTTCGGGTGCGGTTAGGTCTATTGTTTATCTCGTCCGGCCGGATAAATTAAACAATAAGAGCTTCATTCGGGCAGGAGGCCAAATTCCTTTCGCAGAGGAGCATCGTACTCAATCGCATCTGCAATGATGTAAAGTAAGTCTTTACCGATGTGCAATTCCGCTTTGAGAAGAGCCACTGCCTCCTCGCAGTCGTACGGATACGCCCAAACACTGTCTTGTAGACGGACAAAGCCGAACCCTGCAACGATTCCCCGCGCCCGTGCACGAAGGACATGTTTCTTTTCAGGAATATCAAAGATGACCAACCGCCATTTGCCATCCCATCGACTCGGCCTGGGCAACGGGCCGAAGGATACAAGAGATCCGAGTCTTTTCCTCCCCTTCTCAGTTATACGCAAGTAGACCCGGCCATGGTCACGCACGAATTCGACAAAACCTTTATTCTTGAGCCGGTAGGTCGCCTCGCGAACGCGTTGTTTAGGGTCACGCTTTGCGATCCAGTCGGGGTCAAGATGCTTGAGAAGCCGCAGTGCATTGGGCGCCGCCATCGCTACGAGACCGATGCCGGCAATCGCGAGTCCGGAGAGGATTGCCTGCTCAATCTGTCCGCGTCGTGTACCTTTCTTCGAGGTCCGCTCCATTCTTCCCATATTGTTTATCTTATCCGGTCGGATGCGTTAAACAATGGAGGTTTTCCACACTAGATATACACCCGCAGATGTTCATAAAACAAAGAAGGGCAGCCCGTGAGCCGCCCCTCCTTAACCTCTCAACGTTTTGCGGGTTTCTACCGCGTACACCGTGTCTTGACCCCGGCCGCGATATGCGTGAGGGCATCGACGATTGCTTTTCGCTTCACGTTGCCCTTCTTGAAGACCATCACGGTCTCGGGCGCGCCGCGGAACCATCGGACAAGAACGGCGACTTTGCCGTTCTCCACCTCGACAACATGGCCCGATAGATCCGGCTGATGCCGGGGCTCGAAAGCGTGTTGGGACGACCCAAAGCCTGAACATGCGTGCTTGATGATGTCACGCTCCAGGTCGTCGCTCTTCACTTCTTGCAGCAAACGCAACAATGGGCTTGTCGACACACCAGGCTGTTGCCAGCCATGCATGCCCATCACACTTTCGGCACCTGTAGCCGAGTCGGGCGACAGTGTGCGCGGCCTGGGCTGCTGTCCTGCAGTCGTCATCTTGGTATTCCCCCTTTTTTCCGCTGGATAGGGTCTAATTCCCCTCCAGTCCGCAGGCACTATGCCACTTAATTACGTATCAGGCAATTACCGCTCATTTGTTATGCTCTTTTGAGGGGCAATGGTAAATTTGTCGCACTTGAACTATGCCGCCTAAGAATCCTTTAGGGTTTGGAGAAAGAATGTTGCGCCAACGGGCGAAAGAGGGCGGAAAATCCCGGGAGCAGATGACTGCGGAGCGGGACCAAAAGATGTATATCTCGAATTTATTGCGGGAAAACAAGACAAACATTGACGGGCAGTGGAAAGAGGCGCGGGACAGGAAAGTGGGCGCCTTTATTATCACAGCTGACCACCTCACAGCGAACGGGCTTCTTTCGGACATGGAAGTAGCCACCGTTATCCGCAGATGGATGTTTGACACGTATGGCGACCAACTCGCCCTGGACAGATACGACGGCGCGACCGGGCATATACGATTTCTGGTTTCCGAGTCTGAATAGGAACTGACCGCAGCCCCCTTTGCGGCAAGCATTAAAATACGCCGCCCCGGGCCTGCTCAGCGGCCCGGGGCGATGTCGAGGTCACATACTGCGAGATTACTTGGCGTCCATCGCGTCGCACGCTTCATGTGCGAGGCCGCAGGTAAATGCGCGCAGGGCGACATGGACATTGCCGTGCGTGACGTCGCCTTGCATGCGCACCTCGATGTTGTGATTGGGCCGATCGCGGTACGGGACGAGAATCATTATCCGCCCCCGCGTGGGGCCCATGCCCCAACCGCATACGACTGCATCGCGCCATGGACCACCCGCGTCGGACTTGGGAACGACCGATTCGCGGGGAATATAGTTCTTGGCGTGGCCCATAGCCTTGCGTAGCATCCGGCCCGTGGCTTCGGGTCCGCGGCACATCCGCAGTAGCATCGGCGGAATGTGGCCGTCGTACACCTTCCAGTCGGCCTCTGCCGGCGGAGGGTTCGCAGCGGCAGCTGCCGCTGCCGTGGGTTGCGTTTTGTGCATTGACGTGTCCTCGGTTCAAAAGCACACAGGGCTATCCCCTGTTGCTCGGGGCTTCTTATATCACATCCGGCGGGCAGAGGCTACCGCTCGACAGACTCCTTGCGACTCTGGCTTTCGGGCACTTCCACGGGTGCCGCAGCGGCGAACTCAGCTTCCATTTGTTCTATCATCGCGTGCTTCTTGCTTCCCTTGAATCCGGTACCGGCGGGAATAAGGCGGCCAATGATGACATTTTCCTTGAGACCCACGAGGCGGTCCACGGCGCCCGAAACGGCGGCCTCGGCGAGTTTGCGCGGAGTGTTCTGGAAGGAGATGGCCGAAAGGAAGGACGCACGTGTGAGGGATACTTCGGTAATACCGAGCAGGAGCTGTTTGCCTTTAGCCGGCTCGCCTTCCACTTCTTTCTGCACTTTGTTGATACGTTCGAATTCGAAGTCGGCGACGATTTCCCCTGCGGAGACCCCCGTGTCGCCGGAAGTCGTGACGGATACGCGCGAGAACATCTGTTTGACGATAACCTCCAAATGCTTGCGGCCGGTGGATACTCCCTGGAGCTCGTAGATGCGCGTGATTTCGTTGATGATGTATTGCTGTGCACGCTCCTTGCCCGCGAGCAGGAAAAGCTCTTCGAGGTCGGCGGAGCCGTCGGTGAGGAAGTCGCCCTTTTCTACCTTGGCGCCCTTCTTCACCAAGATGGTGCGGAGCGGATGCACGCGGTATTCGGTCTCTTTCTTTTGGGCTTTTGCGGTCTTGGCAAGTGAAGCGACATCCGGGACGATGGTGATGACCGTCTCAGCTCCGTCCTTCTCGATATCGGCAATGATGCCCGTAACGCGCGAGATGGTGGCGGGGAGCTTGGGTGCGCGCGTCTCGAAGACTTCCTCGACGCGCGGCAGACCCATGGTGATGTCTCCGCCTGCGGTGGCGACGCCTCCCGTGTGGAAGGTACGCATCGTGAGCTGAGTTCCCGGCTCGCCGATGGCTTGCGCGGCGATGACGCCTATTGCTTCACCCACGTCCACAATCTCGCCGGTCGTGAGGTCCATGCCGTAGCACTTCTGGCAGACGCCGCGTGCGACTTTGCATGTCATAGGCGAGCGCACAGTAACTTCTGTCGCCTTGCTTTCTTCGACAGCTTTAGCATCGTCGCGATTCAAGAGGTGGTTGCGCTTTCCGCCGAAGGCGGATCCGCCTCTGGCGGAGAAGCCCTCAATATCTGCGGCAAGTACGCGGCCGTTCACGCGGTCGGCAAAAGAGCCGCCGATGTTCTCTTTGCCGGGACGATTGATGACGACCCCCTCTTTGGTGCCGCAGTCATTTTCGAGAACGACGACGTCGTGCGCGACGTCGAAGAGACGGCGTGTGAGATACCCGGCGCGTGCCGTGTTGAGCGCGGTGTCGGCAAGACCTTTGCGCGCACCGTGCGTCGAGATGAAGTATTCGATTGGGGTGAGACCTTCTTTCAAGCTAGAGGTGATGGGGAATTCGATGATCTCTCCGCGCGGGTTGGTGATGAGGCCTTTCATACCCACCATTTGGTGAAGCTGGACGACGGAACCGCGGGCACCGGAAGTGATCATGTCGTGCACGGGACCGGTGCGGTCGAGCGCGTCAACAACGTGCTTGCGCAATTCGCCGGAGACCTTGCCCCAGATCTCAACCGTCATGCGGCGGCGTTCGTCTTCAGTGAGAAGCCCTTGATTAAAGTTCTCGAGCTCTTTCGCCGCTTGTTCACGTCCCGTTTTTACCATCTCCTCCTTCACGCTTGGAATGACGATGTCCGAGATTGCCCAGGTGATACCGGCGTAGGTCGCATAGCGGAAGCCGAATGCTTTTATTTTGTCCAAAATGGCGGGGATGCCGTCGAGACTGTAATGCGTAACGAGATTTTGCACCAAGGCGCCCATGCGCTTGTTGGTTATTTCTTCGTTCAAGTACGGGAAGTCGTTGGGAAGGACGGAGTTGAAGAGGAGGCGACCGACGGTCGTCTCGAAAACTTTGCCTTCGTATTGCCCGTATTTCTTATTTTCGGTCGGGAGCACCTTTATCTTGGCGCGCAAGTCCACCGCGCCAAAATCGTGCGCGGTAATAGCGGCGTTAGTCGAAGGAAATGCGCTTCCCTCACCTTTCAGACCATCAACGGACTTCGTCATCCAGTAGCATCCCAAGACGATGTCGAGGAGCTTGGATGCGACAACGACGTCGCCGCTTCCTGGCTTCAAGATGTTCTTATTGGCGGACATCATCATGCGCGCCTCCATCTGAGCGGCTTCGGAGAGCGGCACGTGGACGGCCATCGCGTCGCCGTCGAAGTCAGCGTTGTAGGCCGGACAGACGAGCGGGTGTACCTGGATTGCGTTGCCTTCGATTAAGACCGGGCGGAACGCCTGGATGGACTGGCGGTGCAGCGTCGGCGCGCGGTTCAAGAGTACGTACTTGTCTTTAATCGCTTCTTCGAGAATCGGCCACACTTCAGGAGCTTCGTCTTCGATAAGACGGCCCGCGCCGCGGATGTTGTAGGCGAGTTCGCGCGCAAGCAAGCCCTGAATGACGAATGGACGGAAAAGTTCGAGCACCATGTGCTTCGGAAGACCGCATTCGTCGAGTGCCAAGTCCGGACCGACGACGATGACGGAACGGCCCGAGTAGTCCACGCGTTTACCGAGCAGGTTCTGACGGAGATAGCCGTGCTTACCTTTGAGGTAATCGGCGAGCGATTTCAGCGCGCGGCGGCGGCCTCCGAGGATGCCCAAGACACCTGCGCCGCGGCGCATGGAATTGTCGAGGAGCGCGTCCACAGCTTCCTGCAGAATGCGCTTTTCGTTGCGGAGGATGACTTCCGGCGCGTGGATGGCGAGCAATCGCTTGAGGCGATTGTTACGGTTGATGACGCGGCGGTAGAGGTCGTTGAGGTCCGACGATGCGTGACGGCCGCCTTCGAGGGCGACCATGGGGCGCAGCGCCGGCGGCACGACTGGAAGACGCGTCATGAACATCCACTCCGGGCGCACACCCGCGCGCTGCAAGCTCTCGGCGAGGCCGAGGCGTTTGCGGAGTTTGTCGCGGTCCGCGGCACCCGAGTTTTCGTACTCTTCCTTCACCTTCTTGATGAAGACGTTGATGTCGATATTTTTCAAAATACTGTAGAGGGCCTCGGCGCCGATAGCAGCGCGGAACATCGCGCCGTATTTGACGGCAAAGAGGTGATACGCAGCCTCGTCGAGGACCACGCCCTGACGGATAGATTCGATCTCCTTCTTCGCTTTCGTCGCGCGCTCTTTGAGGTCGGTCTTTATTTCAGCAGTCGCGGCGGCTTTGTTCTTGGTCGCAAATTCATGCTCCAATTCCTTGAGAAGGCGCTCGCGTTCTTTCTCATCGACATGCGTGACGATGTAGCCCGCGAAGTAGACGACCTTTTCCACTTCTGCAGCCGAAAGGCCGAGCATAAGCGCGATGCGCGAAGGAATACCGCGCAGGAACCAGATGTGCGAGACAGGGGTCGCCAAGTCGATGTGGCCCATGCGCTCGCGCCGGACGATGGCGCGGGTAATTTCGACACCGCATTTTTCACAGACGATGCCGCGGAAACGGATGCCCCGGTATTTCCCGCAGTAACATTCGTAGTCTTTTTCAGGTCCGAAGACACGCTCGTCGAAGAGACCGTTCTTCTCGGGTCGCTGCGTGCGGTAGTTGATGGTCTCCGGCTTGGTTATCTCACCAAAACTCCACTCATGTACGCGGTCGGGAGAGGCGAGGCGCATTGCGACCGCTTCGAAGTCCTGTGGGATGACGTCTTTTTTACGTTGCATAATTTTCAATTTTTAATTTTGCAATTTTCAAATTGGAACATTGAAAATTGATTGATAATTGTAAATTGGTAATTGAAAATTCATTACATGGAGCCACCCTTGAACTCAATATCGATTCCCAACCCCCGAAGGTGCCGTACAAGCACGTTAAAGGTTGCGGGTGTGTTCGATTCTTCTATCCGCTTGCCTGAGACTATCGCATCGAAGGCGGCGGAGCGGCCGAGGATGTCGTCGGATTTGATGGTGAGTATTTCGCGTAAGCTGTATGCGGCGCCGTAGCCCAAGAATGCCCAGACTTCCATTTCCCCCACGCGCTGACCGCCGTTCTGCGCTTTGCCGCCGAGCGGCTGTTGTGTCGTAAGCGAGTACGGACCGATGGAGCGCATGTGTATCTTGTCTTCCACCATATGGTGGAGCTTGAGCATGTACATGACGCCGACGGATACCGGCTGTGCGAAGGCCTCGCCCGTGCGACCGTCGAAGAGGACGCGCTTGCCAGTCTCCGAAACGCCCGCTTTCGCAAGCTCGCCGCGGATCTCTTCTTCGGTCGCGCCCGCAAACGACGGCACCACGGCCTGATAGCCGAGCATGTCCGCCGCGAGCCCGAGATGGAGCTCAAGGATCTGGCCCAAGTTCATACGCGAAGGCACGCCGAGCGGGGTCAAGATGATGTCAACGGGATTTCCTTGCTCATCGAACGGCATATCTTCTTCCGGCAAGATGCGGGAAATAACGCCCTTGTTGCCGTGACGGCCTGCGAGCTTGTCGCCGACCGATATGGTCCGCAATTGTGCGACTTCGATGTGGACTCTTTTTATAACACCTGATTCCAATTGATCGCCCGTCTCGCGCGAAAATACTTTGACGCCGATGACGCGACCGCGCTTGCCGCCTTCCATTCGGAGCGAGGTGTCTTTCACGTCCTTCGCTTTCTCGCCGAATATCGCGTGCAGGAGGCGCTCTTCCGGAGTGAGCTGTGTCTCGCCTTTCGGAGTGACTTTGCCGACCAGGATATCGCCCGAGCGCACTTCGGCGCCGATGCGGATAACACCGTCCTCATCGAGGTTACGGAGCTTGAATTCGCTGACGTTGGGGATGTCGTGGGTCGTGACTTCCGCACCAAGCTTCGTATCGCGGACGACACAGATGAATTCCTCCATATGAATAGAGGTGAAGCGCGCTTCCTTCGCGAGCTTCTCGGAAATAACGATGGCGTCTTCGAAGTTAGCACCGAACCACGGCAAGAACGCCACACGGACATTCTGTCCGATGGCGAGCTGACCGCCGACCGACGTCGAGGTGTCAGCAAGTACCGTACCCTTCTTCACCGAATCTCCGACGGAAACGAGGGGGCGCTGGTGGAACGTCGTAAAGCCGTTGGTGCGGGAAAAATTGACGAGCGGATGTTCTTTGGTCTTGCCCTCACTGTTCTTGACCTTGATCATAGACGCATCAGCGTATGTCACTTCGCCCGCTTCTTCTGCGATGACGAGGCGGCCGGAATCGCGTGCGGCGGCAGCTTCAACGCCGGTCGCGACGACCGGAGCCTCAGGCACCACGAGCGGCACCGCCTGTTTTTGCATGTTCGAACCCATGAGCGCACGGTTGGCGTCGTCGTTCTCGACGAACGGAATGAGCGAGGTGGCGACGGAGAACGGCTGGTTGGTCGCGACTTCCATGAACTCCACCTGCTCGCGTTTTACGAGCGTCGGATTCCCTTCGCGGCGCACTTCCACCATTTTGGGTGTGAGGTGGCCCGATCCATCGCGCGGGATGCCGGCGTGAGCGATAGCGTATTGTTCTTCTTCAAGCGCGTTCAGATATTTGATCTCTTTGGTGACGACCCCCTTCTCGACTTTGGCATACGGAGTCTCGATGATGCCGAATTCGTTGGGGCGCGCGTAGAGCGACATGTGGAGCACGAGTCCGATGTTCTTACCTTCCGGTGTGTGAATGGGGCAGACGCGGCCGTAGTGCGAGGAGTGGACGTCGCGCACCTCGAGGCCTGCGCGCTCCGATGTGAGGCCGCCGCGGCCGAGTGTCGAGAGCGTGCGGAGATGTTCTATTTCGTCGAGCGTATTGTATTGCTGCATGAGCTGCGAAAGTTGGTCGGTCGTGAAGAATTCGCGGATAGCGGCCTGGAACGGTCGCGGATTGACGAACGAGACTGGATTGGTCGTCTCGGCATCCACCATCGCCATGCGGTCCTGAATATTGCGCTTCATGCGGGAGAGGCCCACGCGCATGCGACCCTCCAAGAGCTCGCCTGCGAATCGGACGCGGCGGAAGCCCAGGTGATCGATGTCGTCGGAGACCGCCGCAGGGTCCGCGTTCAACTCCGAGATGTGCGTGATGATGCGGACGACGTCGGCGAGCGAAAGGGTGGCGTGGGCAAGGTCTTTCTCAGAGGTACCGAGCCCGAAGCGGCGGTTGAAATGGAAGCGTCCGACGCGCGAGAAATCGTAGCGATCGGGCGAAAGAATAGAGGCGACGTGATCGCGCGCGCTTTCGGGTGTGGCGATATCCCCGTCGCGCAAACGGCGGTAAATCTCGACAAAAGCCTCCTCAGGCGTGTGCGCGTGGTCGTGGCCGAGGGTCGCTGCTATCGCATCGCGGGCAAGCGGCGATTTCTCGAATTGGGCGAGAATCTCCTTTTCGCTCCCGAGGCCCAAGACGCGCAAGAGCGACGTTACGGGAAATCGGCGTTTGCGGTCAACTTTGACGTAAATGCCGCCGTCGGCATCGGATTCTATCTCTATCCATACGCCGCGTGCGGGGATGATCTTCGCAGCAAAATAATTCTTGCCTTTGTAGGGTATTGATTCAAAGAAAACACCGTACGAGCGCGCGAGCTGCGGTACGACGATGCGTTCGACGCCGTTGATGACAAAAGTGCCGTGCGGAGTCATCCACGGGAAATCGGCGAGGAATATCTCTTGCTCTTTTTCTTCTCCGGTCGTTTTGTTCTTGAGGCGTACCACCATGGAAAGCGGCGATTCGTAGGTCTTCATCGCGCGCTTCGCGTACTGCTCGTCCCAGCGCAATTCGCCGAACGAGAATTTGACGAGCTTGAGCTCGAATTTCTTGCCGGAGTGGTCGGAGATGGGGGAAAATTCCTTGAACACACGCTCGGCGCCTCCCGCGACGAAGTCGTGGAACGACTTTATCTGTGCCTCGACGAGGCTCGGAAATTTCACCAGCGGCTCCTGAAATTTCCCGAAGTACTTCTGCGGTCGCACGAGCTTAGATTTTGCCATGTTGCAACAAGATAACCTGGCGACGCTTTCGCGTCGTAGGTAAAAATCTTTATTAGCTTTATAAAAAGGCTTCCCCGAACCAAACCCTTTTACTAAAAGCGCAACCGCAACTCAATCAGCTAGTAGCAAATGTCCGCGGAGTGTACCACATGACGGTCAACCCTCAACCTTGACAGACGCCATCGAGTATTGTATATCCCTAATCTCCGAGGGTTTAACCTCCCAAGTAGAATAATGATGTGCGCCTTCAAAGCGCGAGCCACACAGCAAGAAGTAGGAAAATTAGAGCGATGCCGACCATTAGTCCCGTTCCGATGTTCGTACTCGACTCGATTATTTTCGAAGATCTCCACCAACTTGATTTGAAGAAATATACAGATAAGAGTCCATAGAGTAGTGCTCCTCCGATGACAACATATAGTCTAGTTACCGCCGAATCGTACTGTATTTGGTAGTATAAGGTAAACAAAAGTGCTGCGAATCCGACCACAGATAGCAATATCCATTGCGTGTTACTGTATACAATGGGCGTCACTTTCTGCCCAGACGCTTTCGGCACAAGCCACTTGCCCAGCCTCCTTTGGTAATATGCAACTAATAAGAGAAGCAGCGCCATCGGCACCAAAATTCCAGGTAGATCCCAGTCCCACATGCGTGGATTCTACAGGACAAACTCATTTTACGGGAGGCGTCACGAGTAAAGTGGGGATATTGTACTAAGTACTCATTAAGTCTCGTTAATATTGGGAGGTTAAACCTCCGGAGATTCGTGGTAATCTTTCAGGATGGCAACACGTGCACCATGCGTGACGGAAGAATGGTACCACTGTTACAACAGAGGCGTTGATAAACGGAAGGTTTTCGAGTCAAAAGCTGACTACGAACGCTTTATGGGGCTTTTATATGTTTCAAATGGAGATAGGACTGAGGCAATCTCGGACAGATATCGGAGAGATTTCCCCTCCCTCCTTGCAGAGGACCCGAAGGATCGGGGTGAGCCTCTCGTGGATATTGCCGCTTTTTCGCTGATGCCGACCCATGTGCACTTCGTGCTGCAACAACTTCAAGACGGAGGGATAGCACGATTCATGCAGAAAATATTTACCGCCTACACGATGCACTTCAATGCGAGGCGCGAGCGGACAGGAGCCTTGTTCGCGGGTACGTACAAAACGAAACATATCGACGATGACCGGTACCTCAAGAAAGTGATTCCGTACGTTATTTTGAACCCTGCGGAGTTGTTTGAACCGAAATGGAAACAAGGAAAATGCGATATCGGAAAGATGCGCACACAATTATTGGAATATCCGTACTCAAGTGTGAAAGAGTTCTTCAACAAAGATGCAACGGCCCAGAAAATTACCGGCGCAGGTATACGGGAATACTTTGACCGAATGCCCAATCTGACGGAAATGCTTGAAGACGCCCGCGACTACTACCGCGAGTATTCTCCGGAGGTTTAACCTCCGGAGTTTTTGCGCCCTTTCTTCCACTTCTCTATTTCAGCGTGATTACCCGAGAGTAGGACCTTGGGAACGCGGTGTTTTCTTCCCTTCCATTCAAGCACTTCGGGGCGCGTATAGACTTCCGGGCTGGATACGCGACTCGCTTCCAGAGATTCGGCTTTGCCCAAGACTCCTGGGACGTGCCGGGAAATGGCGTCTATCAGTGTTGTTGCAGGAAGCTCGCCGCCCGTAAGCACGTACGGGCCGACTGAGACCTTCTTGGCCTTTCCTCCGAAGGAGGATCCGCCTCCGGCGGACAATACTTTAAAGACCCGCGCATCCACACCCTCATAGTGTCCGCAGATAAATAGAACGTCTTTTTTCTTCGAAAGTTTCTTCGCCATCGCTTCATCGAATAATGCGCCGTCAGTCGCGAAGAATATCTTCTCCACTCCCTTCTTATTCCCTATCGCTTTCTTTACCGCGTTCAACATCGGCTCGGGCCGCAAAACCATACCTGGCCCTCCCCCGTACGGCCGACGATCCACGCGCATATCTTGCGTGCGGGAACTCTTGCCAATGAATCTTTTGGGGTCGTAGTAGGAAATCTTTATTTTCTTCGCGGCGATAGCACGACCAATGATAGAAGCCTTGAGATACGGCTCGATTGATTCCGGAAACAAAGTGATGATGTGAAAGTGAATCATAGTCCGCATTTCCAACTACTCTCCTCCCTAGCGCGAGGCGACGGCGTTTTTTGCAGACCCCGCAGCCGACGGGCGAGGACAGAGCGATTTTTTAGCAAAAAAATCGCGTTCTGCAAAAAACGCCGCCGCCGAGCGCCCTACTCCCCCTTCAAATCCTTGATGACATCATCAACGGTCGTGTCGCGAACGTACGGCTCCGACGGCGCGCTCGGAGCCGAAGAAGGTCGCTCGCCGCTGCGGTCCGGGGCCATGCCCTGTCCGCGTTCACTTCCCTCCGGTTCTTCGATCTTCAAATTCACTCGCGCATCGTTCTTCATGCCGACGACGCGCAAAACGGTGCGGATGGCCTTGGCAGTCGCGCCCGAGCGGCCGATGACCTTGCCCATGTCGTCCTTGTGCACCGAGAGCGTGAGAAGCACGCCCATCTCATCAACAGTGCGTGTTATCTTTACGTCCTCCGGGTGATCTGCTAAAGCCTTTACTACGTACTCTAGAAACTGCTGATCTTGTTCCATATCTGTCTTGCTATCTTCTAATAGAGACCGTCAGTATACCCCGCCTGCGCAGGCAGGCAAAACTACACCTGCTTCGCCCGTCCGTAGCTTTATGCGGAGGAGGGGGCTGGAGCTTCTGCGGCTGCTTCCTCCTTTTTTGGCTCTTCTGCGGCCTCCTCGGCAGGAGCTTCAGCGGCCGGAGCTACAGGGGCGGCTTCAGCTGCCACTTCTTCTTTAGCAGGCTCTTTGTATTTAGGAAGAACGTTTATCTTCTTTGCGTCGATGACTTTCAGCGATACGAGCATGTTGTGGACGGTGGCGGACGGCTGTGCGCCGACTGATATCCAGTACTTGATGCGCTCCGTGTTGAGTACCCGCTTCTTGCTCTTGGGGTCGTAGGTGCCCACTTTGTCGACAAATTTTCCGGCCTTCGGGCTCGCGGTGTGTTCTACCACGACAATGCGGTAAGAAGGCGTATTGATGCGCCCGGTGCGTTGCATTCGTATCTTCAACATAACTTGCCCCGTTAGATAATCAGATAATATTTGGCTAAGAGTCCAAAACTTGCACACCCCGAATAGTTTTCCCAGCAGCGTTAGATAGTCCGTATCTAACTGGGGTGTCGCGACACTCTAACAAACATTGACCCTCGACGCAATCTCTGTTTGACTGCTGTGGGAACCGGAGGGAGGTGAACCCAAATGAGTCCATTGACCTTGGCTCTGCTGCTGACGCCCATCCCGGCGGCCTTGCAGGCTTTCGGCTGGCTGTGAGCCAACGCGGCTGTCCGTACCAATTGCGGACAGCCGTCGTCTTTCATTTTGCAACCCGCTCCGCCTCTTCGAGTTTGACCCCGATGGAAAGCTTCGCTTCCAACGGGGCAGGCCGACAACAACGACTACTTAGCGACCATTTCAGCTTCTTCTAACTTAACGGAGAGAAGTTTGGAAACCCCGTCCTGCCCCATGGTGACACCGTAGAGTTCACCGGCGGCACTCATCGTGGCCCTGTTGTGCGTAATGACGATGAGCTGCGACTTCACTCCCAACTCCTTTATCATGTCGGCGTAGCGGCGCGAGTTGGCCTCGTCGAGCGCGGCGTCCGTCTCGTCCAAAATAAGGAACGGCGGGGGATTCACTTGGCTCATAGAAAAGATGAGCGCGATGGAGGTGAGCGCGCGCTCTCCGCCGGAGAGCACGTCAAGTCCGCGGATTTTCTTGCGGGGGAGTGCGACGTCGATGGAAAGGCCGGCATACAACTCTTCCTCCTCGTCCAGAAATCCTTCCTCGTCGCCCTCGTCGATATCTTCGCCTCTGCCGCGTTTGATGCGACGAGGCTCTTCGACTTCGAGCTTGGCGTGGCCGCCGCCGAAAAGCTTCGCGAAGAAATTCTGCAACGCGACGTTGATGTGCTTGATGCCTTCGGTAAACCGCGCGTCGATCGTTTTTTCGAGGTCGGCGATGATGTCGTGAAGTTTCTCCGCCGATGCTTCGAGGTCGGCAAGCTCGCGCGCGAGGAATTCTTCGCGCTCTTTGGTCTGGTTGAATTCCCTCACGACCGCATCCCCGCCCCCTATCCCCGATTCCTCAATCTTTATTTTGAGGCGTTCTATCTCGCGCCGGCGCTTTTCCTGACGCTGCCGGTCCTCTTCGAGCAACGAACCCTCCGGTATCTCCGATTTTTCCCAACCGTGCACGGCGGCTCCGATGAGCGCGATGCCCTCGCGCACCTCCTCCTCAAATCTGCTACGAAGCGTGGCGATGTTGGCACGGGCGGCTTGCACTCCTCCAAGCTTGCTTTGCGCCTCGCGAACACCTGATTCCAATTCCATGAGGTCGCGCTCGGCGGTAAATCCCGCCTCGCGCGCTTCCGCTATCTTTTTTCGCAAAGTCTCCAACTCGCCCGCCAATGCCGATTCTTGGGTGCGCACGCGCTCAAGCGATTTCGCGAGAGCCTCTACCTGCTGGCGCACCTCTTCATTGGTCTCGGGTGCTGCGCCGGAGAGGCCTTCGACAAAGGCTTTGATGCGCTCGCGTATCTGTGCGAGTCTGCTTTTGATGGCGGCAATATCATTCTCGCGCTCTGTCTCGGCAATAGTTTCCGAGAGCTCGCGCGTGAAGCTCCGCACGTGCGGCACGGGGACTATCTGCTCGACTGTCACCGTGTTGGCCTCCAAGGCACCCTCGGCGCGACCGAGCTCACGGGTAAGCTGTTCGCTTTCGCGCCGCGCCTCGGAGAGCTTTGCCTCACGCTCAGAGACTTTCCCCTGGAGTTCGGCAATCACGTGCTCGGCCGAGCCGGAGCGTTTGCCGCGCGCTTCGGCGACGCGGCCGCCCAATTGCTTCAATTCCGATTCTTGCGCCCGCACTTCGTGGAGCAGCCGCGCGTCCTCCTGCGTTATCCACGCATTTTCACGCGCGAGATATTCATTCAATTTCACCGCGAGCTCATCTTTCATCTCGCGCGCTTTCTCTATCTTTTCCACCTGCGTACGCAGGAAATTCAGGTGCGGCGCAAGTTCTCTGCGAAGCGACTTGGTCTTATCGATATTCACTCCCGTCTCTGCGAGCTTGCGTTCGCTTTCAGCTTTTTTGTGCTGGTAGAGTTTGAGGCCGAGCGCGTCTTCCACCATCTCCCGGCGCTCACGGGGAGTGGCATTCAATATGCGGTCCGCTTCGCCCTGCGAAATTATCTGGTAGCCCGAACCGCCGATATTGGCACCCGCAAGCAGGCGTATCACGTCTTTGAGCCGCACCACCGTCCCATTAAGCAAGTACTCATTTTGGCCGTCGCGATACACCACGCGCTCCACGGTGACCTCCTTGAAATCGAGGTCCAAAAGGCGTTTGGAATTATCAAAAACGACCTTCGCCCCCGCGCGATTCATACGCGGCAGTGAAGGCGAGCCGCCCCAGATAAGGTCTTCGCCGCGCTTGGAGCGCATGGATTTCATGGACTGTTCGCCCAAGACGAAGCGGAATGCCTCGGCGACGTTACTCTTGCCGGAGCCGTTGGGCCCGACGACCGCGGTAATGGGCGAACCGAAAAGCAGTTCGGTCTTTTTGCCGAAGGATTTGAATCCCGAAAGCTCGATGGATGTAAGACTGAGGAACATCCCGTTAGAAGTAGGAAGCTTGCGCTTCCGACTCGTTAGCTGGCGTTGGTAATAACTCGACCAGTGTAAAGCATACCGCGGATAAACCACGTTTCGAACTTCCGCGACTTCTAACGGGAAACATTGACTTCTATTGTATCAAAATATTGGAGCCCGGATGTCTGCCCGGGCTCCACGCGTAGCACACGCTGCTACTTCAGAATGCGTCGATGCGGCTGTGCACGAACATCGCCACCAACGTGGGGATCGCGACGCAAAGTGATTGAACAACCTCAACGGGGTCGGGACCGACTCGGGGGGTCCCCAGAAACCCAAGATTGGCGGGTTTTGGATACCCCGCTGTTGCATCCGGAACATCGGCATAGTCGCGTTGATGTCGCATCATTTCCTCCGAAGAGACTTTAAGGGATGCGGTGTGCAATCCCGCTTTTAGAATATGCCTACCACCCCTTTGCTGTCAAAGCTTTCTGCGCTGCGTCTTGTTCCGCTTCTTGTTTCGAACGACCTTCGCCGGTCGCGACTTTCTCTTGCCCGATGAAGGCACCGACGACAAATGTGCGGTCGTGGTCGGGACCACTCTGGCTCATTACCTGGTACGTCGGGGTGATGCCGTTTTTTTCCTGCGCAAGTTCCTGCAACCTACTCTTGGCGTCTTGCCAAAGCCGCTTCTCGACGACCTCTTCCGTCTTGTGGAAAAGTTGGTCCGCGATGAATTTCTTTGCCGTCTCGTAGCCGGAATCGAGATACAGAGCGCCAATGAGCGCTTCGAAGGCATTCGCGAGGATTATCATCCGCGCACGACCGGTATCTTTTGACTCTCCGCGGGACAGCAACAAATAGTCGTTCATGCTCAATTTCGTCGCGGCGTCGGCGATAGAAACAGTATTCACGAGCGCCGCGCGAAATGAGGTCAAATCCCCTTCCGGTTTATCCGGATACTTGGCATACAAAAATTCCGTAACCACGAGCTCCAGCACGGCGTCGCCCAAAAATTCGAGACGCTCGTTGTGCTCGCGTCCCGCGGCCTTGTTCTCGTTCAGGTACGAGCGGTGCGTGAAAGCCGTCTCAAGCAAGCGTTTGTCCTGGAATGAGTATCCGAGCTTGGCCTCAAAGGCTGCGAGATCCGCCATAGCTATTTTTTTCTGCGCGGGCGCGGGGAAGTGGCGGGCGCGGACGGCTTGTCTTTTTGCGCAAGCACATTGATAGCGGGAACGATTATCTTCAGCGTATCGTCATAAAAGTTGAGGTCGCCGACCGCAGAGAGCGGGAACCACTGCGCATCGTCCAAGCCACCACTCGAGCCGAGCCGCAGCTCGGAAAAGGGCGATTCCGCGAGGAAGTAGCTCACACGCTTGCGCTTCTTGCCGCCTTCCACCTTGGAATCATTCGCTACGTATTCATTCACGCCGAGCTCTTGGACTATCTTGATATCGAGTCCCATCTCCTCTTTTATTTCGCGGACAGCGCCCGCCTGTATATCTTCACCCTCTTCAATCTTCCCCTTCGAGAGTGTCCAATGGCCAAAAATGTCGTGGACAAACGCGAGGTACGTTTCACCTTCCGCTCGCGCATAGACGACCGCGCCAGCCAAATGCTCGGTCGGCATTTTTGCGGGCTTTTGCCCGACCTCTTTGCGCGCGCCGCCTTCGTTTTTACCCGGTTCGCCGAGCTCAACATAGACAGCACCCAAGACGCCGTTGACGAACCGTCCCGATGAGGCACTGCCGAAGGCTTTTGCAAGCTCAATGGCCTCGTTAATGGCGACTTTGGCGGGTACCTGGGTCCGGTCGGCAAAAAGGAGTTCAGTGAGACCGAGCCGCAATACGTTGCGGTCAATCGCCGCGATACGGTCTATCGGCCACTCGGGCGCGGCGCGTACGATGACCTCGTCTATTTCTTTTTGCTTCCCGACGGCGGTCTGGAGGAGGTTTTTCATGAACGGCATATCGCTGTCGCGTGCGCCGAATTCCTTGCCGTAATCGGCAAGCCGCGAGAGGGCCTCGTCATTCGTCATGGTGCCTCCCGAAGAATCGCGCTCGAAGAGCACTTGGAGAACGACTGAACGAGCAAGGTGTCTATTTGCCATACAAGAGCTACTTCACGAAGCAGTATACCCCATGAGATAACGTTTCCAATTGTATAAGGTGTTGATGAGTATTGATTGAAGATTCGCGTGAGTTGTGGAAATCAAAAAAAGATATCTCACGGGGCAGGCACAACAAAAACCGCGGAGTTTACGCCGTTTTGGTTGTTTCTTTTTCTTTCGTTTCTTCGCTCTGGCCGGCGGCCCGCAATTCAGTCTGCTTGCGCTTTGCGCGGCGCGCGGTGCGCGAGGACTGTGCGACTATGTCGATGATGATTTTGCCGTTGTATTTTCCGCACTGTGGGCATGCGCGGTGAGAGATGCGGGAGGCGCCGCATTCACACGTGGCGAGGCGCTGCCCCGCGATAGCGTGATGGCTCCGGCGTTTACCGGTCTTTGAGCGATTGACGCGCATTCGTACTACCATAGTGGGAAGACTATACCGTAAAACAGGGACTTTGCAAATCATCGGGGCCGCGATTGGTATCGCGGCCCGCTCATTTGACCCTCCCTTTGCGGATATCGTCGGCCGCTTGCCTCCCGACGAAATTGACGACTTGTACCCATTCGTCAACTTCCCCGCCCCACTCGCGCAAAGCTTTCTTAAGCGCGGGCGGGCAACGTCTCACGCGAGCCGCTTGTATGGCAACCTCGGCTTGTTTCTTGACCGCATTGGTGGCCGTCTCGACACCTTCTCCGTCGAGCACGCTCCGGAAGAACAGCGAAAATACTTTTTCCGTGTTGTCGAATATTCTCGACTCTTCGGAAAATCCGAACCTTCTCATCCGGTCCGCGAGAAGCGCACCCCTGAAGACGAGCGTCCGGATTCTGCCTTCACATCCGTCAAGTATGTCTCTCGGCGGAGGGATGCGCCCGTTGTCCGGAGCGTACCCCGCCCATGCCCACGCCGCTCTTTGCATGCGGTCACTTCGGAGAACCGACGGGACAAGCAGCACCATCGCGGCGATGACCATCGCCACGACGAGTTTCCAGAAGGTGACGAACCCGGTATCGACAACTGCTACGGTAAGTTCCCAGACGAACGCTGCCGCAAGGAAACCCAACGTTGGAACAAACTGCTCCATCTTTGCCTCCTTTCGGCAAGATTGCTGTTTTCCCGCTCAAAGACGGGCTTTTCACATCTTATACGCAATCCCGCGCATGAAGCAACCGCGAACAAAAACTCGTCCGGTGAATGTCCGACAAGCCACATCGTTGAATGACTGAGATATGTGACGCGGTCCCGTACCCTTTATGAGCATGGAAATCGTAGGCGGGGTACTTGGATGAGAGGCGTTTCATCAGCCGGTCGCGCGTGACTTTTGCCATGACGGACGCGAGCGAGATTACGGGCTCGGTGTCGTCTCCGCGGATGATTGTCTCCTGACGGATGTACTCCGCGGGCGCTTTGAGGCTTCCATCTAGCAGTACGCGGCAGTCTTTTGCCTCAACTTCCAATCGGGAAAGGGCCTCGGCGAGCGCGCGCTTGATGGCGGGCACGATTCCATATCTATCGATGTACGCCGCAGATGATGTGGAGACGGCAAAGCGTAACGAATGTGACCTTTCCAGCTCACCCGCGCGTGTAAAAATCTCCTCGCGCTTTTTTTCCGAGAGTTTTTTGGAATCCCGCACGCCCTCTACGAGTCCCCAATCAAAATCCGTTGGCACCAAGACCGCCCCCACCGCAACGGGCCCCGCCAGTGGCCCCCGCCCCGCTTCGTCTACTCCAACGACGTATTTCATCCTGTTAATAATATCAGTTGAAAAAGGGCCGGCTTTTGCTAGGCTGCAGTCTGCCATTGGTCTTGATGTACAGCAGGTCCACTGGCAGGCGCAACGGGCAGAAATGCCCATTTTATGAAATGAGGAATGCCATGGCTAAGACGGGCTTCGACGTAGAAGGCACGATGGTTAAGCTGCGGGCAGGACAGACCGCCCTGACCGACAAACTCATCAAGGGCCTGCACAAGGGGGGCGCAAGCGATTTCTTGCGCGAATTCTACGCCGCCCCATACACAAAGTGGCTGAAGAGACAGCCGCCCGAACATGTGGAAGACGTGGGCGACCGGTCCCTAGCAAAGGAGGGCCAGGTACCGGGTCACCCTGACTTCGTGGAAGTCGACCGGCGAATCGCAGCCGACACGCGGTGAACCGCGGAAACGAAATGCGAAAGGGCGGCCTGCGGACCGCCCTTTTCGATGCAAAAAATGAGAGTGATATACTGCCCCTATGAGTGCGCGCGAATTCGTCCATTTGCATACTCACTCGCACTATTCGCTCCTCGAAGCACTGCCCAAAATCCCCGAGCTTGTCGCTGCGGCTGCCAAAGATGGCCAGACAGCGCTTGCGCTCACCGACAACGGCAACCTCTACGGCGCGATAGATTTCTACAAAGAGTGTAAGGACAATAGCGTGAAGCCGATTATCGGCGTCGATTTCTATGTCGCCCCGCGTACCCGCGCGCAAAAGGAGCATCGCATCGATGAACACACCTCGCGACTCGTGCTTTTGGCGAAGAACGAAACGGGGTATCGCAACCTGATGCAGCTTGTCTCGCGCTCGCACCTCGAAGGCTTTTATTACCGCCCGCGCATAGACCGCGAACTCATCGAAGCGCACCGCGAAGGACTCGTCGCGATACTTCCCTCTTTTGGCGGCGAACACGCCAAGCACCTTCGCGAACACAATGCCGGGAAAGCGCGGGAGTGCGTGGATTGGCACAAAAAAATATATGGCGATGACTTGTTCCTGGAAATAACCCGTCACCCGGAGATAGACGGACACGAGGGTCAGATGCAGGAGATTATTTCGCTCGCGCGCGGGGCCGGTGTCCCGCTTGTGGCAGCGCACGACACGTACTATCTGAAGAAGGAAGACGCGCTCGCGCGCGAGCTGGTGCGCAAAATCCGGAGCGCCGGCGTACTGAATCGCGACTTTGAGCAGGGCGCCCCCGATTTCTCATTCATGCCGCGCGCGCAGATGGAAGAGTCTTTCAAGGATATTCCGGAGGCACTTGAAAATAGCGCGCGCATTGCCGAGAGATGCGAGCTGGAGCTGAAGCTAGGGCTCTGGGTCTTCCCCGATTTTCCCATTCCCGCCGGAAGTAGCGCAAATGACGAGTTGCGAGCGCTCGCGCAGGCAGGATTCAAGGAGCGCGGCGTCGCCGAGACCTCCGAGAACAAAGAGCGCGTTGGCTATGAGCTTTCCATAATCGGAAGCAAGGGGTACTCGCCGTATTTTCTCGTCGTTGCGGACCTCTTGCGCCACGCACGCGAGAAGGGAATTCTCACCAATACTAGAGGCAGCGCGGCGGGCTCTCTCGTCTCGTACCTCTCCGGCATCACGACGGTAAACCCCATCGAATATCAACTCCCCTTCGAGCGATTTTTGAATCCCGAGCGACCGAGCCCGCCCGATATCGACATGGACCTCGCCGACAACCGCCGCGACGAGCTCATCGCGTATGTGAGGGAAAAATACGGGGAAGAAAAAGTGGCGCAGATAGGCACTTTCGGCACCATGATGGCGCGCGCGGCCGTGCGCGACGTTTCGCGCGCGCTCGGACATCCCTACAGCCTCGGCGACACGATTGCCAAGCTCATTCCATTCGGCAAGCAGGGATTCCCCGTGACTATTGCGGGAGCTTTGGAGGAAGTGCCCGAGCTCGCGCAGCTGTATAAGAAAGACGCGGATGCGCGCGAAGTTCTCGATCTCGCGCAAAAAGTCGAAGGCAATGCGCGCCACGTCGGCGTCCACGCCGCGGGAGTCGTTATTGCGCCGACCGCCGTCACCGACTACTCGCCTATTCAAATAGACCCCAAGGGCAATCACATCATCACGCAGTACGACATGTACGCGATTGAAGAAGCGGGGCTTCTGAAATTCGATTTCCTCGGACTTACCAACCTCTCGGTCCTTGCCGACGCGGTCGCGCGCGTGCGCGAGCGCTTGCACGTAGACATTGATCTCGACAAGCTCCCGCTCGATGACACAAAGACTTTCGAAATGCTCTCACGCGGCGAGACGCTCGGAGTATTTCAACTCGCAGGCGGCGGCATGACGGCCTACCTCGTCGACCTAAAGCCGACCGCCATCCACGACATCAACGCGATGGTCGCGCTCTACCGCCCGGGCCCGATGGCTTTCATCCCCGCATACATCGAACGCAAAAAAGATCCGAAGCTCGTGAAATACCTCGACCCGCGTATGGAGATTATTCTCAAGAATTCCTACGGCGTCATTACCTATCAGGACGACGTGCTGGAGATTGCTATCAAGATAGCCGGATACTCGTGGCTCGAGGCCGATAAATTCAGGAAAGCGATGGGGAAGAAGATACCGGCGGAAATGAAAGCGCAGAAAGAAAAGTTCACCAAAGGCTGTGTGGCGGGCGGCATGAAGAAAGAGGCCGTACAGCAGTTGTGGGAACAGATAGAAACATTTGCCGCATACGGCTTCAACAAAGCGCACGCCGCTTCTTACGGCAACTTGGCGTATAAAACGGCTTACATGAAGGCTAATTTCCCTGTCGACTATATGGCGGCGGTGCTCACTGCGGACGCCGGCGACGTCGAAAAGATTTCGGAGGTCGTCGCCGAGTGCAAACGCATGGGTATCAATGTATTGCCGCCGTCGGTCAGTGAGAGTTACGGCAATTTTACCGTCGTAGATGAAAAAAATATTCGCTTTGGTCTGTATTCGATAAAGAACTTCGGCACGGGTGTCGGAGATTCCATCATCGCCGCAAGGAAAGAAGGAGGACCATTTAAGGACATCGCCGATTTTCTCTCCCGCATCCTGGACCCCGTTAGAGGCGACGCCTCTAACGGGGCGGGCAAGAATCTCAACAAAAAATCCCTGGAATCTCTCATCCAGTGCGGCGCGTTTGACGACATGAGGCTCTCCCGCGGCGAGCTCATGGAGAACATCGAGACTCTTCTCACCTTCCACCGCGAGCATCTTAGTTCACCGAAAGACCAAAGCTCACTCTTCGGTACGATGAGCGCCCCGCGTCTGTCGCTCTCACTGCAACGCGCAAAGCCCGTCGCGCTCGAGACGCTCTTGGGATGGGAAAAAGAATTGCTCGGCCTCTATATTTCCGGACATCCGCTCGACAAACACAAAGCGAAATTCGCCGATACAAAAAAGAGCATCAAATACGCAAAAGAACATCTGAAGGGCGTGGAGACCGTCATCGCGGGGTTTGTCGAGAGCGCCCGCATCAACCAGACGAAGAACGGAGAAAAGATGGGGTTCCTCAAGCTCGCTGATTTTTCTGACTCCATCGAGGCCGTAGTCTTCCCACGGACCTTCAAAGAATGCGAATCTATCATCACCCCCGGCTCCTGTGTCGCGTTCAAAGGCAAAATCTCGGACAGGAACGGGGAATCTAGTTTTGTTGTAGAGCGTGCTAAAGCACTGTGAGTGGATTGACACCGGAGGGCTGGAGCGCTAAGATTAGCCGTGTGAGGGATTGCTCTGGCCACCAACCGGAGTCCCGCCCTTTCTTTAGAAAGAGCGGGAGCGATAGCCTAACCTGACAGAAAGAGTGTCCCGCCCTTTCCGGAGAAAGAGCGGGAAAACTAGGTGGAACCGCGGTTTAGTGAGATCGCCCTAGTGAGTGTACGAGATTCTCGTGCGTTCACTCGGGCGCTTTTTATTATCCGGCGTATTTGTATCTCTATGGCAGACGAACAACACAATTCGAACGAACGAGATCATAAGAAACTCGGCCGCGAGCTCGACCTCTTCACCTTTTCAGACACGGTGGGCAAAGGACTCCCCCTGTGGACTCCCAAGGGTTCTGTCATTCGCCGCGAACTCGAACGCTTCATCGTTGACGAAGAGATCCGCCGCGGCTACTTGCACGTCTACACGCCGGATATTGCCAAGCTCGATCTATACCGCAAATCCGGCCACTACCCGCACTACAAGGATTCAATGTACGCGCCCATCGTCATCGACGACGAAGAATACATGCTTCGCCCGATGACATGCCCGCACCACTTCGAGCTCTACCTCGATAAGCCGCATAGCTACCGCGAATTGCCGATACGCATCGCCGAGCTCGCCAGGCTTTATCGCTATGAGCAATCGGGCGAATTGATGGGCCTTCAGCGTGTACGGACGTTCTGCCTCGCAGACGCGCACATCATCTGCGTCAGTGAGGAGCAGGCGATTGAAGAGGTGTCGAAAGCGCTCGATCTCATCGTCGATGTCGCCCGTGTCCTCGGCCTCAAACAGGGAGAGCACTATCGTTTTCTTCTCTCACTCGGTGACCGCACGAACACCGAGAAATACTATAAAAATGACGCGGCGTGGGAGAAGGGCGAGTCGCTTCTGCGAGGGCTCATGCAAAAGCGCGGAGAGGAATTCGAAGAGGCGAAGGGCGAGGCCGCCTTTTACGGACCCAAGATTGACGTCCAGATGAAGAATGTGAACGGCAAAGAAGACACGGCCTTCACAGTACAATACGACTTCTGCATGCCGGACAAATTTGACCTTACCTATGTCGGAGAGGACGGCAAACCTCATCGCGCATTCGTGGTGCACCGCTCTTCTATCGGCGCCATTGAGCGTATCGTCGCCTTTCTTATCGAACACTACTCCGGCAACTTCCCGCTCTGGCTTTCGCCGGTGCAGGCAAAGATATTGCCTATTTCGGAGAAGCACGCGGCATATGCCCAAGAGATCGCAGAACAATTCCGTGCAGCCGATATCCGTATCGAGATAAGCGCCGATGATTCGCTCGGCAAACGTATCCGCTCCGCAAAGATGGAGAAAGTCCCGTACGTCCTCGTCGTCGGGGATGCGGAAGTGGAAGCAAAGACGGCGACCCTCGAAGGTCGAGCGGGGAAGATCGGCGCACTTCCGGTCGCCGACATCATCGCAAAATTGAAAGAAGAGATACGAACTCGCGCTCTCTAACAAAAACCCCCGCGAATCGCGGGGGTTTTTGTTTTCACCTTGGAGCTTTTGCGGGGCGGCGGCGAAATTAGGTGCGAGTGATAATGATGCGCGGTGCCTCACCCTCTTTCGAGTGCATGACCACCATCGAGTCCATCGTTGATTTGGCCGTCGGCGCGACCGGAAGATTCTCCAGCGCGTCTATCTGGATTGGGCTCGGCGTCATCGTTTCGAGAGGAGCCTCCTCAACTTTCGTTTCGACAGGCGCCGGCACCGTGGCTTCGTGCATCGTCACTTTGCGTGAACCGAGCATCGAACCTACGAGGGTCATTGCACCTCCCTTGTAGTAGACGACGAGGTAGGCACCGGCTATCGCGAAGGAGATGAGCGAGAGCCAGTAGATAGCGTTGCCGAAGGGTCCTGCATCGAAGCCCGTGTACGGGATCTGCGAGAGCGAGACGTAGGAGCCCTGGACCGTGACATACGTGCTGCAGGTATTCGTGCCGCCGTAGCCCGAGACCGTGAGTGTGTAGGTCTTGGAGACATTCGGGCGCACCGCGAGCGAGCCGTTGGTGGATACCACGCCGATGCCATCAGAGAGCCAAGCGCTCGTGGCACCGCTTGAAGACCACGTGAGGTACGCAGCCTGTCCATTCACTATCGAGCTCGGAGAAGCCGTGATGGTGCAGTACGCGTTGCTGTAGGTCGGGTACGTCGGATAAATCGGATACGTGGGGTACGTCGGGTACACAGGGTAGGTCGGGTAGACCGGCTGTTGCTGGTAGACGTACTGTATCGGGTACGTGACGCCTGTGTACACGACAGGAGTGACCGGAGCCGAGTTTACGTTCGTGTTGACGTTGTTGTTATTGTTCGTGTTCACGATGTTAATCGGACCTCCACCCTGTTGCTGTTGCTGCTGTTGCTGTTGCTGAACCGGGCGCTGTTGCTGAGGAGCAGGATAGCTCGGGTACGAGGGAGCGTAAGAGGTCGACGGAGCGCGGAAGGAGAACGGCATACTCGGAGTAGGTTTGTAGTTCGGCTGCGAGTAGCTCTGAGTGTCGTACGAGCGTTCGGAATACGCTACACCATCTTCGTAGATGTAGTCACAATCGCACTCGTTGTCCCACGTAGTACCTTCGTAGTTCCACGTTGGGTTTTCATCCCACGTAGTACCTTCGTAGTTCCACGTTGGGTTTTCATCCCACGTAGTTCCTTCGTAGTTCCATGTCGGATTTTGATCCCAAGTAGTACCTTCGTAGTTCCACGTCGGAGAATCCGCATAACCAAGGTACCCACCGTTGGTGTCACCACCGGCGTCCCAAGTAGTGCCGTCGTAGCTCCATGTCGGCGTGTCACCACCGGAGTCCCACGTAGTGCCTTCGTAGTTCCACTCCTGTGCGAAGGCAGACGTAGGGATTGCGGCAAATGCGCCAAAAGCGAGCACCGCCACAGCCAGAAAAAAGACAGAAACTGAACTTACTTTTGATGCATTTGTCATAATTTTATGATTTCCTAAAAACCCTGATTTATAAAGCTATTAAACCGATAATTTGTTAAGCTGGGGTATTATATCAGGTGTATCAGCATTGTCAAGTCCCCTCTTAGAGGCAGCTGTCGGGTGCGGACGGCGGCAAAAAAGCCGAACGTCCGCACCCCTTGTTCCCTCGCGGCAGGTCATCGAGACCGGCTCGCAGCCTTTCTCGGAAGCGGTACGACGCTGCCATCGAGACGCCTCATGGGGACGTCACAGTTGAAGTGCACAGGCGTGACGCCCGGGGGCCATGGCGCTTCGCGACGACGTGGCTTGTGCGGTTCCACCCAGCCCGTCCGCTCGGACCCATTTACCGACGGACAATGCATCGTCTTGAACAGCCGGTTGACGGGGCACCAGTTTGCCGGGAGGAAAGCCCCGCACCGTCAAGACGTTCCCAAAGGCGCCGCATACTTTGACGACACCCTGAGCGTCCGTGACAGGCACAGCGTCCCCAAGCGGGCAACGTCCTGCTGCTGAGGCAGGAGTCTGAAAGATCATCATTCCCGCCATCAGCGACGGCAGGACTAGGAAACGAATACGCATGATTCAGCTCCTTGCGCAGTTCCTCGGCGGTCTCTTTAGACCTTGACCGACTTGCTATATAGCATAAACCATGGTGAAAGTATAGTGAATGTTTATAAAAAGAAAAGAGGGCGCCCGGGGGCACCCTCTCTTTTAGTTCGACAGCCATTGAGCCATCGGTTTGAAGCGTTAAGCTACGCTTCGGAGCAACCCAACCGCCAGGAAAGTCAGGTCTTCTTCGGCGGGCAGGTGTACCAGTCCCAGCCTTTGAGACCAGGCACCGTCGGGTGACTGACGCGCACCTTGACCCGCTTGCCTTCGTTCCCGCGGCATTCCTGAGCATGCAGGACGTGGGCGTGGGTGTCCTCTTTCTTTGCCGAAAGCGGAATGACCTCGACCTGGATGGCCTGGGCCTTGGCGGGAGCCGCCGGCTGATCGGTAGCCGCCGGAGTCTTCGCCACATCCTTGATTGCGGCGATCATGCGATCGTTCTCGGCCTTGGCTGATTTCTGCGCCTCGGCCATGATGCGGTTGTTCTCGGCCTGCACCACAGTCATGTCGATGGTCGGCTGGCGTGTCACCACGATTGCCGTAATCAAGACTATTGCGGCAACGGCGGCACCCGCCCACATCGGCCACGTGCGAGTCTTCGCCGGCGGAGCTGGCCTCGCCATGACCACCGGGCGACGGAGAGCCGCCGCGGTAGGCGCAGCCGCTGTGGCACCCAAGGTCCCAGTGGCTGGGTCGTAGACGTGCCAGGCACCGGTTGTGGCTTGCGCCACGATTTGGCCCCTCGCGTTTCTGTACGTATTGATCATCGTGTCCTCCTCTCGAGGATTTGACTCGGTTGAAGTGAAAGAGCGCGTCCCACCATGAGACAACGCTCAGGTAGCTGACTTATCGATATTATATCACCTGTTGCATGATTGTCAAGCCTATTATACGGCTTAACAAAAGGTTATTTTGCGAATGAGATGGCGCGGCCTACCTCGACGGCATGGCCGACTTCTACCGCGTGCCCGACGTTGACGGCATGGCCGACGCTCTTAGCGCGCCCCACGGATACCGCGTGACCAACGGATACGGCGTGGCCGACATTTACCGCATGCCCTACCGAGACCGCATGGCCGGTGGGAACGAGCGCAAAGAGTTTACCGGGTCCAAAGAGGTCTACGGCGTGTGCGATGTCTACGATGTGCCCGACTTCTACGGGATGCGCGACGTTAACGGGGTGCGCGACGTTAACTCCATAACCGACGCCGATGGGATAACCGACATTCACACCATGACCAACGTTTACCCCATGCCCTACATTCACACCATAGCCGACACCTATGGGATAGCCGGTAGACGCACCGTATCCGGGCGACGTGGGATATCCAGCATCCGTCGGGTATCCCAAGGGAACCGCCACGCCATACGTTTCTATTTCAGGCGGATCGGTGATGGCGGCGTATGAAAGCGGCGCCAAGCCGACGCAAATAATTATGGCGAGTGTTACAAGCCCTTTTTTCATAGAATATTTGTGCTCGCGATGCCGACGTACTCGGCCTCGACGATGAAGCGCGCGCTCTTGCCGGTGAGTATGTCGCAGGTCGTGAGCGTGAGCTTCGTACCCTGTGCTGCCGAGAGGTCAATGACGGTCTCATTCACATCTACCGAGCGCACGGAAGTGACCGAGTAGAGATACTCAACGCCACCGCCTTCGACCGAAATTGAATCGCCCGGCTTCAACTCCGAAATGCGGTTGAACACCTTGTACATCGGATTGCGGACGACCTTGTAGGTGGACGAGTGCCCGAATATAAGCATGTTGCCCGGCACTCCGAGCTTTGCCGAATCCACGTAGCGTGTGGGACTTTTGAGTATGGCGGCGGCGAGGCTGTCGAGGTCACGCGTACCAGGGTTTTGGATAACCGCATCGAGACCTATCGCGGCACTCTTGATGCGCTCCGGAAGAATGCCTTGCGGTGCCGCGGGGGATTCTCCTGTCGTTTTGTATAGTTCACTCAGTTGCGGAAGGTCCGAGAGCGCGACCGTCTCGCTCGTCGACTTTTTCTCTGGAGGCATGCCATCGATATAGGACGGAACGAAGCCGATCGAATCAGCGGCGCTCACGGTGGAGAAGAAAATCACAACAACCGCGGCAAAAAAGACGCGTTTGGGTGGCTTGTTACTCTGAACTTGTGTATTCATAGGGATTCCTGACGGTCGGCATAGTACACTATAAACGCCCCTTTGTCAAATGCCTCGTCTTCACCGCCTCTTGACAAATCGCGCGATATATGTAAAGATATCGCCCATGACGGATGTAAAGACCACAAAAACAACCGAAACGGAGCACGTCACCACGACGCATACCCACGGGGAGCCGAAGGAAAGTTTGATATCAAATACGCTTGGCATCGTTGGTTTTATTATTGTCGTTGCGATCGTCTTGTGGGGGCTTCTCCACATCGCGTCCTTGGGCCAGCCGTGGCTCTCTTCCCTTTTTGACACTGTCTCGAGCAAAGTAAATGCACCCGCCAAGGTCGAATCCCGCCCTTTGGGTACCCTGGTGATGAAGCCACTTGCCACGACGACTCCTGTAGCGCCGGCAAGGTCGCCAGTCGTCGGCCCGACCGACCTCAGCGTGCAAATACTCTCCGTTGAACCCGATGGCGCAGGCGGCGGCGTTGCGACGTTCGACATCGGCAACGAGGGACAAAGCTCGACCGGTGCGTACTCGTTCACCGCGCAATTGCCGACCGCCGATGGATATCTCTACAATTCGCCCGTACAAAGTTCCCTTGCTCCGGGAGACCACATAGTCAACACCCTGCGCTTCTCCTCGGCGATCTCCGGTGTCTTCAGTGTCGTCGTCGACACTTCGAAAAACGAGTCGAATACGAGCAACAACTACGCATCCCGCCAAGTCTCGATGCCGTACGTCAACTACAACTATAATTACAATCCGCAGCCGTATCCGCAGTATCAGTACGGTCAGTATCAGTACGGCTTCTAACGCGAACGAAGAAAACCGCCGCGTTTGACGCGGCGGTTTTGGTTTTAAATGTCCAACGTTGCCTCTTTGGCGTGACTCTGGATGAACGATTTGCGCGCGGGGACGTCGGTACCCATGAGCATGTCGAATACCATGTCGGCCTCTTGCGCGTCTTCGATGCTCACCTGCAAAAGGATGCGCCGAGCCGGGTCCATCGTGGTCTCCCACAATTCTTCGGAGTTCATTTCCCCCAGACCTTTGTAGCGTTGCACGGATACTTTCGCGACCTTCCCGACGCTCCGACCTTCGTCGGAGGTCGGGACCCCGGCATCGACTTCGTCGAGCGTCGGGGCTTCGAGCGGCACATCCTTACCGACGAGCTTTATGCGTTCATCGTCGGAGTAGGCGTAATGTATCTCCTTGCCCTTGCGTACCTTGAAAAGCGGTGGCTGCGCGATGTAGAGGAATCCGCCGTCCACAACGGGCCGGAAGTGGCGGAAAAAGAGCGTCAGCAAGAGCGTGCGGATGTGTGCGCCATCCACGTCGGCATCGGTCGCGATGATTATTTTGTGATAGCGCAACTTGGTGACGTCGAAGATGTCGCCTATCGCGGTGCCAAGTGCGACCACGAGATTACGTATCTGCTCTGATGCGAGCATTTTGTCTATGCGGGCGCGTTCGATGTTGAGAATCTTCCCGCGTAATGGAAGCACCGCTTGGATGCGGCGGTCGCGACCCATTTTGGCGGTACCGCCAGCTGAATCCCCCTCGACGATGAAAAGCTCGGACTCTGAAGCGTCTTTGGTCTGGCAATCGGCGAGCTTGCCCGGGAGCGTCATGCCGTCCAAGGCACCTTTGCGCATGATGCTGTCTTTGGCGGCTTTTGCGGCTTTACGCGCTTTCATCGCGAGCGTGATCTTCCCGAATATCGCACGTGCCTCCTCCGGATGCTCTTCGAGGAATGTACTGAATGCTTCTCCGAAAACAGTCTCGACAGCGCCGCGCGCCTCAACGCTCCCTAGCTTGCCCTTGGTCTGGCCTTCGAACTGGATCTCGCGTAATTTCACCGATACTACGGCGGTCAAGCCTTCGAGCGCATCGTCACCGGTAAAGCTGTCGCTTTCTTTTCCTCCGGAAGAGGATCCGCCTTTGGCGGAGCCGTTTCCATTATGAGAGTTCAGCGTGCGCGTGAGCGCGGTCTTGAATCCGGTGATGTGCGTGCCACCTTCGGCGTTGTAAATATTGTTTGCAAATGCGGAGATGCGCGAGGTTATGTCGTCCACGTACTGTAATGCGACTTCAACGTGCACGCCGTCTTGCTCTTTCTCTACATAAAAGACGGTCTTGTGGATGGTCTCGAGGTGATGATTTTGGAACGAGACGAGACTACGCAAACCGCCCTCGAAGTAAAACGTAACGGACGGCGCATCTAGCCCCTTTGTGCCGGAGGCACCGACCGGTAAGTCGCGCAGATAAAATACTTCTTCGTCGTCTACTTTCTCCACTTTGCGCAGATCGAGTATCGAGATGCGGAGTCCTTTGACCAAGTACGCCTGTTGGCGCATGTGGGAAACGATGGTATCCCAGTTCAATTCTCTGTCCGGAAATATGGAAGGGTCTGATTCGAAGGTAATGATGGTGCCGTGCAGTTTTGAAGTACCTATTTTTTTGGTCTTGCCGACCGGTTTTCCGCCATTTTTATACTCTTGAATATACTGACCGCCGTCGCGATGCACTTCCGCGCGAAGGCGCGTTGATAGAGCGTTGACCACAGAGACTCCCACGCCGTGCAAACCGCCAGAGACTTTGTACCCCTCGCCGCCGAATTTTCCTCCGGCGTGAAGCATCGTCATCACTGTCTCGAGCGTCGAAACCTTAGTCTTCGGATGTATCTCTACCGGAATGCCGCGGCCGTTGTCGGCGACGCGTATGCGATTGTCCGGAAGAAGTGCGACCTCCACATCATTGGCGAAGTCGCCCATCGCTTCGTCGCGTGAGTTGTCGAACACTTCCCAGACGAGGTGATGGAGGCCTGCGGTACCCGTGGTACCGATGTACATGCCCGGACGGCGGCGCACGGCTTCCAACCCCTCAAGAACGGTAATGTCAGAGGCTCCATAGGAGCCTGTTTTTGCCGCCTTTTCCGGGGCCTTTTTTGCCTTCTTTTCAGCCATATTTAGTCCTTCCAGTGTATCAAAAAACAGCCCCTTTGCATAGCCCCAAAAGGTGGGTATAGTGTGCCGCGGGACACAGCACCGAGTTGCTGCAAAAGGAGCCGAAAATGGGGCGTATCATCTTCGCCTTGCTATTCGCGACCTTTGCAGCTTGTGCTGTTTTGGTCGCTAAAAACACTGAGCACGGGCGCGGACTCGACGAGATATTCGAGGTTTTCTCGATACTTCCCCCGGAAAAGGGGGGTTATGCGCTTAGCCTCTACGACCACGACCGGCGGATTACGCACGTCTTGTCGGTCGAAGACCTTGGTATCAGCGTTGACGACCTGAGAAAGATCAGCGTCGGTTCCAAAATCCCCTGTTGGCACGCGTGGGAAAGGAATCTGCTGACGTTGTTCAAGGTCCGGACATTCCTGCAATGCCGCGTGCCGCCGCAAAAGAGAAAAGACGCCGGGTGAAGTAGCTCGGCGTTTTCTAATTGTTATCGCACCTCCCACCCCTTACCTTTCACCGCAGCGTACACTTTTTCCATCACCACATTCACTTCCGTATCGGTAAGTGTCTTTTCGAAAGACTGAAATACGAGACGGAATGCGAGCGATAACTTGCCGCCCTTTTTAAACTCATCGAATTTCTCGCTTCGCGTCAATAACTCCCCTGCTTCCGCACGAATGACCGAGAGAACATCTTTAGGTTTGGTTTCTGCAGGAACCCACATCGCGATATCGCGGACGATGAACGGATATTTCGAGAACGGCTGGTAGCGTTCGGTGGTCGAAAGAGGCAAGTCGTCGTAGGCGGAAGCGGCGGCGGCTTCAAGCGGTTCTTCCGAGACCGTACCTCCCTCCTCTACCGTACCGACCATCGTCATTTCTTTTTTATTATTCCACACACTGCCAATCTCGAACAACTTTACTTTGTAAAGTTGTAGCAGGTCTTTGTTGCGGATATTTTTCTCAAGCGCACTTCCTAGACCATCGGTCAGATTGGCGCGAAGGTACGGGCGCACGCCATCTACTTTGTTGGCGACAAGACGTTCGCCCTTGTCCGCAAAGACCGACGTAAAGACCTCTGAGTATCCTTTCGAAGTGAGTTCGGCGCGTGCACGCTCACTCGCGTAGAAATTGGCGTTCACCTCGGGCTTTTGGGGAAATGCGGAAAGTTCCGTGGCCGGTATTTTGTCGTATCCTACGATGCGCGCTACTTCTTCTATCAAATCTTCGGGAATTACGAGGTCGAGCCGTTCAAATGGCGGAGTGACGGTAAACATACAATGAGATGACATCTCATTGTATTGGTATGGCAGGTCGAGGCGCTTGAATGCATCCGCGACATCCGATTCCGCAAGCTTCGTACCGAGCACAGTGTTGATTTTCTTGAGCGAAACGGAAACCGTCCATTTTTTCTGCGGAGCCGGGTATTCGTCGACATACCCCGCGACTTCCCCGCCCGCAAGCTTCACAATCAGGTCGGCAGCCGCTTTCAGGCCGTACACGGTAAGCTCGGGCGAGATGACTTGCTGGAAGCGGTCTGAGGCGTCGGTGCGTAATTTCAGGGCTTGCGATGTCTTTCGGATAGTGACACCGTCCCAGTTCGCGGCTTCGAGCACGATAGCAGTGGTAACTTCATCTATGCCGGTCGGCTTCCCTCCTTTGATGCCAGCGATACTTACAGCCTCACCCGTATTGCCGTCGGCAATGACAAGCATTGAGGACGCGAGCGCGTACTCCTTGTCATCAAGCCCAAGCATCTTTTCCTCATTTTTTGCCATGCGCACATCAAGTGCACGTACCCCCTCTTTCTCGGTGAGCTTTGCCGCATCGAACGCGTGCAGCGGCTGGCCGATGTTGAACATCACATAATTTGTCGCATCCACGATGTTGTTGATACTTTTCTGACCGATACTTTCGAGCGCGGTGCGCAGCCACTCGGGCGAGTCCCCGACTTTGACTCCCGTAATGTATGCGGCGGTAAAACGCGGGCAAAGCTGCGGATTCTCTATCATGACTTTCAACGAGTCGGTTTTTGGCTCAAGGGAGACATCAGTAATGCCATACGGATGCGGTACAAGTGGAAGGTTCAAAATCGCCGACAACTCTTTTGCTATCCCCCGGTATGAGAGGCAATCATGTCCGCGATTCGGCGTAACCTTCACGTCGAGAACTTCGCCCTCGACGATTTCTATCTCGAATGCATGAAATGTAAGCGCATCAGCCAGCTCCTGCGCTGCCGGTAGAGGTTTCTCAAAATATGCCTGAAGCCATTCGCGGGAGATTTTCATACATTAGAACTGATTAATGAACCGCAGGTCGGCGGAGTGCATGAGACGGACGTCGTCGATGCCCCACTTGAGCATCGCGATGCGGTCGAGGCCGGGCCCGAATGCCCATCCTCTATATTTTTCTGAATCGATACCGCAATTTTTTAGTACTTGAGGATGTATCATTCCTGCACCACCAAGCTCTATCCACCGATCGCGTAACTTTTCAGGAACTTTGTCACCTACCGCACGGACGTCAAACTCGATACTCGGTTCGGTGAATGGAAAGAAGCTGGGTCGAAAACGGATTTCTGCTGAGCCTCTAAATACTTCGCCGCAAAATTTTGCGAGTGTCCACTTAAGATGCGCCAATGTAATATCCTCTCCAACGGCAAGTCCTTCGATTTGGAAAAATTCCGCCTCATGCGTCATGTCGGTCGCTTCATTGCGAAACACTTTGCCGGGCGCAATGACGCGGTAGGGGGGCAATATTCCCTTCTTCATCTGTTCGGTCATATACCGTATTTGCAAACCGGAGGTATGGGTGCGCAGCACGTGTTCGGGCATGTCTTTGATGAAGAAGGTGTCCTGCATGTCGCGCGCGGGGTGGTCTTTGGGCACGTTCAGTGCGTCAAAGTTGTACCACTCACTTTCGATGAGCGGCCCATCTACGAGCGTAAAACCCATGTCGAAAAAAATCTTGTTCGCCTCGCGGATGAGCGACGATATGGGGTGAATACTTCCCGGCTTCATAGCGGCAGTATATCGCACTAGAGCTCCGTTATCTCGTAGAGCGCGGTGCCGTCTTTCACGATAAGGTGCCCCGCCACAATGCGGAAATCCGCTCCGCGCACCGGATAGAGCGGCACGGTGAGCGGTTCGGGGCGGACGTCGATCTCGGCGAGAAATACGCCGCCCTCTTTGGTCGTGTAGACGACGCCGCCCGCGAAGAATTCCGCACGGGTCGCGTGTTGTTTACCATCCTCGACCGGGATTACTGCACTACAGAAAGACGGCCGGCTGCAGTAGCGGCTCGGCGGCATCGTCCCCGCGTCCGTCCAGAGTACGAGGACATCGCCGTCCTCGACCGTGAGCACCTCACTCGACGGGTTATGCGGTACTACGTTTTGGGTAGATGTGGCCTTCGAGGGTAGAAATGCGGTACGGTAGGATTCGTACGTCGCGTGCGTGATGGTCGTGGTGGAGAGCGGAGCTTTTGCACTATCCACGAGCAGCACCGACGTTATCTCTTTCGGCACCAAGAACGACTGCGCATCCGTCACGAGTTCTTGTTCGACGACGAGCGTCCTGTGCCACGGAAGATCTCCTTCCCGCGTCACCAATATCTGGTATTTACCCGGCGTGAGATCATCGACGTAAAAATTGTGACGTAGAAAACCGGAAGTACCGACGTCCTTACCGTTGACAGAGACCGTGCCTCCGCTCTCTGAGACCGAGATAATGAGGCCCCCGGTGCGCACGAACCCCGCCCCGCTCTTGAATCGGTATCCATTGGCATACAGCATCACCAAGGGGAGACATAGGACGAACACTGCTATAAGCCCGTAAAGATAAAAGCGGCGCTTCGTTTTCGAGAGTGGCTGCATTTGAACTAGGGTATAGCCATTAGCCATTAGTGTCTAGGGGAGAATCAAAGAAACTGAAAAATTCTTATTTCTCTATTGGCTACTTCCTAGTGGCTATTTCCTATGCTTCGGCGTCACCCAAAAGCCAAGATAACGTCCCAGCATGAGCCGAATCTGCGCATCGAGCCCCGGGATGGCGCTGAAGACGACCATGGTGAGCGGAACAAGCATCCACTGCAGAAAATGCATGAGGCTGTGAAAGCGGGACTTTTCGCGCGGACGCTCCGGCACTAATTGCATCGCTATCGCGGCGGATACGATGAGCCCAAACAGCGACGCGGTCAAAAACCCTTTCGCAACAAGAGGAAGATTGTACGAGAGTACGGTCGCGTTGAACGCGCGTCCGCCGACGATGAGCGGCATCCAGCCTACCGCAAAAAGCACGAGCGGATTGGTCGTGAGCGACCAGAAGCCTTCGATCTGGACGAATGCCGCACGGATTTTCTTCCCGAGAGGTATGCGCGAGTTTTTGAGGAACGCAAAAAGGATATAGGGGATATTTTCAGCACCATACGTCCACCGGCGATGCTGGAGATAAATATTCTTTACAGTACCCAACAAATTCGGCGCGACGTTGGCATCCATAGAAACGGGGTACGCCATAGGGACAACATCGTAATCACCGTCGTAGCGCACAAAAAGATTCCAGAAGATGCGAGAATCTTCCGAGACGACATTTTTTTGCCAGTACCCCACCTCGCGAAGCGGCTTAAAAGGCACCGCGTGCGATGAGAAAGTCGCGAGCCGCTCCGGTCTCTCTTGCTGTATCATTTGCCAAAACGAGCTCGAATACGCGATGACGCGGGAGAGCATGGGGGCATCCCAGATGTTGTTGTTGTAGAGCGGTATCGGCTGGAAGGACGTGCGCTCGGGTCTCTCCGAGGTGAGAAAATGCCAGGTGAGGCAACTGAAGTACTGCGGGTAGACGACCGTATCAATATCAAACGCGGAAACAAGGGTTTTTTCATACGGAATATTTTGTGCATCGAGTATCCGGATACGTGCCTCCTCGGCCGCATACGAAATATTGGAACCTTTCCCCGGTATCTCCCCTTCTCTACCCGCCGGATGCTCGGTCACAATGAAGGCGCCGAATTTGCCTTCAAAATCCGCCGCGATACGATCGGCGATCGCGCGCTGTGCTTTCCCCGCCCTCTCTTCTGCCGCAATGACGACCGCAATGCGCTTATGATCCCAACTGGACCGTAAAAGGCCCCGCACGCTCTCGGCGACGACATCGTATCCTTCCGTATAAAAAGGAAAGATGACGAGATGGAGAATATCTTTGTGGGAAAGATTTTGTAGGCGTTCATTCCAGTCAAGGCTCATGTTGTGCCGGACCCGCTTGAAGTTGTGTCGCAAATGTACCGACAGATAGACGGTCTTCAAGAGCCAATAGACCGAAAATATTATCGTGAGATATGCCGCCCATACAGGCTTGTAGAACGAAAGCACCACGAAAAGAAGGAGCGTCCCGATAGAAAGAAACCCCGGAAGCATCTCGAAGAATCGGTAAATGATGCGGTCACGGCCCGCGAGTTCGTTCGCGCGGCCGATATGCAAATACCAGTATGTGTCCTTGGTGTCCATATGAATGTGTGACGAAGGTGATCTTGAGCCGCTTCCCAGACTCGAACTGGGGACCTTCTCTTTACAAAAGAGTTGCTCTACCAACTGAGCTAAAGCGGCGCTTAGGTATTGTGCCCGTTGTCACCCGTAGTATCAAGTCCGTTACCATTTTTGTGTTCCGCGACCTTTTTCAAGAATTCAGAGCTCGTATCCCGTTTCTCAAAACGATGCTTGTAGGACACAAGGTCGGCAAGTTGATGTGCATAACTTTCTGCCGTGCGCGCGAACGCCGCGAATCCAAGAGCAAGCTGATGAATGCCGATGCGGGACAAGCGCAACGCCCACGGCGGGAGCTTGGCGAGGTCCAAGCGGGCAGCGTCCATAAGTTCTTTGAGCTGTTGCGCGCGCACATCGGCCTTTTGGCGCAATGCAGAAAGCACTACCCGCTCCGAACGGATCTCCCAGTACTTCAGAGAGAACAAAGCAATAACGCCCAATAAAGAGAGGAGGAACATCAAAGTGGCGAAGGTCATACGCTATTTTACGGAGAGTCGCTCGAAGCGCACGACCTCGATCTTCTCGCCGAATTTCTGCACCGCTGATTCAATAAGCTGACGGACCGTGATGCTCGGATCTTTCACAAATGGCTGCTCGAGAAGTACGCGGTCGCGCAGATAGCTGTCGACCTTACCCTCGATCGCTTTTGCGCGCGCCGCCTCGGGGACCTTGGCCGCTTCTTCCGCGAATACCTCTCGTGCTGCTTTCAGATCAGCCTCCTTCACGTCATCGCGTGACTTAAATTGTGGACTCATGGCGGCGATGTGCATCGCGATATTGTAGGCAAGCTTGGAAAACTCTTCGTTCTTTGAGACGAAATCGGTCTCGCAGGCGAGCACCAGGGCGGCCACGACCGATCCTCCTGCATGAGTATAGGCCGCAGCGATCCCAGCGCCGAGCGCGCGGTCGGACTTCTTCGAGGCGATGGCGGAACTTACCTTACGCAAGATAACCTTCGCCTTCTCGATGTCGCCGCCGGCTTCTTCAAGCGCTTTCTTGCACTGCATGATAGAAACGCCGGTCTGGTCGCGGAGCGCTTTAATCTCTTCGGTGCTTGCCATATGAAAAACTTCTTCGTGATTATACCGTATAAACTCCGCCGAAGAGTTATTTCCCTTCGGTCGTCTTCCCGCTGACAGCGTTCTTGGCCGCCGCCGTCGCAGCCGCCGACTTCCCCTCCATACAGGCATCGCCTATTGCATTCGTTACGAGCGCTATCGAGCGCACGGATGTATCATTCCCCGGAATCGGATACTGCACGAGCGAGAAATCACAATCAGAGCTGGAGAGTCCTATGACGGGGATCTTGAGCTGATTTGCCTCGAGAACTGCGGTGTTCTCGTGGCGCGTATCCACAATGAAAAGCGCCGCGGGAAGATCGGTCATTTTGACGAGACCACCGAAGCGGCCGAGTAGCTCGGTTATCTCGCGGTCTATCATAAGGCGCTCGCGCTTCGTGTACTTCTCGAGGGCACCACTCGCACGCTCGCTCATGAGCTGTTCGAGGCGGTCAATGCGTTTGCGAATGTTCTTGAAATTGGTGAGTGTGCCTCCGATCCAGCGGCCCGCGACATAGGGAGCTCCTACCCGCTCGGCGGCATCTTTCACGATGCCTGTTGCTTCATGCTTACCGCCGACGAAAAGGACCTGGCGTCCGCTTGCCGCGACAGATGTGGCAAACGCGATAGCCGCATCGAGGCGCAGGGTCGTCACCTCAAGATCAAATATGTCGGTCCGGTCTTTCGTCCCGAAAAGGTACGCCGCCGCGGTGGGATGCCGGCGGGCGCGGACATAGCCGAAATGCGCACCTGCGTCAAAAAGGGTCTTGATATCGGTCGTAGACATGTGCGGAAGATACTAACAAAGTTAGGCCTCTGTCGCAACCTCCCACGTTAGCCTTTTACGATACCCAAATGACGTAACCATTTTTCGGTGTATCTGTCCGGATCCAAAAGCTTGTATTTTGCATCGAACCGGGCAAGGTCCCGCACTGGTGTCGTTCTACCCATCTTGGAGTATTCAGCCAGAAAATCTTTGCCGAACGTCTCCTCAAACAACTCGGCTGTTTCTTCATGGAATAACTCAGGCTTCTCGAAGTAACCCCGCTTGAAACTCTTCCAAACCTCTTCCGCGGGTACACCGGTATATTCGGCAATAGAATCGCACATTGAACCGACTTGGTTGCTGTAGAGGAAATAACTCCAATAACTCTTCGATTGTTCCCGCGTGAATGTACCGAGCTTGCAATCTGCCTCTCCCGACTTGCCGGCTCTTCGGTGGTATTCCAAAAATATCTCTTCCGCGATTCGTTGGGTAACGCCTTCGTTGAAAGCTTCGAACGACGAGGATATCAACCTTGTAGATTCGTGTTCACCGTACGTGTAGTTTGCCATCCGATATCCGGAGTCCTGATGCAGTCTACTTTGAGGTGCATTGACATCAGTGGAATAAATTCTCTCGCGCGAGAAAACATGGCATGCCTCATGAATAAAGAATAGCTGCATTTTCATCAACAACTCTTGGGGAATTGTCCGTTGCTCAGTTTTGTGAAGTTTTGCTTCCAAAAAATGCTTATCGCTCGTCGAGAAAGACATAACGTTCTCGAATGACTGATACTCGGCAATGTTACTCTCCATCGGATAAACAAATATCCTATCAAGGACTGCTTCGTTTGAATTTTCTAGCGGAACCCCTGACTTCAGTAAGTGCTCTCGAAAAATCGCCTTGAGCACCTTCATGTCCAAGGAGCCAAGAATTTCTTTTGCAAGTTCAACGTTTTCTGGGTGGAAATCAGCCTGGCCGCTTTCGTATCCTTCGTAATAAGCGATGTTTTCATCGCGCATTTGGCGAGTTCGTGGAGTCAGCTTCGCATCGTATCCACCAATCTTCTCATCCATATGACCATTCTATCAAGCTTCTGCAGCTTCGGCCTTCTTGAGAGCCTCGAGTATGGGCTCGATGGCGCCGCCCATTATTTTTGGCACGTTGGACCATGATTCCTTGATGCGGTGGTCAGTTACGCGGTCCTGGGGAAAATTGTACGTGCGTATTTTTTCGGAGCGGTCACCCGTGCCCACTTGTGCTTTGCGGTCGGCGGCGCGCTCACGCTCGGCGGCCTCATCTTGCATTTGCTGGAGCCTGCTGATGAGCAGCGTCATCGCCTTCTCTTTGTTCTGCGCCTGCGAGCGCTCGGATGTGCACTTCACATCGAGGCCGGTCGGCTTGTGTACGATGCGCACCGCCGTTTCCACCTTGTTCACATTCTGACCGCCCGCGCCGCCCGAGCGGCTGGTCTCAATCTCGAGGTCAGACGGGTTTATTTCTATTTTCGTGCGTTTGTATATAGGGAGTATTGCGACGGACGCGGTCGAGGTGTGCGTGCGGCCAGCTTTTTCGGTCATGGGTACGCGCTGTACGCGATGCACTCCGGTCTCATATCGAAGTTTGCGGTAACAATCGGTGCCCTTTATTTCGAATTGCGCTTCTTTGTACCCACCGAGTGAGCTTCTCGATTCGTCGAGTGCTTTGGATTTCCAGCCTTGTGTCTCGGCGTATTTGAGATACATGGCCGCGAGCTCTTCGGCAAAAAGCGCGGCCTCATCCCCCCCGACGCCCGCACGTACTTCAACGACGATCTCATTGGGCCATTCGCGTTCGTTGTCACCCCCGACGATGGACTCAATCTGTTTCATCAGCACGTCTTTTTGACTCTCGATGTCGTGCAACTCTTTTTCGGCCAACTCTTTCATCGCAGGATCGACTTCGATGAGCTCGATCGCATCTTTCTCCGCCTGCGAGAGGCGATTCCACTCGGCAACAAGGTAGGCCACACGGTGGTCGTTCGCGTACTCTTCGAGATGTATTGTGTGCTCTGCCATAGCGTAAGTATAGCGCCGAGCCGTGCATGGCACGGCTCGGCGCAACAATGTCGTTACTTTTTGGAGGTCTTCGGCTTCGAGGTAATCTTCGTGGATGCGGCGCGCTTCTTGAACTTGTCTACACGTCCCGCAGTATCAATGGTTTTGGCCGTGCCTGTATAAAAAGGGTGCGACGCACTCGAAATTTCCACCTGAAAGATAGGGTATTCTTTGCCGTCGTCCCACTTGTCCTTTTTCGTTGTCTCTATCGTTGAACCAATAAGATACCGCTTCCCCGAAGTGGAGTCTTCGAAGATGACCTGTCGGTATGTATCCGGATGAATGTCTTTTTTCATGACTGGCAGAGAATACACGAAAAATCGAAAAAAGACAATGCTTGGCGTCACTGGTTCAAAATATCTATCTCGGCCTGTATCTTATCCACCAGCTCCATGACGCTGTCCCCGTAGAACGCGTTGGCGCGGCTATTCCAATTGCTACCTGCAAAATACTTCAACGCCGCACGACGTTCCGCCGTGCGTGTGCCTTCGGCGGCACCGTTGTCTTTCATGAGAAGTCCGGTCGCTAAGATGGCCGTTTGTGCATTCCATGGATCCGGGAAGTCGACACCGGTCTGCGAAGAGAGCCGCGCCTTATAGAGCATCCAGGTAGAAGGGATGAATTGCGAAGGGCCCATTGCGCCGCCATATCCGATCGACTGCGGACACGATACCTGCGTTGTCGTCCAGTCCAAGCCAAGCGCTTGCGTAATGGTAACGAACGGCTCTGTATCTCGCGGCGCTTTCATGACCTTCGCGAACGCTTTGCCCGTGTTTTTCCCCACACCGCTGCCCGTCGCGAGATCGCGCACATAGCACGAACCGGTATTTTCCCCCAAGTTGGATTCTTGTGTAAGAATCGCAAGAATGAGTGCGGGGCGTACGCCTGTGTTGCTCGATGCCTTTTTTGCGTAGTCGTAGGCGGTGCCAAAGGGGATGGCTCCGCTGTCCCTCAGACCGAAGAGTGCGGCCCGTATGGCGGCGGCCTGCTTTTTCTTGTTGGCGATTATCTGTTGATATGTTTTCTCTTGACCCTTGGTCGCCGAGAGGATGGCTTGCTTCTCTTTTTCGTCTTTCAGCACTGCCTGCTTCGCAAGCACTTGTACCTGTCGCACCTTTTGTGCCTCGTCTTCTTTATCTTCGAGTGCCGCCTTGTGGCCTGAAAGTTCTTCGCGCAAAGCAGCCATCTCGATAAAAGATTCGCCGAGCGATTTTTGAATGGATTGGAAATCGTCTATATCCTGGAAAAATTGCTCCAGGCTCTCGCCGAGCGCGAGTTGTGTGAGTGACACGTCGTCTATCTCGCGCGTGCGCCGCAGAAGTTGGGCGAGCGACGCTTCGCTTCGCGCTACTTTGGCATCCACCTGAACAATGGATTGCTGCTTCTCGATGATATTCCCTTTGAGCTGCGTGAGTGTGGTATCGCTCTTCTTGATCTGGAGCTGGGCGATGCGTATTTTGTTGTCGAGTATTTTGATGTCGCGTTCAAGCGTCGTACGCTCTGCCTGCAGGGTACTCAGAGTCCCCTGATTGTTGGCAATATCTTTCTCTATCTGGTCGAGCTGAGCCTGGAGCGCGGCGCGCTGCTCCAGAGACGTCTGGGCATAGGTGTACACGGGCAGCACAAAGCAGCCCGTCAATAACAGGGAAACTACAAAAAAAGCGGCGCCTGGGGTGCGCATATACCCAATACTAGCATTTTCCACGGGTCTACTTCTCCGGTTTTTCCCCTTTTCCGCCGGAGGCGGACCCGCCTTCGGCGGGTGCAGCTCCGCCCTCTCCCTCTGCAGGAGCTTTTTCGGTCGTAATGATGGTCTCCGGCGCCGGCGTGATCTCTTCCTTCTCTTCTTTGAACTCCGTGACGGACGCGACGATCTCTTCGCCGTGTGTGATGAGCGAGGCGCTTCCCGGCAGAGCAATCTGGGCGGCCGTTATGTGGTCGCCGACGTTCTCGAGCTTCACGAGGTCCACGGAAAGATGGTGCGGTAATTCTGCCGGCGCGACCTCTATTTCAATCTCGTGGAGTGCTTTCACGACGATGTGGCCCGCCTTTTCCGCGGGAGCGACTCCCTCGAATTCAAGTGGTACTTTTATCTTGATCTTCTTTCCTTTCTCGAGCACATAAAAATCCGCATGCAGAAGCGCACCGGTAACGGGGTTGAACTGGGCATCGTGAATGAGCGTGTCCTTGTCTTCACCCAGCCCTTTTAGCGTGACGATGGTCGTTTCCCCCGCCTCGCGCCAGACGTGGGCAAGCTTGCGCGCATCCACCGAGATCGGCGTCGCCGCTTCTTTGGGACCGTAGAAAACGGCCGGTACGGCACCGAGCTTACGCAGCGTATCTGCGGATTCATTCTCCACTCGCGGTTTGACTTCAAGCGCTAACATGGGCAGCAGTATACGGATTTACGCTGAATTTGCAAATAATTCCTATGCTACAATTAAGCGTCGCGTTTCAAAGGACGTGACGCGACATGATTTCGCAAAATCACATGCAATACGACTTCGTCGCAATCGGCGACATTACGACCGACGCTTTTATCAAGCTCAAAGACGCTGAGGAGTTGATGAATCACGGCACGCGCGAGCTTTGCGTGCGTTTCGCTGACAAGGTTCCGTACGAAGAAGTCATCGAAGTCCGCGCGGTAGGCAACGCCGCAAATGCGGCAGTGTCCGCGGCCCGCATAGGCCTCAAATCCGCCCTTATAGCGCGCGTGGGAGACGATGAAAACGGCAGAAATTGCCGCGAGACCTTGAAGGGCAACGGCGTCGCCGACGAGTACGTCGAAACGCAGGCGGGATTGCCGACCAACTACCACTACGTGCTTTGGTTCGGCGCCGAGCGCACGATACTCGTCAAGCAGACCAAATTTACCTATTCGATGCCGAACTTCGATACTCCTCCGAAATACATCTATCTCACCTCGCTCGGCGAGAGCGCGAAGGATTTTCATCACGAGGTCGCTGCCTACGTCGCTGCACATCCCGAAACCAAACTCGCCTTCCAGCCCGGCACATTCCAAATAAAGCTCGGCGCCGGAGAATTGAAGGACGTCTACGCCGTTACCGAGATATTTTTCTGCAACAAAGAAGAGGCGCAGATTATTCTCAAAACGAAAGAGGGGGATGTGAAAAAATTAATGGAGGGCATCCGCGCGCTCGGGCCTAAGGTAGTCGTTGTGACCGACGGCCCCAACGGCTCGAATATCATCGACGAAAATGGCGCATGGCATGTGCCCATGTATCCAGACCCTGCTCCCCCGGTCTCGCGCACCGGCGCGGGCGATGCGACCGCATCAACGACCGTATCCTTCATTCATTTGGGATTGACGGTAGGCGAGGCTCTCTTGCGGGGCATGATAAACGCCGCATCCGTCGTCCAGGGAGTGGGTGCCCAGACCAAGCTCCTCACCCGCGCAGAAATTGAAGATTGGTACGCGAAAAAACCCGCCGACTTCAAAGCGACCGCGCTATGAGTCATACCCTTAGGGGGATTGACTTTCCATAGAAAAATGATACAGTTTCCACGCCCTTAACGGTGATGGAGGCCGATATGCGCAAGCTCTTCGTCGTTCTCGCCTGGATTTTGTTTTTTCTAGGCGCGGCTGCAATGATTGGTCCACAAGTGTTTGGTGCGGAGCTTTTCGCATACCAGACGCTTATCGGACTTTTAGCGGTCATCGTGGCCGTCATAATTGGTGCGTCTTCCGAGGGTCATGGCGTTAGACGCAGAGTTCGATAGTTACAGACTGACATCTCAACGATGTCATTCGAGAGCCCGGCGCTTGCGCCGGGCTTCAGTTTTTTCTTGAAATTACTTTCTTCACCGCAGCGACGATATGCGAAGTGCCCATCCCGTAGTGTTCCACCAACTCCGTCGGCTCGCCGCTCTGGCCGAATTTGTCGTGCACGCCGATGAATTCTACCGGGAGCGGGCATTCTTGCGCGAGAAGCTCGGCTATGGCACTGCCAAAACCGCCCGCTATTTGGTGCTCTTCGACAGTGACAACGGCGCCAGCGGCACGTGCCTCCCGAAGAATGGTTTCTCTATCGAGTGGCTTTACCGTATGCACATTGGTGACGGTGACGGAAATATTTTCTCCTTCAAGTTGTCGTGCGGCAAGGAGCGCCTGGTAGACGAGGTGGCCTGTCGCAAAAATGGCAACTGCCGGCTTGTCAGACTTCCACAGGACATTCGCCTTCCCTATTTCGAAAGGCGTCTCCGCGGTCGTCATGACGGGTGTCTTGTCGCGCCCCCACCGCATATAAACGGGGCTGCCGAGCTTGGCCGCAGCTATCGTCGCCTTGCGGCCCTCTTCCGAGTCGCACGCGGATATCACGGTGAAATGTGGAATGGCCCGCATGAGCGCCATGTCTTCGAGCGCTTGGTGCGTCGCCCCGTCGGGACCGACCGAAACGCCCGCGTGCATGCCACAGACTATCGCGGGGACGTTGTTGATGCCGATAGTCGTGCGTATCTGCTCCCAATTTCTCCCTGGTGAGAAGGTCGCGTAAGAAGTGAAAAAAGGAATTTTTCCGTAGAGCGCCATGCCCGCGGCGACGGTCGCCATGTTCTGCTCGGCGACGCCGCACTGCACGAAGCGGTCCGGAAACGCTTTCTGAAAATGATGCGCTTGTGTGGACTCAGCCAAGTCAGCCGTGAGGACGACGACGCGCTCATCCGCCGTGCCCGCCTCGACAACACCCTTGCCAAATCCCTCGCGCGTGCTAGCCAAAGCAGGCTTGTCGAAAATATTCGCTGCAAGTTTTGCGTCGGGGCTTATCATAATTGGATCAGATTGAGGCCGATGTCGTCATCGTACACGCGAGTGAGAGGCTGTGAGACGAGCCAGAGGATCATCTCGAGTGTAACCGCCACACGCGCACTCTTCACGTGCCCGCCGATGGTCTCGAGCGTGTCATCACAACGCGACAAGACCGCATGCGCGTGCACGAGCACTCCCTCGTTGTCCACCTCGGCAAGATTTCCTTTGAGCGAAGCAACCTCGAAGACACCCTTTTCCTTACGGAAGAAGTACTGCTTGGCATCGCGATCGTAATAACCGATCTGCACATCCTCGACAGCTCCGATAGCTTCAAACGCGCCCCAGTGCACCCCTTCCTGCTCACCAAAACGGGTCAGTGTGGAAATTACTTCTTCCCCTTTATCGAAGACGATGAAAAACCCATTATGTATTTGGACCGATTTCATATTATTGACGTTGATTTGTCGCCCGGAGTTCATTCAAAAATACCTCCGCCTGCTTATCTGCCGGGATTTTGTCGGTCGGACCTTTTCCAGGCGGGTTGCCGTGCCAACGATAGTCACCCTCTATCTCTCGGATACCCTTGCCGGGAATCGTGTGTGCCAAGATGAGCGTCGGTTTCTCACGAATTGCTTTCGCTTCGTCGCATGCCGCGATGAATTGCGGGATGTTGTGGCCATCCACCTCGATGACATGCCAATTGAATGCCTCGTATTTATCGCGCAAGGGCTCCAGCGGCATGATGTTTTCCGTGTCGCCGTCTATTTGGATGTTGTTGCGGTCCATGATGCCGACGAGATTTGCGAGCCGGTACTTGCCCGCGAACAGTATCGCCTCCCACGTATTTCCCTCCTCGTGTTCGCCGTCGGACATGACGCAATACACACGAAAGTCTCCCGAACGTTTGCCGCCTGCCCCGTTAGAGGCCGAAGGCTCTCTAATGAGGTCCATGCGCGCGGCGTAGGCGTAGCCGGATGACTGTGAAAGCCCTGAGCCAAGCGGCCCCGATGTCGTCTCCATGCCGGGCAACATATCGCGCTCGGGGTGTCCCTGGAGCCGCGAGCCGAATTTGCGCAGCGTCAGGCATTCCTCTACAGGAAAATATCCCGCGTGCGCCATCGCCGCGTAGCGCACGGGGACGATGTGGCCGTTCGAAAGGATGAGGCGATCACGCTCCGCCCAATCGGGATTTTTCGGGTCATGCTTCAAGACGTTAAAATAGAGCGCGGTAAAAATATCCGCCATGCCCAAGGGCCCCGCGGTGTGCCCCGAACCCGCAGCGGTGAGCATTTCGACTATCGTCTGTCGTATCGCGTTGGCTTTTGTCGAAAGCTCTCGTACTTCTTCGTCCGTCAGCGGCACCATTGCCCTATTCTAGCGCACTTTCTGCGAGGGATTTGAGCTGTTCGTAGGCAACTTTCGGATTTTCCGCCTTGGTAATGGCGGAACCGACTCCGAACCTACGGGCTCCGGCACGCGTGAGTTCCGCGATATTTTTCATCGAGACTCCGCCGTCCACGCTGATGGTGAGCGTGGGATACTTTGAATGTAATTCTCCAATGCGTGCAATCGCCCGTATATCGTACGGGGCGCCCTGTTTGCCGAGTGTTGCGATAGACATCACCTGCACGACGTCGCACGCGGGTATCATGGGTTCGAGGACCGGGAGCGGCGTATCGAGAAGGATGGCAAGCCCGACCTCTCGTGCCCCCGCACTGCGCCACGCGCCGAGCGCTTCGAGTATTTCTTTTTCATCCGCAAAGGCCTCGACGTGTCCGATGATGCGCTGTATTCCGGCCTGCGCGAGCCGTAAACCCAGCTCGCCCGGTTCTTCCACCATCATGTGCGTTTCGTAATTGATATCCCGGACAAACGGAGGTTGGAGCGAACCGTCGGCAAGGCTCTCCAGCTCGGCCCACTGCCCTTCACCGTACGGCCACGAGCGCTCCTGCGTGAAAAGTCCGTCGCTAATATCAAGCTGCACCCACTCTGAAAAATCTGCGAAAAATGCTGAACGCCGAGAAAGCTCCGCCAAATCAGGCGGACAGGTGTTCGTGGGGACGATCTCTATCACCCCGTTAGAGGCAGGTCGCGGTCGTTTAGACATACCGGTTATGGGATGTAACTTCTAATGTCGCAAAATTCGCGATAAAGCGCAGCATGCTCACGCGACCGCGGCCTCTAACGGGGATCATGGAAAACCGCTTACGGCCCGACGACGTAATTACCCGCAGGCGCGGCGGCGTTGAGTCCTGTCGCTCCTGTATTGCACGATGATATGGGAAGGGGCGTCGTTTCGAGTGTGGCACCTACGCAGTAGAACGAAGTGCCATTGACCGCAATTGAATACGATGCGTTCGTCCCCGGATCTTTTGGCTCGCTTGGGATCACTCCCGCCGTGACGAGGCCCGCAATCGTGGCAGAGTACGCCGGCACCGTCTGCTGGCCATAGTAGAGTTCTTGCGCTACCTGGATCTGTTTGAGGTCTGCCATACGGCGTGCGTCACGCCCTTTCTTGCGGGCGCCGTTGAGAGACGAGAGGACGACGGAAGAAAGGAGCCCGATAATCGCGATGACGACGAGAAGCTCGATCAAGGTAAAACCGTGGGATTTCTGTGCAGAGGGATGCATAAGTTCTTTACTATCTTTACTAATTGGTGGCGGTCCCCCAGTTCGGCGTAGTCGGGACATCCGACGCCCCTGAGCCGCTGAAATATACAAAAACCGCGATCGCGATGATAACGACGGTAACGCCGATGAGAACGTACTCGGCTTGCTGCCGCGAAGAGGCAATGCCCCACTTGATAAGCATGCCGCTCAAATCGAACCCTCCGGAAGCAACCGGTGGCCTGCCGAACTCATCTGTCTGGTCCTGAAACTGCATCTCGCTCATGCGTCAATTGTATACGTTAGAATTACCTTGTACAACCTGGTTGGGGATACCTGATTTAGGCTAATTCGTCGAGCATTCGGTGGCGTTTTGTATGGCGTTCTGCCCCGTCATGCAAAGCTGCGAGCCAGCGTTGCACGGCATCTTTCGCCTCGTCTTCCGTAAGAAAACGACCGGCAAGCGAAAGAACATTCGAATCGTTGTGCTCGCGCGTCGATGTAATCATATCGAGCTCTCTGCCGTCAGCATCTATCTGTTTACGGGCCGGTTCACCATAGTAGACAACGGCACGAACTTTCTTGATTCGGTTCGCGGCAAACGCTTCGCCCTGTCCGGATCCGCCGATGACGATTCCCCGTCTATTTTGCGGATCTTCAGCGACCTTTCGCGCCGCCGCCATGACGAACACGGGATAGTCGTCTTTCATGTCGAGGGAGAACGCTCCGCAGTCTTCCACCTCATGCCCCAAAGACTGCACGAACGGCTTCAATTTCTCTTTCAATTGATACCCGCCGTGATCAGCACCAAAATATACTTTCATGGTCAGAGTTTCTTCGCGACTTCCGCGACGTGTTCGATGAGCGTGTGCACATATCCCATTTCGTTGTCATACCACGCCAAGACCTTGACGAGTGTGCCGTCCACGACGCGTGTCATTGCGAGATCGGCAATCGCGCCATAGGGAAGTCCCAAAATATCCGACGAGACGAGCGGTTCATCGGAAACGGCAAAGACGCGCTTCCACCTGTCGCTCGCGGCACCCTTGCGGAGCGCGTCGTTCACTTCCTCCACGGTCGTCGGCCGCTTGGATACGAAAGTGACATCAACGAGCGAGCCGGAGGGAACAGGCACGCGCACCGAAACACCGTCGAACTTGCCTTTGAGTTGCGGGTACACAAGCCCCGTCGCCTTGGCGGCGCCCGTCGAGGTCGGCACCATATTTTGTGCCGCGGCTCTCTGCTCGCGCAGGTCTTTTGCCTTGCCGCCGTCTACGAGACTCTGGCTCGCGGTATATGCATGAGTCGTGTTGAGTATCGCCCGTTCGATACCGACGGCTTCGTCGAGAATCCCGACGAGCGGATTTGCGGCATTCGTGGTGCAGGAGGCATTGGAGGTAATGGGGCCGCAGGTGGCAAATTTGTCGTCATTCGCGCCGATGAGAATGGTCTCGACGCCCTCGCCTTTGCCCGGCGCCGAGATGACGACCCGCTTCGCTCCCGCCTCCAGATGCACCTTCGCCTTCTCGCCGTCGGTGAAGAGCCCGCTGGATTCTATAACAATATCAATTTTCTGTTCTTTCCACGGCAACTTAACGGGCTCGCGTTCGGCAGAGAGCGTTATTTTCTTGCCATCTACGAGTAATCCGCCTCCGGCAACAGCGACCGAAAACGCCGCACGTCCGTAGACCGTGTCGTACTTTAATAGGTACGCAAGATTCTCCGCCGATGCTAGGTCATTAATGGCGACCACTTCAAATTCTTTCCGCGTATGTGCCGCTCGTAAAAAACCTCTGCCAATTCTCCCAAACCCATTTATTGCTATTCGTATCATGCTCGCTATTCTACACCATCCTTGAGAAGCTACCGCTACCAGGGATTGTGGAAGTCGCCCGAAAAAGCAGGGGGTGACCTCACGGCGCAGAGAACCACCTTTTGAAAACATCCCAGAGGCGCCCGAACAGCGTTGGGTAGTCCGGGACGTTCCCCTCAAAGATGTATTCCCCCTTGTCGACCAACTGGTCTGGACCTTTCTCGACCTCTGGAATGATGGGGTTCGCGAGGATGTATGGGTCGTGGCGGATACCGGTCACCATCCAGCTCACACCCTTGCCGGAGACGCCGCCCGCGATGACGAACGTGTTGTTCTTCACTTCCTGTTTGATGTAGAGGCCCGGCATCGGCGCATCAACGGGCCGCACGAAATATTGGTAGTTGCCGTTGAGAGCCTCAAAGTAATTTGGCAAACGCACAGTTGCCTCGCCGTTCTTGCCGATCTTAGTCGTACCGGTGTACTCATTGAGCGCGTCGGGCGATTCGACGAATGAGTGGTAGAGGAGTTTGTTCTCAGGGTCAAGCGGATGGTCAATGACGAACGTGCCTGAACCTTTGGTGAGATTGCTCGATACCGTCACGTTGCCGGTCACCGATACGGCTTTGGTGACAGTGAGATCACGGGCCGCAGATGGCAAAGACGGAGAATATGTGATGACGATGAGGCCTTGCCTGCCTGCGCCGCCCGCGCCGGGAGAGCATCCGCCGAAAGCGCCGCCGCCGCCTCCTCCTCCAGCTCCATACAGCCCCCCGGTGCCGCCGTTGTAAGCGTTTTGAGTATCAGACGAAGCTCCTCCCCCGCCCCCGCCTCCGGAACCATGCGTAGAATCCCATTCTGTGCCATTGCCGCCGGCTCCTCCGTTGGAGTTAGAGGTCTGTGTCCCTCCCGCACCACCCGAGCCCGCGTCGCCTGAACCGCCGGGGCAGCCGCCGCCACCGCCGCAGCTGGGAGTAGTTCCAGCTCCGTTCAATCCCGCCGCCCCACCACCGCCTCCTCCTATGCCACCGGATTGTGTAGCTCCGCTTCCGCCGCTGTATTTTGTGCTTCCGACACCACTTCCAGAAGCACCTCCCGCTCCGCCGGCTCCGGATGCGCCCGCGGTCCCGGCGGTGCCGCCCTTCGCGAGCGCGCCGCCGGTAGTGCTCGTAGCCGCAGCGTTTACGTTGTTAAACCACGTGTCGCCACCGTTGGTACTGGCACCTCCCCCGGAGCCAATACTCACGTATGCCGTACCGCCGGCGGTGAGTGTGAGATTGCTTATCTTGGAGTAGCCACCGCCTCCACCGCCTCCACCTCCGCCCCACTGACCGTCCCCCGTGGCACCCCCCGCTCCTCCTCCGATGACTTCAATCGTGTTGTTGGATGAGTTCCAGTCGGAAGGGATCGCCCAAGTGGTGCCGCTGGTGAGGTAAATGGTCGTCGCAGAAGCGCCCGCCGGTAATGAGACACCTATGAGAAAGATACCGCCATACAATACCGTGCGTACACCTTTTGTCACTACCCCAGTATACGCTGCTTTGACCTGCATACGGTTACTTCTCAACAATTTTCACTTCTTTTTTGCCACGTAGGAACGGCGTGGTCGAGAATTCCACCTTAAGCGGTGCAAGAAGTCCCGTAGCGACCAATTCGGAATACGTACGAGTTGGAGTCACAAAAGCAGTTTTGGCCACCTTGTCCGCTATCTCTTGCGCGAGCGCCTCTGTCCCTGCTCCGTCACGCCGAAAAATCCTCAGAAGCACCTTCCCCTGCACTTTTCCATTCAAAACCACCTTGGACGCCTCTACCCGGTAATCGTTATAGAGGCGCAGCGCGTCAGCCACGCGGTCCCACTCTTCCCGGCGAAGTGTGGCGCCTGAAAGCTTCACATAATCCTGCCCCCTTCGGCCTACGATCTCAAACACCTCTTCCTTCCCACATACGCACGGCCCCGTAACGGCGCGACCGAGGTCACCCGTCCGGTAGTTCTCGATAAAAGTCGTCTCGCTCAGCGCGACACTGACAAGAATATCTCCTACTCCCTGCTTATCAGGGTCATGAACATTCATCCCGAATCCCGCTGCCGGATGATTGTGACCGAAAGGTAAATGGCCGCACGGCTCTTCGGAAATGCTGCCGACTTCTATTGCCCGATATACCGTCTGGAGTTTGGCATTCGGGAATGCTCTTTCCGCCGCCTGACGGAGAGCGGGCGTTACCTGTTCCCCGCCGAACACGGCCGAAGAAACCGCCGCGCGTGTTTTCGCGGGAATGTGTCCCGCAGCCCGCAGTATCATGGAACACGAACCGCGGATACCGTCGGGAGCGTAATCCTCCATAAGAGGACCCATCTCTTCTTGGATATCGCTACCGTCGAGTGCCCATATGCGCGTGGGCACGTCCGGTTCGTCTACTAATGCGTTCAGAAGATGCTGTAAGCGCACTCCCATCGAACCGCTGCACTGTACGCGCCTCAAAGCATTCCAATGGAGGGGTTCATGGCGCCGCACTATCAGTATCGGCTCATTCCCGCTGGTACCCGATGTGAGCCGTATCTCGTACTCTTCAGGGTGTAGAGGCGGTTTTGCGATAAAGCCGGCGACAATTCCTTTCCATATTTCCACTATATCTTTACGCTCAAGTATGTTCATACTGTACATTCAAGGGGTTCTGCGCACTCGAATCTGTATCGGATGACGGGCGTTACAAGATCGGACAGTTTCGTCACGAGCGCCTGACCGTTCTGCTCCACGATACAGTTTGGCATGACGCGAAAACGCGGATATGCGTCGGGTGTCGATTCCGCGAACGCGCCCACTTCGGGTAGCGCAAGCACAAGCCGCACCGTATGCGCAAAAGCGTCGAATGTGCGGAGCGTCGGAATGTCGAACGTCGTGTCGAGAACAGATATGGTCGCGAGCTTTTCTTTGCGGCCTTCCAGATAGGACCGGAGTTTCGGGAGATTCGTCGAGTCGGTTATCAACGAATCAATGCGGAATCGCTCCGCCTCTATCGCCGCCACTTCGGGTTCCCGCTCACCCACGAGTGAGGGCATACCGTTCAGGCGGCACCACGCACCCTTCTCAAGCGACTCATGCGCATTGGACAAATACACCATCGGGCGCTTAGACGGCACACTATAGAGCTCTTCACGGATATCGTCGGCAGCCCACTCCGAAAGAAACGGGCCGTTCGCATCCCGGATTACCTTCACCATCGCTTTCCCGTTCTTGTACCGGCGCTTCGAGAGCGGCACACGCCTGAAATCTTCGCGCGATACCGGAGGAAGCTCCCCGAACGCCTGAGCGGTACCCCAATGGTCCCGGTAAAATTCCGTATCATGTGCCCTCACCCTCTCAACGAATGACTGAATATCTTGGGCGGCCTTCATTTGCATATTGTACTCACACAAAAAGGCGTGCGCGAAGTTGAGAGACCCGCGCTACTCCAGATATCCGTCGCATGTGACGAACAGGGTCTTGTTTGGATTACCGGAGTTCGCCTGCTGATAGGTGGGTTCGACACAGCTCGCGCCCGCCACCACTGCCCGCTCCCCACTATAGAATCGCGAAATAAATTTCTCGAAATACAGGAGCGCCGCGAGCGCGACACTGGCAACCAGTACTATCCCGAAAAAGAAGATTTTATGAAAATTGCGTACCATAGTCCGATGCGTATATGTTATCACACGTTGAATATCCCGCGCCCACACCTACACGAAATGTGCAGAGGCGGGGATGGGGTATAGTATGGAAATTATGACGATGACGCGACGCGGGCCGCTCAAAAGAATCCGGGTCGTGATACTTGTTGCCGTATTGGCCGGAGCGCTTATTCCCGTAGCCGTATTTTCCAATCGCCGTGAAGCTGAAGAGATCAGATTCTTTTCGGGTGTTTTGGAAACGGCGCAGGTGGATACGACCGTTTCCGTGCGAGGCACTCAGTACGAAGTGCGGGGTGGACGCGTCACAAAGCACGGCATACCCGCTTCCCGCAGTGCCGCATCCTCCGCACTCAGGCTTGCTTATGCACATACGCTTGCGGAGCGCTCCCCCTTGCTCGCGCTTGCGGGGACGGACACAGACCAACTTGATGCGCGGGCAGCAGACCTGGAGAAAATACAAGAGGAAGCCGCCGACATGCTCCAAGAGCTGCTCGATGCCGATGCGGAGCAACTGTCAGGCGCCCCGCTTGACCTGCAGAAAAGGGTAGAGGCGGTGGAACATGTGCGGACGGCGCTCTACCCCGTCAATTTTCTTCGCGCACTTGCGTCACTTGAGAGAGCGCGGCTTTCATTCATACGGAACGGTTCTTATTCCGGCGAACGTGAGTACAGCGAGCGACTAATCCACACGATTGAGTCCGAACGGGCGGATGCCGCCGCCTTCCGCGTGTCGATGCTTGCCCATGTCGGCGACGTGAAAGACATAAGCTCGTTTACTCTCTCCACGACCGTGGACGACATCAAGGGCGCGCTCAACGAAATTGTGTCCGGCGCGGAACGCTCTGCGGCTCTCGCGGAGTCCCGTGCGAGCTGCATTTCCGGTGTGATACATGCGTGTGACGCGCGGGACCTGCTTATGACGCTTCCCGGAAATGTGCGCGGGCCAAGTCCCGCACGCGAAGCGCTTGCCCTGCGAAGGGCGGACGTAATTCTCTCACTGTTACAAGACGCCGGAATTGTGTACGGCGGCGGTAGTGAAGTGGTTGAGGTCGCGTCAAGTACGTGTCTAAGTGCGGTACAGGGACCGCATTTCTTTTGGCGAATCAACCCGGAGACGCAAGTACAACCTGCACAACAGATCCGATACGTCGGGGACATCTTCTACATGCGACCGACGGGCGCATCGACGCCAGGTCTCTTTAAAGGCAAGATTCCGATCCCCCTTTCTGTCATCAACCCATTCATTTTTTATCGCTGCAACGAGAAGGGGCGGGACGTAAGCTCAGTCGTCGCTACTTTGTATACGGCAGCCTTCGCGGAAAAGCATCCGGATATCGCCCCTCCCGCCCGGGAGGCCTTGCTCGCGCGGAAATATATCCGTGACGCCGATGCGGTGTCTTACGTTCGCGACGCCTTCCAAGACATCTCCACAGTACCGGCAGATGACCGGCGCGACCTCTATGAACTCGCGCTTATGTTCCGCAACAGGAGCGCCGGATTAGAAATAGTCGCGCATGAGGTGTCGGCGTCCATGCGCAACAAACTGGATGACGTGAAAGCCGGTTGGAACTCCGTTCCCGACCCGCGGTTTCTCTTTGTGTCCGAAAGCGCTTTCCCGTCGTTTTTTCAAATGTACAATCCGTCTTTTAGTTACGGGAACAGTACACTGTATAAGGGAGTACCTCTCAACAAGACGGGCTCAAACCTTGCATCATATTTTCTCTCCGGCGCTCCGCCTCCCCGTGCCGATTTCGTGACATCTATCGACAACTTCGAGCGCTTCCACGCGGGAGAGTATGACTATTTGCTGAAGGACACGAAGCATCCTTCGGCGGCGCCTACTGATTAAGAGAATCTTTGGCGGCTTGAATTGCAATCTGTGCATAGGCGGGCCGCGCGGGAAGCGGGGACGGCAGTGTCTCGGGCCAGACAATTTCGTCCTTGTGGTAGCGACGCGCCAGAAAGACCCCGTTATTTGGCCAAATACCCGATGCGTATGCCGTAAAGGGATTGATATAGTCCCACACCAGCTCTTTTTCGGGAGTCACTTCGAAAAAGTGTCCCGCCGGACCGACGGAGACGTGTATGTTGCCGTTGCGAAGCCGCTCGGCGCCGCATACCACGGAGGAATACAATCGCGCTTTCTCAAGGGGAGATTTCCCGCCGTCGAGACTCCAGACTATTTCATCCGTGAGCGGGTTAACTTGGAGGACCCTGCTTGACACGACTTCCGAGTGAGAACTAGGGAGACGATGCAGGCCATTATCAAACGCCATGATGTTCCCGTTTTGAAGGAACGACGGGCTATGCTGACCCAGAAACATATTCTTGGGAGACCTCCAAAGAACGGCACCCGTTCGCTTACTCACCATGAGCAACCTTCCGGTATGCCGCATACTGAGGAGGATTGCAGACTCGCCGTCAAAAGGACTCTTCTCCACAAGGGTCGCGGAATTCGTGTGAGTCCACTCATCGCGGTACGGGAACTGGCCCATTTCATCTATGGCGGGGTCAACATGGTCTTTCGCGTGCCATTCCCAAACCGTTTCGCCCCTGTTATTTACCTCAAAGACAACATCGCTCCACAGCGGCGCATCACTCGATCTACCGGTAACGCGTGATGCGACCTCCCGCGTTTGCTCGTTGGAAAGCTTGTCCCACCCGATAAGAAGTACGTTCCCATTGGGGAGCACTTCAAAATCGTGGTGAATCTTCGGGTCTTTATACTCCCAGAGAACAGTACTATCCCAGTCCAATTTTTGGATAATGCCCGTTCTTCCGCCGCCGGGAAAACCCGACACGTCCCGCCGGTCGGGAGCAATGAGAGAAACGTACAACTCTCCGTCCCGCGTAAGCCTTGCGTTGGATGCCTGGTAGACCGTTTTCCATTTGTGAACGCACGTCCCGTACAGGTCGGACAAGTACACGGCGCCGGGCACCTCGTTGTTCTCTCTGATACTGAACGGCGCGGCGAGAATGTAACTCTCGTCGACTTTCTCTCTCATGATGACGGGGAGTTTCCCCATTTTGCTGCGGGCGGTAAGACTCGTGTCGAAATAATACTTTTCGAACAGGGCGAACAGTCCTATCGCTTCGGCGAACGTAAAAAACAACTTCAGTAATCCGATGCGGACGTATGTCAGAAACTTCTTCATGTGTTATTACTCAACAATATTTAATGAGTGTAGTAGTATATCATTCTCCCTGTCTGCACAGATTTTGCTGGTACGGGGAGAGATGTGATTCATGAGCAAAAAAAAGAAACAGCCCGCAAGCCTCTTCGTCGGCCGGTGGCAACCGTTCCACAAAGGGCACAAAACCATCATCGAGACCGTGCTCAAGAAGAACAAGCCCGTCGTCGTTGCGATGCGCGACACCGAGATAAGCGACTCGAATCCGTACACCCTTAAGGAGCGCCGGGTATTTATACAGAGAGCGCTAAAGAAATACGCCAAGTTGGTAACGATTATCGTCGTTCCGGACATTGACGAAATCTGTTACGGCCGCGATGTGGGATACGCCATCCGCCGCATCGACGTCGGTGAGCGCCTCCACGCGATATCCGCCACGAAGATCCGTGAGAAACAACAGCGCGGCGTGGCAAGATAAGTAGCCGCCGTAGAGAACAGGAAGCTTATCTGCAGAGCGGTTCAAAGATGCATTCCCCCTTGTTCAAGAGTGCGCGCGGCCCCTTCTCCACTTCCGGAATAATGGGGTACGCGAGGACGTACGGGTCATGACGCACACCGGTCACCATCCAACTCACCTGCCCTCCAGCTTTCCCGCCCGCAATGACAAATGAATTATTTTTGATTTTTTGTTTGATGTAGAGGCCCGGCATCGGCGCATTTATAGGGAAGAATTGGTAGGTGAATTTTGTGTTGACTGCTCCAAAATAATCCGGTAGCCGAACCGTCGCCTCACCGTTTGCATCGAATGTCGCGATGCCATCATATTGATTCATCGTATCGGGCGATTCGACGAACGAGTGGTAGAGGAGTTTGTTCTTCGGGTCGAGCGGATGGTCGATGACGAACGAGCCCGCGCCTTTGGAGATGGAGCCGGTGATATCGAACGTACTTTTCGCGAGCAGGTTGGCATTAACGGTCAGCGCGGCACGCGCAACGGGCGTAAGTCCCATGCCCACAATGATACCTAGCACGACAATGACGACAGTTTTAAGTTTCATACTACTTTTCATATTATTTCTGGCGCGTGCTCGTCGCATAGAGTGCGGGATGCACATACATGCTTTGGGCGTATGGGGCGCCACTTCCTTTTTGTACCTCCGGAACTATCGGATTCGCGAGGATGTACGGGTCGTGGCGGACGCCGGTCACCATCCAGCTCACCTCACCCCGAGGCGCGCCTCCGGCTATCTCGAACAGCGGCGTACCGAACAATCCAAAAAATCGCGGCTTAACTCCGACCGATAGGTACAGGTCCGGCATCCCCTCACCGATGGGCGTCGCAAAGTAGCGAAAGTCTTTGTTGAGCGGAAGGAAATAGGACGGCAGGGATATAGTCGCCTTCCCGTTTTCGTCGAGCGTTGCGCGCCCGACGTACACGTTCTTGACCTCCGGCGACTCGACGAACGAGTGGTAGAGAAGCTTATTCTTCGGGTCGAGCGGGTGGTCGATGACGAAGCTGCCGGAACCCTTGGAGAGAGCGCTGGTAACATTCAGATCGCCATTGATGGTGACGCTCTCGTTGATCTGCAGGGCGGCATGTGCGAATTGCGGCAATGCAAAAAGTACCACCACGAAGAAAAGCGCCCGCGTCTTTAACATTGGTTTATTTTAGCACTTCCCTACCCAAAAAAGATATGGCAAATGAGACGAGGGGCGTTACTTACCGTTGCCGAAAATACCACCATCAATAAAGTTATCGTGGGAGACCCCACTTCAGAGCGTCTTGATAATCAGGCTTGAGGTCGAGGGCACGCTGGATGTCCACTGCGGCAGCTGCCGTATCGCCTTTTACTTGGTCCAGAAAGGCACGGGTATACGGGACCCGCGGATCAACGGGGGCGAGTAGAGCTGCTCGGTAGAGCGCACCTGAAGCAGCATCGGCTGCATTCGGAAGAGAGAACTGTGCGAGCAAAATGTAGAGTGAGGCGCGTGCGAGCCATACTCTGTAGTCACGCGGGTCAGATACGGTTGCACGATCGGAATAGCCAACCGATTTATTTATCGCCGTGTTGAGCTCGGTCGTATTCGCATCTTTCCCGGACATCGTTGATGACACAAGCGAGAGAGCCGCGGCGGCATCGGCATTCGAGGCGTGGATTTGGTACTCTGCAGTGGGCCATGCATCTGCCGCTTTCTCAAAGAGCGGCGCGGCACTCGCGTTGCTGTGCGCGTCAGCATTTATCATGGTCGCAGCTTGACCATGGTACCAGGCACCGGCGAACTGGTGCGCCGACACCCACATGAAGACGGCGCCGGCCCCTATGAGCAGGACCACGATACAATACCGCACCCACGGAGACAGCTCGCGGAAGACGTGAAGCTCTTGTGTGAAGAGAAATCTCAAAGAGAAACCGAGAGAAAGCCCCGCCATGACGAAGAGCGGTACCCCCACGGGATACCACAGCATTGAGAGGAAGAGAAAACAACAAAGAACGAAGCACGCCTCAAAAACTCCTTGTTCCTCGACCGCAATGTGCGAAAGGGATACCTCCCCCGCTTTTGACAGGAACCGCACGACGAGCACCGCCGGACCCAAGAAGAGAGCAAAAAGCCCAAGCATTCCGAGTGTTACCGCAAATGTCGTTATCGTGCTGTACGAAGATACGGGATCGAAATTCCAGAGTGGGGTCATGTTTATTTCCTGCGGCCGATACGCATTCCACGCATAGGAGAAAGAATTCGGACCCGTACCAAAAAGAGCGGTGCCCAAAGAATGAGTATATGCAGGCCCGATAATGAGCTGGGTCGCCAAGAACGATGGGTACGCATTCACGGTCGTACCACGGGGCTGACCGAGGCCAAACATGAGAAATGTGAGGAGGAGTATGCTTGCGAACGCTGTTGCGAAAGGGAATTGTGAATATGCCGACCCCTTGTCTGATGCGAGTGTGAGGATGACAGCAATAATCCCCATGGCAATGCCGATACCCGCAGCAGCGGGATCAAAAAAAGCCGCAAAGCCGCCGAGGAGCACGGTGGCAGCGGCTCCGTACACACCACGCCGACGCCCCGGCCCGTCACGATCGAAAAGCAACGCCGCTAGAAGCGCCGTGGAACACAGAACATATGACAGATGAGGCCATGTGCCGCTCAGAGGCTTGAGCACATCCAGGCCAAACCATAGGAATGCGGCGCCGAACGCGCCGACAACTCCCGCCATGAGATACGTATACAAGAACCAGCGGGGAGCTCGTGACAAAGCGGAAAACCCGATCGCGATCGCTGCGGCAAAGAGAACGAGAGAGCCGACCGTCCCCGGCTCGAAGCCGTTACCGAATACCGAGTAAATACCGGCTTGCGTCTGAATGCTCGAGAACGCCGCGACGAGTACGATCGGTACGCCGAGGAGCACTATGGGTCGAAATGAGAAACGAGTATTAAAAATGACTGCGACGGCGTAGATACAGAGGGCGATACCGAACGCAAACGCGGTCAATATCCCCTGTTGTTGGGGAAGATTCATTCCACCGATGGGGACCGCCGCGACAGCTAAGACCGCAATAGAGAACGGGAGAAACGTGCTTGCGAATAACGACAATAAACGTGCCATATAGAATTGTGCTGTAAAAGTGTACCATTTCCGACCCTGGCGATACCGGCTCAGAATGTAATCCCTCCGTGTGGTATCGTATCTCACATGCGATCCGCGATATTCGTGCTTTTGCTATTCATTTCCTTCGGAGGCGGGGTGAGCACTGCCTACGTGCTTATAACCCCTGTCCACATCGAGGAAGGGCTCGCAGACCGCCCCCAGGTTGACGTTATCCAACATGGGACCATCGTGGCGCGTGGGATTATCGTAGGAGTTAACACGCAGGCGCGTGTGTTCCTTTTGGAACGACTGAGCCCATTCGATCCAAGCACAACAACGCGGCTAGAAATTAACTATGGCGACAAGCACATTCGGTACGCGGACAGATCAGTCTCCAGTGACGATGGTCTTGGTGCACCTGTCGTTATTAGCTCAGGTATTGTCAATCTGCCCGTCCGTGCGTTTATAAAGAATCAGGTGGGACCCTTTGAAGTGGACGATATAGCGAGCCCAGCACCGCATCCATGAACTACACGCCTCACGGAAAACGTCAATGGAAAATGGTAGCGGGGGGGGCGCTCCTTTGCGCTGTATTCGGTTTTCTTTTATATGCAGCGATCGTCTATTACGTATCATACAAGAGAGTCTCGACGCACTTGCAAAGTACCGCATCAGCGCTAGTGGCGTCAGGAACCATGCGTTATGGGACCGTGCAGTTGTTCGACGACAAGACTGGGGCAATGACCGTCCGGTTGTTAAATCCGTTTACCACGAACCTTACCACGCAGGATCTACAGGTCGTGATAATGCCAGGAACCATCTTGCTGCACGAAGAATTATCCATGCGTCCGGACGGGACCGTGACGGGCGTATCTAGCATCGTGCCGGGCACGTCTTCCGGCCTGACCCCGGGGACACGCGTCCGTATCTACATCTCCCCCTTCGCGGGCGGTGTCATGCGAGCTCATGCGATCGTATACGGAAACCCGTTCTGATCTGAAAACAAGGGTGACCTGAGTGGGGACCAGAAAGGTAACGAAACACGGGCGGCCCCAGAGAACACGTCCAACGGGCAATGCCTTGAAAAAGGGCATGCTCTTGTCTATACTCTCGCTGGGACCGTAATCCTACGGTCAAATTGGGAGGACGACGATGAAGATGTTAAATCTGCTGAGATGCATGCTCGCAGCATGCGTGCTTGCATACGCGACCGTCGGCTCTGCGCTGGGACAAGAAGCTTTCCCCAGCCGGACCATCCACATCATCGCGCCGGTTCCGCCGGCGTCGGTACTCGACATATCCGCACGTCGCATCGCGGAGATCCTTGCCGAAAAGCACGGATGGACAATCGTCGTCGAGAATGTGATTGGCGCAGGCGGCGAAGTCGGCGCCCAACGATGCGCACTAGCACCAAAGGACGCCTACACGCTCTGCGTGCTGCACACGGGGGCGCTGGTCACGGCGCCTATCAACCGCGTGACGCGTGGTGAGGGCCTTTTGTATAAGCCCTCGTCATTCGACCTGCTCGCAGGTGACGCAAAACACACGCACGCGCTCGTGGTGCGTGCGAAGCTCGGGTCATCGCTTGCGGACGTGATCAAATACGCCCGCGAGCACGGGCCGATCAAGATCGGCTATACCTTCCAGAACGGCAACACGGGGGCACATCTTCTCGCCTCCGTTCTCAACGTGAATAAGCCCGGAACGGAAAAGAAGAACATGGGCATTCCGCTGATGTCGTCCAAAGGGGGCGGCGACGCCGGGCTGATGTTGGAATTGCTAAGCCCCAATGAAGACATGGACGCTGCGTTCGTGAACATCTCGGTCATCCGCCCGCACATGGGTAAGGACCAGATTCGCGTTGTGGGCGTTCTCGGCCTCAAGCGCAGCGTGTTCATGCCGGACGTCCCAACCCTGCACGAGCAAGCAGGCGGCGAGGCCTACGGCAAGGTCATCGGCTGGAGTGCGTATTCTGTACCGGCCGGCACTCCGAAGGACCGCGAGGAGATCCTCACCAAGGCCCTGCTCGAGGCGATGAAGGACCCCCGCTTCGTCAAAGGCCTTGAGAACGCGTGGGTCGAGCCGTACCCTCGCACCCCGGAAGCTGTCCGGACAGAGCTCGATGGGGACATCGCCTGGTACCAGTCGTACAAGGAAAGTCCCGCATCTCGATAAGCGGTAACACGACTTCGAGACCCCGGCGGCATGCGTATGCCGCCGGATTTTTTTAATTATCTGAAAGGACGAATGACTCCACAGACCCGTCCGCGAGCTTCGACTGTACGGCGATGCGTATTCCCGTATCGTACCCCGTGATGGGCGTGACGAGCGGCAACAATTTCGTGACGACAAGTGAACCGCCTGCGTCTATTTTGCAATCCGGCGCGACGGAAAAGACCGGTGCCTTTGAAAGCGGCGCTTCCGCGATGACGCCCGTTTCCGGCAGCGTAAGCACGAGACGTACCTGCTTCGCAAACGGCGCGAGCGGCAATAGCGACGCCGGGTCAAACGATGCGTCGAGTATTGATATGGCGAGCAGAGGCTCAGCGCGGGACCGTAGGTACGACACCAACTTTATGCACGATTCTGCATCCGCTATGAGCTGATCTATTTGATACTTCTCAGCCGTATACACGGCAATGTCCAAGTCGAGCTCACCGATGAGCGGCACCATCGCGCGTTCGTAGCACCACATCGACTTCTCTATCGCTTCGTGAGCATCCAGCATAAAGACCATCGGCCGCTTTGAAATAATTCCATAGGGCTCGCGCTTGATATCGTCAAAGCTCCATTCTGACAAAAAATCTCCGTCGTTGGTGTGAACGATCTTCACGAGCGACTTCTCGTCCTTGGAGCGGCGTTCCCGAAGTGCTACCCGCATGAAATCCGCTCTGGAGCGGACCTGTAGGAACGTCCCGGTCATGATGGTCTCAGTCTGAGCGTGACGTCCTTACTCTGCTTCGGGAACGGCTGAGATACTGCGACGACCTCGAGCGGGACAAAGTAACCCTTCAAAACGGCTTGGGCAAGCGTGAGGGTAGTGGAGATAAAAAGTCGCTCGGCAAAAAGCACACGCACCTGCTCAAGCTCGGATGTGTTCAATACACTACTCTTCCGGAACACGGAGAGTATAATGCCACCCTTGGATTCTTCGACCGTCCCGGCGATGTATGCCTCCGCACGATAATCAGATATGTACTCACCGAGCGACAAGGCGACCCGATCAAACTCCTCACGGCGCAAGATAGCTCCGGCAAGCTTGATATAATCATACCCGGTGCGCCCGACTACTTCAAAACTAACCGACTCACCGCACCGGCACGGGCCGTCGATTATTTTTCCCATATCGCCAATGCGGTACCGACGTACTTTTTGATCTCGGTATATTGTTTTTGTGACGAGGATATCGCCCACGCCATCCTTGTCGGGATCATCTATCTCGATAAACGTGTTCGGCAACGGATGGTATATCGTGGTCGGATCATACGGACAAGCCCCTGCAACAACGCCCACTTCGGAAGAACCGTAAAACGTGTCTATCCGCGCGTGCGGATACTGCTGCAGAAAATACTTTTGCGCAGCTGCGCCCACATGTTCCCCCCCCGCGACTATCACTTTCACACCACGACGAACATCCGCCGGCATACGCGAAGAGATTTTCACCATAACTGATGGGAGACCGAGAAGTGCATCGGGAGCAAACTGTTGAAGCAATGTGTCAATGTGCGGCGTAACATCCCCCCCGTCGAGAATCAGCATGTGCCGTCGGAGCGCGCCGCTCTTGCGCATGTTCATCGCCTGTGTGAGGCGCGTTGAACGCGATCCAAAAAAAGCAGCGATAATATCGGATGCGTCTGCATAGTAACGAGCGTTTTGCACCGGATCGAACTGTCTCACAACCATGACAGGACCGCTGCCCGATGTTCCGGACGTCAACCGTAAGGCATAGGTATCAGCCGGATCCCCTGGTGCACGCGAAACAAAGTCGGCAACGGTCCGCATCCCCAATTCCACCACGTCGGCTCGCTCCATGGGAGCACCCGCCATGTTATTGAAGGAAGCCTCCGCAGTTGATAAAGAGCATCTTGTTCGGGTTCTGGTTCGGGTTCTGTCTCATCAGGCACTCATCGCCCGATGCAAGCCTTGACGTACTGCTATACGTGAAAAATTGCTCTATAAATATGTGGAGTGAGAAGCCCGCAATGACCGCTGCAATGACCGTAGCTACTTGGGGGGTCGTGTATCTCTCAGGCATTGTCCCATTGTAACGTGCGCTTGCCCATACGCAAGCAGCCGCGCATAATGAGCGCGTGTCGCAGATTAAGATATTGACGGGAATAGATATTGTGGATATAGGCCGATTCGAGAAAGCGCTTAAGGAAGGTGGAGAGCGCCTGCTTTCCCGCATGTTTCTTCCATCCGAAAGAAGTAAAATATCAGGCCAGCATTTGGCCGGCATTTTTGCCGCCAAGGAAGCAGTCGTAAAGGCGCTCTCAATTACCCGGGAATCGTGGCTCCTGATCGAGATACTCAACGAGCCATCAGGAAAGCCTCGCGCTGTTGTACATGCGGATATTTCCTACGATGTGATCGGCTGTGACATAAGCATTGCACACGACGGCGGAACGGCTATAGCGAATTGCGTCGTCCTAGTGTCATGAACGGTACGGGACACACTGCAGCCCATGTCGACACACCCGAAATTCGGGATGCTGTTTTTACTGTTCTCGAACACATAACGCAAACACAGTTTTCCTTGGACGACATGGATGCTAACCTCTTTGACGAAGACTTGCTGGACTCTCTCGGTTTGATCCAGACGATCGTCACGCTTTCCGAGAAGTTCAATATCGATACTCCGCCCGCATCCGTTGAGCGCGATCAGTGGTCTACGCCACGCAAGATCATCACGACGGTCACATCGCGACTCGCACACGCGAACGAGACTTTGTAGAAATGACCTATGTCAATTGAAGAATATTGGCGAGCCTTCAAGAAATTCTCTGACCGACCAACTGTGTCGCGCGCGGGACGAGCGCTTTATTATATTGGCATTATAACCATCCTCATTATCATGTACGGTCATCTCGAATTCACCCCAAAATTGCTTTTCTTTCGACCTGTGTACTGACATATGGATATCCTCGAGAAGATCGAATCTTTGGCCTTGCAAACGCCGGATCATTCTGCGTATATAAGCGGCGAGCGAACACTGACATACGGAGAATTAGCGCAACAGTCGGACGTTGTCGCTGCTTTTTTGCGGTCAAACGCACCATGGCAAAAACAGCACCCGCCGATTGCCGTCTACGGACACAAAGAGCCGGAGATGCTCATCGCATTTCTTGGATGCATCAAGGCGGGACACGCATACGTCCCCGTTGACGCGTCGATCCCGGACGAGCGTGCGCGGGATATCGTCGAACTATCGCACGCCGCCACTACGCTCACGCCGGAGAACATTGCGGAAATTGTAAGAAACAATCCGCTTACGAAGAGCGGGCCATGGCGCGCGCCAAAGGGCGACGAACCGTTCTATATCATGTTCACGTCCGGTAGCACCGGGCGACCGAAAGGCGTGATAATCACCGCCGATAATGTGGGAAGTTTTCTGCATTGGATGCTTGATGAGCAGAAGTTCATAACACAAGCAGAGGTATTTTTGGATCAGGCCCCGTATTCATTCGACATGTCCGTCATGAGCGTATTCCCGAGTCTCGTGACCGGAAACACCCTCTGGAGCATCTCGAAAGATGACATACTTGATCCGGCGCGTATGTATCGACGCCTCGCGGGATCGCACATCACGACATGGGCATCAACCCCATCGTTCGCGCGCCTGTGTCTTGCAGAAAAGACATTTGCCGAACCGCTGCTACCCGGCATAAAGCGCTTTCTCTTCTGCGGCGAGACGCTCTCACCGCATGTCGCATCTTCTCTCATGGAACGATTCCCTCACGCCGAAATATGGAACACATATGGCCCGACGGAGGCGACCGTCGCAACGACGTCCGTTCGCGTTGACCAAGGCCTCATCCGGAAGTATGACCGCATTCCTCTCGGCTACCCAAGATCACAAGGAAAGGTACGTATTATGAGAGACGGTGTAGAGTTGCCGGTCGGAGACAGCGGCGAGATCGTCATAACCGGCCCACATGTGAGTCCGGGCTACCTCGATGACCCTGTGCTGACACAGTGTGTATTTTTCGAAACCGACGGCATCCGCTCATACCGCACCGGCGACCGAGGATATGTGCGCGATGGTCTTCTTTTCTTCGAAGGTCGGCTCGATGACCAGATAAAATTGCATGGATACCGGATCGAGATCGGAGACATTGAAACAAATCTTAGAATGCTGCCCGGCGTCCACGATGCGGCGGTAATCGTGAAGACGGAAAATGGAACGCCCAACTCATTGGCCGCGTTCGTCATTCTCACGTCGGGACATACCGCTCGTGATCCAACGATAGCTCGCTCACTGCGCGCGCAACTTGGTAAACGTCTCCCGCTCTATATGGTCCCCCGCACCATCCGGTTCGTAGGCCACTTTCCGCTCACTGCGAACGGGAAAGTAGATCGGACGCAGCTCGCCGAACATCATCACGCATGACACTGCAGCCCTTATTCTCATATTTCGGCATTCTATTAGCACTTGTGGTCCCGGCTCTCGCCATCGGTTTAGTGTGCAAACAACGCTTGGCACATGCATGGATCGCCGTCGCGACGGTGGTCATGATCGTAATCCAATACTGGGAATTGCGCTCTATCGCGCACGCACCATCTCACCCCTTTTGGGTTGTTTTCGGCTTGATCGTTGCACAGTGGTGCATTGCGCGTGTTCTTGTCGCGCTGCGCGGGTATACGCAGCGCCAATCAGTTCTCTACGGCGCCGTACTCGTCGCTGCCGCGCCTGCGCTTATCGTCATGTTCGAGTTTGTTGTAACAGGCCAGCGAATAGGCATAGGATTTCTAGGTCTCTATATCATCACATTTCGAGCACTTGATGTACTTTTTAGTATCGGTGACAATTTCATCACGAGACTATCGTTTACAGAGTACATCTCGTTTATTGCGTTTTTCCCAACGATTGGCCATGGACCGATCGACCGATACCCCCGATTCCACGCGGATTGGGAGCGTAACCGGACGCACTCGGAACTCTTCAACGACGTCCGCGACGGCGTGCACAGGATATTCAGGGGTTTATTGTACGCATTCATTATCGCGCCGCTTATCCAGCAGTACTGGCTTCCGCACGCGGCGGCGAGTATGGACCTCGTGCATATCGCATCGTTCATGTACGCGTATGCGTTTTATCTCTTTTTCGTGTTCGCCGGATACAGCTCATTCTCGATCGGTACCGGCTATTTGTTCGGGATCCATATGCCGGAAAATTTCAACAGTCCGTTCCTTGCCCGTAACATCCGTGACTATTGGAATCGCTGGAACATATCTCTGACATGGTGGTTCCGCGATCACCTGTATTCGCGCTTTGTGCACGCTGCAATAAAAGGCGCATGGTTCAGGGACGACCGCATCGCATCATACATTGGGTATACGATCGTTATGGTACTCATGGGATTTATACGGGATGTCACGTGGACGATCTTCTTCAGTAGTCTCTATTTCGCGCTGCTTCTTATCGGCTATGACATCTTCCGCCGATGGAATAAAAAGCATAATATCTTCAAGGTGTGGAGCCGTGCGCCGTATGCGTTGTCGATATTTCTCACGTTCAACGCGATATCCTTCGGTCTGCTATTATTTTCGGGCCATTTATCATCGACATAGGGGAAACATGCTATTGTGCACTCACGTATGAGTGAGGATATGAGACTCTGCATTCGTTCATAGAACGGAACTTCCGAAAAAAATGTGATGACCATCCCATACTTCAAACAACTCGATACCCGATACAGGCTTATGTGGACGGTAGGCGGATGGATTGTGATCTGTGCACTCGTTTGGGGTGTGTCTTTGTATTCAGCTCAGCGCCTGCACGACGCGAAAGCGTTCTTCGAGCACGCACTCGCGAAGACCGGTATCGTGACCGTCGAATGGAATGGAACAGCGTATCGCGTTGACGGCGGAATTGTGTATCGGGAGCAGGAGTTAATAGATGCGCCAGGATCCGCACTTCCGGTGTTGGAGCTCGCCTACAAGAAAGTGTCTGCCGATTATTCCCCTATTCTAGCGATTCCTGGCGAGGACACGGCAAAATTGCGCATCGCTATTGAGAAACTGGCGCAAACGCAGAATGAGATCGCTGTATCACAAGCCACTCCATCTTCCGCACGCGCCGTCGACGACCTGTTCCCAATTCCATTTCTGTCGGCGCTTGTTGGGGCAGAAGACGCCCGACGCTCATTCATAGAAAGTGGTAAAGATACTGATGCCTCGCGGTACGATGATGCGCTCCGCAGCGCCCTCGCTGCATACGAGAGCAGCTTGAGTCGTTTTAGGAGATCCCTCGTGAGCACGGTTAGCGACACCTCGACCGTGTACGCCGCGTCAGACGCGATTGTGAGCAAGCAGACGATTGTATCTGCGCTTTCTCAATTGCACGACGCCCTTCTCGCCGCAAGATCACATATACGATCGCGCACCGATTGCGTGCGCGGCATTATCCACGCCTGCGACACCGCTGACCTTTCGTATCCCACTATCATTCTTCCACCACCTGTGAAGGTGGGCCCTGCGGCACTCTCGACTACCCACGAGATACAACGCCTCTTGGCGTCGGCGTACAAAGATCCACAAGTTGAGAATGCCCCACTTGTCGCCCTGTCGGACAGCGTGTGCGCGTCCGGCGTTCCCGGAAAACCCATTTTCACTATGTACACGGGCGTTGTCGGCGGAGAGCCGTTGCTTACACCGCTTCCCCTCGGAGATATTCGTCTCTTCAGAATCGGCTCATCCTCCACGCCGTTCCTGCAGTACTTTACTTCCCACGGCGTGATGTACCTGTGGCACTCCCCGTTCACTCACTACAAATGCCTTCGCATACAGTCCGACACCAGCAAGATCATCGCGGTCATTGCGGTGCGAGCGCTCATTGGAGAATCTCCCTTGAGCGAGTATGCAAAAGACGCCGCCACTGTCTCAGCCCTGCGCGGGCTTGAACAAACCATCGTGGGGGGGGCCGTACTACAGGAAGCAGACGCTATCCGATATCTTTCCCTCGCTAAAAATCTTCGTGGCTCACTGCCGGGCAACATAGCAGAACGCATCATCACACTCACTCTGCAATTTAAATACAACACCGGGGGACTGGAGGACACTGTCAGAAAAATCGCGGTTGGTGAACACGCGAATCAAACGCTTTCTCTTGGGGGTGTTCCTACCGACCCAAGCGCTCCACGTCTCTTTTTCAGCGATAGCGGATTCATCCCGCTGTTCCTCGGAGACAACGGCTCGCTTATCGGCACCGCGCGCGAGCTCATGCCCCCCAACACACTTTCTCCAACCAACGAGCCGTACGTGTACTATTCGACCATGCCACAGACGCTGTCGGGGTCGCAGACTCTTATACACGACATTATGTTCTTCAATGACCTCTACGCGAATCTGCTGCCACCGTTCTAGAACTTTGATATACTCGCCGGAATGACGCACGCAGAACTTATTCGGAAGATCGACGAGGCTCAGGATCGCATACGAGATATGCCATGTTTCGTTGTCCCGACTTCTTTCGACCCCGACGACCCTGAGTTGCGCGCATTCCCGCGTCCGCTGCAATGGAAGTGGGCCTCGGTAGAAACGACGCTCCGCGCGTTCTGCTCCCGCGGCATCGTGATGCGGCTACCGCTTTTTTGGCAAATTGAACCCGCACTTTTTGCCGCGGGACAGGCGGTGGGCACACCGATATTCGTAAACGATCAGGGCAACATGCCCGTCGGCGCGGCCGCGATACGGACCGCAAACATGGATACGGTGGTTACCGACTCCCAGGATGCGTTCAAATTCTCGTCATACCTCCTGGAAGCGGGAGCGCAGTTTCCCGATGCATGGATTATCGTGCATCCGGTATCCCGAAACGAATGGACGATACCTGCCCCTCTTCAAAACAGCACCGCGCATGTTGCCCAAGAGGTCCACATCTTCCCCGGCGTTCCTTTCCTCGAGCAGTGCGAAAAACTCGCCGCAAAAAAGGAACTTGTTTTTCACCTATCCGAACCGTATCGCCTTGAAATGGAGGGCGACGCAACATACCTTACGAGCGCTGCTGACGACCCTTTGCCGCTTTTGCGCTACGAATTGCCGATCACGCTTGTGCGGGGAGAACAATGCTTATGCGGGAAGAGGATGGTGGCGCGAGTTGAAGAGAGTTGAGTTTCAACTTTACCTCACATATTCCCCACGCGGGGACTATTTCTGCGAGGTGACGATAGCTTGAACGATGTCTGGACCTATCTGCGGACCCAGCTCTTGGTAGACAGATTCCGTGGCTGCCTTGAACGATGCGCGTGCGTTCGGTGACAAAGTCGTGATGACACTCCCCTGCGCCTGTAGCTGCGACTTCACCTGCTCTCCGAGAGCGATAGAATCCTGTCGCTCCACTTGAGCTGCTGCGAGCGCAGCCTTCTTGAGCGCTGTTTGGTCCTCGGGCGAAAGTGAATCATAGAAAGCGTTGCCCGCGAGGATCACAGTCAAGAATACGCTGTGATAGGTCTCGTTAATGTGTTTTGTGTACGCACTCTCCTTACCGAGCACTCCCGAAAGCCTGCTGTAGGTCGTCTCAACGCCGTCGATGGTCTTCGGGTCGATGGAGGCCGACCCATTTTCAAGGTCAAGCGGGACAGGTGTTGCGCCGAGAGCCTTGAGCGTCGCTTCGGCAACGACCCCGCCGGAGGTAGCTACGCGTAGACCCTTCATGTCTGCGGGAGTACGTATGTCCTTGTCTTTCGTCGCGATGAGGCGGAACCCGCCGCTCATCGTGAAAGCGAGACCGCGAGCGGGCATCGTCGCTCGTATCCCGTCGAGCAGTCGCGAGCCGATCGCACCGTCGAGAAAAGTGGGAAGCTTGTCGTAACTACCGAACGCAAAGGGAAGGTTGAGCGCTCCCAGCTGCGCATCTTTATAACTAAGGGCAACGGTGTAGGTCGTTGCGATCTCCACATCACCGGAGTCGAGAAGTTGCATGACCTTCGTATTCGGTATGTCCCCGACGGTAACCCCGACGTCCTGCGGCATTACGACTTCGAGTTTCATACGACCGTTGCTCTCTTTTGAAAGTTCGTCCGCAAAGACGGTCGTTGCGCGCGCAAATACACTGGTCGGCTGATGCGCGATAAGCCACTTCACGCGGACCGGCTGCGTCGAACTCACGGGAGCGGGACTCGAGCGCACAAAGAAAATGCCACCACCCACGACGATCGCGATTATCGCAAGGATGCCTACCGCCGATAGAATACTCATGCCCCTACGCATAGGCCCGCATCATACCACGCGCATTATCTCGCCGCACAAGATCCCTGTGGAACACACCCCGAGCTGCGGAATATGGACCCATGATACCATGCGCGAATGCTCTCTTTCGAAGAACTTCGTGTGCTTCTTGAACGCTGTACGGAGACGTCAGGCGTCTCCTTCTATCGGAACTTGTACGGCATGGCCCCCGAAAGCCCTGCGCGAACGATCCGCGACCTCGACGATTGGACATCGCTCCCTTTTGTCACAAAAGACGCACTCATCGCGTCGCCATTGCGTGAACGGCTTTTCATCCCATTATCGGAAGTCGACCACCTGCGCACGTCGTCGGGCACAAGCGGCAAGCCTCCGTTGTTCAGTCCGAGAACCTTTCTGCGCAATATGGAATATCGTTTTACGTACCACGACTTTAAAAAACCAATCCTTTCCTACACGGTCCCCGCGATGCCGCATTGGCATCAGCACGTACAGGAGTCACACGGCTTCCCCGCGCGCGTCGTGACATTTGATCCGAAAAACGCCGAAGCGTGCGTACGCTTGGCGAAAGCAGCCGGCGCGGATTCCATGTCTCTGTTCGCGTTCCATATCCCTCTCGTTGCGGAACATATGAAGCGCCATGGCATAGCCCATCGCATACGCTTCATCGAGATCGCGGGTGAAGCGTGCACGAAACTGCTCTTCGAGTTTATGCGGGAGACATTCCCGAATGCGACGATTCTTCCCTTCTACGGCTCGAGCGAGGTAGAAGATTGCCCCATCGGCATGCCGTGTCGACCGATTACGGGCGAAGAGCCTCTTTCCGTTTATCACGCAAAACGAAGTCACTATCACGAACTCGTCGACCCGGACACGCTCGCTCCCGTCCAAGTGATATCAGGCGCTGAAGGCGAGCTCGTCATCACGGCGTATCCCGGTGAGCCTTCCTCGTTCCCTCTCATACGCTACCGTACGGGTGACATCGTACGTGTCGTCGGGGACCATTGTGAGCAGCACGGAACGTGGTCGTTCACCGTGCTCGGCAGGGTCGGAATGGATTTCCTGAAAGTGCCCGGCGGAGTCCTGCGAGCTGATGAGATCGAAAGGGTGTTGCGTACGATGCCGGAGCGCGTTTCCGATCGTTTTGAACTGCATTGTTCCGAAGAAAAAACACTGACGGGGCCGAAACTTAAGCCTATTCTCCATGTCGAAATCCGAGGTGAGGTAGACCTGACCACGCTCGCACAAGATATTGCTAGAAACCTTCGTGTCGCGCCTTCGTTCACCTACAACGACGGAGTTGGGAAGGGTCGTTATCTGCCGCTTGTCTGCGCGCCTCTTGGCACAAGCACGCACGGTAAGACGAGACGGCTCAGCATGCATTGATATTCACGCCCCACGAAGTAGCCGGAAGAACCCTTCGTATGGTAGACTGGATGTGTGAATTCGACCGATCAAAAATTGGTCCGGAACGTCGCACTTCTGCTCATCGGTGCAGCGCTCGGCGCCTTCGGGTTTTCGGCATATGTAGCGACTTCAGCGGGTTCACCTTTTTCGCGCGGATTTTGGCAAAGCATGAAATCCTCGTTCGAAAGGAATACGTCGACCGCCACGGCATGTATACCTACACCGGAGACAAAGGACAGTGACATTTTCTTTTTAACGTGCGGCGGCATCTACTAGCCCGAGAACTGGGCAGAACCACTCCCACGAGTGAGTCCGTTGTTGCGTTGGACGCAACTATTATAGCGTCCTCCACCTGTTCGCTATGAATATCCATACTAACACGCGAATAACCATTGGGATCTGCGTGCTTTTGTTTGCATGCATCTTCACCTATGCTTCGGTCGAGCGTGCGGCAAGAGCGCAGGAAAAGGCGGTTTTATTTTTCTCTTCAACTCTGCGAGAAAACAACATCATCGAAACCATCTCTGTTGAGGGTATGCGCTACGAGGTCGTCGACGGCACGGTCGCTTCGGAACATGGGCAACTGTCGGACTTCGAGCGCTACCGTGCCCTACGCGTGGGGTACGCGCTCGCTCTTGCGCGGCGATCTCCTCTTCTCGGCATTGCTGGCGTTGACCCAGACAATCTCGAGAAGAGCGTGCGAGAGCTCGCGAGCTCGACGCGAGCGCTTGCGAATATGCAAAAGAATCCGCGTGATGTAGCTCTCGTTCGTGACTCACTTTATCCGCTTGATTTTCTCAAACAGCTCGCCTCGCTTGAACGAGCGCGGCAGCGGTTCGTGGCCTCCGGCTCCGACACTGACGAGCGCGTATACGAGCTCTCAATGGAAACGACAATCGCCGCTGGTCGCACAGACGCAGAGCGCTTACTGCACGGCCTGAAGGACGTGGCTGGCGATCCGCCCTTCCGGTTCATGACGCTCGGAGGCATGATCACGAAAGAGGCCATTCTCTCCTCGGCAGAAATCGTTGTGTCGCGTTTCAGCGAGATCGAAACGGCCTCGCGTGCGCGGATACGCTGCCTGGGTGGCAGTATCTTATCCTGTGACAAGAGAGATGTCATGCTCTCCATTCCGGAACCGGAGAAATCTATTGGGGAGGCGCCGTACATCGCGCTCAGGACAGGTGCGGCTCTCGACCTTGCCAAAGACAACGTGCGGCCGGTTCTTTCTAAGAGCGTTTGCCTGGCGGAAGAGCCCGGGCCGTACGTATTCGAATACGGCGATCTGCGCGGGGTTAGCCGTATGCCGTTGCGGTACGCCAGCGAGGGGTATTTCATGCCGACGAAAGACACTATCTGGCCGCTTTTGGCGCACGTTAGAGATGGGTTCAATATAGACTACATGCCCATGAATCCCATCGGATTCTACCAGTGCCCGGACGTGTTAATGGATATCGGGAGCGTGTACGGCGTTCTCGGGGCGGTGCGTTTCGCACAATCTTATACATATGCTTCCCACGAGCGCACTCGCCTGCTCTCGTCCACCACATACCGTGATTCAGATGCTATCGCGTACCTGGGGGCGGCAGCGCGTGAAATAAGCTCGAATGGTCTCGCTGAGTCCGATGCGACTCTGAGGGATCTCGAAACGGTGCTCAATATGTGGCAAGAACGAAACGGTGGGCTGGACGTTCTCGTCTCGCTGATCGCAAGCGTCAACAATTACGATATAAAGCTCAGTGCGCGCGGTGTTCCATTCGACCTGAGAGCGCGCACGCTTTTTCTTTCGCATAGTGCTTTTCCGTCTCTTTTTCTCGCAATGAGCCCAAGCGCCGGCGTTTCTTCCGTAACGCTGCGAGAAACGACATCAACGGACCTTACCTCTATACATGCAAACATCATTTCCTATACAGAACTCGTACGCACAGTGCCGCGCGAGAAAATTATGCACGACCTCGACGCCTTACGTTCCTTTGAAGGGATCAGCGTACCATAATACTTCGATCTTAGGCACCTGCGGCAGAGTGATTTCTCGCCCGCATGCCGATCGCGCCAGTGAACACGCCGATCACGAACGCGATCACGCCGATACCGTACGGCAAGAAACGCACCGAAGAACTCCCGGCTGTGACCGTGATCGGGAACGAGGCCGCAGCGATATCGTTGCCTTTCTTGTCGCGGAAACTTGTCTCTATCTTGTATCCGCCCGGTACTGTGAATCCGTAAAGCAACGTCGTAGGTCCTGCCTGCTGCTCGCGAATACCCGTCGCAAGCAACGTGTGGTCACCGCGCACGATGCGCACCCACACGTGATCGAAGGATGCGGCGTTTTCATTTTTCTCGTTGTGCAATAGGAAATCAAAACGCGCGCTCTGGCCGACTTGAAAGTCATTTGGGTCATATCCGATATCAATAATATAGGGCGTACTCGTTGCCTCCCACGACGCGTCGGTCGAATGCGCATAAGCAATGCTGGCCCAGCCAGTACAGAGGATGAGAGAACACAGGGTAACGATTATCGTACGCATGCGAACTCCCATTATATAACACTCGTACCTCGGTTATTTCCCGGTACAAAAACGGTACGCAGTCGTCCCTTTCGCGTCTACGAGCTCGCATTTCTCCGGACGTTTCCCCGGGTACCAACTTTCGATCACGTCTCCAGTAGACCGAAAGCAAGATTCTTGCTCTGCGGAATCCAAAACAAAACACAAGTCCCCTACTTTCTCTACCTCGCCTTGGTATTGGTAGGCGAGAAATACAAGAGCTTGGTTTACGCATTCACGACGTGCAGCCCCCTTCGGGGCATACTCACAGGCGGAACGAATCGCAGCCGGGTCCGAAAAGAACACAACTGCATTTCCTCCGATACCGCCGAAACAGTTCGTCCGGTAGGCGGATGGTGCGTTTGCACAAAAAGCCGCACCAAGAGATGGGTTGAAACCGCCGTGCTGCATGACGAAGGCGGCTTGAGCCGAGTAACATGAGTCCTTATAGCGATCTTCTATCTCTGTACACGGGTACGTAGGGTCATTGGGGCGCATAAATTTAGTAGGGTGGTCAGGGTTCCCGAACGAAAAAACGTTTTCCATGAATACGCCGCTATAACAGTTTTCCCGATCGGAGAGATTTGAAAGATGGCTGCAGGACGCAAGAGACTTATGTATGTTGTTGTTAAATTCGAGCATGAACGCGTGACCAAGTCCGTGCGTGCAGGCGCGATAGGTAACATCGTTCGGCACAAGTTCACGCGAGCATATTTTTGATATACCAGACGATGAAAGTGTACTGCCGTTCTCGGAGAGATACCCCTCCACCGCACCGTGGAAACACCCTTCTCCGCACGCCGAGCCGTTGGCAGTGCAATTCAGGAATGTCTGAGGCAGACTCTGTGTCTTTTTATACTCATTCTGCCCAAGGTAGTGCACGAGCGCATGACATTGTTGTTTTATTCCTTCCTCGTCATCTATCGCTGAAAGTCCCTTTAGTACGTCTCCGAGTTCGAACTGAGACGAAAGAAGCGCACCAAGGTCGCGAAAACAGCGGCCGCGCCAGCCCGGCTCTCCTGTGCGCAGACACGTAACTACTTCGTCGTGTATATAGGATTGTACGTTTTCCCCACTTCGCATCGACCGTAGACCATATGGGCTGCTCTCCTTTGAGGCGCCCAGAAAGAAGAACCCCGCGACAAGAATGCAGGCAAGGACAATAAATCCGATACTAGTATGCTTCATTGTTTTGAAATATGGATGTAAGGGATGGTAACACATTAGAACATCCTGAGGAAAATGCTCGTGGCACGGATATGATACGATTGGAACCCAATGTACTATTCGCGGATTTTGCTAGTAAGCTTGGTGCTCGGTGTAGCCGTTTTCTTGGGAGCGTATGCGCTCCTGCCTCACGGTACAGCAGTTGATGATTGTCTTGAACGACCCGCCCCCGGGAAATGTCTGATCGAGAAGGCCCATCTCATCGCCATGACAGGTGACATACGGGGCGCGCTTGACTACGCGGTCCGCGTCATCGCTCCCTACAATCGGAATGTGGTGCACTTTGCAATGCATGTGATAGGTCACGAAGCCTACGAACACATCGGAAATCGGGCCGCCGCATTAGCGCTTCTTCCGCCAGAGGCTTCAACAAATGAACACTATCTCACCTATGAAGGATACCAGCACGGCCTACTCCAATTCTATCTTGCGGCTGAAAAGGACAACACGTCGATCGATTCCCTTATAAAAGAGAGCTGCGGGGAGTTTTATGTACCCGAAAATACCCAGACAGAAAGTTTCACATGGAGAGCCCGCCGACAGTGTTTTCATGCCGTGGGTCACGCACTTATGTATGCTTACAAAAATGACCTCTCTCAAGCGCTTCCGCCATGCGGACGACTTCCTTATGAATGGATGCGTGATCGTTGTGCGTATGGTGTGTTCATGGAGTTGAGTTACCTGTACGATCCGAGCTACAGCGTGGGAAATGAGAGCCCTTATGTAGTTGGCGACAATATGGCTTTGGTGTGCGAGCCCCTAACAGATTTTAAAAGCCAATGTGCGGAGTTTGTCGGACGTTCATACTTCATGAGCCATAAGAACGATCTTAAAGGGGCTTTTAAAGCGTGCGCAGAACTATCACCTCCTTTTGACCGCACCTGTCGCATCGACATCGCAGAGATCGTTATCACAAGCAGCGACGACTTCGCGAAATTGCGGCAAGGGTGCAGTGCGGCGGGGCCTCAATACGAGCTCGAGTGTCTCGCAACCGTCGCACGGGCGGTCCAGAGAGGATATGCCGGAGAAGCAGCGCGGGGAAAGGACTTTTGTGCATCTATTGAGAGCCCGCTCAGAGAGCAGTGCAAGAGCGAGAGCCAGAAACCTGCTCAGTAAGAAGCGCGACCGGTCTCTCGTCGAGAGCCGCAAGAATCCGTAGAAAGCATGCGTGCTGATCTTATCGCAGTTGGTGAGTGCGGTTGGAATCGAGACATGACTGTTGCAAGGATGCTGGTAGTTCTGTACAGAAGCGCCTATATTCCTGCGCATTCGAGCCGAAAACGAACGGCGCCTGGCTTACAAGCCATTCTCTACACCCTTGTACAAGGGCCTCCGGTGCCCTGGCGCAGAGCGCGAGAGCGCCTTTCGCGTCTGAGCGATCTTCTTCCAGTACGGATTGAGCGATGACCGAGTAACACATCCCCTGCCGTATTTCCGGACTTTTGCTGCACGCGCGTGCTGCAGCTTCTTGCTTCCCGAGGGATAGCCGGCCTATGATGGTGAAAGCGCTCCGATAACAAAGATCTTCCAGTTCCGCACTGGGCTGTCCCGAACAGAACGCCTCTACACCAATTCCGTCCATGATGCTTTTTCTGAAAAACGGCCAGCTCTCGCGCAAACACGCGCCTACATAGTCGGGGTTTCTGAAAGAAGAGCAGAATTGTCGTACGGTCGTTGTAGAGGGTTGCACGGGCATTTGCTTGATGAGGAGAAAATCATCCGGCTCAAGCGGCTGGTATATTTGCATGAACACCCCTTCGATGCATACGCGCCGGGTATCCTCGGGCGTTGTCTCCTTGCAAAGGTCGAGCGCTTTTTGCAGGTCGGCATCGGTGATGAAATCGTAGAGGTGTCCCATGCCGTGATAGCAAATGGCCCTATCGAGTTCGCTCGGGTCCCATCCGTCGCGAGGCTCACAGGCACGTTTGAAATCCGGCAACAACGTTGTGAGCATCGCATCGGTCAAGACTTCCGCACGAAAACGTCCTCCGATCACGCCGTGTATATACCCGTTGGAACATAGGCCGTCGGCAGGGTTCAACGGTATCGCATCGACCCATTTCGTAGGATCTTCCGCGACGACACGCTCTCCTACTTTATGTGCGAGCACGTGGCAGAACTGATACGACGGGTCCTCTCGACGTATCTCCCGAATGACATTGAATATCCGGGACACCGATAGCCGAGGATAGAGTTGCGGCACCTCGCTTTCATAACAGGGCGCGTGATCTCCTGCGAGTCGAGCGCATTCAGAAACGATCGCACGTGCGCTCGAGTCAGGCGAGAACGTACGTGTAAAAAAGAACGCAGCGAGAAATGCGAGAAAGACGAACGCGCCGGTAATGATGCCGATTTGCGCGCGTAATCTGGGAGCGGAAGTCATAGCCGTATATGCAGTACGCGTAGTATAGTAGATTTTGTGCCAAAGAACATAAAACTCCTGCAGGAATTTTATCCTCCTGATTCGTCCAAAAAAAATGTGTGGGGAATTTGGATCCCGCCTCGGCGCATCGTGCCCACGCCCTACATTGTAGTGATGTATTATCTACATCCTTCACCCCGGAATTCTCGAGGAACTTTGTCGCATACTGTTTGCGATTGTTCCTTCGTGTAGAACAACTCTGAGAGAAAAATGAGCCGCTTGAAGCACACAGGTCGTATGTCCGAAGAAAGGTCCGACGCGCTGCATAGTGCGAGTATTTCCACATACTGCATTCCCGGCGCTCCGAATTCCATGATGCCGTCGGCAAAGCCCCGTATACACTCGTCACGGAAGGGCGACTCTAACGTGCCGCACACGCTCGATACCTCTTTTGGTGAAATAGCTTTTTTCGCCGACTTCAGAACCTGTATATAGAAACCGGCGACCCCTTTGATGGCAATGCCGCGGTACTTAGCATCAGGTATTGCATCTGCGTACCCGATAGCTTGTGAGAGGTCGTCCTTCCCCATAAAGACCGCCAGCGTATTCATCTGGTCATAGCACGACTCCTTCTCGAGGGCTGCGTAATTGCCTCCGCAAAGCGTAAACGGATTCTGGGTCGTCAGTTTAAACTTTGGATCTCGGTACAGGAGGGCGATCGAATTGAAAACGCCCGAGTAGCAGCGCCGCTGCCATTCATCCGTCGAGGAGGCCACTTTTGCGCATAAGGCGAGCCCCGGGGCGGCAAGTGCATGCGCGTCACCCCACAACCTCGGGTCATATCCATCTGTCACTCCATGCCCAATGCCGTGGTAGCACGCTCCTTCCGTGTAGCCGGGTGGGGTGGGCACTTGCTCTCCGGCGTATTTGCAAAATGCCCGGGCCTCAGCAAAGTCGCCCGTTTGAGCGAGCATTTCTTCCATAAACCCGTGATAGAAGCCATACCCGCAGGAGGAGGTCTTCTCGCCCAATTCGACCGTATGAGTGCGATGGAACTCTTGATACGCGGCCTTACCGAGCTCATGCGTATTCGAGTGACAGAAACCCGCAAAGTCCGGGTCGGCATCATACGCTGCGGTGAGAAATGCGAACGCGGCGGGAAGGCCTTTACTCTTGAATGTGTCATTAATATCGTTGGTATAGCACAGCGCCTTGTTCGCGGATCTTTTACACTCGGCAATGCGTCGAGACGAATACTGTGCGTCGTACACAAAGAAAAATACCGCAGATACGATCGCCGCCAAAAGTACTGCGGTGAGGAGCGTGTGACCGATGAAAAGAGTTTTCATTGGCGTAACGTGGAAGGAAGAGTGCCTAAGGGACACCCGGTCTGATATTCCGCGGGTAGAAGCGCACACACCTCGGCACGATCCGGAGTGTATCTGGATATGTTTTCTGCAAGACTCGTGTAGCAGAAAGTCCGTAGCGTGTCGTCTGACACAAGCGAGCAGAATCGCACAGACGCACGGGCGTCATTCTCCCCTCCCCAGAAAACCGAGCCGAGCGCCTGGTCTATGCAGGCTCTTTTGCCGTCAGGGGCGGCCGCGAGCTCGCACCACGAAATGGCTTCTTTGTACTGCTCGTCCGAAAAGCGGTCGACGGCCCGTATATCACGCGCGCCGGCAAGTGGGATGAATTCTTTTCCAAATCCGCCGAAGCATGCGTCCCGTGAAGACTGCCTGCTTTTTGGTATGCGGCCACAAAAGCTGAACGCTTTCGGGAACGTGGCCGGGTCGGGATGTCCGGCATCCGCTCCCGCTAGGGCGAGGAGCTGCGGTGTTATGTACAAAAGACAAAAGTATGCCGCACGGTCCGGAATGAGAGATGTCTCACAGGGAGAAAGCGGATTTTTGGAGCTAAGATATTTTTCCCGCGCGAGAAGCCAGAGGTCATGGTCGTGCCCGCCACCTCCGGTTAATTCCATAATGGCACCGCCCACGCATTGTGCGAATTGTTCTTCCTTATACTCCCGCGTTCCCATCTGCTTGCAGAACGCGACGGTTTTTGGAATGTCGTACCTGAAGTACGCGAACACTCCGTGGCCCAATCCGTGATAGCACATCGTGTAGGCACCGGAACCTCCGGGCGCCTTCTTGCACGCATCGTCTATCATCCGAAGTGTTGTGTCTCCCGCACCGAAGTCGTTGAGCGTACCAATGACGACTGCATGCGAGCAGGCATTGCGGAACTCTTGCGTACAGTCGGCGATGCCCGCAACACCTTTTTGTCCGTAGAGTACGTCGCCGACCGCGTGCCCCAGTAAGTGGAAATCTGTGTCGGGCGGAAGCTCCGCCCGCTTCAAGACCTCAAAGGCGTAGGACGCCCCTTTCGCCTCTGCCAATGCAACGAACCGGTCTGATAATTCCCGGAACGTTGCTGCGCCTTCGGCGATCGTGGAGACTTCAGGGTATGTTGCGGGCAAGAGAAAAAGGACGGTGAGCATGCCGAGCAAAAAGACACCGATTGCCGCGATGCGGACGATCTTCGTGGAAACCATATTAGGAGTAGGAAATCTACTCTATCACAACGATGCTGCCGATATGATACGCGTGCAGATGGTCGTGAAAGGACCAGGTACCGGTATAGTTGAAGGTGAAATCGAAGAATTCTCCGGTCTTGAGCGCGGCGCACGAATCGAACGAGCTCCCCAGGCAGTCGGCCTTTTCTTTCTCAGGGTACAGGGTGTGGGTCGGGTGTATACCGGAAGCCGGCCACGTTTCCTCGCCTGACTGATTAAGAAAGCGCACGCGGGTGCCACTCTTGACCGTGATACTCGTGGTCGCGTATCCCTCGTCGGTATACGGGATAACGATGTCGAACGGGTCGTTGCTCGTCTTTTCATTTCCGACGACCCCGCGCCCCGAAGGCTCAGCAGGTTCTTGAAAGGTAGGCGCCGAACTGCGAGTACCCTGGGAAAGCAGATACCCTCCTCCGAGAAGCAGCGTGAGGGCGAGGAGACCGGCGAGTTTTTTCATTGTTGCGACGAAAAGTTGCTCATGACTCCCTGCCACAACGATGCGAAAAAGACCACGAACGAATTGTTATACCCCTCGTACAGGTACTCCCCTCTGTCGACGGCCGCGTCGGGACCCTTGTCTATCTCAGGAATATTCGGGTTCGCAAGAATATAGGCGTCGTGGCGAATGCCTGTTACTTGCCACGACACGCGGCCGAGTGGCGCGCCTCCTCCGATAGTAAATTGGTTGTTCTTCTCTTCGGTCTTCACGTGCAGATTCGGCATAGGAGCTCCGTATGGCTTCAATTGGTAGCGCACGCTCTCGTTCAGGGCGTCAAAATACGGAGGGAGACGCACGACCGCTTCGCCGTTCTTGTCGAGTGTTGCTATACCGTCGTAAAAGTTCTTGACTTCAGGGGCTTCGACAAGGCTGTGGTAGAGAAGTTTATTGGCGGGGTCCAGCGGATGGTCGATAACGAATGAGCCGGCACCCTTGTAGACGTTTCCCGTCACCGTCAGGTTACCTACGACCGAAGAGGTCGTCGTAAATTTGGTTATGTACGTCCCCTGCGCGTAATACAGCGTCTGGGCGTAGTAAGCAGATTCGCCGTAGCCGCAAGATCCGCCGGCAAAAACGGTCTCCGGTAGTATGAGGGAACACGCCGCGGCCATCACGAACGCAACGAAGCGGACCCGTGTAGTTTTTCTTACATGCATAACGGCTTGAAGATGCACTCTCCTTTGTTAACTATCTGGCCCGGACCTTTTTCCACCTCTGAGTACTGCTGATGCGTGCGCACGGACGCATCATTGCGATTGCCGGTGATCTGCCATGATATGCGGCCGCGCGGTACGCCGCCGGCTATTACGAACTGATTATCTTTCACCTCGGTCTTGAGGTAAAGATCGGGCATTGCCTTGTCGAGCGCAAAGAACTGATACCTGAAATCCTTGTTGAGTGCCAGAAAGTAGCTCGGCAGTTGTATCAGCGCTTCTCCGCTGCCGTCCACTATGGCGACGCCGTTGTAGATGTTTTTCACGTCCGGCGATTCGATCGCCGAGTACGAGAGCAGCTTGTTGTGAGGGTCGAGCGGATGATCGATGAGGAAGTTGGTCGCGGCCTTGGTAAGACTGCCTACAACGGTAAAATTCACGGCAAATTGAATGTTGCCGACTAGTGTGACCGCATATGCGGAGGCCGGCACCGCAAGCACGAGTACCACAAGAGCGATCTGTTTGATGTTATTTTTTCTCATAGTATTCGGGTAGGAGATATTCCCCTTTGTCGGCGAGCGCGTCGGGTCCTTTTTCGACCTCGGTGATAATCGGGTGGGCAAGGACGTACGGGTCGTGGCGAATGCCTGTTACCTGCCACGACACGCGGCCGCCCGGCACACCTCCGGCGAGCACAATGGAGGGTGGACCAAGGATCCACAGGAATTTCCTGTGCACTTCGCTCGATAGATGGAGGTCCGGCATTGGCGCGCCGAGGGGTGTAGCGAGATATCTGAAATCCTTGTTGAGAGCAAAAAAGTAATCGGGCAGATCTATCCGCGCTTCGCCGTTACTATCCAAGACGACGATCCCGTCGTAGATATTCATAATGTCCGGGGATTCCAGATTGTAGTGGTAGAGCAGCTTGTTCTTCGGATCGAGCGGGTGGTCAATGAGAAAGCTCTTCGTGACCGTCACAGAGAGCGTTCCGACTACAGAGCCTTGGCCTGTGATCGAGCTCGCTTTCGAGAGCACGACCGCCGATACGGGGACGGACGGAAGAAGCAGTGCAAAAAAAGCGATCAATGTCCCGAGATATCCAGCAAGTTGAATGAATGAGCGGCTCATTAGTCTCCAGTATAGCAGAGGGCTGCTGTCATGCGCCACTAGGGCCGGCAATACGCAGATCGTCATTTGTTGATATGATGGCCCGATGTTTTTCTCGGGGAAAAGATGGGCGGTCTATGTGTTGCTTGCGGTTTGTGCCATCTTGATAACTCTTATTGTTACGGAAAGGTCTTCCCGTGTGGTCACGGTCTCAGAGGGAGAAAACGGCTTCGCGCCCCAAAAGCTCAGCATTCACAAGGGCGACACGGTGCGATTTGTGAACGATACAGGCGGCTATATATGGCCCGCGTCCGATTTCCACCCCACCCACCGGACGTATCCCGAGTTCGACCCCAAGGAACCCATCGCGCCCGGCGGCACATGGACGTTCGAATTCAAAAAAGCGGGAGTCTGGGCATATCACGACCACCTATCGTCTAACTTTCACGGCACTGTCATCGTCGTGGGCACACCGGGAGAGGCCTCGCGGGAATGCCTGTCGCGCACCGCGAGCAGCTCCACCAGAGCTTTATGTTGGGAGGGCGACATTACGGACACCCTTGAACCAAAAGGTCTTAGTGCGGCTTTTGAGACGTTCGCGTCGCTCTATGCGCGCGAGCCGCTTTTCCGGGGACTGAATTGCCACGATGCGACGCACATCATCGGCAAAGCCGCTTACAGGGCCTACGCGGATGACCATACAATCATCGACCGTCGGGAAACATCGTACTGCGGATACGGTTTCTATCACGGATTTATAGAAACGATGCTTCTCAATGAGGGCCCCGGCCAATACGGAAAGGTGCGCGCGTATTGTGATGCACTCAAGAGCGGTGGACAGCTCAACAACGTCTCGGGGGCTTGCTATCACGGTATTGGACATGCAGCGTTCGACTCCGTTCCCGGACGGCTATGGGGGGATGCGACCGCAATGGTAGAAAACGCCCTCGACACGTGTGAAAAAGCCGCGCTCGGCAAGCCTGAGCGCGCGCAATGCGGCACCGGAGTTTTCAACGCGTTCGCTGTCGCCGCGAGTGCCCATTCCTACAAGCTGGCATTCGAAAAGACAGACCCCTTGGGGATCTGCCGCGTGCAACGCTCTCTGTACCAGCCGGGATGTTACGGCGAAGTGGGTATCGGTGCGATACGCGAGCAGAAACTCGACCGCGCCACAAGCCTGCAACTTATCGCCTCATTCCCTGATGCAGCCGTCGAGAAGGCGCTGCTTGGATATGTGGCCGACGAGGTCAAGCGCTCGATAGGAACGATCGATCTGCGCGCTTTTTATCGTCTCTGTACCTCGTTCTCGTCAACAAAGGAACGAAGCGCCTGCATGAACGGAATCATCGCAGGCATGCGCGAGGCGGGAGAGCCCGGCAAAGAATATCTTTTGATGTTCCGTTACTGCGCATTCTATCCGAAGAGTGCAACGCGGGACGATTGCTACTCTTTCGCTATCTCACAGACGCGCACGATAGCTGCGGACACTTCCGATTTCGAGAATGCATGCATGACCATCGAAGATGCGGATGTCCGGGGTATGTGCAAGTAGGGAACGTTAGGGTGTCGCCGGTGTGGACGTTGCGTCCGTGGAGCTGGTGGCCGGCGTCGAAGAGGCCGCGCTGGTGTCGGCCTGTGTCGCGGTAGTATCTGCGGGAGTTGATGTTGCTGCAGGAGTTGAGGTGGCGAGAGGAGTCGAAGTTGCTACAGGCTCGGGTGTGGGGGTCGGTGTTGGCTCAGGCGTTGGAGTGGGGCTTGGCATCGGCTCAGGCTCCGGGGTCGGTGTTGGCTCGGGCGTTGGTGTGGGGGCCGGCGCAGGAGCGGGAGCATCACCCATAACCGTAATGTGTCGCTCAATCCGTGTGATGTTATCCGCCTTATCACGCGCTTCATACGTTATCGTCCACTCTCCGACCTGCGCCGAGGCGAAATATATCCGCTCCACTTTCTGCCCGTTCAGGTAGAGAGTAAGCGTCACGGCATCGGCCTTGCCGCCATCTGCGGCAACAACCCCAAGGTCCATATACATGCTGCCTGCCTGTAGTGTTATCGACGCGGAGCCGAGCAATTGTACGAATGGCGCCTCCGTGTCCGACGGGTCCCCCGAAAGCACGCTGCCGGGAGCCAAGTTCGCGCTACTTGCTTGCGGTACGACGTCCCCCGTGGAAGCGGCTGCGGCGGCGACCTGTGGGGGCGGAGGCGGCGGTTGGACGACCGGCGTGTATCCGGGCAAAGTCTCTGTCGTCGAGTCGAGGAATTTGCCGACGAGGCCCCCGTACGAGGTCGCGACGACTTTCTGCGATACGTTCATTCTCTCTTTCCCCTGTGTTTCTTTCAGACGCTCCACCTCGTGACTGATGTTCTGGCTGAGTTGCTCTGTTACGAACACACCTAAGTCGCCGTATTGCCCGAGACCACTTTTTGATACTTTCATCGTGACGCCTTTCGACACATCTTTCCAGACCGAGTTGTCGATGTCGATGGTCGAGAGCGTGTACCCGACGTAGTAGTTGTCGGCATCTTCCGTGACACCCACAATATCCACTCTCGGTGTGTAGGTAGAGAGGTCTTTGCCCACGATGTAGGTGTTGTCGACGGTGAGCACTTTCTCTTGCGTGCTGTAGATCGCTTGTGGGTTGGTGGCGGCAAACGTGATGCCGCTGCCGAGGAAGAGTATCCCTATCGCGATAGGAACCGCATTGTGGTATTGCAGGAAGTGAGAGAGGTGTTTCACCCCGTTAGAAGACCCACCAATATTGTCTTCGTTATTTATTTCTTGATTTTTCATATACATATTCAGTATCTTCTAACGGGGTTCAAGTTCTATCATATCAAGGCGTGGCAATCTGCGCCGCGCTTTCCGTGCCGCTTTGCGCAGGCGAGATAGTTACCGGCTTGGAGTTTATCTCAAAGCCCTTGTAGCTCTTGTCTTCTTGGTCGGTGCGCAGGTTGCCCCACTTGGTGAAATCGAAGCGATTGCCCGAGAGACGCATTGATACCTCGCCTGGCGCGCTGGATTCTATGATGAGCTTGTTCTCCTTCGGTACTTTCTTGTAATACACCGTGGCGTCGAAGCCCGGCGTGAGCGCGACGATGAGCGTCTTCCAATCCTCCCCGAAATCCGTTATCTGGTAGAAGAGCCAAAGGTCGCTTCCCGTTTCTAGCGTATCGAAGTCGATGGTGTATGAATACTTGCCGTTCACCCCTCTCTCGCTGAGCGTGATGGCCTGAAGCACCTCTTCGTGAATTCCGATAGTTGAATCGCCGTACGTCGCGTACTTCACTCCATCGATGGTGTAAACAGGGTCGATGGTGCCTACGTCGAGCTTGCCGACGATCTTGATGTCTCCCTGGAACGTGGAGGTGGCAGTGCCCATGCCTGACGCTCCGCCTGCAGCAACATAGAGACGACCCGAGGTCGAGAGTTCTCTGGACGGTGTCGTCGTGCCGATGCCCACCCAGCCGTTACTGTTGACCGTGATGGCGGCGATGGTGGAGGTCGCGTAGGCGTCGGTGGAGGTCGCGAAGTAGAGGTTTCCGTTCTGTGAAGAGAGGGTCCAGTGCTTGAGATTCGCTGCGGCGTTGCTGTCGGAAATAGCTATAGAGGGACGCGTGCCGGCAACCTGAAGTTCCCACCGCGGTGTTGAGGTGGCGATGCCGACACGGGTCTCTACGAGGAGGTTGCCGTTTGTCGTTGGTGTACCGGTCGGACACCCGTTGGTGTTGCCGCTGCCTCCCGTACAGACCCAGAGGTTGCTGTCGTTGAAGAGCGCATCGTCGCCGCTTGGATAGACGAAGTAATCACCGACGCTTGAGGTGAGAATGTCGGTATTGTTGGCGGTGTCGTATGCGATCGCCTGTTGCGCCGTCGATACCGCACTCGTCATAGAGAGCAAGCGGAACGGCGAGGTCGTCCCGATACCGACCGAGCCGCCACTTGTCGCGAAATATGCAGAGCCGCTCGATGTGATGGCGGTCGAGCTGGCATACGTAATCGTCGTCGCACCCGTGAGCGAGAAGAAGCTCGAGGTCGCAAGGGCGGTCGGGACTGCGGAGGCACCGGTCACGTTGGCCAAGATAGAGTTCGCGGCGATGGCGGAGAGTGACGCGGCACCTGCGGAGTACGAGAGGCCGTTGGTGAACGTGGTCGTTGCAGAGTTGAACTTGGAGAAGGAGGCCGACGTGAGACACCCGAAGACGGAGGCGGACGCAGTGTCACAGGTCGTGTTCCCTGAGGCATACGTGAGACCGGTCGAGAAGGTGGTGGTGGCAGACGGTACCCAGGTGCCTGCCGTCGTGTACGTGAGAACGTTCCCGGCAGTGCCGGCGGCGAAGAGTGAGGAGGTGGAGATGGAGGCAGCGTCACCGGTGGAGCCGGTGATATTGCCCAAGATGGAGTTCGCGGATACTTGCGCGAGGTTTGAAAACGGCAGGTCGCCGGTCACAGCATCGGTATCCGCAAGGTCCAAGGCACCCCAGGCGTAGGTAGAGGCACCGGTCACACGCAGTACCTGGCCAGCGGTCGAGGAGTCGGTAATCGCGGTGAAGGCGCTCGTACCGTTGCCTTGGAGGAGGCCGGTCAGGGTAGAGGCGCCGGTACCGCCATTGGCAACACTGAGGTCGGTTGTGAGGGTGAGCGTGCCGATGTTCCCGAAGGTGGAGGAGGCGGTGCCGGAGACGCTGGTCGCGGTGGAGGACGCGTACGTAATCGTTGTGGCACCCGTGAGCGAGAAGAAGCTCGAGGTCGCAAGGGCGGTCGGGACTGCGGAGGCACCGGTCACGTTGGCCAAGATAGAGTTCGCGGCGATGGCGGCGAGACCGATGGTGCCGGAGGTGGTGATAGTACCGCCCGTGAGTCCGTCGTTGGTCGCGATGGAAGTGACAGTACCTGAACCTCCCCCGCCCACGCATGTGCCGTTGATGGAGAAGCATCCGCCCGTGAGGTTCACACCGTTGGCGAATGATGAAGTGGCGAGAGAGCCGGAGTAGAGCGCGTTGGCGATGGTGGTGGAAGCGTTGGTGATAGAGAAGAGTGCTGTTGTAGAAGTGGCCGTGCCATCTGCTGTGGTGGAGGCAAGGTAGAAGTTGCCGCCCGCATTTCTGAACGCCCATTGTCCGATGCCGGCACCCGCGGAGAGCGCGAGTTGGGAGGCGGTCGCGGAGAACGGGTTCAAGAGCCATTGTGGCGTCGTCGTCCCGATGCCAATGTTGCCGGCGGAGTCGATGCGCATGCGCTCGCTCATGGTGAAATCTGAATTGGTGTTGCCTGTCCAGAAAGTAATTATGTTGTTTGAAGCCGTCGCCGCTCCCGCAACCCGCAGGTTGAGACCGGCATTGTTTGCGGTGATACTCCCCTCTTGCGTACCGGCCGTGTCATGCATAGAAAGGCGTACTACTCCGGATGAAGTGAGGTCCAGGGTGCTTCCCACACTGTTTACATTGGACCACGGCGTCGTCGTCCCGATGCCGACGTTGCCGCTCCCATCAATTACGAACCGATCATTGGTGCCTATGACGCTTGAGCTTGAAATCTTGAACTTGCCGCCGTCGTTAAAGTCTGTACCCACTGCCCAGTTGTTGAGGAAGTTGCCGACTCCCGAGATGGTGCTGGAAGCTGAGAATACGAGTTGCGGAGAAGCCGCTGCAGTTGAGCCTGTTTTGTAGAGAGTCAAGAGGCCGTATGGAGTGGAAGTACCAAGGCCGATATTTCCCTTTCCATCAACGAGGAGGAACGGGGTCGAAGTGCCGGAGTCAGAGACGACGAAGCTCGCGGTCGTTGAGGCCTGCTGTTCGATGGCGAAGGTAGCCCAGGGAGAGGTGGTGCCGACGCCGACCAAGTTGGAGTTGCCGACGTTGCTGCCGTTGGTGACGACAAACTGCGTCATCGTGGAAGAGCCAATGGCGAAGGCCGGTCCACTGATACCGCTTGGGTTCACCGAGAGAAGCCCCCATGGAGAGGTTGTGCCCACTCCGACGCTTCCTCCACTTGTCGCAAAGTATCCGGAGCCGCTCGATGTGATGGCGGTCGAGGACGCGTACGTAATCGTTGTGGCACCCGTGAGCGAGAAGAAGCTCGAGGTCGCAAGGGCGGTCGGGACTGCGGAAGCACCGGTTACGTTGGCCAAGATAGAGTTGGCGGCGATGGCGGCGAGTGACGCGGCACCTGCGGAGTACGAGAGGCCGTTGGTGAACGTGGTCGTTGCAGAGTTGAACTTCGAGAAGGAGGCACTTGTGAGACAGCCGAAGACGGAGTCCGAGGCGGTGTCACACGTGGTGTTCCCTGAGGCATACGTGAGACCGGTGGAGAAGGTGGTGGTCGCAACTCCCGTCCAGGTGCCTCCGGAGAATGCGAGGATTTGCCCGTTGGTTCCCGCGAAGAGCGAGGTGGT
>JACRFK010000004.1 GCA_016217925.1 Candidatus Kaiserbacteria bacterium
ACTGGCGATCTAGGGCTGTTTCCCTTTTGACCAACGGAGCTTCGCCCCCGTAGTCTAACTGCCGTGCTCTGGCCTCTGGTATTCGGAGTTTGATAGGAGTCGTGGTCTTGCGACCTATCGACACCTTCCAGTGCTCTACCCCCAGAGGGAACGCACGACGCAAGCCCGAAAGCTCTTTCGGAGAGAACCAGCTATTACCAGGTTCGATAAGCTTTTCACTCCAACCCACAAGTCATCCCGAGATGTTGCACAATCTATGGGTTCGGACCTCCCTCTGTATTTCTACAGAGTTCATCCTGCTCATGGGTAGCTCACGTTGCTTCGGGTCTGATACAAACGACAAACGCGCTATTCACACTCGCTTTCGCTACGGCTCCATGCTTTGTCGCACTTAGCCAAGCCGTTTGCATCAACTCGGTGGCTCATTCTTCAATAGGCACGCCATCGCGGTCTTGCGACCGCTCTGACTCCTTGTAGACATGTGGTTTCAGTTCTATTTCACTCCCCTCACCGGGGTTCTTTTCACCTTTCCCTCACGGTACTTGTTCACTATCGATCTGAAGAAGTATGTAGCATTACCGGTTAGTCCCGGCGAATTCACCCGAGCTATTCATGTCTCGAGCTACTCAAGAACTACAGCCATAGAGATGCTTTGATTTCGAGTACGGGGCTATTACCCTCTGGGGCTCTGCTTCCCAGCAGATTCCTCTATCTAAGCATTTTTTGACTCTACCTGTTGCCAGCGCTGTAGCCTTATAACCCCCATCCCCAAAATCGACTCGCGAAATTAATCGCGCTTCGATTTTGTGGCTGAGTTTGTGCTTTTCCCGTTTCGCTCGCCGCTACTCAGGGAATACCTATTGGTCTCTTTTCCTCTCGGTACTGAAATGTTTTACTTCCCGAGGTCTGCTCTCTCAAACGATTAAGTTGAGAGTTATCAAGGGTTACTTGATAGGGTTGCCCCATTCGGAAATCTCCGGGTATAACGATTGCTTGGCATCTTACCGGAGCTTATCGCAGCTAAGCCGCGTCCTTCATCGCCTTCTTCAGTCAAGGCATCCACCACACGCCCTTACTCAGAACTCCCGCTAGGAATTCTAAGAACCGCGTATTGCTCGTTGCGTCTAAACAACGAGACTTTGTTTTCTTGCCGCTTTTTTGAAAAGGAACGGCATCCTTTTTTGCTTTGTGTTTTTTCCTGCATCACGCACCGGAGACTTTAACCGGCACGCAATGTTGTTGATTCGCACAAACCCTACTCGGGTCTGCGCTTTGTTTTTCTTTCTTTTTTTCGCTCTTCGGTTGTCAACGATCTACGTATTTGGTCCCGTCCTCCGGAGGAGGATCTGCCTTCGGCAGAAAAAAAGCCGCTTGAAAGCGGCCTGGTCGCAGAGCTGTTACACTCGGCTACCTGTGCCACTTCGTGAAGCTTTTAAGCGATAACATATACGTCTGAGGAGTATATTCGGGCACGAGGAGCATGTCAACCCCGTTAGAGGCTCCAAAAACTGTGTGTATGTGGAAATCTTGAACCTCGAAACCTTATCGGAGGTTGCCTCTAACGGGGTCAAATATTGCCGTGGACAATGAGGGGACAATCAGGATTTCTTGGTTTTTTTGAGGATTTCAGCCGCCTTTGTGAGGTCTCCCGGAGCATTTATCTGTATCCAATCGGCCGTGAAAATGGGCTCAAGACGTATCCCGAGTGCCTTTGCCGCAGCGATGACCGTCTGCGGTAGGCCGTATTCGAGACTCCCCTCTTGTTTTGGCACAAGCGGTTGAGAGAAAAGTCGTGTGTCGAGCGCGAACATGTTGGTACTCGCGAGTCCGGGTTCCGTCCCCAAATCGCCTTCAATAATCGCGGTTATGTTCGCGTTTTCGTCGAGCTGCACAGCTCCAGCACGGTGCATTTCGGGCATTTGTTGGACAAGGAGCTTCCATGAGTTCGACTCTTCGGCGCACTGTTTGAGATCTTCCGAGTCGAAAATATCATCACCGTTCAGCACCAGGAATCTGTCTTTTCCGCCGGAGGCGGATCCGCCTCCGGCGGACAGAACATCCTTGGCAGCCCACAGGGCACCCGCGGTCCCGTTGAGGTCGCCCTGCTCCACATACGTAAGCGCGCGACCGCGATACGAACCTTTATATTTCTTCTTAATAACATCAGAGAGGTGCCCGATTATCAACACGACTTCCTGTATTTCTTCGGGAAGCGCGTCGAGTTTGTGTTCGAGCAACGTTCTGCTATCCACCACGAGCATCGGCTTGGGAACGGCGGTCGTCAATTCTTCCATGCGCGTACCGCGCCCTGCGGCGAGAATGACTGCTTGCATGAGCACTATTGTAGCAAACGCAAAGCGGCCCCGCCGAAGGCGGGGCCGCTTGAGAACAAAACCGAAAACCTAATCCCGGTGATGCGCAATCTCCGAACGGATGCGCTCGATCGTGCGAGAAGCGGCTTCTTTGCCGCCCAAGCCGAATGCGAGACCGAATGCGAGTGAGAGGGCGATCACGAGCCCCGTGAAGAGTGTCTGGATGAACGTGCTTGCGACCTGGAGCTGATCGAGTGCTGCCATGATGGCGAAGATCCAGATGGCCCACTTGGCGACCGCGCCAGCGAGATTTGCCGCGTGCGCACCTGCAGCTCGTGCGGAACCACTCACCAACCCTCTTACTACCTCAGCAACAACGGCACCTAGGATAAGAATGAGGACCGCTACGATGACCTGCGGCAAGTACCCCAATACCACCTGCTGCAAGAATATCGTGACACGGTTGAGACCGAGAATGTCGAGTGAGGCGACCAAAAATACCAAAATCATGAACCACATGACCAAGGTGCCGAGGAAGCGCCCGATGTCGAGCGTGAAGCCCGCCTCCTTTGCGGCGTCGTTGAGGCCCGCCGCCTTGAGTGCGTCGTCGATTCGAAGCACTTTGACCACCTCAACTACGATGCGATACAGAATTACCCCAACTATCCAACCGATCACGAAAACGATGACTGCCGCGAGTATCGCCGGCAGGTACTGTGCGACGGTGAACCACAGGCCCGAGAACGAGCTCTGTACCACATCCGCCGATTGCGCAACTATCATAAATATATGCGTATATTAAGAATAATGTTTATAAAGGATCTTCGACCCCTGTATGGAAGTAATGATACCACCCAGGCACTTCTGTGAAGGGCCGCGGCGAAGCCCGTGTGGATACCCGCCGGAGGCGGGCGGGCGGAAAAAAGCTATATTTTGAGGCCTCGTTTGCTTCTCTCTCCCTACGGAGCTACAACAATCTGTCTTTATCGAGCAGCACGAGGTGCGGAAAATCGAGGGTATCCCGCATAAGACGGTCTTGAATGGTGAGACGATAGCGGAATTCCGGACCCGAAAAAGCCGCATACCGTATCTCACGGCCAAATTGACGTTCAAGTGCACGGATCGCGGTCTCAAGACGCCCTTCGTTCAAGCCGTCTGCTGCGACCAGGAGATCGGCCGGGCGCGACGGATCCCCCATGAACGACCCCGAGAGCACCACAGCCACAAATCGCCCCGATCCCTTAAGCCCCTTGAGTATGCTGGAGTAATGCACCGGCGAGACTTCGTGCACGAATTTCGAGAGAGCTACCGAGTGCTTGAATGTGGGGTCGATTGCCCACGCCTCTTTCTTTTGTTTCCCTTCTATTGTGCGGTTGCTGCTATTTCCGAGTGTAATTACGAATTTCCCGAGCCTCAGTATCCCCAATTTCTCGAGTGCTTTTATCTCTTTCTGTGCCGCCGGCAGCGACACGCCTGCGCGCTTCGCGGCCAGAGGCGCTGTGAAGACCCCGGACTGGTCGAGAAAAAAGGCGCGGAGAACCTTGGCCCGATTCGTATTACCCATGAAAGTCGCCAAAAAGTCCCCTGCCATAGAGGCTCATTATCCCCGTACAGAGACATCAGTCAACTTCGAAAAAACCGGCTATTTCCCGCTCTCCGCTATGGCCCTGAAGGTCACAAGTGCCTGGTGGAGGGCCCGCACATCATGCGTACGTATGTAGTCGGCACCCTGCGTAGCCGCGAACACCTCCGCCGCAAGTGTGCGGCTTTGGATGTCGATGTCAGGAGACGGTGCAATGTTGCGCAGGAACGACTTGCGTGAGACCGATATCATCACCGGCAGTCCGAAGTGCTTTTTTAATTCCGCGACATGCGAGAGGACGGCGAGCGAAGGCTCCGGATTGCTTGCCAGGAAAAATCCCATGCCGGGGTCAATGATAAGGCGCTCGCGCGCGATACCTGCCGCTTCGAGTGCGGGCAACCGGGTCCCGAAAAATGAATAGATGGAGTCGAAAACTTCCCGCGTGGTTTTCGGGATGCGCACCGCCTTGTCGAGGTCGGAAATAAAATGCATGACAACCAACTGTGCCCCGGACGCCGCGAGCTCCGGATACAAAGACTCATCGGGAAATCCGCGGATATCGTTAAGATACGCGATGTGTTTTGCCATCCCAAACCGCAAGACTTCCGGTTTGGTCGCATCAATCGAAACATCAAGGCCCGGCCTTGATATTGCTTCCAATACGGACCGTATCCGTTCGATTTCAACCTCCGCCGGCACGGGTGCGGAATGCGGATTGCTCGAGGCGCCGCTTATTTCAACGATATCCGCACCTTCCGCAAGAAGTTTATTTGCGTGCTCTATCGCAGCGCCTGATTCAAGATACTGTCCGCCGTCGGAAAACGAGTCGGCGGTGATGTTGACGATGCCTACTATTTTCGGTCGATGGGCTTTCATAGAGATAGGATTTTAGCATGGTACCCGCTTTTTGAGCTTTGCGGATGCCTCTGCTAGTATGCCGTATGGATTACATTCACATTGACGACCTCAGAGTCTCCGGGAATCACGGAGTCAGAGAGGAGGAGCGGGCGAAGCCCCAAGAGTTCCTCATCTCGATACGCATCGGCGCCGACACGAAAAAAGCGGCATTGAGCGGACAACTTGCTGATACTATCGACTACCACGACACGCTGAAACTTATCGAACACGTATTTGAGAACACGAGCCACAGCCTCCTCGAGACAATAGCCGAGCATATCGCCGCAGAGATACTGAAGGACAAGCGCGTGAGCTCGGTCGAACTGACCATAAAAAAAACAGGCGTGTGGCGCAACGGCATCCCCGGCGTCACGATCCGCCGGGAGCAGGCCCGATGATGGACAATTTGTTTGGCGGGAGTTCACCCAGAAGCTGGGAGACCATCTTTTTCGTCACGGGTTCTCGAAGAGCCGGCGCAATTTCATAAAGCGGCCTCAGCACAAAGTCGCGCTCGCGCAGGCCTGCGTGCGGGACGGTGAGTTCGGGGGTATCGATAATTTCATTTCCATACAAAAGAAAGTCAATATCTATCGCTCGCGGGGCATTGTGCTCATGCTCCCCTATCTCTTTTTCAACCGACTTTATTTTCTTGAGAACATCCTCCGGAGAAAGTTCCGTCGTCGCCTCGCACACCGCATTGAAAAAGTCCGGCTGATCCGTGACATACATCGGCTTGGTTTCGTAGGTTGGTGAAATCTTCGTAACAGTAATTTCTGGCGCGAGCGAAGCGAGCGCCCTTTGAATGTTCCCTGCCCTATCGCCGAGATTTGAACCGAGTCCGAGATATATCGTCTTCACGCCCGCATACTAGCGCGTGCTTTTTGTCTCTGCTAGAGTGCCCTCGGCGGTATGCGCCATGAGGAGATTGACCATGAACTTGATTCAGAAGGTCAATGATTGCGGTATTCCTACGGGCGAACATTTCTCTGCGAAAGCGCCCCCAGGAAGATTCCGTGTCGTCGTGTTCGACCAAGCGACGGGGGCCCACTATAAGCTACCCGACTTCGGATCCCTGGCCACGGCGGAAGCTGAAGCGAAGGGCCGGGCGTTCGGTCCTATCATTACCGATATCTATGACTCGGCCGGCAAGAATCTCGGCACGTTCGGGAAAAATCAGGATGAATAAGTTCTGATCAAACCGCAAATGGCCCGCATTGCGCGGGCCATTTTGTTTTCCAGGAATGAAAAGTTTACTTGAGTGTAACCTGTCACACATCGTTTCCTGCTGGAAACGTGCGCGACCCCGCCTCGCAGCCAAGCTGCTCCGGCCGAAAGTTACTTCAACGTAACTTTCCCGCCTGCCGCTTCTATCTTTGTCTTCCACGCCTCCGCGTCCTCTTTCTTCACGTCGGCCTTCATGAGGACCGGCGCGCCTTCAACCATGGTCTTCGCTTCCGAGAGACCGAGGCCCAAGACCTCTTTCACGATCTTAATGACCGCGATTTTCTGTTCACCGAACGAAGTGAGTTCTACGTTGAACTCCGACTTCTCTTCGGCTGCAGGACCTGCTGCAGGACCGGCGACGGCGACTGCCGCTGCCGAGACTCCCCACTTCTCTTCGATTGCTTTGACGAGTGTGTTGAGCTCGAGCACTGTCATCTTTTCGACTGCTTCGATGATTTGTTCTTGTGTCATAGGAATAGTTAGTTAGCCACTAGTGGATAGCCACTAGGGCGCTCATAATTTACGAACTCTTAGTCTCTGCGACTTTACTCAACACGACCGCAAAACGCTGACGCGGTGAGTTGATGAGTTGTGCGAACATAGCACGCAACGTCGCCATCCCCGGGATCGTTGCGATCTCCTGCATGTGCGCGGCGTCGACGAGCTTGCCCTCGAAGATGCCTCCCAGGATAGAGAGCTTGTCGGTAAATTTCTTGCCGAATTCGTGCACAAGCCGCGCCGCGACGGTGGCGTCAGTGCCCCCGCCATATGCGATAGCGACTTCGCCCTCGAGCGGCAATTCGGCATGCGCATGTCCGAGTTGTTCGAGCGCTCGGCGGATGAGCGTCTTCTTCGCGACAAAGTACGAGACACCGTCCGCGCGAAGAGCACGGCGCATCGCCGACTCGTCAGACACGGAGAATTTCGTAAAGTGCACGAAGACCGACGACGCGCCCGTCTTGAACGCCTCGGCGAGCTTATCGACTATTACACCCTTCTCTGCTTTTGTTTTTGCCATCTTAGATTTTGTTACGAGCAAAGCGAGTTACTAAATCTTAGATCCCGTGAGATGGCGAAGCCTATCTCTCTGGGATTGTTCGACCAACAAGGTTGAGGAGTTCGAGCCCATTAGAGACGCTACGCGCTCTAACGGGCCGTGCCTCGGCAGGCGTCTTACGACTTGAATCCCGCTCTTTCACTGGAAAGGGCGGGAACCCGCTTTCTCTGGCCTTGTGCGGTGCATAGTACAGGATTTAAGCCACGCGTCAACCCCGTTAGAAATTGCGCCCACGCTTGCGCGCCCTAATGGGCTGGGGCGGGCTATTTCTAACGGAGTCAAATTGACATATTTGTCAAATATGCTATGGTTTCCGGCGGGAAGGCGTCAAAATAAGTGGACGGAGCTCCTCAGTTGTGTCAATCACAATTGAGAGGTAATCGACCATGATTCCTGATACACCGGCAAGCGAAGTAATCGAGCACTGCAAGAGGCGTTACGGGCACGATGCGTTGTTCCAAAAGGTAATGCTCGACCAAGTCGAGCGGCTCCTGAAAGGAAAACGCGCACTGTTCCTCGAGAAGCCCGAATGCAGGGACCTCGGTGAAGAAGTCTTATGGATCTGCTTCAGCAAGAAGGCAGTCCTCGCTTCGCCATTGCAACGGTGACGGGAAAGACGTCAAAAACAGTTCACCATGCGTCGCGCCGGGCCCTTCGGGACCCGGCGCAAGTTCTATTCAAAGGAGCGGCAGGAAAATGGGCGAATGTTTGAAACGTATTGAAGGGAGGAAACTCCTCGAGGCGTCGAAAAATGACGCAGAAAACGCAAAGGCCGTGATAGAAATCAGAGGTGGCCTGATGAGCAACGCCTTCTGCCGGATTATCGAGGAGGCGCGTACGTGTACTTTCGAACGACTCGAAAGCCTCGTGGCAAATCTGCATCCGGATAACAAGAAGTTGCTCAGGGGGATAACCCTGGAAACCGGACTGGCGTTTTGGAACCCGAAGAAGCGGCGTGAATTCCGGTTCTGGGAATGACTCAAGGGCGGGCGAACCGCGCAGCGCCGGACTTCATTGCCCGGCGTTTTATTTTACCTGCTTGAGCATTGCTGCGGCCGCAGCGGCCTGTTGCTGTTGTGCGTCCTGCCCCGATGCGTATTTCTGTACCGCGTATGTCACTCCGAAGCTTATCGAAATGAGCAGCGTAAAGCCGAAGAAAAAGCGTGCAAACGAGTTTACCGGCGACAGAGCCATAACCTATATTATACGCCTTGTATTTAGAAGTACTTCTTCATCGGTTCCAACGAGGGCATCTTGCCAAGGGTTTGTGTGATGAGGGGGAGAAGGAGAAAGCCCGAGAAGGCTCGGATCATGTACTTTTAGAGTGAGTACCCGAGCAAAGAAAGTAGGATGGAGAATAAATAAGGTGCAGCGAGGTAACCTATAGTGCCAAAAAACACGCTGAGAATCAAAGAGTTGACTGTGTTGACTTTGATACCGAACCTAGCTACCAAGAAAACTATAGAGAAGACCACTATAAAACATGCGTATCCAAAATTCACTAAGAATTCCCCCAATCCTATATCATCCATATATCAGTGGTTAATTAACCAATTTATATCCGCCGCCAATAATTCATATGCTTGCTGGTTAATAATACCAGTCTTTTTGACGCCGTTGAGTATGCTGAGCATGGATTTGTATATGCTGTTTTTATTACCTGGTCTTTTTTGCTGCTGCGCCAACGTAAGTAACGTGCTGAGCGACGTTTTGATGCCGGCAGATTTTATCCATCCCAGAGAGAATGCGCGATTAATGTCGCTTTGAGTGCTGTTCGCCGTCGCTATCACCTGGATTACCCTCTCTGAAGTCGTGGCGTTATTTACGAGATCCATTGCATAGGCAGAGATCGTGTGGTTACCGAGTGTTTGAAAGAAAAGGTCGGTCGTAGAGCTTGCCGCAACGGTCGTTGTGTCAAAGGCAACACTGGATGAAGCAACTCCGGTCGCATCACTAAAGATGGCGCGTATCGGCAGCTTCTCCGAATGCGTGTAAGTCGCTGATGTAGGTTGAACAATGGTGATGGTTGGAGGAGTCTGGTCAACGGGCGCAATGGTAGTCTGATTTGGTTGGTCTGGATTCACGTCAACGCTAAGCTCGGTTATCAAATCCGGTAGCGTTTGTCCGGTAAAGAACGTTTCGCTCGAAGTTGCATTGCCGATCACTCCTGTGGCGATTGTATAAGAACCGCCGTTGCCGGTGCCCTGTGTGATGATTTTGTATACACCGTCGAGTGGATTAGGGATAGTTATGTATTCCTCATCGGTCCCAAAACCGGAGTAAAAAGCGTCGGGAATTTGATTGAACTCGTCTCCGGTGGCAAAGTTCTTCCCGACCTTCAGACCATCAGGCGCGACGACGACAATGTCAGCCGGAGAAAGGATTTGGAAGATAAGTACATTCTTCAATGTTTCTGCCAACCCGTGATTATTGTTAACAAGCGTTGCCGCGTCGTTGCCTGTGAGTTTCTTAAATACCATACCTTCTGTCTTGGTGGGTAATTCGTTATGTTCCGAACTAGTGATTTGTAGATCGCTGATAACCAAAGCCGCGGAAGACAACGGCACAGTGCCGTCACCGGCTCCGCGCTCTAGCCCCTGATCAGTTGAACTATCGCCAAATCTCTCCGGCTTGCCGAGTCCCCACAGGGCTACAGGGTTGACGACGGTTGGTGGAACAACACGGATGGTTGTAATTGTTGTGTCATCAGCGGTCTGACCAACGAAGTTCGAAATCGTTACCCCAGAATTGTAGAGTTCAGTAACATTGTTGTTCAAATCAGAAAGGAAGAGGTTGTTGGGATACCAAGCTGAATTCGGAAACGAAGGAATGTTAGACGAGCCGACGTGTTTGATATATCCGTAGACGGGTAGTAATTCTTGGACAGAAGGGACGGGAAAGTTACGTTCGTAGTCGAATAGCTTTGAATAACCATGTTTACGCGCTTCAATCCTGAGAAAGGTTAATAGCTGTTGATCGCCAGCGTCAGTGTCTGCTTCTCCCCCCTCCCACATCAAATAAGCTTTCGGTGCACCTAGGTGTGGCGTACCGAGGAATATTAGTTTCCGGACATCGTGCTCATAGTCATTCGACTGAATATATTGTCTTGCGACGAGACCTCCCATCGAGTGGGCTACTATATCGACTTTGTCACACCCACAAATAGTTTTGACCTCATCTATTTTCTGCTTCAAAAGAAACGCCGTTTCTCTATTGGACACGCGCCACTCATAGGGAAACGGGAAAAGCGTTACACCCTTCTCATACCCATTCGCATCGAGAGTATCAATAAGGTTGTCATATGCATGCGTGATAGGGTCGATGAGCCACTCCCCGTTGTGCTGAGCAGATCCGAGGATCCCAGGAATAATGACAACGGGTGTGTACGCGGTTGGAGCGCTTGCGTCGGTGACGGTAAAGCGAATGGTTTCTATGTAGTCTTCGGCAGATTGCGCATACGCGGTCTCACCAAACACAAAATGCAAAAAGGTATTGAAGGGATTCCTATTCACCTGAGATGCTCGTTCTTGGTACACGTCGAGCTCATAGACTCCCGGCTGCTCCCAGATGAACGTTTGCGCACCGGAAAATCCCCCAATCGGTCCTATGAGTTCTCTTGTTTGCGATTGCTCTTGTTTGAGTACGCGGTACAAAACACCGCTCACACTGAAAGAAACTCCGGATTCGCTGTGAGCAACGTAGACATCCTTCGAGACGTGGAGTGGAACAGGGTACGTTCCGCCATCTTCCATAAATGTGAGTCTGGCCGAAATAAGCTCGCCTGTATTGTCATCAAATATCATGTCGCCCCACACAAGCTGCGAGGTATCCGCATTGGATGTCCTGGGTGTCGCGAGAAGGAGGAGTGTGGCGGCCGACGCGGCCAAGAATATTGCCGTGCCGTGCATGTGAGGCGGCCAAACACTCGACCTCGGAGCGTTTTGCATATTCGCGCAATTATCCCACGTGTTTTCGTGCCTGGGTCTCTTTTCCCCATGAGCAGAGCCCCGCTGTGGGCGGGGCTCTGAAGAAAACGCTAGTAAAGGTTACGGATGCGAATTTACGTATGCTCGCGTCAGGGCTCCGAAGAAGCCAGACGCAGGTTTGATACCCGCGGCCTTCTGGAGCTTGATGAGCGCTGCTTTCGTCGCTCCACCGAATTTCGATGTCTCGTTGCCCGGCGAGCCTGGGCCGCTTGATGCGACAACGTAGCCGTGAGTATTGAGATACACCTGGAGTGCTTTCACATCAGCGCCCGTGGAGCCGACTTGCAGACTGCGGCTAAAGCCCGCGCCTGTAGCCGGTGCCACCCCACCCTGCAAGGCCTGCAGCTGTGCCACAAGAGAGGCGAGCAGAGCTTGGAGTGAAGCAATGGTCGGGGTCGCGGGTGTTGCAGGCGTAGCTGGAGTTGCTGGCGTGGCAGGCGTAGCCGGGGTTGCTGGTGTGGCCGGAGTTGCCGGAGTTGAGCCGCCTCCTCCGCCACCTCCGCCGCCACCTCCGCCGTGTCCGCCGACATCCAAATTACAAAGCGCACCGTCTGGGGTTACCGTGACAGTTAACGCTCCCGTCGCCGTGTAGGAGAGAGTGGACTGCGCGCTCGTGCAAACGTTTGATGAGTAGGTAGTCGAATCGGGACTTAAGATATTCCGGTTGGGTGCCGTCAACGCGATAGAGGAACCGTCTGCGAGCGTGAAGCTAAAAGTGGTCGCCCCCACTGTAATCGATTCTACAACCGCGGTTGTGCCCGAGACGTTGATTGTGATGCCGTTGACGCTAATGACCGTGTCGGTCGTCAGGCTGACGTCGTCGGCCGCGGCGAACGTAAGCGCCGGGACGAGGAACGCGACCGCCGATCCGATTGCAATTAGTTTTCTCATGTCATGCGGATGTTAGCTGGTAATTGAACAATCCGCGTCAGTTATTTGCAGACACCAGCTTCTGTGACCAACGCTCCCGCGCCACTGATGTAGATCCTGTAGTTGACTCCAGCGGGACCTTCCAGCTGAATACACGTGCCCCCGGGCGCAGCTTTGCTCGTGGAGAGCTGGAGGGTGGTCGTCGCCGTGCCCTCTATTACTGCTTCTGCAACTGCGATCTGCGACGGGGTCGTCGAACCAACAGCGAGGTGAGTGATCGTGGTAGATGCAAGAGTCGAAGTTGCCGAGACGGAGATCGTGCTACCAGTCGAGAAGGCGCCCGCAGCTGTGGTGGTCGCGTTACCGCCTACCCACAAGGCCCCTGCCACAGAGACCGCCCCAGTGGTCGAGGCCGTAACGAGCGAGGTATTGCCGACAGCGCTGAGTACACCAGCTGCAGAAAACGTCGATGTTGCCGTTCCGCCAAAGTACGAGATACCGGTCGCGGAGAATAGTGTAGTTGACGCGGTCCCGCTGACTGTTAAGTTCCCGCCAGTCGAGATGTTCGTGCTAATAGTCGTCGCGGCACCTACGGTACCGACGACGAGGAAGACGCCGGCAATAACCGAGATCGCCATTGTAACTGCCTGGTCCAAAGTGAACGTTCTTTTCATAATTTGACTTAAAAATAATAATTGCCTACTAATACAGCGAGTTCGACGCTCGTTGTGTAAAACCAAACTGACAAGATTGACGAGGCCCTCATGGGACACTCGTATCCATAATCCTACACCTCGTAATTGGATTGCCTTGTGAAGACACCCACAAGAAGTGGATAACTAGGTCCTGGAGGTTTGCCGGTCCAGGCCTATGCACCGAGACTTTTGAGGAATACGGGGTCTGTTTCGACCAGCCCGGGAGACTTTAACCTCAATTCTTGAACTATTTCGACCGCTCGGTCACGGTTCCCCGTCAGGAACTCAGCTTTCGCAAGATCGTAGAGCACGGGATAGTCCATAGGGTTGTCCGTTACAATGTCCGTTAGGAAACGCCGCACATTCGGCCAATCTTCCGCGGCAATGTAGTAGCGAAGGGCTTTGCGAGCGACGTCCGTCCCCCCTCTATAAAGTGGCAGGCCTTCGTCAGCCCACTTTTTGGCAGACACCTTGTCCCCTACGACGAAATAAAGCGAGGCGATAATGAAGCGCGGCTCGGCAAGGCCGGGTACTTTCGCCGCATACTCTTCGAGCGGGACGAACGCCTCACGATAATACTGCTCCCGTTCTGCCGCTGACTTTGCCTGATCTCCTTTCCGAAGCGCTATGTTGCTCAAAAGGTACCAAGGTTGCGCGCGCTTGGGAGAGAGCAGGGTGGCGCGGGCGAGGACCGCACGGAGCGTCGCTTCGTCGACAGCCTCTTCTGGAGGGGCGGAATCGAGCACATGGGCAAGGTACACGGCCGTACGCGCGTCATACGGGTACCGCTCGTAGTTCGAGGTGAGCGTCTGAAGCGCGTACCGATAGGCAGCGACACGCTGTGCCCCAGCTAGCATCGTCTGCTGATTATCCGTATACATGGTGTATGCCTGATAGCCATACTCTATGTCGGCATATGTATTGAGGGAGAGACCGCGCTGAAAGTCAGATATAGCACGGTCCACATCCGTCACATGATAGGTATACCCGTCTGCAAGTAATAGGTTGGCCCGCAAAGGCTGAATGACAATGGGATACAAAAGGACGACTATCACGCCCGCGACACCGTACGAGAGTAGTCGGGGAGCTTGCATGCGCATGACAGAAGGAGTTTCTTTGTTCGCAGGATCTTGCGCACTTTCGTACGCAAGCGCGGCAGCGAGCGCCGCGAGTAAGAACCACAGCGTCACCGCCGTATCAAAGACGAAGAAATTCTGTATCGCGTACGTGCCTGAAAGAAGTAGCAGGAACACACCGAGTGGTTCTTTGCGGCGGAATAGAGTGGCTCCCACGTATCCGAGCGATGCGATCAGCCCCGTATAAAGCAGCGTGCCGAGTATGCCGAACTGCACGAAGTAATCGAGGAATGCATTGTGCGAGCGATCGAACCACTGCTCGAGGATCGCGCCTGGGTCGTAGACGCGATCGAATATCCCTGCTATGTGTTCCGCGCCATAGCCGGTAAGCGGACGTTTCATCGCCTCCCCGAAGACATGCTGCCAAATGAAGAGCCGGCTTGATACGGTCGCGTCAGAGAGCGAGATGGAGGCAATGCGGCGTACCGGCTCAAATGGTGCGTGTCTCAACTGCTCGCGGAACGAGAAAAACAAACCGGCGAATAAGAGAAGCCCCGCAAGACCAACGCGCGCGCTTGTCCGTGTACGTTGTTCCCCTTTCCATGCAAGGTATAACAGCGTAAGAAAACCAACGACAAAAAGTGCGAGCAGCGTGCCGCGCGTTGCGGCGAGGACGATCGCAACAAACTGGAGCGCGGCACCGACGTAATATACCTTGCGCCAAGATCCACGTGACTCTCCCGCGATAGCGAGCGTCGCCCACACCGCCATACCGAGGTATCCGGCGAGAAATGCCGCGTTGCCAAGTGTGCCACCGAGGCGTCCCCGCGCCTCCGCTACGAGTGTGAAATTAATCCCCGAAATCTCACTCAACCACTGTACGAGGACGTACGCTGAAACGGCGGTCGCTACCCACGCGACGAGCTTGAAAAGTTGCCACAAGAATTTCCTGTCCGCAGAAAGCAGGACGCTATAGAAAAAGAGAACGGCTATCGTAAGTGTCAGCAAGCCATCGCCTCGGTCATATACGGACCAAAAACTATGGTAAAAATCTATGCCAATGAGGGATGTTGCGTATGCGACGAAAAGCAGGGCCGCGGGGAGCCAAGCCAATTTGTTTCGCAGCCTACTCCAATAAAACTCGTGTCCAGAGAGTGCGAGGTACGCGAATGCTGCAAGCGCTATAATGCCGAGTCCGCGAAAGAGCAACGTCTTCGGAGCGATGAACGGATACAGAAGTCCGTTGATATACACGAGCGAAAGCAGCGCGGGCGCGAGGAGGAGCCAAGTGAACGACCGCGCCATGTACTTCCCCATACGAGTATGCGCGTTACTCCACTGAGGCAGCGAGGTCGGCTTCGGCTTGCTGTATCGCATCGGTGTCCTCAGGCATGTGTGCCTTGAGGAACTCAAGACGCGCGCGAATGTATTGCGAGGTCGTCTGCGCAGCGATCATGCGGTCGTATGCGACTCGCGCGCTCTTGTAGGCGCCGAGTCGTTCGAGCAGCTTTCCCATGTTGTGCCACGCAAGCCCGGTCTTCGTAGAATCTATCGCGAGCGCATAATTCAGATAGGTGAATTCTTTTCCACCATCGCCGAGCAGTTCATATTGATTGGCGATGCTCACGTAGAGCTCGTAGTTGGTGTGCGCTCCGGAATTGATAAGACCTTTCAATCGAGTTATATCCGCGCGCACGCTCGCCTCAAGCTGTCCGCTGTCTTTATGTGTACCTGCAAAATCCCATGAGGCTACAACGTCTCCCGGCACAAGGGAAAATACCGATGGAAACGCTACGGGCGGTGTCGCTTTCTGTTTTGTAATGGGAGAGGTCTGTGAAGTGGAGCTGGAAGGGGTCGCGGTTGTCTCTGCCGAGGAAGTTGAGGCCGTTCCCGGTAGAGGCAGGGACGGTGAGGCACTCTCCTTCGCCCCCAATGTCCCAATAACACCGATGGCGATAAGCACGGCAATACCTGCATAGATTCCATACTCTCTCTTCACCCCGTTAGAAGCTTCATTCATCATAAGAAATATTTATTGTGAGTAACTAAAGAAGTTGCGGCGTGATAATCTCCAGCTGGCTTCTAACGGGGTTCATATGCGAAAGAGTGTACCCCATTAGATAACCAAGGTCGAGCTCGTCGTGACAAGCATAAATTTCTACCTCACGGGGTGTACTCCATGAGATACCTACAGTCGAGCGTGACTGTCTACAAAGCGCGTTGCGCTATATACTCATCGGTATATGACGGAAGCCGACCTCGTCACTGCACCCGACTCCGAGACAAGCCCGTCTTTATTGGCGATCGGGTCTTCCAGTACGCGTGAATTCATCCGTTATTTTGCCGCATCATGTGTCGCTCTCGCCGTGGATTTCTCCGCGCTCGCATATCTTACGAGCGTGGTACGCATCGAGTATCTCGTCTCCGCTGCGATCGCATTTTTGCTTGGGCTGGCCAGTATCTATATACTCTCCGTTCTATGGGTATTCGAACGACGGAACGCACGGGAGCCACTCGTTGAATTTTTTGTTTTCGCAGCTATAGGGGTTGTTGGTCTTTTCCTCAACGAGGCCGTTTTGTGGCTTTTCACCGGAGTGTTCGGCATATTCTACCTCGTATCAAAGTGCCTGAGTGTCGTCCTCGTTTTCATGTGGAATTACATCGCACGAAAGTTTCTCCTCTTCCGCTAGTATGCAGCGCGAAAAGACAGCGGTCATTATCGGCGCTGGACCGGCTGGGTTGACGGCCGCGTACGAACTTCTTTCCCAAGCACAGATGCGTGTCGTCGTGATAGAACGCGACCCGCGATACGTCGGCGGCATATCCCGGACCGTTAATTTCAAAGGCAATCGAATCGATATCGGCGGTCACCGCTTCTTTTCAAAATCGGATCGAGTGATGCGTTGGTGGTCCGAATTCTTGCCCGTAAGCGCACCAGGAGATACGGGCATAACGTATCAACGCACCACGCGCGCGCTCACGAAAGGTATGAAAGTGGCAACAGATGCGGACGGCGACAATATTCTCCATGTACGACCGCGAAAGACGCGCATCTTGTACAACGGAAGATTCTTCGATTACCCTATCGGCCTTTCCCTCTTGACCCTGCGCACACTGGGTGCGCAAAAGGTGCTGCGTGTCGCCGGCACGTACCTCGCGGCGGTATTTTTCCCTATACGGCCTGAAAAGACGCTTGAGGATTTCTTTCTGAACCGTTTCGGACGGGAGATGTATGAGACATTTTTCAAGACATACACTGAAAAGGTGTGGGGGGTTCCATGCCGCGAACTCTCGGCACAGTGGGGTGCACAGCGGATAAAAGGCCTATCCGTCGTCTCAACGATTTCGCATGCCATCCGGAAAGTTGCCGGCGGCACACTGAGTGGCAAGGGCGTTGAAACTTCCCTTATCGAGCAATTTCTGTACCCGACGTATGGGCCCGGCCACCTGTGGGAGCGTGTCGCCGAGAACGTGAGCGCGATGGGCGGTGATATCCGGATGGGAAGTGATGTAACGGCAATAGACATGTCCGGAGGGCGCATAACGGGTATTACCCTGCGGGACGCGCACGGCGAAACCACAATACAGTGCGACTACCTCCTATCGACGACGGACGTAAAATGTCTTGTCGAGATGTTGCCGCATGTGCCGGCCACGGTACGGAATGTCGCTGAAAAGCTTCAGTACCGCGATTTTATCACCGTCGGTCTCTTGCTGGAGAAGATACCCCTCGAAAAAGATGGGACACCGATCACTGATACTTGGATGTACATACATGAAAACAGTGTAAAGGCCGGCCGGGTACAGTTCTTCCATAACTGGGAACCGCACCTCGTCGCAAAACCGGGTCGTGGATGGATCGGTTTGGAATATTTTTGCAATGAAGGCGACACGCTCTCAGAACGAAGCGATGTGGAACTTATTTCACTTGCGTCTGAAGAACTGCAAACCATCGGTCTCCGGCAAGGCATTAAAGTCCTCGACGGGACTGTGATCCGCCAGTCGAAGGCGTATCCCGGCTACTTCGGTGCGTACGAACAATTTCCCGAGGTTCAAAAATACCTTGATTCTATACCGAATATTTTTCCCATCGGCCGGAACGGCATGCATCGCTACAACAACCAGGACCATTCAATGCTCACCGCAATGGAGTCAGTGGACATGATCGTGCAGGGTCGTTCCGAGAAATCCGCTTTGTGGAATATCAATGCTGAGGAGGAATACCACGAATCAAAGTAGGCCGGATCACCCCGATACTTTTCCCCGCACGATTTCTAAAGAATGATCTCCCTGGTGTCCGCGTTGAGAAAAATGACAAGTCGTACGACAGTGACCAACATAATGAAGCATATCAGAGCCCATTCGTAACGGCGCTCCGTTAGCCAATGTGCCCACGAAAGCGGCCGGTACTGACGCGCAAGGATGAAGAGCCAAAGAGGCAACAGGATGTCCCATGCGAGGTAGAACGGCATAAAATAGCGGATCGGGTGGAACGCGAGCGGGGCGAGAAGTGCCGTGAACAGAGCCGTCGCCCCCAAAAACCAGAAGTACACATCGAGCGGTACGCGTGCCTCACTGTCTCCAGGCCGGAAGAATTGCCTGCACACCACGATAAGCGAGACGGCTACCGAGAGAATGGCGAACGGGAACGTGAGCAGGAACGGAATGAGGATTTCTATGCCGACCAACGCTTTATTCGCAAACATCTGCTCCGGGATGCTGCTGAGGTACGCAACAGGGTCTGTCCACATATACGGGTCGAGCGCAAAAAGTGTGAGCATGGTCGTGAGGAAGAGGACTAAAACGCGTTGCCTGAACATGTACACTAAAAATGGAAGAGAGGTGGCGAGAAGGAACGCGCCGGTATCGACGCGTGTGGCAAGCAAGAACCCCGAACATATACCCAGATAGAGCATCGGTTTGTAGCCGCCGAGGTGTCGTGTTTTCCCCGCATACAACAGCAAAAGGACGAATACAACGGTCAGAAGAGCGGCCGCAGTTGAGGGTGGTGTGCCGTGGAGAAGCCGCAAGTCCGGCACGAGTATGAGAGCGGTTGCAAGCCACCATAGACTCTGCGGCCGAAGGATATACGCAAGAGCCGAGACAATCGCTATACAAATAGCGGCAAACTCGGCCATAACAATGCGCACTGCCGTTCTCGGATTTGCACCCTCGTATATCAACCCGGCCATCGGGTAGATAATCGTCGTTCCCGGATGCACATACGTCACATCTTCTGATGTAAGTGGAGTGCCGACAGCTATTTTTGCGGCGTCAGTTGCCCACCAATTCTCATCTGCTACAGGAAACGTCAACCAAAACACTATCTGAACAGCAAGTCCGACTCCAAGAACGGCGAAAAAAACTAGAGCGGTACGGGAGGTGGAAAGTACGTGTGTAGAAACATTCTCCATAGTATGACGTCTCACGTTACCTTGAACGTTAGACATTCTAACATAGTTACTTTGGCCGGAACGTCTTGCCTTCAAACCAAAACCGCCCTTGCGGGCGGTTTTGGTTTTTGTTGCCGGATCGTTCTCCTCCGGCCGGAGGACGAGCAACGAGTGTTGCTCTTCGATAAGCGCCGCTTAGAAGTTGACCGACTTGTTGCCGATCGTGAGTGGAAGCGTTCTTACCAGGTAATCACCCGTCCAGTCAGAGGTCGAAGCTCCCGTTGCACTCGAAGAGTGATCGGCGAGATCAGACCAGTCAGACCATGCGAATGAAGCTGCGGTGCTCACACCTTGCGTACCAGCGGCTGATCCGAAGACAGCAGTCGAAGACGCTGTCGTTTGCGGATTGGCGATGGATGCACTGATGTTGTTCGCACCGGACGCGATACCGCCGACGGTTCCACGAAGCTCGTATGTCTTCGAGGTGCCTGCGTCAACCGTCTCGACGGTCGTCGGACGGAAGTGGACCAAACACGTTGTCTGATTCAGACAAGCGTCGAGAGTTCCGAGGTCAGTCGCGACAACTGTCGTTGTTGCCATGGTACCTGCAATCTGGTTGGCACCACTCCATACTGCGAGAGTGGTTGTCGCACCAACGGTGACAGCTGCAGTCTTGTTGAGGGTGATGACCACAGAGCCCCAATCGATCTTACCTGCCGCATCAGCCGTGACGGTGAAGCGTCCGAGGACCTGGTTGGATCCTGCGTTGAGCGTCGCCGCGGCGGAATTGTCAGTCGAGAGGACCGGTTTGGACTTGCGGACGTACATCGTACCCTTGCCGCTTGTGGCTGCACCGTTGAGGTTCGCGTAGGAAGCCATCGTTGTCGATGCTGTGCCTGCGCTATCCACTGCCTTGAAGCCTGTGATCCAGCTGAGGTATGCCGAGATTGCTGTACCGGACGTGGCACCGTTCGCGACTGTCGGAATGTTGACGTAGACATCAATGGTCTGCGTCTCATTCATCGGAATAGCGAAGGTGAGACCGGTGAAGGTCGCCGTCGAGTACACCTGCGTCCCCGAAGAGAGCGAAAGTGCCTGCGAGACACCTGCCGTATTGCCCGGCCACTTGAGGGTGACGGACGAGACGGATGTCGCGGCGTTTGCCGGAATAAGGACCGCAAGCTCTTGGACCGTGAAGCCAGAGTTGGACGCTGTGAAGTTGAAGGAACCGACTTTTACGTCGTTGCTACCTGCAATGACGTTTGCATTGTCAGGCGATGTTCCTGTCGACTGTGTGAGCGAGCCCGTACCGACCGTGATGGTCTGGAGGTTGACATCGTTGCCGGTGTCAGCAGTTCCGTTGGTATCGAGCGTGACCGAGTTGCTCGTCATGATGCCGAGACCGCCCGTCGTTTCATCCAACGTAGCGATCCACGTACCGATGTTCGAGCCGGACTTGATGTTACCGACAAGGTCGATAGTCTTGGTCGATGAGACCGGGATATCGAAGTTGACGGAGAACGTGTTGTCCGTCGAAGGCGAAGGCTTCGCCGTTCCGATCTGTGCACCCGTCGCAGAATCAACGAGGCGGAGGTCCGTGATGGATGCCGCTTCGTCAGCTGAGAGGTTGACAACGATCGTGTTTACGTTCACGCCTTCCGTCGAACCCGACGAGAGAGTGAACGAGCCGAGACGAGCGTTGCTCGTACCAGCGATGATGGTCTGATTGCCGTACCCTGAGTACTTCGTCGCTGTGAGTGTCGCAGACGAGATAGTGAGGGTGTTGCCTGCCACATCCGAACCCGGTACGCTCACCGAAGTGAGAGAGACCTGGCCGAACGCGTTTGAAGAACCATCGTCAAGCGTGATTGCTACTGTCTGACCGGAGGTCAAAGCTGTACCAGTCGAGCTCTTCGCATCTGCGTAGATGTCGATGATGTGTACCGCTCCCGCCTTCGCGATGAAGGAAGAACCGAAGGTGAATTCAATGTCCGTACCATCAGTCAAGTCCTTGGTAGAACCGACCTGTACGCCATCGACGAATACTTTACCGTTGTCGAGACCAGCCTGCGCGCCAGCCGATGTGTCGGCGTTGACGTTGAGGGACTCGATCTTCACGTCTTCACCCGATGCACGGAGCTCGAAGGACGCGAACTTTTGGTTCGACGCTCCGAGTGTGATGTTCGAGGAAGGCGAGGTGTTCGCTTTCACGACCGAGACGGCAGCCGAGCCGATCGTCTGTACGCCCGAGGAGCGTGCAGAGAAGGCTGAGCCAGCCGCAGTCGCAAGTATCGGTTGGTTGAGCTCGGTGTCGATGAAGCGAGCGTCTGCCGCGCGACGAAGCGAGAACTGCATCGTGAGGCTTGAGCCACCGACGACGTCACCGACGACCTTGATGGTTCGTCCGCCCGATTCGAGGCGTTTTGGTGTTGCCGTGAGGTCCCATGCGACAGAAGTTTCTCCTGCCACGAGGTTCGGTACGGCCTGGCCGACTTGGACACCGTCTACGTAGAGACGGAGATTCCTGACGTCGTTAAGACCGATAGAACCGAGGTTGCGGAGCTGGAACGAGGTCAGATTGACCGCGCGCGTGCCGATAGTCGCCACGTTCTGCCAGACCACGACGTCGTTTGCTGGCGTCAGGTTTGTGTTCGTTCCCGGGGTTGTGCCGGAAGCGAAGTCGACCGTTGCGAGAGTCGCCGAAGAGACCAAGAGCGCTGAGCCCGTGATCGGAAGGACGACAGACGAGTCGAGAAGACCGGACGCGCTGACGCTCGTGAGCTGGACGCCGACCTGTTGGCCGTTCGTCGAGCCTGCGATGTCTGAGCGGACGGAGATCGTGATCATGCCGCCGGCCGGTACCGTGAAGAGACCGGACGGAGCGTTGAAGTTGAACGCCGTGTTGCTGACCCCTGCGGAATCAGTAAGACGCGTTGCCCCATTGAAGAGGTAGACGTTGGCGAGCGTCGAATCAGATGACACGCCGATGCGCTTGAACGCAAGGTTCGTGACAGTGATCGGAGCGCCTGTCGGGTTCGAGAAGGTGAACTTCGCGAGTTCCGCGATGGCCTGTCCTTGGACGAGCGCGCCGTACGTCGGGTTGTCCGCAGCGAGCGCGACCTTGAGGCCGTTGCCCGTTACTGGAGTGCCCGGAATTCCGGGTGTACCCGGTGTGCCTGCGCACATCGAGTTCGCCTTTGCTCGGGTCATCGGACCCCAGATGCCGACCGGCGAGATGCCGTTGGCAGACTGGAACTTCGAGACCGCAGCACTTGTCTTTGCGCCGAAGTACGACGTTTCATTGCCCGGAGAGCCAGCGCCTGTTGCGGCAATCTGAGCCCCGTGAGTGTTAAGGAATTTTTGTACCGCCATCACTTCACCTCCAGACTTACCGACTGAAAGGTTCTGCGTGAAGGTCGCGCAGCTTGCGCCGGCCGTAGACGAGCCGCCCTGCAATGCTGCGATTTGTGCCATCAACGACGCGATCTGTGCTTGGAGATCAGAAAGCGTGTCCGCTTTTGCCGGAGTGGCAAACGAGAACGCGAATCCGAAGACCAAAGCAACAGCAACGACGATTGCGGCAACATTTTTTGTTGCTAATGCTTTACTCATAGTTAATTTTGACTTTTTCATCCAGCACCACTTTTGCGCTTCGAACTCTGGTGACTTTGATACGCTGAACGTATGCGTTCAATCATTTCAAAACCCTAAAGCTCAACCTGCAAAAGTGGTGCTGGACCGTACACTCCACCCTTTCGACGAGGAGTCGTGTACGTTGTGTGCCTTCTGCTAAATAAATAACTGATAACTGAAGACAACTAATAATTTGGTCTCTGCCCACCAACGTGGTAGGAAAAACCCCGAACATTTGCTAGCCCTTCCACCGCCAAGATGACGGGACCAGGATTAGCAGCGAGGAGTGAGTGGAATTTCAGTCATGCAATCGTTACCGGACAAGATCAGGATATTCAGTAACACGTCTCAGAATTTTATGTATCCGAGAAGCGGGCCATAAACGGCCTGTTATTTTTCTCTATTCAAATGTCAACGAACTGCACAGAGGACACTCGCCCTCATGCGCCTACACGACATCCTATGGGGATGCCGTCGCACAATTATATACTAGGGACCATGCTGCACATGAATGCACCGCTCCCCCGTTTGTGGATAACTTGTGGCTACAAAAAGCCTTCGTCTCGCGACGAATGGGCGTTTTATGAACACTCGCTATCGCCCGCCACAATACCCTAGTGCTCTAAGGGAGTCAATTGAGTAGACGACTCATATGCGCTTATCTTTCAGGTCACACCATGCGTGACGGGGCGATGAAGGAATTACGGGGCTTTATCGCGTATTCAAGTGTGGATTAAGACACGAAATCTCTAAATGACAATGGAGTACTTACTCCAACGCTTAAGGCCTGTTTTTCTGACCCTACCGGACCCTACGAGAGTGACGAGATGGCGTTGTATCATTTTTTCACTGTATTCGGGCAAATTAAAGGCGATGTCACGAATCCCAAGCTCCCCGCCAGCACGCAATACAGAAACAATGCGCTCCTCTCGGACGTTTGAGCTGCGTCTGTCTGATATCTTATCGGACATTGTTGGTGTGTCCTTTACGACCATCTTGTCCTTTACGGCAACAATGTCCTTTACAAATTTTTCATCGATATCCAGTGGACCGTCTTTTGAAAGGGCGAATGTCTCTGACGACGGCGAGCTCTGGGACACGCTCAAGAAGTTACCAAGCTCGTCGAGACCCTCGATCATAGTGTTTGTGTTCTGTAGGGAGAGAAAGCCGCCAACGGCAAGCACACGCACAAGGGATATCAAATGTCGTATTGATGCCCGACTTAATACGACTTTTTGCGAGTCGGTCCTCATCTCATCGCGCAAAGCAAGGATGCTTCCGAGCATTTTGACGGCCTCTTCGCGAACGGAGACCCTGATGGCCTCTCTCGCCTCTATATGGTTTGTTACCAAAAAGAGTGCGGCAACAAGGCGCTCGGCACGGCTATACGCCCTATCAGCCGACTGGTTAGCCCCAAAAGGACTGGTACGTACCGTCTGTTTATCAAAATAACGAAATAGAGGATTCGACTTCTGTATGTCTCTTTTGTCGTCCATTATATGTCCGTAGTATGTACTAGGAGCGTAAAGTACAGGGGACGTCTGTGAGTATATAAAGGACGTAGAAACTTCGCAATCCCCACCCACGGTCCATTTCCCAGGCCAACTTCCAGGCCGACTCTCCGAGTGTTTCGAGCATCGGGTGAGTTCCCCTGTCCCCGTAGCATGTAAGTACTAGTTTGTAACATGTCGCTCCGAAGCGAGATGACCCCGTTAGAAGTTAAGGAATATTCGACTTTGCAGCCGACTAATTTTTTGAAGCATTTTTGTCGTCACTTCTAACGGGGTGATATGATGTCACCATGAATCCCGTTAGAAATCGCGGACACGCGAAGTCGAATTTCTCAATAGGGTACGTTATTGGCGATAACCGAATGGGGTGGGCCGCTTTGATAGGCCGCGTCCTATTTCTAACGGGATGAAAGCAAAGCAGAAACGCGGGAAAGAGAAGGATCCGAATAAGGATGACGACGAAGTAAAGATCAGTTCCGTGAGCACCGAAGCGATGCGGGGCGTGTTCGCTATATTCTGTGTCGCACTCGCCGGATTTCTTGTACTCGCGGAGCTCGGCGGCGGAGGCACTATCGGCGGCACACTCCACGAGTGGCTCACGTGGCTCTTGGGCGTGGGGTATCTTCTCCTTCCCCTTTCTCTCATGCTTCTTGCCACTCTTATTTTCCGCTCATTCGAACGCAACTTTGGATGGGTGCAGTTCATAGCAATGACGATTTTCTTGCTATCCGGACTCGGTCTTATCAACCTCGCCTTCTCCGGCCGTGGCGGTATTCTCGGCATCAGCATCTCAAATCTCATTGTATCCGGAGTGGATACAACGGCGACCGTTATCTTTCTTATCGCTTTTATCATCGCGGCGCTCGTCGTTGCGTTCGACATCCATCTCGGTGTGGTAGCGGCGAAGATCGCAGGTCTTTTCCGCAATACTGCCGAGAATAATCCGGAAAATGAGGTATCGGACGTGCCTGTCGTCGGGCTCCCGGAAGAAACGCCTCAAGAAGAAGCCGAGGCTAGCGCCGAAGTAGCAGAGGTTCCCGAAAGTAAGTCGGGGGGGTCTGGTAATCCCATAGCAAAATTCTTCAGTGGCACAGACGCGACGACAGATGGGTTCCCGATCATCGCGGCAACTGGAAGCACCTATATTCCCCCACCGGTATCGATACTTGCAAAAAATAAGGGCAAACCAGAGGTCGGCGATGTGAAGGCCAATATGAACATCATCAAGCGGACCCTTCAGAATTTCGGCATCCAGGTAGAGATGGACGAGGCATCCATCGGCCCGACCGTGACGCGCTATTCGATGAAACCTGCCGAGGGCGTGCGCCTCTCGAAGATAATCGCTCTCCAGAGCAATCTCGAGCTTGCGCTTGCCGTCTCCCCCGTACGCATCGAAGCGCCGATACCTGGAAAATCACTCGTCGGCATCGAGGTTCCCAATATCTCACGCACGACACTAGGCCTCGCACCACTCATTTCTGATGACGCCTACCTCCAATCCGACAAGCCGCTTTTGCTCGCGCTCGGCCGCTCTATCACCGGAACACCCCATTTTGCGGACCTCGCACGCATGCCGCACATGCTCGTCGCCGGTACGACTGGCGCGGGCAAGTCCGTCGCCATACACGACTTCATCGTCTCACTCCTCTATCGATGCGGGCCCGAACGTCTGCGGTTCATCATGGTCGACCCGAAACGGGTCGAGCTCACCGTGTATAATTCTATCCCCCACCTACTGACTCCCGTCATCACCGACGCAAAGAAAGCGATACTCGCGCTCAAATGGCTCGCAAAGGAAATGGAACGCAGGTACAACATCCTCGAAGCTGAAGCGGTCCGCGATATTGCCTCGTACCATAAAAACGTCGTGGCGCCGGCACTCGAGAAGGCTGCGAAGAGAGAGGACGACAAGCCGCTGCCGGAAGCGATGCCGTATATCGTACTTGTTATCGACGAATTGGCCGATATCATGTCCACCTATCCGCGAGAGCTTGAAAGCGGCATCGTGCGCCTGGCACAGATGAGCCGCGCAGTCGGCATTCACCTGCTCCTCTCTACTCAGCGACCGAGTGTGAAGATCATCACAGGTCTCATCAAAGCAAACATCCCCGCGCGCGTCGCCATGCAAGTCTCCTCGCAAATAGACTCACGCACCATTCTCGACGGGGGTGGCGCCGAGAAGCTCCTAGGGGCGGGCGACATGCTCTTCCTCTCGGGCGAAATGTCCAAGCCGCGCCGCATCCAGGCACCGTTCATCTCCGAAGACGAAGTCAAAAAAGTCGTCGCGCACATTCTGAGGAACAACGACGGGACACTTCCGAGTGAGATAGATTTCTCGGACTCACGCATGGGCCAAGGTCCCGACCCGATATTTTCCTCCTCGATAGGAGACGACAATGAAGAGGACGAGCTCTATGCCGATGCGAAGCGCACGGTCATAGAAGCTGGCAAAGCGTCTACTTCCTATCTGCAGCGCAAGCTTGGCGTGGGCTACGCGCGCGCGGCAAAACTCATCGACATGCTCGAAGAGCGCGGTGTCGTCGGGCCTCAAGACGGCGCGAAGCCACGCAGCATCATAGGAGAGGGCAACGCGGACGAGCTTGCACAAGAATCAGAAGAGGGCGAAGAAACACTCGAACGTTAGTATGTTGCCCTATCGAGACAGCAGGTTAACGTATATAGCCCTCGGCATTTTTTTTCTCATTGTTCTTAGCTATGCATACTACGAGGCCCGTGGACTGCTTTTCGGGCCAACGATTATCGTAGCCTCGGGGGTCATAGAGGTGCACGAGCCATTCGTTATGATACAAGGGCGCGCCGAACGGATATCTTCCCTTTCGATGAACGGTAAGACCGTCCCCGTCACAGAAAGTGGCGCATTTGAGGAACCGTACCTACTCAACCTCGGATACAATCGCGTCGTACTCGACGCGAGCGATAAATACGGACGTACCCGCCGACAAGCCATCGAGATCATCTATACCCTCTCGACGACCACGGCACAGACAGCCGCAGGTATCACAACAACAGATTCAACAAGCTCACCGCAAACCGCATCATCCACACAGGGTGTAGCGCAATAGGCGTGCTCCGATATACTGACTACTTACTACCAACCACTAACCAACAACTACCCCTATGGCCGGATTCAAGAAAAAGGAAAAAGCGCCACCAAAGACGACCGGAAGTGGGAGCGACGCTGATATCGAGCGAGCGATTTCCCAAATAAAGACAAAGTTCGGCGACGAATCCATCATGATGCTCGGTGCGCAGCCGAAGGTGGATGTGAACGCCATCTCGACCGGCTCCATCGGCGTTGATTGGGCGCTCGGCATCGGCGGATTGCCGCGGGGCCGCATCATCGAGATATTCGGGCCGGAATCATCCGGCAAGACGACGCTCTCACTGCATGCCATCGCCGAAGCGCAGAAAAAAGGCGGCGTATGTGCGTTCATCGATGCGGAGCACGCGCTTGATCCGGAATATGCCAAAAAGCTCGGCGTGAGGATCGAAGAACTACTCGTTTCCCAACCCGACACCGGCGAGCAAGCGCTCGAAATCGTCGAATCGCTCGTTCGCAGCGGCAAAATTGACGTCATCGTTATAGACTCGGTCGCTGCGCTCACGCCCAAAGACGAGATCGAGGGCGATATGGGTGCACAGCATGTAGGCAAACAGGCCCGGCTCATGTCGCAGGCACTCCGCAAACTGACCGCAATCGTAAGCAAGACGAAGACCGTCATCATTTTCATCAATCAGATACGCATGCAAATCGGGGTGATGTTCGGCAACCCCGAGACGACGCCGGGCGGCAAGGCGCTCAAATTCTACACTTCGGTACGCATCGATATCCGCCGCATCGCGCAGATAAAGAAAGGCGACGAAGTGATGGGTGGTCGGCACCGCGTAAAGATCGTGAAGAACAAGATTGCCGCCCCTTTCCGGCAAACCGAATTCGATATGCTCTACGGCGAAGGCATCTCAAAAGAGGGAGAGGTGCTTGCCCTCGGCGAGAAACTCGGATTTATCCAGAAATCGTCCGGCGGAGCTTACAGCACAATGGGCCCCTCCTCCGCCAAGGCTCCGAAGGGCGAGGAAACCAAAATGGGGCGCGGCTATGACGCCGCCCGCACTTTTTTGCGCGAAAACAAACCGATATTGAATCAACTGCTGAAGGATATTAAAAAAGGATTGAATGAAGGCGGCGGAGTTCAGGGGAAAAGCGCACAACAAGGAGACGAATAGCGCCGAAAAGGTGGACAAACGGGATTTTTTGGCTAGAATGCTCCCACATGTCCATGCTTGCATATAACGAAGTGCTTCCGAAAAAACTGGTTATCGTCGACGGCGAGCCATACGAAGTGCTTTCTGCATGGGTATTTCGCAAGCAGCAGCGCAAGCCCGTCAATCAGGTAAAGCTCCGCAATTTGAAGACCGGCTCGATGGCCGAACAGACGTTCCACGTATCCGACAAAGTGGAGGAAGCCGAAGTCGAGTCGCGTCCCGCCATTTTCATATACGAACGCAACGGCGAGTGGTTCTTCCACGAGGCAAGTGACAAATCAAAACGATTTGCGCTCGATGCGGACCACATCGGCGACTCCGGAAAGTACCTCAAGGGAAATACGGAGGTCGAGGTGCGATGGTTCGATGAAAAGCCGATACAGGTGAAGATCCCGGTCAAGATGGAACTCAAAGTCATTGATGCCCCGCCGAATACCCGCGGCAATACGGCCCAGGGAGGCAGCAAGGTCGTGAAGCTTGAGACAGGGGCCGTGATGGACGTCCCGATGTTCATCGAAACAGGCGATGTCATCAGAATAAACACCGAGACAGGCGAGTATGTCGAGAGAGTCTAGGGGAGAGTACGCCTGCCCCTAAAGGACTGCGATTTGTCGTCGCGCTATGCGCGAACAAATCGGGAGCCCGTAGCCTGCGCGGAGCGCTATGCTACCGGGGTCGAGCGGGTCTAAATCACTGCTCAGGCTATAATGGCCACCATGCCGGTAAGTATCGTGGCGGAAGGCGGCTCAATGCGCGCGGCGTACGCCGTCGGAGCGGTGAACGCGCTTTTTTCTCACTACGGCCTCAAACGGGTCGACGTCGTTACGGGTACCTCGGGCTCGGCTCCTGCAATGGCATTTTACGCTGCCGGCTCCTTCCCTTCCTGCTACAACGCATGGCGCGGGGAGGTCCCTTCTCCGCGACTTTTGGGTTTCTCGAACATCCTGCACCGGCGACCGTACTTTGATATTGATTATCTCGTGGACGTCATTGTGCGTGAACGCGCAGGACTGGACGTCACAGCCCTAAAACGCTCCCCGGTGCGGCTTGTCTTACCTGTTACTTCTTACCGCACCGGTCACATAGAATATGTAGATTTCAATACATCGAACCTCAACGTATTCGACGTGATGAGAGCCGCGATGAGCATTCCTATCGCCTACAACAAAACCGTCCGGCTCGACGACGACACCTACTTCGACAGTCACCTCGGAGACCCGCTCTGCCTCGACAACCCGTACATTGCGGGTACGAGAAAGATAATCATCCTCACATATCCCCTCGACTATGTGTGGTCGCGCAGGAAAAGGATGCAGACCCGTCTGTTCCGTCCTCTCATCAGCTCCGTCGTGTACCGCGCGCTTTTGGCATCGTTTGATAAGCGGGCGGAGGCAATGCGGCGATGCCATGAATGCATGCAAACCGGGGATGTGATAATCGCGCCGGTGAAGTTGGAGGGGCGACCGCTCGATAACAGTCGACAAAATATAGATTTCCTCATCCGGCAGGGATACGAAGACGCAGTCCAAAATCTCCATCTTCAGGGTTTAATCGGTACGATGCGGACGTCGCCGAGGGCCGACTTCTATTTCCCGCCCCCAACAACCGTATGAATATCAGCATCGTAGCAGAGGGTGGAGGTGTCCGTGGCGCGTATGTGTGTGGGGTTATGTGCGCCCTGTGGATGGAATACGGCTTGCGGCGGGTAGACGTCGCTACGGGGACATCTGCCTCTGCCGGCACGCTCGCCTACTTTACCGCAGGCCACGGACACCGCGATGCCTGGGATGTATGGACCAAGGAGGTCGCCTCTCCGGAATTTATCAGCGTGCGTAATCTACTTCGTCTACGCCCGTTGATGGACCTCGATCATCTCATCGACGTCGTATTCAGATACCGTTACCCGCTTGATGTCGCCGCAATAAAGAGATCCTCGATGCGATTATTTATTCCGGTCGAATCAGTCACCACCGGCAAGATTGAATACATAGATGCACAGCGTTCTCCGTACGATGTCTTCGAAATATTAAAGGCGTCCAGTGCCGCCCCGATTGCGTACAATAAAACAATTGCACTCGGCGGAGACCGTTACTGCGACCCCTATTTCAACGAGGCTGTCCCACTCGGTGCCCCCGCCCTGGCCAGAACAAAAAAAATAATCATACTCGCCAAACCCCGTACCCACGAACTCGCTGTCGAGAGCAACGTTGCCATACATCTCGGCAGACCTTTTATTTCCTCCGCGGTTTATCGCACGATGCTTCACTCCGGCAAGCACCGGAATGCGCTTATGGAACAGTGTAAAACGCTCGAAGAAGAGGGGCATATCGTTATCGCCCCCGAACATCTCTACGGTAGCGCATTAGGTAACCGACCGGAATCCCTTCGATACATGATCCGGCGGGGCTATCAGGATGCCGTCGCACACGGACCACTGCGAGCACTTGTGGAAGATCTGTGTCGCTCACCAAAAAGGAGTGCTTACTTCGATAGTGATAATCTCGCTCCTATCCGGCCGAGTTTTATGGACACCGTATGAACATCGGCATCGACATCGTCCGTATTTCACGCGTTGAAGAACTGCTGCGCGACCCGGTGCGCGCGGGAGAGGTGTTCGCGCCTGAGGAAATGACCGCGGATGTACAGACGATGGCCGGGCGGTTTGCCGCGAAAGAAGCGTATTTCAAGGCGGCCGGTGAAAAACGCGATTGGAAATCGGTCCTGGTATTGAAACACGAAGGGGGGATGCCGTATCTCGTGTGCCCCGAGGAAAACAGAGCTAAAGTGAGCATCAGCCATGACGGCGAGTATGCAACTGCTATAGTTCTTATCGAATAGTATGAAAACCGAGTTACGGACCATCACCGACCTTATTGAGTCGTTTGACGCAAGACGCGGCGACGCAATCATATACAAGAACGGCTTCAGGACCTTCCGCTATTCATATCCCCAACTCGCCTCTCTCGTCCGTAAGTGTGCGTCGCTGTACCAAAAACACGGGATACAGGCCGGGGACAAAATCGCGCTCTGGGGACCGAATCGTCCCGAGTGGGTCATTGCACATTTGGGTGCCGTATATTGCGGCGCGGTAGCGGTCCCGATAGACATACAAGCTCTTCCCGAGGCAGCCGCAAAAATCGTGCAGCATTCAGAGGTGCGACTCATTGTCAAATCCGCGCTGCGCAAGCCGTATCTCACCGAAGTCCCGACCATTATCTTGGACGACTTGGAATTCGACCTCGACCTTCCGGAAGCCGGCCCCCGGGAAGCGCGCGAGGATGAGCCCCTGGATATCGTTTACACATCCGGAACGACCGGCGACCCCAAGGGAGTCGTGCTCACGCACGGCAATATCATGTCAAACGTGCGCGGTATCATCGAACATCTCCGGGTGGACGAACGGGACTCCATCCTGTCGTTGCTCCCGATAAGTCACATGCTCGGACAAACGTGCGGAGTGCTTGCTCCTCTTGCAGCCGGAATGTCCGTCGTCTTCTTGGGCTCGATGACCGCGGGCGCGATGTTCGCGGCATTCCGGCAGGAACGCATCACCATCGTGCTCGCGGTACCGCGGATACTCCAAGGAATACGCTCTGGTGTTGAATCGAAGCTGCAAAGCAGCGGAATCGGGCGTATGCTCTCCCGGCTATCAGTGCGGACCGCAGGCGCACCCCGGACCGTGAAAAAAATATGTTTCTTCCTCATACATCGTCCCTTCGGTTCTTCACTCCGCTTTTTTGTTTCCGGAGGAGCCGCTATTGACGCCGCGACGGTCTCTTTTGCGGACCGGTTCGGTTTCAAAATACTCCAGGGATACGGTCTCACCGAATGCTCGCCCATTCTGACCGCTGAACGCGAATCGGAAGCGGGAGGCAAAAGCGCAGGAGTTGTTATCAGAGATGTGGAGCTCCGCATTGCGCCGGACGGGGAAATCCTCGCCCGCGGGCCGAATATATTCACTGAATACTATAAGGACCCGGATCGCACCGCAGAGACTTTCAGAGAAGGCTGGTTCCTGACGGGAGATTTCGGAGAGCTTGATGCCGGCGGACATTTGTCTATTAAGGGCCGGAAGAAGGAGACCATCGTGACTCCGGCGGGAGTAAATGTATATCCGGACGACGTCGAGCCTATTCTGAACGCCGTGCCCGGCGTGAAGGAATCGTGCGTAGTGGGTATACAACGCGACGACGGTGAGGAAGTACACGCCGTCGTTATCCCCTCGGACCCGGCGGTCCCGGCATCCGAGATTATGCACGCCGCAAACGGCCGCCTGAACTCGAGCCAGCACATCCAGTCGCTGTCATTTTGGACCGGTCCCGAATTCCCCAAGACGACGACACTGAAAATTAAACGCGGGCTTGTTCGTGAAAGTGTCAGAGAGGCGAGAAAAGGTCATGTCGCAGCCGCCGTCGCACCATCGAAGCTGCGAGGCCTGATATCCCAAGTGACACGGGTGCCGGTGGAGGAGATTGCGGAGAATTCTCGCCTGTATGCCGACCTGAAGCTTGACTCAATCGGGCGTATCGAGCTTTCTTCGCTCATAACCCAGGAGTACTTCTTTGATTTTGAGGAGGACCACATCACCGAAACGACGAACGTCGGAAACCTCGAACGCATCGTCGCATCGCGCGCAAAACTAAACTCGTATTTTAACTTCCCCGGGTGGCCGCACTGGCGGATCATGGCCATCGCACGCTTCCTGGGGATGGAGCTGATTAACGCTAACATTGCACGCTTCTTTATCCGGGAAACCATCCGCGGCAAGGAAAATCTGCGCGGACTGCACGGCCCCGTCATTTTCGCCGCCAATCACGTGAGCTTCGGCGACCATGCCCTTATATTTCGAGCCCTGCCGTATCGTTATCGCTACATGTTCGCTTCCCCCGCATTCGCCGAATTCTTTTTCTTGGACAAGAGCAGACCCCCCTGGGAACGCGCGTGGAAAAAGTTCTCGTATTATTACGGGGCAGCAACTATGGCGCTTTTCCCCACATCGGAGGTCTACAGCTCAAAGCGCGCGCTCGAACACACCGGCGGCCTCATCGACAGCGGTGAAAGTATTCTCATCTTTCCTGAAGCCGAGCGCACGCGCACGCGTGAAATGCTTCCGTTCAGAAAGGGCACCGCAATATTACTGAAAAACATACGCGTACCGGTCGTCCCTATCGGTCACCGTGGGATGGAATATATTTATCCGCGCGATGCCGCATTCCCGCACTTCGGAAAGGCGACGGTCAACATCGGAAAACCGATAACGTTCGGGAAGGAGTCAATAGAGGAAATTACCACCCGACTCCAGGCAGAGATTGAAAAACTCAGACATCTTTAAAATGCATGCTACGCTTCCCGTCATGAAGTCTCGAGAGCGTGCGGCGGCGTTGCTGGCGCAAGCCGGCATCACTCCCGACGGGAGCAACCCTTGGGACCCGCAGATACATAACGAACATCTCTTTGACCGCCTGTTCGCCGGGGGTACGCTGGCACTTGGAGAAAGTTATATGGACGGCTGGTGGGATGTGGAGGACTTATCCGGATTTATTTTCCGGCTATTTCGATCTGACAGCGTGCAACAAATGCTTCGCATAGGCATGGTCCCCCAGATTATTAAGTCGAAACTATTCAACTTACAAAATCGGAGCCGGGCACGGAAAGTCGGGGAGGACGTCTACGACATCGGCAACGACCTCTACGAGGCTATGCTTGGTCCGAGCATGGCGTACACTTGCGGCTATTGGAAAAACGCGTCGAATTTGGACGAGGCGCAAGACGCCAAGTTTGATTTCATTTGCCGCAAGCTCGGCCTTAAATCCGGCGACAATATACTCGACATAGGTTGCGGGTGGGGAAACTTCCTCGCATACGCCGCTAGAAAGTACGGTGTCTCTGGTGTCGGTATTACTATATCGAAAGAGCAAATCACCTTTGCCCGCGAAGTCGTGCGCGGGCTGGATGTTGAGATACGCTTCGAGGACTACCGCGATACGCTAGGAAAGTTCGACCATATAGTTTCAATCGGCATGTTTGAACACGTCGGACCAAAGAATTACCGCGTATTTATGAAAAAGGTGCGTAGTCTGCTGTCCGACGACGGCCTATTTTTACTCCATACGATCGGACACAGCAAAGTATCGCGAAGCCTTGAGCGTTGGTTCAACAAGTATATCTTCCCGAACGGTCATTTGCCGTCGATAACACACATAGCCAAAGCGACGGACCGGCGAAATCTCTTCGACAAACCCGTCCTGACGATGGAAGACTGGCATAACTTCGGTGCTGATTATGACAAGACTTTGACGGCGTGGTACGCCAATTTTGAACATTCGTGGCCGAAATTAAAGGGAAAATATGACGAGCGTTTCTATCGTATGTGGAAATATTACCTACTTGTGTCTGCAGGGATGTTCAGAGCCCGATACCTGCATTTGTGGCAAATCGTGTATTCAAAAAATGGCGTCGTGGGAGGATATACATCTATCAGATAAAGAAAAAACCCTTGTCGGGGATTTTTCTTTTTCGATAGTTTACTTTTGGATGAACGGGAGGAGACCCATGAAGCGCGCGCGCTTTATCGCCGCTTCCACTGCTCGTTGCTGCTTGGCGGTGAGACCGCTCTTCCCGCGGCCTACGATGCGGCCGTGCGGGTTGATGAATTGCTTCAAGAGGTCCACGTCTTTGTAGTCAACGTGCTGAATATCATTCTGTGTGAGGATGTTGTTGCTCATATTAAAATGGGATGTCGTCCGGATTTATATCATCTTTCGGGTAATCAATGCCTGCTCCTCCACCTGAAGACACATCGTCGGGTGGTGTCTGGTCATCGCCTCCTGCGCCTCCGCTTGTCGAACGGGCGCCTCCGCTACCCTTGGGGCCGAACTGTACGCGGTCTGCGACGACTTCGGTGCGGTACTTCTTCTCACCGTCCTTTTCCCAGCTGCGCGTCTGCAAGCGGCCCTCTACATAGACCGAGCTTCCCTTTTTGAGGTACTGGTTGACGGTGTCTGCTTGGCGACCGAAGACGACGACGTTGTGGAATTCCGTCTGCTCCTGCTTTTTGCCGTCGCGGTCCTTATAGGTGCGATTGGTAGCAACGGAAAAGTTGACGACGTTCATGCCGCTTGGCAGCGCCCGGAGCTCGGGATCACGGGTCAAATTACCGAACAGCATCACTTTGTTGATATACATATGAAAACAAGTGTAACACTACTCGGTCGTAATGTCCTGGAGCGCCTTCTCAAGGTCCTCTTCGGAAACGGGGGCTGAGACTTCCTCGACGCGTCGCGGCGCTTGCTTGATGACATCGGTGCGCTTCACTTCGCGGAGCTGTGGAGCTTTCATCTTGGCACGCGTATCCTCGCGCACCGTTTGGAACAAGAGAAAGCGGAAAAAACTCTTGTTTTGCTTGAGGAACGCCTCGATGGTCTGCGCTGCCGCGATAGGAGCTTCAAATTTTATCCATCCAAAGTATCCGCGATCGTATTCAACGCTCTTTTCTCCTTCACGTAGAGAAATGGGATATGTGAGCTTCATCAAGGATGGTGCACCCTCGGCGATGAAAGAACCGCTCGTCTTCTCGATCGCCTCGCGAAGAGTGGAGACGACTTTGTCCAAGTCCTCTTCTTTTGTATCAGGATTGATGTGGTAGCCGACTTCGTATATGCGAAGAGCCGTCTCCGGTGCGTCGGTTTCGTTCATTTCTATCACTGCATCATCTGCCATATGTCCGAAGACTCTATCACAAGCCCCATAGCCCCGCAACAAAAGAATTGGCCCCGCGGCGCTTGCGCGTCGCGGGGCTTCAAGGACTTTCGGTGTCGGACGCTACTGCTTTCCCACCCTGGGAGGCGGCAGTTCGTTCAACAGCAGCAGCGAAACGTCAACGCAGTCGACTAAGAATTGCGCCAGGTTGGTCGCAATCATCCGCATAATTGCATCCGATGCGAAGATGCCAATGAGGTCCCGCTCGAATCGCATGACATACATGACGCTGCACGTCAGCGTGTCGCCACTTTTGATTGACCACGTCTTGCTGACGCTGCCGCCGTTCGCGTGGACGATATCGAGCACCCGTCGCGCATCGTCCTCGTTAGCCGAGGTTTCCATGGCGAAAGTGTGCGCGAAGCCTATTGAGCGAGAGGGTTCATCCCACTGCGCGGAGAAATGCGACCCTTTCGGAAGCCTGCCCTTCATTGCTCGCAGAATTTGTGCCGATCGTTCGTCGAACGTCTGTGCCGGATCGATACTGACGTCACAGGAGTAGAAGCCAGAAAACTTTTGATTCTCTGTGACCTTTCCGATGATGAAGGGACCGAGCACGCCTTGTTGATTCAGGGCCGATAGCACCACGTCGAGCTTAATCATGACCTTCTCCTTGTTGGGTGGTTCCGCAGGTAGAAAGAACGTGTGAGAGTCGAAGAACAGCAAACACTGGTCGTCACGGACTCTTTTCGAGTATGGTGACTACACCGGCGTTTGCATCAACTTGAACTAGGTCCCCGTCTCGGAGGAGTTGCGTAGCCACTTTTGTTCCTACGATGCAGGGTATTTTCCACTCTCTTGAAATGATCGCGGCGTGGCACGTGAGACCCCCTTCATCGGTCACGATCGCAGCTGCGTTCTTTACGTACGGGATCATTTGCGGATTCGTCATGCCGGTGACAAGAATGGCTCCTTTTGGAATTTCTTTGACCGCGGTCCAAGATAAATGCATGACGACGTGTCCGGTCGCCTTGCCTTGGTATGCAACCGTCCCGACAATGTCTTTCGGCTGGTCTTTCTCAATTAGCTCTTTCCATTTCATGAATTCGTCGCCCGTAACACACCGCCAAGAGTCGTCTTTGCGAATGAACGCACATCCCCGTAAACGGGCGCGGGCATTCTCTATGGGGGGCTTCTTCCCTTTCAACGCTTCTTGCACCTCATCGGGAGACAGCGCATAGAACTCCTCACGCGTGACGTGGAACTTCTGTTCGAGTAACTCTGCAAAGGTATCGAAACCGTTCGTAAGTATATTTTCCGCACTTGCGTGCAGCTCAAGCTTTATTTTTCCCATGAACTCCAAAACGTGCCGTGCATAGTCGTGCCCGGATTCTTTCTTGAGAACGATGTCTTCAAGAGCGCTTTGCATGGGTTGGTCGCAATAGAAATAGACCGCCATCGTCCTTTTCCATATGGCGAGGAGCCGCTTCCACTCCTCTAGGGCGACCGCGCCCGCAGCAGGCCTCTGATATTCCACGAGTGTGGTATGTACCTCGGCAGCTCGCTTGGTGATTTCCTCAAAAAAATCTTTGTCGAGCAGTTTCTTCCCCCGCTCGCGAGCCTCTTCCATCCCTTCATCGGTCAGGTAGGCGCGGACCACGCCATCTTCGACCAGTGTCCGATACTCAAGCGTCCCATAGCTATCAGGGGCAAGAATAATGTAATGATGTAATATACCGAGATCGGTCTGCGTATAATGTAAATGGTGTTTCTCTTTTTTGTGGAGAGAAGTGATAGGTCTCGCCTGCAGAATATAAAATTTCCCATCTTCGAGTGCCCATTCGATGTCGCACGGAAAACCATAGTGCTTTTCAATAACGACGACAAGGTCCGCCAGCTCTAGTATCTGGGCGTTGTTGAGGACCTGTTCATACGCTTTCGGCACCTCGACCGTGATTAGTTCGTTGCCCTCCATGTCGGCAGAACGTACGAGGGCCTGACTTTTCTCGGCAATATTGATCTGAATAATTCGGCGCGGGTCCTTTCCGACCAGGTAAGAATCCGGCGTGATTGAGCCTGAAACGATGGGTTCGCCGAGGCCGAACGCCGCCTCGGCGAGTAGTTGATTCATATCTTCCGTAACCGGATGGACGGAGAACGCGACGCCGGCAGAGTCGCTTGCAATCATCTTTTGGACAACTACCGCCACGGATATTTTCTTTTCGTTGAGGCCTTTCTTATGCCTGTATGCGATGGCCCGAGGCGTAAATAATGACGCCCAGCATCTGCGCATGTGTTTCAGAAGCGTTTGCTCGGTCGTATTGAGGTAACTCTCGAGCTGCCCTGCCCATGAAGCACCTATTGAATCTTCACTTGTTGCACTGGAGCGAACGGCCACATGCGGAGCTTCGAGCAGTATGAAATTTTTGACGACTTCAAATAGAAGGTCGTCGGGGATGGGGGCGCTTTCGATCATCGACCGGATTTCCCGTGATACGGACTCAAGAGATGTAGCGTCCGCGGGATGCACCCGCCGCAACAGGGCGTCGATCTTCGAGTCGAGGCCATTCTGGGACAGGAAGTGTTCGTATGCCGAGCTGAGTATCACAAATCCGGGCGGTACGGGTACACCGCTTTTTGTCATTTCACCGAGCGACGCGCCTTTGCCACCGGCACTCGGCGCATCCTGATTATTTATATGCTGTAGTTGTTTTACGAATTTCATATGTCTGTAAGAGATACCAGGCCCCGGCTCGCGCCGGAGCCTGGTATGTATTTCGCGAAAGATCACGCCGGGATGGGCAGATAGTAGAACTCCACCAGGCGACTCGCATCGAAGCAAAACACGCCGATATCGCCCTTCTTGAAGTTGTATCGAGGTCCCCACTCGCCGGTGAGTTCCGCAATGCAGCTTTCGCAAAGCGGACCGTGTGAGTTCAAGAGGACGTTTTCGCCAGACGAGAGCGAGAGACCGCGGCTCGTCACGTAGTCGCCAAGCCTCTTGCCCTCGGCGCGAAGAATGTCGGGCGCGGTCTCCCAGCATGCCTGGGCGCTCGTCCCCTTCGCCTTCGCCATCTCCGGGTACCACCCCCACTCGTCGAGATTACGGGGATGGATTTCGGGAGCGACGATGAACGTCGTGCGGTCAACATGAGGCGGCGCGTTGAGGTCAAGACTCTGGCGCGTCCGCTTCATACCGGAGTAGATGTAGTCCTTGAAGACGACACCCTTGAGATGGAACTCGCGGACTTTCGCCGCAACTTCCAGTGCTTCAACTGCAAGCGAGGCGTCCGTGTCCCAGCCACAGTGCGTGGGATTGATCGGATTCACTTGCAGGTAGTGACGCTGAAGCCAGACCCGCCGAAGCGGGGACTTGATAAGGGGCATTGTGCTCTCCTCGTGTTGGGCCGCTCAATATCTACACAAGCTGATTGCCTGCTGACTGAGCGACTGGGCAACAGTTTGGGTGTAACGTCAATTAATGTCAATGATTTTAGGACAAAAATGGGCTTATTTGAGTGACTTTTATATGTTTCTAAGAGAGTAGATGTCAGGATAGTTGACATTATCCAAATCATGCATATACTGGGCCCCATGAACATAACAGAGGCGCTCAAACAATTGGGGCTTGATGATAAGGAGGTTTCGGTCTATACAGGGCTTCTTGAATTGGGAGAGGCTTCGGTTCTGACGATCTCGAAGAAAACAGGTGTAAAACGCCCGACCGCTTACCTGGTACTTAACGCCCTCGAAGGGCGGGGCCTCGTTTCGCGCACGATAAAAGCGGGTAAGACACTATTTACTGCGCAGCATCCAAAAACAATTCTCACCGAAGCGGAGTTGCGCGTTAAACAGCTGCAAGACGTTATTCCTCAATTTGAGGCGATGATGCACCGCTCGGATGATCGTCCCCGGGTGAAGATCTACGAGGGAAAAGAAGCGCTTGATCGCGCGTACGATGACTCTTTTGTTATCAAGGGCGAGCAACTTTTCATGAGCAACATGGATATCGTACATGACGTCTTTCCACGTACATTGCAAAAAATTGACTATGCGACACTCTCACCGGCATACCGCGTGCGGGAATTGCTGGCTGACGGTGCGACGTCGCGAAAATATGCGGCACGAGTGAGCGGGGCCTATCGTCAAACACGATTCATACCCGCGGCGTTTTCGCCCTTTGCGACTGACATCGGAATATTCGGCAACAACACCATCATCACAAGCGGCAAAAAAGAATTCTTCAGTGTGCGTATTGAGAGTGAGGAAGTTACCAGCGCGTTTCGTATGATGTTTGAGGCTATGTGGCAAATTTCAGGAGATCCCAAAAATCCGCCGGGCGTTGCCCAGTAACTGTTCCCTCACCTTCTCAAAATCCTCGCCGCGGATTGCGGCTATTTGGCGGACGACGAGTTCGACGTAGGCCGGTTCGTTGCGTTTGCCCCGGTGCGGTGCGGGGGTCACGTACGGCGCGTCGGTTTCAGAGAGGAGCATATCGAGCGGAGTGTTTTTTATGACTTCGTCGTAGTCGTGGGTGAAAGTAACTACTCCGGTGAACGAGAGCGTGAAGCCGAAATCGAGGTACTTCTTTGCGGTCTCCCAATTGCCGGCAAAGAAATGTGTATCCCCCTTTACCTTGGCGTGAGCCTTTAATATCTGGAGTGCATCGTCATACGCATCTCCGGAGGTTAAACCTCCGGAGATTGAAGGGCGGATGTGGAGCATGAGAGGCTTCCCGAGCTTGTTCGCGAGTTCAATCTGCTGGATGAATACCTCCTTTTGAATATCTTTGGTACTTTCGTTCGCGCGGTAGTAATCAAGCCCGCATTCCCCCACCGCAATCACTCGCGGACTTTTGCCAAGCGCTTCATACGCCGCCATATCAAATACTTCTCCTCGTGACGTAAAGCCTTCCTTGCCCTCCGAAGCCTCGGCGAAGGAGGGACCGAGCTCCTGCGCGTCGTGATACGACTTCGAAGTGTGGATGGGGTGCAATCCGATGGTCGCAAACACGTTGTCATATTTCTCGGCGAGTTCCACTGCACTCTTAGAAGTATCGAATTGCGTCCCGACTACATTCATCCCCACTCCGGCGTCTTTTGCTCGCAGGATAGTCGCTTCGCGGTCGCTGTCGTATGCGACAAAATTCGTATGGGTATGTGCGTCGAAGTATTTCATGCTGAATATAATAACGTAATAGCGAGAGACGACACCACGACCGCGGCAAGTTTCCGTAGGTTGATGTGGTCCTTATACCACCAAACAGAAAGAATGATCGGGATGATGATGTAGTGCGCTTGAATTACGTACACAAGACTGACGAGGCCGACGCTTAGAGCTTGATACAACGAATACGCTGAAATGAGTCCGAAGAAGGCGGAAGCCGCCCCGAGCAATACATCTCTCTTATCTGCATGCGCCAACATCGACTTGCCGGCTCCATGTTGCTTCAAAAGTATAGCAGCAGATGCGCAGGTGCCGGCGATTTGAGATGTGCCCAACATGAGCAATACTGCGGGACCATAATGAAATCCTTGCTTGCTAAGAAGCAGGGAGCCAGCTGAAAGAACCGTTGATGCAACGAGAAGTTTCAGTCCCAGAAATAGATTCTTTTGTCGACTGTGCTCGACGGAAGACACAAGGAGGAGCGGCACCGTCAAACTCAATCCTATGCCGACGTATTGTATGACGTTTAATGGATCGGCAAAGAAAATCACGCCGCCTATTACGACGAGCAACGGGCCAAGCATTTTGTTGATGGGAAAAAACAGAACGCTGTCTATGTACTTTAACGATTCTATCCGTATGAAGTTACCGAGGCCGTGCACTCCCCCGGCGGCAAGTCCGAAGGCCGCTATCACCAACCACTGGGACGGGAGTTCCTGCAGTCCGACAAGGAAAAATATCGCCACAACGCCCGACAGGCCATACATGAGGAATCCGTTGAACGCGGAACTACGACCTTCTTCGGCTACGATTTTCTGCACAAAAAGCGCCAATCCCGCGAAGAGGGTTGACGCAAGAGTCCAGAGAAACGTCGCCTGGTCCATGTTATTCCTTGCGCGGGAACAAATTCTCCGGCTTTTTGTTCGCGAACACTGCCTCCAGGATCTTCCTGCTCGTCTCGGGCATGAAGGGCTCTATCGCTTTCGCTATCCATGCGAGCTGCTTGACCAAATCGGTTATCATTTCCGCACCGCGTTTTTTATCTTCCTTCACGATCTTAAAAGGCTGGTCTTTTTGGATAGCCTCATCTATTCCAGAGACTGCGCCCCAGATGTTGTTCGTTACAGTATTGAGGTCGTATCCGCGCATTGCTTCCTCGACCACAGGTGAGTACTTGAAAACGAACATTGCCTTGTCCGTAAAGACCGGCTTATCGAGATTTGTCTCGGCAAGTTGCATTACGCGGGCCGCAAGATTGCCGAGCCCGTTGGCAAGATTGGCATTGTATATCTCCTTGAATTTCTCCATTGTAAAATCAGAATCCTCAAATGGATGTACATGGCGCGCGAGGAAATAGCGTAGCGCGTCGGTGCCATACTCTTTTACGATCGCGAGCGGATCGATGACGTTGCCGACGGATTTGCTCATTTTCTGTCCCCCACTTGTGATGAAGCCGTGATACAAGACCTGCTTCGTGGTCGGAAGCTCCGCGGACATGAGCATTGCCTGCCACATGATGGATTGGAACCGTACCTGGTCTTTGCCGGCCAATTGGAGAGTCGTCCCGTTCGTCCAGAATTTCGCGAAATTACCGTCCGTATCTTCAGGCCATCCCAAGGTCGATACATAATTCGTAAGCGCGTCGAACCATACATACATCACCTGCGTGTCATCGCCGGGGACCGGAATGCCCCACGACATTTTTTCTTTCACGCGCGAGACGCTGAAATCTTCAAGCCCCTGCTTCACAAAGTTGAGCGCTTCAAATCTCCGCCACTCGGGTATGACGACACCTTCTGTGCCGAGGTATGTCAAAAGCTTGTCTTGATACCTGCTGAGTTTGAAGAAGTAATTCTCTTCTTCGATTTCGACGAGGTCCATCGTCGGATGGTTCGGGCACTTACCGTCTACGAGCTCCGTCTCCTTGACGAACGCCTCGTCACCGACGCAGTAGAGGCCCTTGTATTTCTTTTTGTAAATATCGCCCGCGTTTTCACACCGACGCCAGAGCTCTTGCGCAGCCGCCACATGATGCACATCGGTGGTTCGGATGAACGCATCGTACGAGAGGTCGAGCGCGCCGCGCAGTTTTTTGAACTCTCCCGCAAAATGGTCGACATACTCCTGCACGTCGCGCCCCTCTTCTTTCGCTTTTTGGAATATCTTTTGGCCGTGCTCATCGGTACCTGTGTTGAAAAACACATCATCTCCCACAAGGCGCCGGTAGCGCGCAACGATATCGGCCTGCACCATCTCCAACGCAAAACCGATGTGCGGCTCGGCATTGACGTATGGTAGCGTCGTGGTTAGGTAGAACGACCTGCGAGCATTCATAGATCGTCAGGCGCTCGTGTGCTCCTGCAAACGGCCAGTCTCGATGTCACGCGCAAGCTCTTGTATCACCGCAGCCGCCGGTACCGAGAGGAGGATGCCCAGAAATCCCGCGAGTTCCGCCCCGACGATGAGGGCTAGAATGACTAGGAACGGTGCCACTCCGACGACACGAGTGACGACGAGCGGATAGATGAGGTGATTCTCGAATTGTTGGAAAATAATGTAGAGCACAGTGACCGCGATGCCCATACCAAGTCCGCCGCCCGCGAAGGCGATGAGGACCGCCGGAACCGCAGCCAAAGTCGGCCCAAAGACCGGAATTATCTCGAACACCGCCGCAAACACCGCAAGCAGGAGCGCGTGTTTGACGCCGAGAATAGTGAGTCCGAGATAGACCAAGACTCCCATGATGACCGCGAGGATAAGCTGTCCCTGCATCCAGAGACCGATCTTGTGCTGTGAGCGGCGCCACAGATCGATCACGTATTTCTGGTATCTCTTGGGCGAGATGACATGCAGGAAATCGTCAACACCCGTCTCGATGACCGCAAAGTAAAATGAAAATATTATAATAAGAACGAACGAGAACACGCCACCAAAGACCCTGGCGACCGCGCTGAATGCGTTGCCGAACGTACCACTGATATCGAACGCGCTTCTGATGCCCGCCATGATGTCGTCGGCGGAGATGGCTGAGGGAGACGGGATGCCCAATATGGTGGCGTAGGCATCAAATGCGCCGGCTCTTGTAAACGCTTCCAGGTATGCCGGAAGTGAAGCGAGGAATATCGCGAGGTCTTCGAGCACGGATGGAAGGAAGAAGTAGAAGAGCCCGAAAAATATAACGAAAAGGAAGAGGTAAATGATGATGACTGAAAGGATACGGGGTATTTTGCGCTGCATGAGCTGGTGCACCCCCGGCTCTATCGCAGAAGCGATAACGACCGCCGCCACCACGTCTAGTACGATGTGACGTAGCACAAAAAGGAGCCACGCGCCTACGAGAATGACGACTATCTTTAAAACCGTCCCCGCCGTGATGGAAATGTTGATAGAGCGGTCTTCCATGCCGCAATCCTAGCACCCCGTTAGAAATAGCGGAAGTTTGTTTTGGAAACCTTCAGAACCAAAATAGAGAGACTCTAATTTTTGGAGAGAACGCGATGGGTCGTTCGGGAGTGCAAGCTTCCTATTTCTAACGGGGTAGCATAGGAGCCCTCAAAAAGAAGGAGTCCTTGCTAGAGAGGGTCTAGACTACCCGCGATAGCAGCTCGCTGACCGAAACCCGTTCCTGTTCGCCCGTGTCCCTATCGCGGATGGTTACCGTGTCTTTTCCGCCGGAGGCGGACTCGCCTTTGGCGGGGAGCTCCCCCAACGTCTCAAAATCTATCGTGATGCAGTAGGGCGTGCCTATTTCGTCCTGCCTTCGGTAGCGTTTGCCGATGTTTCCGTTGTCGTCCCACATTACCTGTGGCACCTGCTTTTTGAGCATCGCGTACACCTCGCGTGCTTTTGCCACAAGCTCCGGCTTGTTCTTGAGCAGCGGAAAGACAGCGGCTTTGATGGGCGCGACCGCAGAATTGAATTTGAGGTAGGTACGGGCCTCACCACCGAGCTCGTCTTCCGTGTAGGCACTCGTAAGCACGGCGAGAATCGTGCGGTCCACGCCAAATGACGGCTCAACGACATGCGGCGTGATTGGTTCCTCGCCTTCCCCGTCTACCATCTTGAGCGGTACGCCGGAAACCTCAGAGTGCGCAGCAAGGTCGAAGTCGGTGCGATATGCAAGGCCGTACAATTCTTTTCGTCCGAATGGAAAATCGAATTCGAAATCTATCGTGCGCTTGGAATAGTGCGCGCGGTCGGTATCGCCCACTTCGAGCTCGTGTACCGACTGTGCGGGTATGCCCACGGCCTCGTTGAAGGCGTGCACATTTTTGCGCCACATCTCAAATGCACCCTCCCATTCGGAGGGGCGAACAAAATATTCGATTTCCATCTGCTCGAATTCGCGCGACCGGAAAATAAAATCGCGTGGCGCTATCTCGTTGCGGAATGCCTTGCCTATCTGAGCGATGCCAAAAGGCAGTTTTGGGTGGAACGAATCGACGACATTCTTGAAATTGACGAAAATGCCGCCGGCGGTCTCGGGACGCAGATATGTGACGGAAGATTCGTCTTCGGTCGCGCCGATCTGCGTCTTGAACATCATGTTGAATTGGCGGACATCACCGAAAGGGCCGTCGCATTCGGGACACTTCCCCTCTACTTGGTCTGCGCGAAAGCGGCGCTTGCACTTCTTGCACTCGACGAGGGGATCAGAAAACCCGCTTACGTGCCCGCTCGCCTGCCATGCGCGTGCGTTCATGAGTATCGCCGCATCGAGGCCGCACATGTCGTCGCGGTCCTGTACGAACATTCTCCACCAGAGATTTTTGATATTATTCTTCAGCTCAACACCGAGCGGCCCGTAATCCCAGGTGCCCGAGAGCCCGCCGTATATCTCGGAGCCCGGATAGATAAAGCCGCGACGCTTCGCAAGTGAAACGACCTTGTCCATGGAAACTTCAGACATACGTATGGCGTGTAGCGTATGGAGTATAGAGGGGAAAATGCATTACCGCCATACACGATACCCTATACTTCATACTCATTTAATTACCGTTGAATTAGCGGAGGAAAAGCCCGGGTCCCCTAGTATATTTGTCGTCACATTCTTCGCTGTTTTCAGTTCTGTCGGGACGATGATAGCGCCCGGATTCGCCTTTCGCTGCTCCTCAGCCTTCAGTGTATCGATGCCGATAAGTTTGATGCCTTGCAAAAGTTGCGGCTCCTGACCTATCTGCGAGGTCGAGGGTGTGAATCCGATCGCTATCGCGGCCTGGCGCGGCGGCGTACCGCTGAGCCCCACGCCCGGCTCTATCTCACCAAGGTCCCATGTGAGAGTGCTGTCGTTCTGGTTGAATGTCACACGCTCGGATGGAGGACTGTAAATACCTACCCAACGCACATACGGCGGCATGTGCGCGACCACCCGCGCATCGGAGATCTTGTTGGTCGTATTGGTCACTGTGAATACGATGGCGTACGTGGTCTCTGTGCCTGCCTTCGGCGGCAGAGGCCCGACGCTACCGAACGGATTTGAATAGTACAGACCTTGCGCCGTGAGCGAGAGGTCGCTTGCGAGCGATATCTTTTGGCTTGCCGTCGCCTGCAGATTCTGTGGTACGCCGCTTTCTGACGTGCGTTTGCCCGCGGCATTGATGGAAATACTCAGGCGAGGATTGAGGATATTTTTGAGATCATCGCTTTGCGGCATCCGGAAGGTGAACCCGACTTTGCCGCGTGCTCCAGGCGCAAGCGTAGCAAGCGCACCCCCGCTTGTCGTTTTGTCCCAGATCACGACATCGTCATTGGAGCGATAAAAGCCGTCTGCCGTGTGCACGGTCGCGCCGTCGATTGGAAATCCGGAAAGCTTGGCGACAATGACGGCGTCTGTAATCGCCGTCGGAAGGTTATTCTGCCAGTCGATAGCCACGGAAACGTTGTCACCCGGGGAGACCACGATATTCGGGCCGCTGGCGCCTCCGACAGATACCGAAAGACCGAGGAATGCCTTGGATATCGCGACCGTGAATGAATTGCTCGCGAGAGTAGTCTCTATCGCGGTCGAGGTGGCTGTCGCATCTGTGCGCGAACCGGCAGAAAAGTGGAAGACACGAGCGTCCCCTTGCTCGCCTGTGAGCAGGCCTCGTATCGTTACAACGCGATTTTGCCCGGGCGAAAAATCGCCGAGCTTCCAGGACGCGCTGCGGGAATCTTGCGATATCTGGGGTTTTGCGTTCGCGGAAGATTCATTTGTAGCAGCAGACTCGAGTTTGAAGCCAAATGGGAATTCAGCCTCAAAAAGTACGTCCCTGACCGGCGCGTTTGCATTTGAGGCGACAGATACGGTGAGTTCGATGGGCTGTCCGGATATCGTCTCGCTGTTGCCGGAGACCACGAGTGAGAGCGGCGAGGAGCTGAAAGCCACGTTGTACTCCGACGATGCGACGAAAATGGCACTCGAGCCCCCGATGCGATATTCAAGTTCCACTTTGACATTCGCCTGATCGCCTTCGTCGCCCGCAAAGACAGCGGAGACCGTTCCCTGCCTTGTCCCGCCCGCCTCGATGACGCCGAGTGGAATACGCTGACTCTGCAGGTCGGTCGCGAAATCGGTCGGTGAGCGTGTGCCGCTCGGATACGAGACGACAAGGTCCGCGAGCTCGAGCGGTACTTTGTTCCTATTTACGACGACGAGCTGAAGCTCGGTCGGGACTCCACCCTCGATCTGCGGCGGACCGGATATCGAAATACTGATGTTGCTCGGTGATGCACCAAAACTCCCGCCGCCAAAAAGAAAGTAGTAGCTGAAAAATCCGACCGCGCAGATGAAAAAGACGATGGCTCCGCCCAAAAGCCACCAGAGCCCGGCACGTGCAAATCCTATCGCACGGGGGGCTACGATAACGCCCGAATCATCTCCTTGTGGTTCCGCGAAATCCTCTTCGACGCTCGAGATCTCCTGGCCGAGGACGCGACGTTCACGCTCGTGTATTTTCGGCGAGAGTGAGCGACTATACATCGCCCGTCGCAAACGTTCTATTTTCTCCTTCTCGTGCTCCGAGGGCTCCATCGTGAAATTATATCACCCTGTCGCCGCACGAACCGTTACAGCTTAAGCCGGTAGACGTTGGTCGGCCACTGTTCAAAACCCAATTTTTGGTACAGCTTGTTCGCCGCCTCGCGGTCCGCGCGGCTGGAAAGCGAGATGGAGCCGATTTTCCTCTCTCGCGCTCGTGCAATCAACTTCTCACTGAGTTGCTTGCCCAAGCCCTGTCCCCGGTACTTTTCATCAACAACAACATCCTCGATCTGAGCTCGTTCACCCTCCGGGATGACGACGATGGCAAGTGTTGCCATTCCGACTATTGTTTCATCATCCTGCGCAACCCAGAGTTCAACATTTTCATCTGCAATGATTTTTGTAAGAAGCTCCATCGAACATTTCGGCAAACGCTCCGAGAGCTGAAACACGAGCGCGTTGATATCCTCTAGCGCCTTTGGGCTTGCTTTCGTGAGTTCTTGGATAGTTATCATAAAAGGAGCGTACACTTATAGATGCGTTTCCGCAATTGCCTTATTGATGGAAGAGAGCAGCTTGTCGCGTTTGGCTTCCACCTCGGAGAGGTGCTCGATGCCATATGCAGTATGAGTGAAGAGGGTTGATTCAAGGGCCTCCGGGGAAATATATCCTAGCGCATACAAGACACGTGCCACACATACAACTTCGACGGCCGTCACCGATGTATGTGTCCCCGTTGTGAGTGCCTGGTGCGCATTCGCAAGTGTCTCGAAGAGATACTCGCTCTTTTCTTCTCCGTGCACGAGCCGCATTGTGAGCTCCGCGATGCGCGCGAATGTGGCTATGCACTTCCTGTCGCCCGTCGCCGATTTGAGCGCAGCTGCACCGGCGAGCCGCCATCCGCGCTTCCCCTTCACCAACGACACCTTCGCGCGCGAGTAATCTTGGACCGCATATCGCATCTTTGAACGTTCCTTGCGCACGGCGGACGCGCGTGCGCGTACGAGTCCGAAGTCGCGGGTGAAAAGCACAATCATCCTATCCGCTTCGCTCATCTCGCGATTTCCCAGTACGAGCGCTTCGGTGTGGTATTTCTGGTACATCCCGTTAGAAATAGGAAGCTTGCGCTTCCAACTCCAAGATTATAACACCTTGTCTTTCATAACTTCCGTTATTTCTAACGGGATACATGCTTATTCGAATTCGATAATCGTGCTCGTAGCCTTTTGCAGCTCAGCGAGATACTTCTCGAGAATCGTCCGACTCTCTGGAGAAACTTTAAGCCGGTGCGTGGCAGATTCTCCGGGCTTCATGTTTTGTGATTTCCTGAACGCCTGTATCTCGCGAATGGTGTCGCGCACGAGCCCCTCTTCACGCAGTTCGTCCGTAATGTTCGTGTCAAGCGCGACGCCATCGCCTGTCCGTTCCACCTTTTTCACGTTCACCTCGTCGGCGACGATAGAAAGATACTTATCGGCAAGCTTCGTACCGCGCGGGATCGAGAGCGTCGCTAGCGGCTGGCGGACCTTTATCTTCGCTGCGTCGCGTGCTTCGAGCGCTTTCGTCACGATGGCGCGCGCGGCCTCCATGGCTTCAAGAAGTTCTTTGTCCTTATTCGTGCCCCCGAACAGCCGCGCGAAGAATCCTGTCGGCACGGAGACTTCGGGCCACATTGCGAGGTGCACACTTTCTTCATCTTCGCTTTCACGTACCGCTTGAAAGAGGTGCTCCGCAAAGAAAGGCGTCGCAGGAGCCATCACGAGCGAGAGACGATGGAGCACGTAGCGCAACGTCGCAAGTGCCGCCGTTTTATCTGGACCGTCTTCTTTAAAACGTTCACGACTTCTTCGGAGGTACCACACGGAAAGGTCGTCGATGAATTTGGGAAGCGGTCGCGCCGCAGCATCGAGCTGATAGCTCTCGTAACCCTGTGTCGTCGCGATGATGCACTCATCGAGGCGCGCAATTATCCATCTGTCTAAGATGTTCGAACTATTCCAATCACGCGGAGTGTCATCATTGTAGAGCTGCCAGAATGCGAGCACATTGCCGAGGCGGCCGATGTTTTTCTTCGCTACTTCATCGACGCCGCTTTCGGAAAAACTCAGATTCTCCGCCTGCATGACGGGAGAAGAAAGCAGGTAGAGCCGCAGCGCGTCGGCGCCATATTTCTCCACAACTTCCATCGGGTCGGGATAATTCTGCAATTTCTTGGACATTTTCTTGCCGTCTTCTGCCAAGACGATGCCGTTCACAATGACGTTTTGAAATGTGTTCTTTTGGAAGAGGGCGCCGCCGAGCACGTGCAAGTAATAGAACCATGCGCGCGTCTGGTCCAGTCCTTCGGCAATGAACTGCGCGGGGAACGTCGCCTCGAACCGTTCCTTGTTTTTAAAAGGGTAATGTTTTTCTCCATAAGGCATCGAGCCCGAATCAAACCATGTGTCCAAGACGTCGGGAATTCTTTTCATCGTGCCTGAGCATTTCTCGCAGTCAAAAGTTACTTCGTCTACTATATGCTTGTGTAGGTCATCAATTGCGCGGCCGCTTGCCTTTTCAAGCTCTTTGGCGCTCCCAAAAACAATCTCGTGCCCGCATCCCTTGCTGCCAACTGCCAACTGCTTACTGCTAACTGTCCCCATGCAGCGCCACACAGGAATGACGCTCGCCCAGAAACGCTGCCGCGAGATAGACCAGTCGCGCGCGCCTTCGAGCCATTTACCGAATCTCCCCTCTTTGATGTGCGACGGCGTCCAATTGACCGCTTCCGCATTTTTGAGGAGATTTTCTTTTACCTTTGTGACGGAGACGAACCACGATGACGTCGCATAGTTGAGGAGCGGCGTATCGCAGCGCCAACAATGCGGATACGAGTGGGTGATATTTTCTTTCGAGAAAAACAAGCCTTTGTCCTGTAAGTATTTGAGTACGGCGATATCGGTACCGAGCCGTTCTTTGTCGTCATCAGAGCGCGGCTTGACCTCCATGCCCGCGAAATCTTTTACTTCGGGCTTCATCGTTCCGTCCATATTGACGTGCTGGACGAACGGCAGGTTCTCTCTCTTGGAAAGTTCCCAGTCATCGGCACCAAAAGCGGGCGCTTCATGCGCGATACCCGTGCCCGCGTCGGTCGTAATGAAATCCGCCGTGTATACTTTCCACCCGTTCTCGCGATTTTTGAGCGTTGTGTCGCTGCTGTAGTAGTCGAACGGCGGCCTGTATTTTTTGCCGACGAGCTCGTTGCCCTTCACCTCCGAAACGACTTGCGCGTCTTGTAGATCTTTTTGATAGCGGTCGAGCGCTGCTTTCGCGAGAATGTAGGTACCCGACTTCGCCCTGACCTTCACATAGTCAATATCGCCTTTCACCGCAAGCGCGGTATTTCCGGGCAGCGTCCACGGAGTCGTCGTCCACGCCAAGAAATACGTCCCTGGTTCTTCCACGAGTTCGAATTTCAGAGTGACTGAAATATCTTTCATATCTTTGTACCCTTCCGCGACTTCCTGTTGAGAGAGCGTCGTCTCGCAGCGCGGGCAGATGTGCATTGAACGGTAATCCTCGTAGACCAGTCCTTTGTCGTATATCTGTTTGAATACCCACCAGACGGATTCCATGAACGGCTTGTCCATCGTGCGGTACGCGTGCTCCATATCGGCCCAGCGGCCGATGCGCGGGACAATCTTTTCCCAATCGGATGCAAATGTAAGTACGCGGGCTCGGCACGTCTCGTTGAATTTTGCGATACCGAATTCTTTTATGTCTTTCTTGTGCTTAAAACCGAGCTCTTTCTCAACGATGTTTTCTATGGGCAATCCGTGACAATCCCAGCCCCACACACGTGGCACCGAGTAGCCGCGCATCGTCCAGAATCGCGGTACGACGTCTTTGATGACCGAGGCGACGATGTGGCCATAGTGCGGCAAGCCCGTAGCGAACGGGGGGCCATCGTAAAAAACGTATTCCCCCTTCGGGGCATCTTTTTTGACCGATTTATTGAAAATGTCGTTCTCCTTCCAGAATTTCAGTGTTTTCTCTTCCCGCCGTGCCGTCTCGTTTTTTTGCCGGTTTTCCTCCATTCGTACTATCGTAGCAGAGAGAACAGGCTGCCGCGAGGTTAAGCCGTCTGTAGCTGAGCGCAGTTCGAGGCGCGGAGAAAACAACATCCGAGGCGTACGAACGTACGGTGAGGATGATGTTGAGGCTTCGCAACGAAGAAATGTGCCAGATACGGGCGGCGGCTACATTTTTTCGGGCGCGGGGATGCCTAATATCCATAGCCCGTTTTTGAGCGTGCGGCGCACTGCGTCTACCAGCGCAACTTTATGCGCGGCCTCAGGTGTACCGTCGAGCACGTGCACCTGCGCGTACCAACTATTGAATGCGGCTGCAAATTCGAGCAGATAATTCGTCAGCAGATGCGGCTCGCTGTGCGCTGCCGCGTATTCCACGGATTCGGGAAAGCGATGCAGAAGCCGCACAAGCTCATTCGCGCTCTCGGGAATCCCCAAGGCGTCGCCTTTGGGAAATCTTAAGGCGACGCCTTCGGAACCAGCTTTCTCGACGAGCTGGTGTGCGCGCGCGTGGGCGTACTGCAAGTACGGCCCTGAATCCCCTTCGAGCGAGAGCGCGCGCTCGCGGTCGAAGATAATATCTTTGCCCGATGCTTGTTTGAGTATTTGATATTTTATCGCGGCTACAGCAATCTGCTGCGCAAGTATGTCCGCATTATCGGCGCGGCTTTCTGCCGCACGCACTTTTGCGGCCTCCGTAAGATCCGTGAGTAAGGATTCGCCCGTAATGACGTTGCCGGTGCGTGAAGACATTTTGCCTTCGGCGAAACGCATCATGCCGTGCGATATATGCCTCACTTTGGACGCGACGTCGGGCAACACTTCCTTCATCGCCGCGAGTACCACTTTGAAATAGTCCGACTGTTCGTTGGCGGTCACGGTAATCGATTGGTCGAATGGCCACGTTTCTGATTTCATTTGCGCGAGTCCGAGGTCCTTGGTCTCGTATGTGGGAAGACCTTTTGACGTTACGAATACGCGGGTGTGAAGCCCGACCTTCTCGCCCTTGAAAACCACCGCGCCATCGCTCTCCTCAAAAACCTTGGGGTGTTTCTTCACAATCGTGAGTCCGCGTGGAGCTGTCTCACTCTCGAAAAATGAGTAGTCGAATTTCGTACCGAGGATTTTGTAGAGCTCTTCGAAATGCGTGAGTGAGGCCTTGCGCCCGGCATCATATATTTTATTTATCTTCGGGTCTGAGCGGTCGTACACTTTTGCGTTCAGTGCATCGATTTCCGCTTTTGTTGCAGCATCGCTTTCATACGCCTGCGCGCCCGCGGCATATGCCTTACCAAGTTGTGCGGAATCATGCGGGTCAACACCGAGCTTTTCCACCCCCCATATCGCCTTGGCGACGTGTGGCCCCACATCTCCTTGATAATTCGCTCGCTTCACATCCGCGCCGGAAAATTGCATAAGGCGCGCGATGGATTCCCCGATAGCGTTGCTCATCAAATGCCCGATGTGAAATTCTTTGAAGGGATTTGGGTCGGTGTACTCGACCATTATCTTTTTGCCGGCATTAAGCGTACCGCTTCCCCACATGTCTTCTTTGCGCGCGGTCTCGACCGCTTCGGCGAGTGCTGCGGGTGTGAGATAAAAATTTATGAACCCTGCACCCGCAACTTCAATTTTTGATACACCTTCAATAGTACCTAGTTGCGAAACTACGAACTCGGCCAAAGTTCGCGGTGCCATGGCCGCCCGCTTTGCACGTTGTAGAGCAACGCCCGAGGAATAATCACCATTTTCGAGCTCCGTCGGATGTTCTAATGGAATGTCGCCAGCACCCACATGTGCACCCTCAAGCGCGATCGCAAGAGCTTCTTTCAGCTTTTCCTTCATGGCTGCATTGTACCAGCAGCAGTTGTTTTACAAATCCGAATCAATGCCCATGCTTCGGGCGGTGCCGGCGATTATCTTTTCGGCTTGCGCGAGGTCGGAGGTGTTGAGGTCCTCCATCTTTTCCTGAGCGAGCTCTTCGAGCTGCTGCTTGGTGAGCTTGGCAACCTTATTCTGCGGCTTGTCCGAGCCCTTTTCGATGCCGAGCTTCTTCAATATAGCGCGTGAGGCCGGCGGCTTTTTCACGACGAAGGTAAAGGTGCGGTCCTTGTAGACGGTGAGGACGACCGGCACGGTGTTGCCCGCCATCGGGCGTGTCTGGGTGTTGAACTGATTAACGAACTCGCCGATGTTGACACCAGCAGGCCCGAGCGCGGTACCGACTGGCGGCGCGGGCGTCGCTGCACCTGCGGCTATCTGCAATTTGATTATTTTTGTGATTTCTTTTGCCATAGAGATAGTTGTTAGGATTTAGAGTATAGGGTTTAGGGTCGTACTGTAACTTATCTAGTGGCTATTGGCTAGTGGCTAATATCTAAACACGTTGAACCTGATCCGCCTCCAACTCAACGGGTGTTTCCCTTCCAAACATTGGCACGAGCACCTTCACCTTTCCACGCTCCTCGTCAATCTCCCCCACTTTGCCTTCGAGATCTTTGAAAGGTCCGTCGATAATAATGACCGCGTCGCCCTCGGAAAGATCGATGGCGTGGCGCACCGTGTCTCCGCCCGCGCGCTTGAGGATTTTCTCGACTTCATCGGGAAGCAGCGGCACGGCCTGGTTGGCGGTACCGACGAATCCTGTCACTTGCGGCGTGTTGCGCACGACGCTCCAAGCGTCGTCCGATGCAATCATATCTACGAGCACATAGCCGGGGAAGGTCTTCTCGCGCATCTCCGTCTTGCGACCGTTCTTGATCTTGATCTTGTTCTCCGTCGGGACGACCACGTTGAATATCTTGTCCTTCATGCCGAACGAATCGATGCGCTGCTTCAGGTTGCGGGCAACGGCATCTTCATAGCCCGAATACGTGTGTATGGCGTACCACTGACGCTCTTCTCCGTGCGTTTGCTTCATCCCGTTAGAAGCAGGACGCGGAAACAAGATTTGCTCCGCACCCTGACATGCTATTGCTGTTAAATATCGAGGTCATAGGGAGATTGTTGATGAGTCGTCCGCGGCTTCTAACGGGATTCGTACGTTTATTGCTGTGTGGTCGTTGGCTGGACGGTGAACTGCGGGAGCGGGATTGTATTTTCGCTTGAGGTTGCTTGTCCTGAGCTTGTCGAAGTGGCGATGGATTGCTCTATGCTCGTCGGCGCTGTAGCCGGCAGGACCTGCAAGAAGCGCGCGAGACCCGTCGTGAAAATATAATCAAAGAGCCCGAGGTAGAGAGAAACTCCGATGGAAATGAGCGCGACGAGAATGGTATATACGATGGTCTGCAAACGTGTGGGCCATGCCACGTGCCGTAATTCGCCCTGTGTGTCTTTGATGTACTGGATGAATGACATATTTGTATTCTGTGCTCCTAATCAAAAACCCCTTGCGGGGCTTATATCCAGCATAGTATTCCTTATCCGGACGAAGTCAATAGCCCCGCCTCGCTTGGCGAAGCGGGGCTATTTGGACTTGATTAGCGAATCTCGTACGTGACCGTCACGTTCGACGTGATCTTGTTTTGGCCGACGGCGATTTCCGGAGACGGCGGCACTGCGGAATCCATGGCACCTCCCATTCCCAATGCCATCGTCTTGGCGTAGTACATCCGCCCGTCTCCTCCGTTCTCGGAGAACCCGACGACGCGTACGATGTCTACCCCGAGCGCATCGGCGAGCACCTCCGCTTTAGCCTGTGCTTTTGCGATAGCCTTGTCACGCGCTTCCGCATCGAGCTTGTCCTGGTCGTCTATGGTAAACGAGAGACCGGAAACCGACGAAGCACCCTTCGAGCCGACGCCTGCGAGCAGATCGCCCGCCTTCTTTGCATCACGAACTTTTATCGTGAGCGTCTCCGACACCTGAAAACCGCGTAACACTTGCTTGCCCGGCGGGCAGTAGCCTCCGGAACATACACTGTTGGTGTAATCGTATTGCGGATATACGCTGTAATCGGTTGTCTGAATATCTTTTTCATCGATACCCTGCGATTTCAGATACGCTTTGATGTCGTTGCTCTTCTTCGTCGCGACCTCCTGGGCGGCCTTTACGTCTTTTGCTTCCTCCTGGACCGTCACCGAGAATGTTGCAGTGTCGGGCACCGCAAAAACTTCGCCGTCGCCCGAGACGGTGATGGTGTTCGATGCGGCCACGCCGCTCCCAATATAGTGGTATTGCTTGAGCGAGGAGAGCGTGAGCACCAGGAGGAACACCCCCAACATCGAGAGCGCAAACATTCCCGCCATCTGCATTCTGTGCGGCGGCATGATGTGTATCTCTTTTTTCTCAATATCCATATAAAAATAACTCTTAACTACTAGTAAACACAGTATAACACCGTGCGAAGACTAATGACGTTCGTATGAAGATTTTCTTACTGACTCCTCGGCTCAGTTTACCGGGAATGATCTAGAGTCCCTCAAGCGAACCACATAGCCTGCTAGAACGTCGGGATAGCGAAGACAAGGCCCAAGAGTGGCAACGCGAAGACCACAAGGCGAGATATTCGCCTGTCGAATTCTCAAATCCGCACTGGCGTGCGCTCGGAAGCCCTTTCTCCGGCTCAAAGACCGCGCGCGCCGTGCTCTCGGGCTACCTCGGCCGTGCGGTCGGAAGACGCATTATCCACAACGAGGATCTCGCGGAATTTCCCCCCGGAATATTTTTTGCGATATCGACGGTCTCCCCGATAACCGATTCTTCATTGTGGGCGCAAATGATGAGCGTGATGTCCATATTTTAGGCGGGACACTTTTCCGAGAGGCGGACAATTGCAGGAGTTTGCATGGCACTATTATACCCTCCCTTTTCTCTGGGCGACTATCGGGAATTGAACCCTGAAAAAACTTACGGGGGCGGTTGTCGAGAGTTGAACTCGAATCGAGTGCTCCACAAGCACCAATGTTAACCGTTACACCACAACCGCCATCGAACTCTTGAGTTATAGCAAATTCGGCACTAGTACGCGACTTTATGCCCGGTGTGGTGCGCCTAATTTTGCTTCTCGACGACAGGAACGGGTGCGGGGACATCGACGACGGTGAGCGATATCCGCCCGATGATTTGACCGTATTGCGTTATCACGTTGACCCTCCACTTCCCCCCTGAAATATCCTTGATGTACGAGTACCCGCGATAGCCGCCGTCGCGCCCGCCTTGAATCGGATAGCGGACGGTGGCATGCGTTAGCCACGTGCCGGTCGCAGCGTCGTAGCGCTGCCACTCATGGAGGATGACGGTGGAAATGCCCGTTGGGGCAAATACCGCGCTGAACGCGTATGCAATTTGCCCCGGTGCGTGATGAAAGACGGTGCCGTACGGCAAATATTTTTCATACCATGACGAGTCTTCCCCTCCGAGGTAGAAAATGTTGTCCTGGCCGCGTTCGACGCTGTGGTACACACCGGCGGCCTTGAGCGCAAGTGGCAAGGGCGGTATCGCATTGGAGAAATAGAGGATGTTGAAGATGATGAATATGGCCGCGATGGTCCGCGCGATACGCGTGCGCTCTGCTAGGAGCTCCGGCATAAGAAGGAACATCGGGCGGAGAAACAGGAAGATTATAACGAGGCTCGTAGCGCCGCTTATGACAAACATCCACGGCCCGATCCGGTCAAATACGATCGGAAGAAAAAAGATAAGGAACGAAAAGAGAACGGTGAAGAGCATCGATACTTGGAATGAGAATTTCATATACTGCCGCACGAAGCGCTCGTTGCCTAAAAGTAGTGCAGTGACGATGACAACGAATACCCAACTCAAAGGAAAGCTAGCACTGCGACTATAGAGTGACAGGTAGCCCGAGAAGAGCCCGCCAAAAGCGAATTGTGTAACGACCGGGATGAGCGGCGTGACCTTGAGGACCCATGGGGCGCGGATGCGGCCCGTCGTGATGAGATTCAGCACGACGATACTTATCGCCGCAAGCGCGAGATAGGAGAACAACAGCGCATTACTCGTCCAAACATCCACGCGGCGCAGGAGGATGAGATTGTCCGCGAAGAATCCGGCAATGAGCGCGAGCGGTGAGATGTAGCGCATGTACCACCACGCTAACTCCTCGATATTCTTGGGCACGTAGCGGCGGATCATACGTCCTTGTACGCGGGCGGGTCCTCGGCAACTCCGGCGCGATGATTGACCAGGCGCGTGAGTGCGTAGAGGAGCGAAGACAAACGGTTGGCGTATGCGCGGCTCGAAGCGCTCACCTCACGCTCCCCCGATTCATGCAATGCGACGAGCCGGCGCTCAGCGCGCCGTGCGACCGCACGCGCGATATCGAGACGTGACGAAAGCTCCGTCCCGCCGGGAACGAGGAATGTTTTTATCGGTGGCATTTCCCCTTCTATGCGGTTGATGAGGACGCCGAGCGCTTCGACGCTCGAAAGCGGAATGGATTTGGGCGCACCGGCGACTTCCGCCTGCAGCGTAAAGAGATGGTTCTGCACATCGTGCAGCAGCATCTTCACTTTCTGTTCCTGAGCAATGAGGTCGTCGGGACACTCGGCCTTGCACCAACCGACGAGAGTGTTTAACTCATCGAGCATGCCCAAGCATTCAAATATCGGGCTCGCTTTACTCGCCCGATTTCCCGGCCCGGAGTCAAAGAGTTTGGTCGAGCCGCCGTCGCCTTTCCCAGTAAAGAGTGCCATACGGGCATCATATCAAAATGTCGGATACAATGGGTTTGTATGGGTGCTATCGTGAACCTGAAAGAAGCTGGTTCCAAGGCGTTGTACGGCGGCAAGGCTGTCAACCTATCGAAGTTGCTCACTGCGGGATTGCCGGTTCCCTCAGGCTTCGCAATCAGCGTAAAAGCATTCAGCGGAGGAAAGCTCAATGAGACCGCGACGGAGGAGCTGAGAGGTTTGATTGACGGGTCAAAAAAATATGCCGTCCGTTCGTCCGCAGTCAGTGAAGATGCTAAAGACGCTTCGTGGGCGGGGCAATTTGAAACGTACTTAAACGTCGATTCGGCCGGTGTAATTTCATCGATAGAAAGTTGCCACAGCACGACAAAAGCACGGGCTAGAGCGTACGGCAAAGAAATGAAGGGCGGGACAAGATGTGATGTGGCAGTAGTGGTACAAGAAATGCTAGTCCCCGATTATGCGGGAGTTCTTTTCACCCGTAATCCGGTCACCGGTGCAAACGAATTCGTCATCGAGTATATACGCGGTCTTGGAGAAGAATTGGTGAGCGGCAAAGCCGATCCGGAGCGCATCGTCACAAATGGAGCAAGTGATGTGCTCACGCCATTCAATCTCGCAAAACTAATTGCTCTTGCAAAAGCGGCTGAACAGGCCTTCGGCTCTCCGCAAGATATCGAGTTCGCATCTCAAGATGGTACGATATGGCTACTTCAATCGAGACCTATCACTACGGGATCTTCGCCAAATCTATTCGATATCGGAGAACCCGCGGAACTGTTCTATTGGGGCCCGTCACGGACGGAAGCTTTGTATATGAGCGATTGGCTCTTAGCTACTAATAAAGTCTTTGTGGAGCAGTCAGCTGACTCCTCGTGGCCCAAACCCCCGAAATCACTTACGTTATTCCACGGGCATCAAATGGTGTGGTTGAGTAATGAGAAAAAGTTTCATACGTACGCGGGAAATGCATTCACCGCATACCTAAAGACGCGCGATGCGGCTAAAGAATATGAGGAGTGGACGGTTCTGTGCGAACAAGCTGACGAAGCGGCAGAGCACAATTCAGAAATATTTCCAAAACTCGTTGGAGCGTGGGAGAAAACGATCGCCGCCGAATTCTCTCTGTACGGAGCTGAAACCGTCATTGGCAATATGCTATCGAGGCTGAACGAAAAGGACCGGCAGGAGGCATGGCAGGAATGTACACTCCCGGACGAGCCCGGTTTTTTGCAGCGGATAGACGAAGAAATATTGGGCGGAAAAAGTACTGCGGAACTGATGCTCTCGTACCCTTGGATACAGGACGGTTACTTTGGCGTCACGAACAAAGCGGCGGAATATTTCGATAAGCGTCGCGGCGAGATTACCGGTAAGACACCGTCAAAAATCGGTGACGCAAATAGAAGAAAGGCGGTCGCGGCAAGACTCGGCTTAACAACAGAAGAAGTGACCGCGTTCGATTTGGCCCGCGCACTGGCAAAGTTTATGGACGACCGGAAACAGTGGATGATGCGCACACGCCGCTTTCTCGCAACTTTAAAGAAGAATCCGGGGCTCCAGCATGGCTGTCTGTACGATAATGGGACGATTGTCGAGCTCGATGAAAAGAAGGCGGCCGATCTCTGGAAAAGATACGTCGACTACAAAACGGTTCAGAGTGACTTACGAGGGGTAGTAGCAAGCAGGTCAGATGCAGATATCGTAGAGGGTGAAGTAGTCGTCGTTGATTCTCCGAACGCAGCGGTACGGGCAGATAGTATTCTTGTCGTTCCCTCGACGAGCCCGAGCTACGTACCACTCATGCGCAACGCGAGAGCGCTTATTACGAACCACGGAGGCATGATGTCGCATGCCGCGATCGTTGCACGCGAATTTAGCCTGCCATGCATCGTTGGGACGAAAACTGCGACCAAACAACTGAAAAGCGGCGATACGGTTGTTATGGACCTCGTCAACGGCTCAATACAACGCGTCCGCTAAGCACGGAATACGGGCTCTTCCGAAAGATCTAACTCCGCGCGGACCTTTTTAATCCGCTTCTCATAGTCCGCAACAACTTTCGGAGATTTGTGTATACGATAATAATTTCCCGCGTTTTTATACAAAGAGCAGTCAAAAACATCGGCGTCTTTGACCAACTCGATGTACGGATTATCACTGTAAACATCTTTATCACTGTGATCGTGTACGCACGACACGATGAGGTCGATTTCTTCGCCCGAAAATCCCCCCATCTCTTCGAGAATCTTTTTTGCCATAGGCGCGCCTTGATGCGCGTGGTCGGCATACTTCCCTTCTACGATCACATAGATATCGTGAAGCACGCACGCTGTCTCGGCGATCTCTACGTCAAGATTACGCGCCTGCGCCAAGATTCTCCCAATCTGCACACATCCGGCAGAATGCTTAAGCTCCCATATTATCGAACTTTCGCGTTCGGTGTCAGGAAGCGTAGTTTTGAGAAGAGTTTCGGCAACGTAACGTTCTATCTTCTCGCTCCTCGCGAGACTGGCGCCTTTGTAGTGATGAAAGTCACTTGGTGTTGACATGTAGCAATACTATACCAAAGCGATGGCCCCGCTCGTAATCAACGATAAGCGGGACCAAAATACCTGAGTTTTGTGAACATGAGCGAGAGAGTCTGACTATCTGCCCACGCGATGACCGCGAAACCAACCATCATGCACAGGCAAAACATGAGGGTCGAAAGCACTCGACTTTTTGACGGGAAAAACCTTTCAACCGCCAGCCAGAGTACGAAGCCTCCGGCAAGGCCAAGAAACCACATGGGGCACCTCACACAACAGTTACAACTGCCTTGTGTATACAGGGTTAGCAACCGAACGTCAACAAAAACTCTTTGTGCGCAGGGGGGGACTCGAACCCCCATGCCGTGAGGCACACGCACCTCAAGCGTGCTGGTCTACCAATTTCCACACCTGCGCATTTACAACTGCTCGCCTACTATAGCTAACATTTGCTGTATTTTCAAACGCTTCCGCGATAGATACACCGGACTGGGTCCGGCATACATTTTTCGCAAAATTTGGAGACTTTCACGTTTTGCGTACTTCAACTGCATGCACGCATTCTTTTTGACGGGGCCGGTTACGTGGCCGTGTGCGCCTGTTCGTAATTCAATGCTCTTCCGTAACCAATTAAGAAATGTGGAACTCGCTGAGGCAAAAATGAGATAAAACATGAAGCTTGATTTCCATCGAGGATCCCAATACGAGTGGGTGCAACCATCTCCATCAAAGACACCCCGCAAAAAGTGGAAAAAATATTTGTCAGGAACTTTAATGGGGCCGAGCGTCTTCGATTTAGAAGGAGTAAGACCGACTGATAATAAAAAATTATAAAAAAGAACGCTCCTAAACTGAATACGCAGGGCCTTTTTCGTCGTCGAGGATTTCTTGGCTGTAATCCGAAAATCAACGTCGACACACCGATTGAAATTTTCCAGCTGCTCGCGATCGGTCGATGTTAAATCAATAAGTGTAGATTTCGAGGCTAGACAGCCGTCGGTTGCTAATAAACCAATGGCGTACGCAAGCCTCGGCGACCACAATTGTGAAATCCTTCTTTTTGCATTAAATCCAGGTTTTGGTCCTCTCTTCCCCATCGCCTTATGCTAACATACCTCAAGGTAGTAGCGTCTACCAATTGTTGATAAATAAAAAGAGCGTTCTATTCGCTTTTTGTCTCTGCCGCAACCTCAGCCTCGGCCTCGGCTACCGGCGCCTCCTCCTTCGCGACGACCTTCGTCACACCGGAGACATTGACCATCATGCGCGTGCGACGTAATTGACGGCGTGCCTCACGGGCAACTTTGTCGCGAATGAAATAGAGCTTGGCGCGGCGTACGCGGGAGCGCTTCACAATCTCGATTTTATCTATCATCGGAGAATAGATTGGGAATATCTTCTCAACGCCTACACCGGAGGCAACGCGGCGCACGGTGAAAGTGCCGCCGGCTTCGCTGCCGTGCTTGCGCGCGAGCACCAAGCCTTCGAATGCCTGGAGGCGGGTCTTACCTTTTTCTTCGATTTTCTGCCAGACGCGCACCGTGTCCCCCGGCCGGAGGTCGAGGTTCTTGCGTGCATCCATATCCACTGGAGAAATCTTGATTGTCATATAAATTTGTCGCGCCTGCCTGCCGAAGCCTCGGCGCAGGCAGGGCACTATACCACTGCTAGCTATTCCGAGCAAACTTATGCACGGGATGAGTACATTTAGTAGCGCAGTCCGTTGACCATACGCCTCCGCACAGCTACTCTGTCAAAGTATCCGAAGCCTGCCCTCGTAGTTCAACGGATAGAACTGCGCTCTTCTAAGGCGTTAATGTAGGTTCGATTCCTACCGAGGGCACCAAGTTGGATACAGAAGCGCGCTTAGCTCAGTTGGTTAGAGCATCTCATTTACACTGAGAGGGTCGGGGGTTCGAATCCCTCAGCGCGCACAAAAGCAGAAGTTTTCAAACAGTTAAATGCTTGGATCTTTGACCACGGCGGGAGGATTTGCCTTCAGAGCGTCGAATTGTGCTTTGCGCTCCTCGAATGCGCGAACCGTTGCATTGAGCTCGGTCCGATTAAGCATCGGTGCCGGCAATACGGATGTGTCTGGAGAGCCTCCGAGATCGTTAAGAATCCGCAGGAGCACCCATGTACTGTACAAAAATACAAGTACCAGTACGACGAATGCCGACACGATGAGTGTGCGCCAATAGAGATCCGCGAGCGAGCGGGTGTATTCGGGCTCGTACCCCGCTTTGATCATCTCGGGTAGATCCTTCCATGGTGTGCCGCCGAATTTCATCCCGCTCTTTCTATGCTAATAATCGGGCGATTGTACGTGAGGGGTGAAAGGGCGGGATTCATGATCAAATATCTGAGGTTGTTAAGATGCGTACATACACATTCATATGCCAAAGTCCCGACGCTTTACCAGAAGATTGCGGCGTACGCTCGATGTCGAGACGTGTCACTCTTGACGGGATTGGCAACGTTTCGAACAATCGTGCGGCATGCATGAGTGCCGGAAACTTGCCGTCCGCCGCGACGACGAAACCGACCGCTTTTATATTGGCCCCATCGGAAGCAGGAACATTCTCTGGTATGGCATCGCCTAGTTTTACCGTTACGCCGGCCGTTTTTCCGACACCCTCTATCATATTAGCGGCAGAAACGATATCCGTATTGAGAAGTTCTTTGAGTATTGCTCCATCCTTCGCGGTTTCTTGTGCAAGCGCGTGCATCCGTATTGAGACAGCGTTCGTGACCACCGCTTTCTGTTCATTTCCCGCGAGTGCCAACCGCTCGCTTTCGTCCACGTTGATCGTCCATGCGAACAGCCCGACAAGGCCCCACGCGACGAGCGCAATTGCGAGGATTAAGAATGCTGTAGATGTGCGATGGAGCATATGTATGCATCAAAAGGCCCCCGAGAGCGTGAGCGAAAAACGCGCGCCGGGCTCTCCCGTGAGATCGCCGATGGGGATGGAGACCATCTTGAAAAGCGGGTCGGAGGAGAGCGCTTGGCGATATCCATTGATCGCTTCACGTGTCGCCGCAGAACCGGTAACCACGAGCGTTCCCGGCTCGTCTCCGGAATACGTAAGGTGATCGATCGTGATCGTGGAAGGTCGCAAAGAAAGTACTTTGGTTATTGCGGCCGTCGGTGTCGTCGTCGCGACGAGGACCGGTGAAAGTGACGTGAGGATCGTTCGTATGGATGCGATCGCTGAGCGATCTGCATCGTTCACTGCTTTCGTAGAGGTACTCGTAGGAACGCCTGCGACATCGCCCGCATGGAGTGCGAGGTAGCTCGGCAATAGCGAAAGCGCACAGAGACTCGCAACGAAGAGCGCTGTGAACGAACCGGCAACTATGAAACGAGCGCGGTATGTGTTCCATACGGCTTTCTTTGCTTCTTTTGGGAGAATGTTGCTCATATATGAAGTGACCGCATTGCAAGGCCAACGGCAGTCGCATACTGCAAAGAGGCACGACTATCGAGGGGTGGAATATATTCATCAAAGTCACACACGTGCTGCCATATATTGGCGACGTATGTAGGCGCTTGCACGCGCCCTGCGATGTAGTCCGGGAGCCCTTTCAGGTTCGCACTACCACCGACGATGAGGACCTGCCCGACTGGCGTCATGCGCTCACCTTTTTCGTTCCGGCGTGTGTCCCAGTAGTGATAGTGGCGCGCAACCTCATCAGCAAGGGCTGATGCCGTGCCAATTATGGCTTCGATACCCGGCGACTTGGGCCCCGCATCGGCAAGGAGGCCCTGTTCGTTCTTGAATATCTGCGTCTCTTCCGGTGACAAGGACAGCCCTTCTGCAACGGCACGAGTGACCATATCGCCGCCGACCTCGACTGTTGAGGTAAAGATCGGTATGCCTCGCTTCAAGACGGCGAAACCCGTGCGTGCACGTCCAAAATCTACAAGGAGCGTGACGGGTTCGTCTGCTGCATCTGAGGAGACAGCACGCGCGATGGAGCGCGCCTCGATCTCAAGCGAGAGGAGGCGGATGCCGGCGGCTTCAAACGCGGCAACATAACTTTCTGCGAGCTCGCGCGCAAATACCGCAACGCCGATATCTTCCCCGGCGCCATCATCATGCCTTTGTATAACGTCGAAATCAAAAACCGCCGCTCCGGCGGCAATAGGGACCCGGCCCTCAAAGCCGAATTCGATCATGTTGATCGCTTGGTCATGGTCGGCACCTTCAGGTATATGCATCTCGAAGACGTACGCCGCCTCCTCCGGCAATGCGGCATGTGCACAGTCGACGCCTCCGAAATATCTCTTGGCCTCAGCGAGCGCCGCCGCGAGCGCACCAACGTCTTGAACGATCCCGTTCACAACAACACCTGTATCGAGGGGCATTTCACCGTATGACGCTATCCGATAACGACTTTTGAGCGGTGCAAGAATGAGCCACTTGATGGATGCGTCCGAAATGTCGACGCCTGCGGCGCGCGGATAAATCATCTCGGGTGTGGGGAACCACCGCGCAAATGTGCGCGACATTTTTCTTGCTGTGTTCCCAAAACCAGAGCCACTCTTGAAGAGCTGCATGAGGCCAATTATACCCTGCGTATGGGCGTGTGAAGTGGGATTATTTCAATTCTGCTGCGCCCGTTGAAGCTTTAGCGAAGTCGGGTTCCGTTCGATACAGTGCGTTCCGCACTGATGAGCGCGACACCGCTCTCATCACTTGCGGCGAGAAGCATCCCCTGGCTCTCGACGCCGCGCAGCACGCGCGGTGCAAGATTTACGATGTACGGGAATTGCCGCCCGACTAATTCTTCGGGTTTTTTCCACTGTGCGATGCCAGAAACGATAGTGCGTTGTCCTAGCTCTTCTCCGAAATCGACGGTGCATTTGATGAGCTTATCTGTTTCCGGCACCAATTCTGCCGCAATGACGGTGCCGATGCGGATATCGAGCTTTGCAAAGTCCTCGTATGAAATCTCTTCCGTCATGAGTTGCAGTTTAACATTCACAAACTTCAAGCGCGAATAAATTCCTATCTCTCACCACCGAGATAAATAAGAATATCGCGCGGGTTACTTCTTCCCATGCATATCTAAAAACCTTTGCAGAATAACGGCCGCGGCGGCGGCATCATCGTGCCCCTTCCCTTCCGGCGCGTAGCGCGAGGCCTCTATCGAGCTCCACATTTCCCATACACGCTCGATGGGTACTGCAATCGCCCCTTCGAGCGCCGCGACGAACGCTTCAGCTTCCGCCGTAACCGGATTATCTTTGCCTCCGTGCGAACGGGTATCGCCGACGACGATGCTTCCGATTTTTTCATTCTTGACGAGTTTCTCTAGATGCGACAAGAGTTTGTCATCATTCGGGAGCGTCGCTCGTGGGAAAGCAATCGTGCCTGCCGCATCAGAAACAGCCACGCCGACGCGTTTTGTTCCGTAGTCAATCCCAAGATACTTCATCCCGCTCTTTCTATCCGAATAATCATCCGTTGGCAAACAGCGTGTGAAAGAGCGGGATTCATCATATGAGTTTGGAGGTCTTGTACTGTTCCGGCTTAAATGCCTGCAACCTCACCACCTTCGCCTCGACACCCGCATCCGTCAAGTCGCGCTCGAGCCGGTCGACGAATTCCCCCGCCTGGTCATACCCGAGCGCGATTATGTCCGGCTTTGCCTCGGCGATGTGTTCGATGTAGCCGTCTTCCTGTCCCAGAACGACTTCGTCAACGAGCGTGTTGCGCGACAGTAGTGCGTGCCGCTCCTTTTCGGACCGTCGCGGCTTTGCCCCTTTGATGCGCATCACGATGGGATCGCGCGCGACGGAGACGATGAGGTGTGGATTGCGGGCGAGCGCACGCGCCTGTCGAAAAAAATCGACGTGTCCTTCATGGACCATGTCGAATGTGCCAAAAACCATGATGCGTGTCATGCCGTCTTTGTACTCCCTCCGATGAGCTCCCACAACAGGTCGAACTTTTGTTTCTCCGCCTCCGCGATACTTTTGCTTTCGATAACGACTGTCATCGTCTCTTCTGCGGCCGACAACATAACGACCTTGTTATCGTATATAAGATTTGTGCCCTTAAAATGAAACTCCTTTGGAAGCCAGCGAACCTCCCGCAGTTCTTTCGCGTGATTCCGTTTTGCTAAGTCCTCGCGCATATCAGGAAAAACTAATCCTCGTATGCTGATGTTTTGTTTTATGCGAGTCGGGACATAATATTCGAGGTCGTATTTTTCTCCCACGGTCTTATACGTTTCCGTGAGCGAACCGATGTAGCGCAACACATTCCCCGGCTTCTTGAGTGAATCTTCTATCGCCAGACGGTAACCCTCCTGTCCTTCGAAGTACGAGAGCTTCGGCCGCGTGCCTTTCTTTTTCTCAAGTGCCTTGAGTTGCGGAAGTGCGGCAGCAAGGTCGGTTAATTCTTTTTTGCGCAAAGAGTACAGAACCTCCGGACTCATGGCGGCGAAGTGCGTACCTCCGCGCATTTTGAAACTGCCCATGACTCCTCGCTTCTCAAGACCTTTGAATATCTGATAAGCGGTCGAACGTTTGATACCTGCTTGCTTCGCGAGCTTAGTCATCGGCGCATCGCCAAGGTTGAGGGCGGCCATATACAGGCCTGCTTCTTTCGGATTGAGGCCAATAGTCTCCAAGATCTCACTTATATGTTGCATGTTGTCGTCTTTTCGGACAACATTATATTAATCAACATATCCTATTATGTCAAGCAAATAGAGGGCTAAATAAACCATGCCGAGTAGGACTTCTTATTGATGTCGTATTTGCTGGATAATATTTACCCTTTGAAATAAAATTCCAGCGTTCCCTGACAACTGAATCTGAGGAGGTGTCCTATGCTCAAGCTTGTGCGCTGGGTTAAAGCTGAATTCCCCTCCATCCTTGGTTTTCTCGTCTTAATCGCATTGCTCTTCGCCGCACGGGAGTTCACCCACCCGACACTTGGGTGGAAGGCTAATGTCCGATGGGAAAACGGACCGGCGGTGCTTTACGTCGACACGGTCACTGGGTGGTGTTCGGTGCACCAAACCTCAAACCGACTAACGCCGAGCCTCGCGGGACCCTTAATCATCACTCTGCCATGCGGTGAGCTCTTTCCCCTGCTCGTGTATGAACTCAACCGGCCGCGGAAACGCGGCCGGATTCTTTATTTTATGAGCGGGTTTCTTCCGTAAGCACTTCCCTGTTTACCCTTGAAAGCATGAGCATTGCGATGAGAAGCAGAATCGTGCCAATCCATTGCCCGATGTAGAGGCCGAAGTAGGTGCCTGCGGCCTGATTGCCTGGGATGAAGTAGGCGTTTACAAATACTGCGGCGAGTGGAAAGCCGAGCTCGGCAATCGTTGCGATAGAGGCTTTGGTAAATTGGAGTCCGTAGTAGTAGAGGAAGAGTGAGAAGACGCCCGAGGTGAGCGCGACAATGAAGAGGAAGAGCACATCGGTGCCTGTAATGACGCCGGGAGCGGGGAATGTGCCTTGGGCTGCGTTGAGAACAATGAGGAAAATGAGTCCGACAATGAAGCGCAGCGATGTGAGCGTCTGGAATGCCGCCGTGCGCAACACGTATTTACCGAAGACGGTCGAGGCGCCCCACAGCGCGGCGGCGGTAAGCGCGAGCGCAGAGCCTATGAAATTAGGGTTGAAGGCTTCGCCCGCATACAATTGCGGTACGAGATTGGGGAAACTCACAAGGTAGGCGGCGCCGAGCGCAACCGCTGTCCAGAGCCAGAAATTCTTGTGCATGCGCTCGCCGAGCATCCACCACGCGAGCGCGATGGCAATAAGCGGCTGGATTTTTTGGAGCACGATGGAAACGGACGGATTTACATAGTGGAACGATTCCGTGAAGGCAACCGCCGCGAGCGCCGAGCCGCAGACGCCGATAAAAAGGATGGCGAACCACTCGCGGGAGGAGATATTCTTAAGATGCCCCCAATTGAAAAGCAAGATGGGAATCGCGATGAGACTGGAGATGACGTGCTCACTGAGGACGATGAAGTTGGAGCTGAGCCCCTGCGTGAGGTGCGTGCGGAACGGAGCGTCGGTGGCCCAGAGTGCCGCCGCGAGAAAGACGAGTGCGGGCCCAAAAAGAACGATGGAGCGTGAAGCGGACATATGCTTACAATAATGCCATATCGAGGGCAGCATTCGCCGCCTCTATCCCCTTGTTCGTTTTTCCCTGCGAGCGGGCCTTCGCCTGCGCGAGGTTGTTGGTCGTGATGACGCCGAATGATATGGGAAGCGCGTGGTCGAGCGAAAGGCGCATGAGCCCCCCTGAAACTGCCGTCGCAAGATACCGATCGTGTTCGGTCTCTCCTTTTATGATGCACCCGATCGTGATGACTGCATCGAGTTTTTGTCTTTTTATCAGCTTCAGGCATGCCAGGGGTATCTCGAAGGCACCGGGCACCCGCACGATATGCGTGTTCGCCTCTTTCACACCCCACTTATGCAGGGTCTCGAGCGCCCCCGTGAGCATGAGGTCGGTAATATCTTCATTGAATCGGGAGACGACGACGCCGACCCGTAATTTGGAGGCATCACGCACGGCGCGCTTTTTTGTATATTCTTTTCGCTGCATTGCGCCCCACTCTAGCACGAGTGGCGGCCCTCAGGAGGCGAACAGTGTGATCGAGCTCTACGTTGACCTGGTCACCCACGGTAAGAAGACCAAGGTTCGTGCGCCTGATCGTATGAGGGATGAGTGCCACGACGATGGTGGCACCTCTTTTGCGGGCTATCGTGAGACTCGCTCCGTTGATTGCGACGGACCCGCGGAGTGCGATCGACCTTCTCTGAACAGGTGGGACGGCAATGATGAGCTCACGTGAGTTCCCTTTCTCTACCACACCAATAATACGCGTCCGCACATCCACATGCCCCTGCATGAGATGCCCCTCGACGCGATTGCCGTATACGAGCGAACGTTCGAGATTCACCATTCCTCCCTTCGCGAAAAATCCTGCCGTTGTTTTCGAAAGCGTTTCTGGTATGTACTCGACAAGAAAAGTATTTCTTCTAAATGTCACAACAGTGGAGCAGATGCCGTCGATAGAGACGCTCTGTCCCCTTGAGAGGTTCCAACCATTCGGTTTTTTTATGCAGACACGTAGACACGAACCGTGCGTTTTCACGGAATCGATCTTTGCGGTCTTCTCGACAATGCCGGTAAACATGAGCGTCAATCCTTAAAGTGTTCGCGGGCCTTCTTGATATCCTCCGCGATCGCTTCTTCCAATTTTGCATCATCCGTAAACCTCTTGTTCTCCCGTATTTTTTTCAATAGGTGGATCTTTACATTCCATCCGTAAAGGTCCTTGGAGAAATCGAAGACGTGCGCTTCCAGAACCTTCCGCTTCTGGTCGGCAAACGCGACCGCTTCGTACTCTTCTTCACCAATTTTTACGAGCGCCGCATAAATGCCGGAAACGCCTTCGTCCGTAAGCGGAATATTTATCGTCGGGTATCCAAGCGCGGCCGCACGCCGCGAACCCGCCTCTACGATGCCTGTGTACGTATCCATAAAAATATCAATCGAAGTACGGGACCTGGCCCCATTGATACGGGTCGACGATTCGTAAGCCCCGCTCGAGACCCGCGATTGCGTGCATGTCTCCCTCCGATAATTCGAAATCAAATACGTCGATGTTCTCTTTGATTCTTTCGGGGTGCGTACTTTTGGGAATAACGACCGTGTTTCTTTGTATCCCCCATCGGAGCAACACCTGTGCGGGAGTTTTGCCGTGCGCTCTCGCGATACTGCGGATAATTTTTTCATCTACCAATCGCGCGGACATTTCTTCGTAGCCCGGCCGCGCGAGCGGAGAATACGCGGTGACGACCATCCCGAGCCGCTGGCAGAAATCGAGCAGGCGCGTCTGCTGCAGGTACGGATGCAGCTCTATCTGATTCACGGCGGGCTGAATTCGCGCGTACGAAAATAGGTCGAGCAGAAGCGGGGCCGTGAAATTCGCGACGCCTATCGCTTTTACCAATCCTGCGTCGACGAGTTCTTCCATCGCTTCCCATGTCTCGCGTATCGAGACCTTCTCAACGACGAGGTGGCCGTTTTCGTCATACGTGTGGCCGCCTTTGGGCTCAGCGATGCCCCAGTGCACGAGGTAGAGGTCGAGGTAATCGAGCTGGAGGTCGTGAAGCGTCGCTTCGCATGCGGCGCGGACATCACCTCGCGCGTGCTCGGTGTCCCACAGTTTACTGGTGATGAAAACATCTTCGCGCCGCAGAGAGCCACCACCAAAAACACTGCCGAAGGCCTCACCGATCTCTCTTTCGTTGCCGTAAATGGGCGCGCAGTCGATATGCCGGTAGCCGCACTTGGTGAGCGCATACCCGACCGCCTGCCCGGCCTCGCTTGGTGCGGATTTCCACGTACCGAGACCGACCATGGGCATAGCGACACCAGTATGCAAGGTGAGATGGCCGGAAGGAGAACTCATACATGCAATCTTAAAAGAAGTTCCCTGTTTAGTCGACCACGCGATGCAACCTTGCCACGTTAGCCGTGAATAGAGGCGTGTTGGCGGATGTACTGGCGCAGCTGTTCGGCGTCAACGTCGATAACATGGAATGCGTTCTCTGGCAGCGCTTTTTCAAGGTCTTTGAATCTTGCCGGCCGCTCGGGGATGAAGCCAAGAGCTTCTTTGATGGTGTCCTCAAATTTTACGGGAAGCGCCGTCCCCATGCAGACCATGGGTATGCCGTCGGATTTTTTCTCCCGAAAACCTACCGAGACGGCGTCGGCGGTGTGCGGGTCAATGACATACGAGCATTTCTCATAGACGTCCCGTATCGCCTGCAAACGATTTGCGTGTGTGGAGCTATCGCTCGAGAATCCGAGCTTTGCGAAATCTTCCGGGCCCGCACCGTAATCCTTCAGATCAACACGCTTCTTCGATTCAAATTCCTTCATGTACTTGGTGAGCGCCGCGGCATCTCTTTTGAGCACATCAAACGCCAAGCGCTCGTAATTCGATGCTTTCGAAATATCCATCGACGGGCTTGAGGTGACCTGAGCGGGAGCCAATTCGTAGACGCCCGTTTTGAAAAGTTTGTCGAGTACGTTGTTTTCATTGGTCGCGACCACGAGGCGGTGTATCGGTACGCCCATACGCTTCGCGATGTAGGCCGAAAGCATGTCGCCAAAATTCCCGCTCGGTACGACGAGATCAACCGGGTCGCCAACCTGCGTCGCCGCTTGCAGATATCCGGAAACAAAGTACGGAACCTGCGAGGAAATGCGGCCCCAGTTGATGGAATTGACCGCACCGAGCTTGGAGAACTCCTCCTCTCCCTTCAGCTCTTTCACCAGGTCCTGACAATCATCGAAACGCCCGCGGACACTCACATTGAAAATATTGCCGCCACTCAACGAGCCCATTTGCGCTTTTTGGAAGGCACTCATCCCCACTTCCGGGCTCAGCATGAAAAGCGTCACGGTGCCAAGCCCCTTGAAAGCCGCTTCGGCGGCAGAGCCCGTGTCTCCTGACGTGGCTCCGAGAATGGTCAAATGCTCACCCCGTTTTTTGAGCTCGTAATCCATTTCCTGCCCGAGCTGTTGCATGGCCATATCCTTGAACGCGGCGGTCGGGCCGAGCGAGAGTTGTTGAACATAGAAATTATCTTCTACGCGAATGAGCGGGACAATATTTCCGCCCTCCGCCGCGCCGAACGAATCTTCCGAATACGCCCTGTCTATCATCCCGTGCAATTCCTCGTCGAGGATATCGCCGTCAATCAACTTCTTCTTCACCGTAAATGCGATATCCCGGTACGAAGCGCCCGTGAGCGTTGCCAACTCCGGGTGCGGGAACTGCGGATATTCCGACGGCACATAGAGTCCGCCGTCGGGCGCGAGGCCTGCAAGCAGCACGTCGGAGTACGACAGTCCTTTTTTCGAGCTATCGCGTGTGCTTATCATTTTCATATCCTCATGCCGGCAATTGCGCACGTATCATCGCTATTGTCTCCTTACCACTCTTATCATACAGGTCATCCGCGGAGACGTTGACGTGCGCCATGGCGCGATACTTTTTGAGACGATCCCGCAGGAGAGCCGGGAAACACCGCTCGAGCGTCTGCTTCTCGGTTTCTCCCTTTTTCTGCACGTACATACCGTTCCATACTACCGGCTTCGGCTTCTCGAAGAATTTCTGTATCATCGTCTCAATGTACTCCTCCCCCGCTTCGAGGTTCACGATGAGGCAATTCTCCTGCAGCCATTCGGTCGTTGCTTTGTCGAGATAGATAACGCTCCCCGTCGTATCGAACACGAGATTCCTGTCAGTATCGATGAAATCCACCTTCGTGTGCTTCGCCTCCGAATCCAGATAGATGCGCTCGCGCTCCTGGTACGTGTCGGCGCTTGGCAGGCCAAGCCACCCCGCAATCTCCTCCATGCCGGAAAAGCCGAGAGATTTTATTATTTCCTTATCCACCTGATACCAGTCGAATCCAGATTGGTCGCGAAGTACCTTGGAGCGAAAGCTTTTCCCGACATTCGACATGCCGACGAAGGCGATGCGGAGCGTATTTTCCGCGAGATGTGCGCCAAATTCTGCTTGTGTGAGCAGCGCGAGGTCCATTCGCGCAACACTACAACATTTCTATACATTAGAGAAATCGTCACTGTGTAGTAGATTTTGTGGTACAACACTCTCTAGGGAGGGGTGGCGGAGTTGGTCTATCGCACTTGTCTTGAAAACAAGAGTGTCGCAAGGCACCGTGGGTTCGAATCCCACCCCCTCCGCAGATGTACACAGGGGCCGATTGAGTCCGCAGATAGAGGCGGTACAATGCTCGCATATGAAGAAACAGCAAGGTTTTACGCTTATTGAGTTACTAGTGGTTATCGCTATCATCGGCATTCTCGCGTCCATCGTACTCGCATCGCTCAACTCGGCACGCGTCAAAGCGCGCGATGCTCGTCGCCTCGCCGACATCGATGCAATAAAGAAGGCGCTTACACTTTACAACAACGACAACAATGCGTACGTCGTCTCGGCTGCCACAACCACCATCACCGGGTCGGATGCGGTCTCAACAGCGCTTATTGCAGCCGGAGCGATATCCGTAGTCCCGGCTGACCCGCAGACTGGAACGTACGACTACACGTACCGCAGCGACGCCACCGGCAGTAACTACTGGCTTGGCTACTGCATGGAGAACGCCAACAATAACAACCTGCAAGGTTGTAATAATTTCTTTAGACCATAAGAGGCCGGTCCGAAAGCCCCTCACTTGTCCGCAAGTGAGGGGCTTTTCGTTCTAGAGCAACGATACTCCAGCTCTTTCTATCCCGTAGTTGTCCGATAACCCCATGTACGTCCTGAAAGGGCGGGATACAATAGTAATGCTATGCCACCTCAGAGGACCGTTTTGCGATGGAATGCGTACGAACATGAGCACGTACCGCGCGGCAGCGACTGGTATTGGGCTCTCGGCATCATCGCGGTCTCTGCGGCGATTACGAGCATCCTTTTCCACGATGTCCTCTTCGCGATACTCATACTCATCGCCGCTGCGATTTTGGGCATGCTGGCGAATGTCCCGCCAGAGATCGTGCGGTTCGAGATATCAGACCGCGGAGTTCGCGTGGGCGATACTATGCATCGTTTTGAGGAGATAATCTCATTCTGGGTCGAGGAAGAAGGGCTCGATCGTCCGCTCCTTCTCGTCGACACGACGAAATTGATGGCTCCAAATCTCATTATTCCCCTCGAGAATATAGACCCGCATGCGGTGCGTAGCTACCTGCGCGAACATGCCGAAGAGGTCCCGATGAAAGAACCTGTTGCGCACAAGATCCTCGAATTCTTTGGGTTGTAACGATTTACTCGGCGACCGAGACAGTGGTCGTTGCTTCTTTAGTGCCTCCGGCAACTGTTTCGCAGTGAAGGAGGAACATCGCGCTCGTTGTTATCGGCGAGGTTGTCGCCGCGCCGGCGACACTCGTGTTGGAAGAGTTACGCTCGGTGAAGTCTTCCTGGTCTGGACTCGAGATGACGCAAGAGGTCATTCCTGTCGTAAGCCAGGAAAGAAGCGAGGTGCCGTTTGGGGGGACAGTTTTGGGATTCGCCACAAGAATGATGGTCGGGCGTGATACCTGGACGGAGCATTGGGCGCCGGAGGTCTTAGCTCCGTCGACACACGCAAGAGAGTAGGTAGCGGTGTTGGTGCCGGCCGGAGGGTTCGCGACGGTCGTTGTGGCAGAGCCTCCGGGCTGGGTGGTGACGGTGAAGGAACTGCTGGAGGCGATGCCGGAGGAACAGCCGTAGGTGATGGCGATCTGCTGACCTACGTCGGCGACCTCAGGAGAGCACGAGAGGGTCGCCTTCGGCGTGCCTCCGCCTGTGGGGATGCACTGCCAATTCGTGATGCAAGCGCCGCTGTAGGTGGGCTGCCAAGAACCGGTGGTGCAGTTGTTGGGGTTGGGTCGTTGGGGTTGCATGGAGCACTGCCCTTGGGTTGACGGCGTGCACGCGACAGGCTGGGCTGGCAGAGGCATCGTCGGAGCATTGCCGCCGTAGTATTGATTCTGTTGCTGTTGTTGATACTGATACAGCTGGAGCTGATAGTTGTATTGCTGCAACTGTTGCTGGTACTGCTGTTGCTGCTGGGCATAGGCATTGGGGTCTGTGGAGCACTGTTGAGCGGCGGCAGGAGGCGGCATGGGTGGTGTCGGCTTAAAAGCATTCGCAAGGCCCTTCAGGAACGAATCGAGTGGTCCCGATGAGGAGTTTGAGGAAGAAGTCCTTCCTGTATTTGGATCTTGAAACGTTTGTTGACCCACGCGGATACAGTTGTTGGGCGGAGTTCCCGTGCTGCCGGGCGGACACTGTTGAGTCACGCTACCTTTAACGCACTCCGTGTCCCCCGCATCATTCTTCCCGCACTTGTACCCATTATTCTCAAGGTATCCCGCATCCTTCGGACCGGCCGGATAACACGTCCTTCCGCCGTCGTAACAATCGCGGGTAGCGGTCGGGTCACTGGGAGACCTGTCCAAGGAAGGATTCGAAGTGTCCCCCTTGTCACCCCCTTCCGGGATGAGAACCTTTGCGTCACCCAAATCCGGGTTTTGCTTGAAGGCATCCTCGGTCACTTGCCTAGAGGCTTCCAAGGCGGCTTGATCAGGATTGGCAAGTGCCATCTTTAGTATTTGATCGTCTGTTGGTGACGTCGCTGGCAGGGTCAGGGAAGAATCCGCGGGCTTAACGCCATAGGCGTTGTTCAAAATCTCAAGTGAGCGCGAGTCAATGCCCGACGAAATCTTGACGCCATTTACGCCGGTGCCTGTGTATGCATCAAATGTACTTGTGTTTAATGATTGAGTAAGGATAGCGGTCTTATCGATACCGTCCATATTTGCCGTAAAACACTTAAATTCTTTTTTTGTTACGCCCATGTTACCCCCCAAAGTAAGTACGCTATTCAGCGTATTACCTGTCGCGTTCGGTGTGCATGCCAGAGTGGCGCATTTTCCAGGCGGCATATTTGGATTCGGTTGCGTCGTCACCTTTATGCCCCCTTTATCGGAAGCAATGTCAACCTGCGCAGATTTCCCAACACATCGGTATTTAGCCGGTACCGATGCGTCCGGTATCGCCCCGACACAGTCGTCAGTCGCCTTTTCTGCAGGCTTGGCGGTTCTCTTGGTCGTTGCTGCGATTTTAGCTTCCTTGATTGCCGTTTCGCATTTCTTGGCGAGTTCGGCTCGCGCCGTTGCTTGTTGGCTGCCTACTGTATCACTGCCGATTCCCCCGGGCGCTGCGGTCTGAGACGCCGGATTGCCACCCGGCAATGTGGATTCGACACCTACGGCTACGGCCGAGAGAATCGCGACGAAAACGAATGCCGCTACTATCGAAACACCCCGAGCCGGGACTCGTCGTCTGAAAGCCACCATGTCGCAATCATGCGCCCCGCAGGCCTTTGGTGCAATGTGTATGAAGTGGAAAAGATCTCCGATCTCGGAACACATCCGAGAGGTTACGAAAAACTTATGCATATTTTTTATAGACATAGAGCACTATGTACTAGTAATTATGTCCTGTACAATTGATGAATGGTTGCAAAACGGTATGCGGTCGATTTGAAGAGTCGTGTAGCGAAGTTGCGCAGTACGGGTAAAACATATGCTGAAATACAAAAGGTCTTCTCCATTCCAAAGAGCACTCTTTCAGTCTGGCTGGGTAAGAGATACCGGGGAGTATTCGACAGAAACGCCCAACTTGAACACTTAAAGCGTGCCCGTCTTATCGCTGCAAGAATCCTCCGAGAGCGGAAGATCCAGCGTGATTCAATATCGGAAGCGAAAGGTATAGACGCGGCACGATTATTACCACTACAAGATGTTGGGTTCAGAAAATCACTTCTTGCCATGCTCTACTGGGCAGAAGGATCAAAACACAAAAAGGCAAGTGGTCTGACTTTTACGAATACAGATCCCCGACTAGCGGTTCTCTATATCACGTTACTCAGATCTTGTTTTCTCATAGACGAAAAACGCCTTAGAATCCGACTGCACGTGCATCATTATCACAACAAAAAAGAGGCTGTGAGATTTTGGTCGCAGCTACTTCACGTTTCACCCGATCAATTTGGGAAACTGCATGTAAAAAAGCGCAGCACGAGAAGGAAGTTCCGAAGGAACTTCATGGGTATTTGTTTTATTTCGTACGGTAATACCAGCATGCTGAAAGAAGTCCTTGCATTTGGTTACGCGATACAGGACCTGATTAACAAATCTCCAACCATGCCCTTGGCAGGAATCGAACCTGCATTTCATCCTTCGCAGGGATGTGTCCTATCCATTGAACGACAAGAGCCGACGAGAGAAATGTAACACGTTTCGATTTTTTTCGTAACGCCACTCTTACCGCATCGTGAACGGGTCCGTGAATCCGAACTCCAGGTACAGTGGGTCGGGCGCCGACGGTGGCGTATTCGGCTCACCGAGATTTGCGTCGGCAGGAGTGTACAGATCCGCCTCTATCATATAATCGCGACCGCTCACGAGATCTGTGTCGCACACATAAGGAGTACCCGACGGGCACGCATCGCCCGCGTTCGGTACATGCCAGTCATAACTGCCGCTCGTCGCCTTCCCTCCCGCGATAAGCCCCACGACCTCACCGCCCTGCACATCGACTAACCATAGCGATATTGCCGAGCCTGGAGGCGGATTTATCGTGCGCCAGGCGATGGTCGTCGTCGTGCCGAGCGGTACCGTCGCCCCGTCTATCGTAGAACTCGCCTCCACCAACCCGCCGGCAAAATTGTCGGGAACTCCCGCAACGTGGACAGTGGTCGTTGCTCCCTTGGTACCTCCTGCGAGAGTCTGACACTCGAGATGGATACGTGCGGCTGATGTAAGTGGCGTCGTCGTAGCCGCGCCGGCAACGCTCGTATTACTCATATTTTGTATCGTGAAGCCGGGCATGTCCGGACTCGATATCACACAGGAATCCATCCCCGTCGTGAGCCAGCTGATGAGCGAGGTGCTGCTCGCGGCGGTAACCGTGGCGGGATTCGCCACAAGAATGATGGTCGGGCGTGATACCTGGACGGAGCACTGGGCGCCGGAGGTCTTAGCTCCGTCGACACAGGCCAGAGAGTAGGTCGCAGTGTTGGTGCCGGCGGGGGGATTCTGGACGGTCGTGGTGGCAGAGCCTCCGGGCTGGGTAGTGATGGTGAAGGAACTGCTGGAGGCGATGCCGGAGGAACAGCCGTAGGTGATGGCGATCTGCTGACCTACGTCTGCGACCTCAGGAGAGCACGAGAGGGTCGCCTTCGGCGCGCCTCCGCCCGTGGGGATGCATTGCCAATTCGTGATGCAAGCGCCGCTGTAGGTGGGCTGCCACGAGCCGGTGGTGCAGTTGTTGGGGTTTGGTTGTGGGACTTGGTCTCGGCACTGGTTGCCGGTCGACGGGGAGCATGGGGTGGGTCGTTGCGGAAGTGGTAAGTCGGGCGGCGTGATACCGCCGTTTCTTTCTGCATAGAACTGGTTCATCTGCTGCTGGTACTGCTGTTGCTGGAGCTGGTAGTTGTACTGCTGTAACTGCTGCTGGTACTGCTGTTGCTGCTGGGCGTATACGTTCTGATCGGTCGAGCAGGCTTGGGCGGGCGCGGCTGGCGGAGATTGCGGAGCACCGAGCGCTTTCATAAGTCCCTCGAGCATAGAGCTGAGCGCCTTCCCGATATCACCCCCGCCACCGCCCGGCTTGTCGCCACCCGGTTTCTCGCCACCAGTTCCCGGCCCGGCGCCCGGACCAGCCGGCGGAGTAGGCGTTTTGACCTCCGGTTTTGCATCCGGCGTCCCGTCGCCTTTCTTGACCTCTGGCTTGACTTCCGGCTTCGGCACATCGGTCTTTGCTCCAGGTTTGGGCGCAGGCCCTGATTTTGGACACGTTGACGCGTCGGACCCCGGGCTTCCACAAGGAGTTCCGAAAGCATCCGTCATCTGTGGAGTTTTTTTGTCTACAGAGTCTGCCTTGTCCCCAGACTTCGGCGGAGTGTTTTTCTCTCCAGCATCCGCCTTGTCTCCAGATTTCGGTGTACTTGGGCCTGATGGTGATGCGTCAGTTTTCTGCGGCGGGCTACTTCCCTGTTCATCCTTCAGCTTCTGTGCCTGAAGTCTATCCAACTCTTCTTGTTTCGCCTCAGGAAAGTTTTCGCCAGCCCCCGCGTTAGCGATTGCTTTCTCATTTTCAAGCTCTTGAATGCGCGCATCCCTCTCGAGCGCGATTTGTTTGTCTGCCTCAGCCCATGCCGCCTGGTCGGAACGAATTGTTTCCTCTAGCGCGGCTTGATTGTTTGCCCCAGCCCATGCCGCCTGGTCGGAACGAATTGTATTCTCCAGCTCGGCTCTTCTAAGTTCCTCTGGAGTGGCTGCGGGCCCAAAGGTGTCGTTGACCCCTGGCGTGGTAGGACCAAAGGCATCCTTCAGATTGGCATACTCTGCCGCCTGTTCTGGCGTGAGCTTCACGGCATTCTCACCGAGCGCTTTATCTATCGCCCATGGATTCTCTCCTTGGTAGTCACTAGGTATCGGCGCGGTCGGGTCGTTACCGTATGCTTGAATCTGTTCCAGCGCAGTAGCCTCTTTCAATGCCTTATCACGCAGGGCCTCATTCGAGGTGTACGCCGAATACGCGTTCCGTATTGCCTCTTGATCGCATCCTGACTGACCCGCCATACAAACTGCATCAAGTTGCGTATACGCATCTTTTTGATCTTTTGCTAACGCGTCGTACGCCGCCGCCTGGTCTCTTAGTTTTTGGATTTCATCAGCATTCGACGGGACCTTGGGCGGCTCGCCTGTCCCGGCATCGTCTGTAGGGCCTTTTGTCAACGTACATTGCTTTTCGTCGCAGATGTCCGCATGGCAGATATTCTCTGCTATACAGTAGCCTTGCGCAGCAATATCCGTATCCTCCGTATGCTGGCATTTCTTCCACGACAGATTTGTTATTATGACCTTAACGTACGAACCCTCTTGGTACGTCGGCCCCTTCGCCTTGGTCCCGTATTTATGTGTCGTGTCCTCTTTCGGGCACTCCTTATCGGCCTCTTTGGGGTCGCTGGGTGTCGACGCCGCGCTTTGTGCCAGCTGCGCTTGCGGGGCGAACGCATATGAAGAGGCTGAAGAAAACGAGTTGGCTACCTCGACGACGCCTGTTACGCCGCCGAGGATGGCTACAAACACAAGGGGGGTTACAAGAGAAAACTTTCGCTCCCGGTTGAGCGATTCGTGGAAAACCATATCACAATAATGCGGCCTATAGGGCGAAGCTGCAATGCGCAAAAGGGGAAAGCTTAGGCCGTCTACAGGCGAATCAGCAGATTTCGTGGCTTGGCCTGCCTAACACAGACGTTAGGCCGTAAGCGAACGGAGCGCGCGTGCCGCTTGCGATTTCATGCGGGCAGCGGTGTTCTTTTTGATGGTTCCTTCCTTGGCGGCCTTGTCTATCGCTTTGTAGACCGAGGGAAGCATCGCGGCCGCTTCCTTGGCGCTCTTGCTGAGTACGAGCTTGCTCATATCTTTGACCGCATCCTTCATGGTCTTCTTGCGGCGCGCATTGAAAACGCGCCGGCGTTCCGCCGCGCGCATTGCCTTCTTTGCCGAACTCGTGTTTGCCATTGGGAGCGATACTACGCTGATAAAGAACATTTTGCAAGTTGCAGGCTGTCTTTTTCTTTACTGTTCACTGTGCACTGTTCACGGTAAACTGCCTCTATGATAGGACACCTAATGGGTAAGGTGACTGCGGTACGCGCCGGATACGCCATCATTTCCGCGGGTGGCGTCGGATACAAAGTATTCGCGACACGCGAGCTTCTGCTCACACTGAAGCAAGGCGGCGAAGCGGCGCTCTGGACCCACCTCGCGGTGCGCGAGAGCATTCTCGACCTCTACGGCTTTTCCAACGAGGAGGAGCTACGACTCTTCGAACTCCTACTGACCGTTTCCGGTATCGGGCCGAAGTCCGCGCTCGCCATTCTCGATATCGCATCGGTCGAGACACTGCGCAGCGCCATCTCTGCGGGCAACGCGTCGTACCTCACCAAAGTCTCAGGCATCGGCAAAAAGACCGCCGAGAAAATCGTGCTCGAGTTGAAAGACAAAGTGGGCGTGTCGGCGGCCGGTAGTGCGGCGTCGCTTCATGGTGACGAAGAAGCGCTCGAGGCGATGCGCGCGCTCGGATATTCGCAGGGAGAAGCGCGCGATGCCCTGCGTAAAGTTCCCCAGGAAGTCGAACGCTCCAATGATAGGTTGCGGGAGGCGTTGCGAATACTGGGTTCAAACAAAAAGTGAACATTCTGAAGCCAGGTATACTACAGGTATGATTAAACGCGTCCTTATCATATCTCTCGTCATATTCATCATCGCGCTCTTCATTTTCTGGTTGGTGACCGGCGGCGGTGCTGCTGCGGCACGCGCAGCGCGTTCGCTCGCAAACCCGCTCGAACTTATCTTCGGGACGAGTACTTCTGGCTCATTCATCGCGCTCCCCTGGCAACCGGATTCTTCCACACGCGGCCCCGATATCAGCGACTACGCATCTGAAGCCGCAGCACTCAATCAGGCTTCTGGCGATACGGACCAACTGCCAAGCTCGGAAGATACGCAGGTGCGTGACTTCGGCACTCCGTCACCATACGCTGGAAGGATCACTATCCGAGAGAGTAGCGCGACGGAGAGTGACCCCTCGCGAGAATTCATCGAACTCGCCGCGTCCGAAAGCAACACGGGCCCTATTCTCATAACGAATTGGTCCCTGCAAAGTGCTGTCTCCGGAGCACGTGCGCCTATTCCCCAAGCCGCGCCGGCCTTTGTCATGGGCGTCGTCAACAACGTGCTGCCAATATCTCTCGAACCGGGCGCGGCCGTATTTGTAACGACGGCGGCATCGCCCGTCGGCACTTCGTTCCGTGAAAATGTCTGCACTGGCTATTTAAGCGAGCTCCAGACGTTCACACCGGAGCTTGCGGGCGAGTGCCCGGCACCGTCGGAAATGTTGCCGATGAATGCCGACAACATCCGCACGTACGGCAGCTCGTGCTTTGACTATCTCAACAACTTGTCTTCGTGCCATTTCACCCCCAACCCACCGCCCAGCCTGTCGCCCGCATGCCGATCGTTCATCACCAACGCAGTCTCCTACAACGGGTGCGTCAATACCTACCGTGCCCAAGCCTCGTTTACGCTCCCCACGTACCGTGCATATCTCTCGCTACGTTCAGAACTATGGGCCAATACGCATGAAGTGGTCCGTCTCTTGGACGCCGAGGGAAGGACCGTGGACGTCTTAACGTACTGAGAACAAAATAACTCCTGCCGCGACCGAGACGTTGAGTGACTCCTTTTTACCGTGCATGGGAATTTCCACGACCGCATCACACATTTTGAGAATATTCTGCGGAATTCCATCTACCTCGTTGCCAAAGATGAATACGATTTTCCTTTTTTTCTTTCCTCCGGAGGAGGATCCGCCTCCGGCGGAGAACTTCCGATAGTCGATGGCGAGTGGGCTCTGCTCCACGCCGATGATACTCCACCCTTCTTTTTTCCCTCCGGAGGAGGGTCCGCCTCCGGCGGATAATTTCTTTATCAACGCGGCCGGTGATTTGTGATACTCCCAAGGTACGAATTTCTCCGCACCCAGCGCCGTCTTCGCGATATCTTTCCTGGCGCGGTCAAATCGGTCCGTTGGAGTTGGTGTATATCCGCTTAGGTATATGCGGGATACGCCAGATGCATCACAGGTGCGGAAAATAGAGCCCACATTGTGAGCACTCCGCACGTTGTGCAACAGGACCGCGATATCTTTCTTCATGCGCTATACTATGGGCATGCTTTCCCTTTTCCCGCAAATCCTGTTCCTCGCACCATTTTCGGCCTCTCTGATACGGCTCGCGCTCGCGTGCGTGTTCTTCCTCATGGCTTGGAAACACTTCGCGGCACCTGAAAATAGTTTACGTGCTCTCGGCGTTCTCGAAATTGCCCTCTCGGCCGCGCTCGTCCTCGGCACATGGACGCAGGGAGTCGCTTTACTGGGAGCAGCGCGGATATTCCTCGACATCTTCATACCCCGCCTGCGGGTGCTGCCGCTTAGCACTACACTCCTCTCGCTCGTAATGCTCCTCTCGCTCGTCGTGACGGGCGCCGGAGTCTTCGCATTTGATCTACCACTGTAGCAGGTAGAAAGTCGCAGTTTCATCTGCTAGGATGCAGACGTAAACCCCCCGTAGCCCCGACGCGCAAAGCGGTCGGTGTCCCGACAGCAAGGCTCGTCGGGACTCAGTGGGGTGTAGAGTATATGTTGCCCCCCGTAGCTCAGTGGTAGAGCAGCTCCCTTTTAAGGAGTTGATGTTGGTTCGATTCCAACCGGGGGGAAGCGAGCGAAGTGAGCTGACCTCCGGTTGGATAGAAAGGGGTCGGGAAAACATTTGTTTTCCCGTGGAGGAAGGAATGGGAAAACCGTGGGTTTCCCAGAGCCAACAGGGGGGATGTGGTCAGAAAATTCTTGCCGCGGCGGCGGCAAAAATATTTGTGACGACAAGAACGAAGTATGGTTTCCCAGAGCCGCCAGGGGGACAGGCTACACCTTCTTGGCGTAAAGCGCCTCCTCAAGCCGCTCGAGCGCAAGCGCGAACGCCGCGCGGCGCAGGTCAGTCTTTAGTTTCTTGCTCCGCTCCCACACATTCTTCGACTCACGGTCGAGCAACTTTCGCAGTTTGTGGAGCACATCTTTCTCGCTCCAGTGTTCCCCTTTCAGGTTTTGCTCCCATTCATAGGTCGAAACGACGACACCGCCTGAATTCGCGAGGACGTCCGGAACAACGTGCACGCCTTTTTTGAACAACACGTCATCGGCTTCTGTCGAGGTCGGACCGTTGGCGAGCTCGAGGACGACTTTTGCTTTGATATTTCTCGCATTTTTCTTTGTTATTTGATTTTCAAGCGCAGCGGGAATGAGTACGTCACACGGAAGTTCGAGTAGTTTCCCGTTGGAGATGTATTTCGCATGCGGGAATCCCTTGAGAGCTCCATTCTCTTTCTTATATTTCTCCACCGCGTCCGGATCGAGGCCCCGCGGCGAGTAGACGCCGCCTTTTGAGTCGGACATCGCGAGAACTTTGTGTCCGAGCGCATGAAAAATCTTCGCGGCATTGCCGCCGACGTTGCCCACGCCCTGTATGACCACGGAGACCGATTCAGGCAGTTTCATTTCTGTTTGAAGCGCTTTGAAAACATCGAAGCCGCCGGCGCCGGTTGCCGCGCCGCGGCCTTCAGAGCCGCCGTAGTCGAGCGGTTTTCCGGTAAATGTCCCGTTGCGTATATCGCCGGTGAGTTTTTTATACTCATCCGCCATCCACCGCATAATTTCTGGCGTGGTGTTCACATCCGGAGCGGGCACGTCGCGCTCTGGGCCCAAGACCGGATAGAGTGCCCCCACCCACCCGCGAGAAAGCCGTTCGAGCTCGCCTTTCGAAAGTTCTTTCGGATCGAGTGTGATGCCGCCTTTACCGCCGCCCATCGGAATACCGGCGACGGCGCATTTTATGGTCATCCAGAATGCAAGGGCCTTTACCTCATCGATATTTGCATCGTGATGAAAGCGTATGCCGCCTTTGTACGGTCCGCGTAGGGAAGAATACTGGACGCGGTACCCCTCGAATACTCGCGTCGTGCCGTCGTCCATGGTGACGGGGATGGCGACGGTTATCTCGCGCTCGGGTTTTTGCAGCCGGGCACGGAGCGCATCGGATACCTTTTGGATCTTAAGTGCGCGAGAGAGCTGGAGTTGTGCCTGCTCAAATGGGCTCACCCCGTTAGAAGCCATACATAAGTTCAGCTAGTGATAAATAACCCGTGAAATGTAATTGAGCGAAGCTTCTAACGGGGCTCATACCTGCCATGTACGCATAGTACACGAACGGCTCGATATTATTCCAAACAGGAGGGTGTGGCTAACTAAATCTTCAGGTTCACCGTGACCGAATCCGTGATTGGCGTACCGTCGGGCGCTAGGCATGATATGGAGAACACCGTCGCGGCCGTGATGGGTTGTGTTGCCGCTCCCCCGGAAAGCGAACTTTGATTGAAGCCCCCGTTCGGTGATGTCTCGGTGCATTTTGTAACACCTTGCGTGTTCCAGAAGACCGAGGTGCGCGCGCCGAGCGTGACCGATGTGGGCACCGCCCAGATATCTACTTTTGGCGTAACAGTTGAGGTCGCGGTGGTCGTCGTCGCAGACGCGGCTGGCTTTGGCGTTTGCTGGAGAACCACTACTGGCGCCGAGGCGGCGGGTGGAGCCCCTACTTGGTAACCACGCCACTTACAAATGTTGTCGAAGAACGACGGCGTAACCACTTTCGAAAGAAAATTGGTCGCCCACGGACGATTCTTGCACCATGCGCCGACAAGACCTTGAGAACCCTGCCCGCCAAACGTCTCGGAACCGTAGAAGCCGGCGACCTCGACGTTACCTTGTGTATCGCGCGAACCACCGACGACTGTCGCGCCGCTAGTACCCTCCTTGATATCTCCGCGTATGCCTCCCGGCGGCACGGCAAGCCCGGCGGTAGTCGTTGCTCCGACAATGGCGCGGGTCGTTGTGGCGGGAGTAGTAGGTGTATCTCCTCTCGGTGTTGAGGTGCTTTTCGTCGGGTCAATCGCGCAGGTGTCAGGACGAATGCATCCCTTGGCATCCTGCCCACCGGGGACGACACGGAATCCCGGGGAACAACGTGCCGCCGGGACATCTGGGCACTTGTCGGTGAGGCTGCCCGTGCACAAACCGAGGGCTTGATTCAGGATAGTGCACGAACCGTCCTCTGTGCTCGTCGGGGTGGTGATGACGATGGGCTCGGGTGTGTAGTCGGCACAGGGGTTCGAGATGAGAGAAATGTCGTGCGTCGGGAAGCGGGTTCCCAGACAACCGCTAGAGTCTCCCGGATTGGTCGGGGATGTTGGTGGAGGAGACGAAGACGAGGGGGGTTTTTGCTGCATGAGCTTGCCAAAAAGTTCGCCAAGCGCCTTCATCACCTGGTCGAGACCTGCCGAGCCTCCCGGTTGCCCACCGCCTGAAAATGAGTCGGCGTGACACTCAACGAGTTCACAATGACCCTTTGTCACACCGTTGGTTGGATCTATGCACGTCACGGGCTTGCATGTCGTATACGGATCTTTTTTTGCTGCAGTGGCGGCGGCGACACACTTTGCGCAGGTTACATTTGCTACGGTGCTCGCACTGGCCGTATGAGCTTGAAATAATAAAAAGGCAATACTAAAAAATAGAGCCGCTGCAATGATTAGGATCGGAGGGATAGTTTTTGATTTGTACATATACTCAAAATAGTACCACATCCACCAAGTACCATTATTTGGTCGGCTGCACCGCCGGTGGATTCAGGAGGAAGAGCAGATTGCTCACCATAGCCGCGGAATCGCTCAATAATTTGGACGTATCCAGAGGTTGCACGAGGCCGGAGGAGGGCGTCGGGAGTGTGGATTGTGGGCTTGTGTCTATCCCTGGATTGCCGGTGTTGCTTGGCGGAGTACTTTGGTCACTTTGTTGTAGGAGCCTGCTCAACACCGCGTTTACGGCAGAGCTGAGCGAGGACAGGCTGCTAAGAGCGGACATTATTCCATTGAGGCCGGTGGAAGAAACCCCCCTGCATTCGTTGACGAAACACAGGCCCTCTACGATGCCTGAACTATTCGAAGTCGGCACGACGCAGGGGAAGTCTCCATTCGGCGGCGGCTGCGGAGGCTTCATCGCTGCCCGTCGTGCAGTCTCTGCGACACACGCCGGATGCGTTAGCCCCCCGGTAGCACCCGCGACGTCGAGCCCGGCAGCTTTTGTGGGATTAATCGGCGCTAAGTAAGTAGGGTCGATTGTTACATTAGGTATTTTTATTAAACCCGAGACGGGTTCAGTTCCGTCGGTTGTCAGAGTCGCGAACGCTGTGAATGGCAGAAAGGAAATAAGGATAGCGACGACAAGTGTACGCATACAACATTGTAGCTCACTGCAGGACGAACAATTCGAGCGCATACTCGAGCTCTAGTCCACGCCTGCGCGATTCATGCGGGAGCTCCGCAAGCTCAGCGATGAGCCGTTTCGCGCGTCCCTGCTCCGCCTCTGTGCGACCTTTGAGGTACATGTCCTTCGCCGCCCAGAATAAGACGCCGTGAATGGCCTCGGGAGCCGCGTCCGCGGCAAGTTGCCGTTGGTAGTTCACCCAGAGCGACTTCTTGTCGGCGCGTCGCAGCGCATTGGCTACCGCAAAGATGTCGCCTCCCTTTTTTGCACTCGCGCTGTCGAAACGCTTCGACTCTTCGGCATACTTCTCTATCTGTTTGCGCGTCGCAGCATCGAGCTTCTCCTCAAGAATAAAAAAAGGGTCTGCCGAAGCGCGCATATCCGGGAGAGCAGCGAGCGCCTGTGCGCGCATTTCTTCATTTGCAAAGACCCCGTTGAGTACGACCAAACGTCCTTCATCGAACATCCCGCGGCCGCCGAGTGCCGCCGCGAGATCTGCCGGGGCATTAGCGTCGGTTATGCGCACGACGCGAGAACCTTTCTTTGATATTTTCTTAACGGCCGCATCCATCGCCGCGCGCGCTTTTTCCCTGTCTGTTCCTGAATAGAAGTACAACATAGTTAGCGCTGCAATTTTTTTAGAGAACCCCAATCCTGCCCTATCGCGACTTCTGCGACAATAGGCACGCCAGAGAGTTTGTCCACAGGTGCGACCGACTCCATTACGTGACGTATCGCGCGCGCCACTTCTTCCGCTATACTCTCGTCGAGTTCATACACGAGCTCGTCGTGGACCTGCAGCACGAGCGCCGCCTTATCGCGCCAGCCGTTCTCCTCGATGAGCCTGTCGGCTTCTACCATTGCGAGCTTGATGATATCGGATTGCGTCCCCTGTATCGGCGCATTCACCGCCATGCGTTCGGCTTGCGAGCGTATGTTCGGGAGCGTCGATTTGAATTCGGGGAAATAGCGGCGACGGCCGAAGAGCGTCTCCGTATAACCTTTTCTCGCCGCATCTGCTTTTGTGTGCTCGATGAAACGTGCGAGTCCGGAAAAATCCTTGAAATACTCGTCGAGAAAATGCGTGGCTTCGTCACGCGAGACCGTTTCACCCAGATTTGCGCGCAGGGCGTTCACGCCCATACCATAGAGAATGCCGAAGTTGATGACCTTGGCGCGGCGGCGCATTTCGTAATCTACCAATTCCGGCGGCACATCGAAGACTTCGGCTGCGACAGCAGCATGCACATCGCCACCTGCCTTGAATACGCGTATCAGCTTCTCGTCACCCGAAAGTCCCGCAGCGATACGCAGCTCTATCTGCGAATAATCGAGTGAGGCGAGCACACGCCTCTTCGGTGCCGCAAAAGCACTGCGTATGCGACGGCCATACTCGGTCTTTATCGGGATATTCTGGAGATTGGGATTTTGACACCCCATGCGGCCAGTCGTGGTCCCGGTCTGTAAAAATTCCGCGTGTAACCGCCCGTCTGTGCCGATGAGCGCGGGCATTTTCTCTATGTAGGTCGAGAGCAACTTCTGCAGTTCACGATACGCGAGCACGTCAGCGATGACCGGATGGAGCGACGAGAGTTTTGCGAGCTCCTCCTCGCGCGTCGTACGCGCACCGCCAGCCGTTTTCTTCTGCTTCACCGGATTTATTTTGAGCTCGTCATAGAGCACGACGCCGAGCTGTTTCGGGGAATTGATATTGAACTCGTGTCCTGCGTGTGCGTATATCCTGCCCGCGGCTTTCCCTAGCTCTGTATTATATTCGCGCGCGAGCTCGGCGAGATGTGCAGTGTCCACGTAGATCCCTGTGGCATTCATCCGCTCGACGACGGGGATGAGCGGTCGTTCTATTTTTTCATAGACTTCGTGGATGCGCCCCGTTTTATGCAACTCCGCAAAGATATTCTCGCGCGCTTTCTCAAAATCCTCTGATTTACCTTCGCGCAAAATATCGCCGAGCGACGGGTTGGTGACGTCCGAGTGCAGGAGCCACAGTGCGACGGACGTCTCACGCAGCGCCTTCGGGTCGACATTTTGCACTTCCGCTTCCTCGGGTAAAGCGGCTTCTGCCCCGCCCTTTTTTGACGAGAGACTTTTCACGCGCTCCTTGAGCGAGCGAAATTCCAGTGTATCGCAAAGCGCTTCAATGTCCGCCCCGTGATCTTCGATGCGCCACGGATGGTCGGGCTGCGTGAAGGTGACGGGAGCGTCGCGGTGAATGGTCGCGAGTTGTTTTGAGAATAACGCGTCCCTTTCCCCCTCCCGCAGCAGCTTCACGACCCGCGGCTTGATCTCCTTCTTCTCGAATTCTTCCGGATGTTTCTTGAGCGTTTTATATATATTTTCAATGGAGCCGAATTTTTGGATGAGCTCGGTCGCCGTTTTCTCCCCGATGCCTTTGATGCCTTTGATGTTGTCGGAAGCGTCGCCGCACATGCCCTTGTAATCGGTCACGTGCTCGGGTCCGAAACCATAACGCTCGAGGACGGCGGCTTCATCGTAGAATTTCATGTTGGAAATGCCGGTGAGAAGCCGATAGACCGTGACGCGGCCGTCCACGACGAGTTGGAGCATGTCCATGTCGCCCGTGAGAATGATAGTTTCAATATCCTTGCGCTTCGCGACCTGCTCGGTGACTGTCCCGACGACGTCGTCTGCCTCGAATCCGGCGACATCAAGCGTCGGGATTCCGAATGCATCGAATACTTCACTCGTGCGCTTCAACTGTTCAACGAGGGGTTCTTCTGTCTTTGCTCGTGTGCCTTTGTAATCCGCAAAGAGTTCCTCCCGGTGCGTTTTCTCCGCGCGGTCGCGCGCAGCGACAATGTAATCGGGCTTGAGGTCTTGGATTGATTTGAGGAGCATTGTCATGAGGCCGTACAGAGCACCAGTCGGCTCGCCTTTGGATGAGGTGAGATCGGGCAGTGCATGGTACGCGCGATGCACGATGGCGTGCGTATCGAGAAGCAGCAGTCGCTTGGGTTTTTCTGTTTTCTGTTTGCTGTTGTCTTTTTTCTTAGCCATGGCTATTTTGTCATCGGCAAAATCACCGTCTTGTCAGGTATATTAATAATCGCCTCGGCCATACAACCCAAGCGGAACGTACCAAACGGCCCTCCTTGAAATATGGGTATCTTTATATCGTCTTCCACGCCTTCAAAACGCATCGGTTCCCTTTTTAAGAGTCGTTCTATAACATCTCCGGTCGTAGCTGGACCTAATAAAAACTGACGCAAGGAGAGTTCGTCAGCCGATAGACGAGTTTCGAATTCGCTCCGCAACCGCTGTTCTCGAGGAATAGAAGTCATGAATGTCGTGACTCGCGTCCGCTCCTCTTTTGGTGTCTCGTCATGTGTGATGTAATCGCTTAAGGCCTCTTTGATTATGGGATCATCAGACTCTCGTAACCGCATCAAATAATCGACAAACAGTTTGTTTTTATTGCCGAATGAAAAAATGAAAGGCTGTCGCTGTAAGTCGTACCGAAACGGTTCGGCGCCAAACATACGATCTTCACGTACCGGAGGATCCGCCAAATGCTCCTTCACTGCGGCGGTAATATCAGTGCCGGTGGCATCGAGAATTTTCCCCTCGGAGCGATCCGTGCCTTGCTTCCGCTTTGTAAGATTACACTTTGTCAGGTATTCGTCCGTCGGCCAGGAATGTCTAGGATCTGGTGAGCCCCTGCCAATGTGTTCAAGCCGTCCGCCAGCAACGTCAAAACTCCCATATTGATTGCTCCTGTAGGGCGAAAACAAAAAACGTTCCCTTGTCCAAGAGCCGATTTTATGTGTTGTTTCACTGAAATATCCCGGTATACCGAACTCCGGCCCTCCCATCGCATGCTGCACGGTTCCCCACGACGGCGTTCGGCCTTCCGTGAGTTCATATTCGACTCGTAGTAGTTGATCGAATGAATCTCTCGATTTTATCAGCACATCCTCATAAAACTTCGCCGAAAACGCAGCCATGGACTTGACCACCGCGAGAACTTTTTCGGGGTCGCCCCTTGTCTGATTGAGCCGAAGAACGTCGTGCTGCGTTTTCAATGCTTCTTCGATTCCTTTGAATTGTGTTTCAAGAGCTGGCGGAAGTGATAATACTTTTTTCACCTTAAACCCCCCTAGGTCTTCGACGTTCAATCGCCTGCGTGTCGCACTCGAAAGTCCCAAAAAATATTCGCTGTATTCCACAGTGCCCACGTTGGGTACATCAATCGATTTCAGTTCGCCTTTGATTGGCTTCTCTAGAGAATTCTGTGTCTGCAACCCATCCATCAATCGTGATGATACGCCCTTCTCAGGCTATCTCAAATGTGATGCATGTCGCGCCTTCGGGAATTGCCTCTATCACGCGCTCGGCATCGAAGTCTTCGTTTGGGCTTCCCGCTCCGGGCCAGAGGGACGGGGATTGTTCTCCCTTTCATGAAGCGCTTTCGCTTGCTCGGCGATTAACAAGTCGTACAAATACTTCAGAACGGAGATGTCCGTCCCCTTATGCTGTCGCAATTCATCTACGGCATATTTGAGTGCCTCGACGTCGTATTCGGATGTGCGCTGCTCCGGCTGTAGGGCGCGATTTGTGAGCGCGTATATGTTGAGGTACTCAGTCATGAGTTTGTCGACTGCTCCCTCCGCTTCACGGTTCGTTTTGAACTTGTTTGGAAGGAGGGAGGCGTACTTCGAGAGCTTCTTTCCTAGGTCGAGCACGACTCTGCGCATGGGGTCGGTATCGCGGAGCATCTGTGTAATCCTGTCTGAAGCCTGCGCTCCGGTCCCGGTGAGAACGCTCGCTGTAAGGCCGCCGGTGAGCCTCGCCGTGTCCTTCAAGAACTTTCTCCGAGACAAGTCGGGTTCTTTGTTCATGATGCATAAAGGGTAGCACAGCTGCGATGCGCTACAATAGAGGTAATGGCCACGCAATTCAACGAGAAAAAGCAAGAGGAACGCCTCGCGGAGCTTCGCTCGCAAGAAGAGGAGCAGCTCGCCGAGATGCTCTCGGGCAAGTACGGCGTCGAATACGTGGACCTCACGTCGAAATCCATAGATACCGACGCACTGCGCATCGTCGAAGAGAAGACCGCGCGCACCACAGAGATAGCGGCGTTCCACAAGGTCAACAAAAACCTTTTCCTCGCAATGCGCGCGCCGGAGCGGCCCGATGCCATTCAGGCTATACAGAACATAGAGAAGCTCGGATATACGGTGCGTCGATTCATCGTCTCCAAGGCGTCGCTTGAACATGCCTGGGACCGTTACCACGACATTTCGTACGCGACCGAGACGGAAGCGGGCATTCTTACGCTATCGAACGAGACTATCAACCAAATGCTCCAAAAACTGAAAAAGCTCGAAGACGTCCGCCTTGAAATACAAACCTACTCCGGCTCAAAAGACACGCACCGCATCTCCCGCGTGCTTGAAATAATCATGGCAGGCGCTCTCTCGCTCGGTGCCAGCGACGTGCACCTCGAGCCTGAGGAAGACGCCGTGCGCATGCGCTATCGTCTTGACGGTGTCTTGATAGAGGTCACAACGTTTGACGCTCCCACGTACGCGCTCATCTCGAGCCGCCTGAAACTTCTCTCCGGATTAAAGCTCAATATAAAGAACGCGGCACAAGACGGCCGCTTCTCGATAGTTGTGAACCAAAAAGAGATCGAGATACGCGCCTCGGTATTGCCGGGAGCGTACGCCGAAACCATCGTCATGCGTATTTTGGATCCTTCGACCATTGCGCTCCCGATGGAAGCGCTCGGGTTCGACAAATACCTGATGGATATATTCAATCGCGAAATAGCGAAGCCCAACGGTATGATATTGAACACCGGTCCGACGGGAAGCGGAAAGACGACGACGCTCTACGCCTTTTTGCGACAGGTAGCAAATCCCGGTATTAAAGTCGTTACTATCGAAGACCCTATCGAATACCATCTACCCGGCATCGTCCAGACGCAGGTTTCCAAGGATTACACGTTCGCCTCCGGATTGCGCTCGACATTGCGTCAGGACCCGGATGTCATCATGGTGGGCGAGATACGAGATGCCGAGGTCGCCTCGACTGCCGTACACGCATCGCTCACGGGGCACCTGGTCTTCTCTACCCTCCACACCAACGACGCGGCGGGCACCTTCCCCCGCCTCATCGACATGGGCGTGAATGCAGACATCTTGGGCGCCGCGGTTACCGTCGCGATGGCACAACGTCTCGTACGCCGGCTCTGCCCCGCATGCCGCGTGCCGACACCGATCGGGCCAGAGGACAAAAAGACGATGGAACCTCTCCTGCGCAACATTCCCCATGCGGACGAGCTGCCCGCGAATCGCGACACGATGTGGCTCCCGAAGGGCTGCGAAAAATGCGGCAATCTTGGCTACAAAGGGCGCATCGCGGTCGTGGAAGTTATTTTGATGGATAAAGAAATAGAAGATTGCGTGCGCCACACTTCATCCGAGCGCGATATCTGGAAAGCAGCCGCGCACCAAAAGATCCGCCGCATGGGACAAGACGGCGTCGTTAAAGTCCTGCAAGGCGTCACCTCGCTCGAAGAGCTCGCGCGCGTAGTCGACCTGCAGGACACCGTGATGTTGGAAAGTATTGGTAATTAACCTATGGTGGAAAACTCTAATTTCTTTGAAGACCAAGAGAAGCGAGCGGCCGCGCGAGCGGCTTTGGTTGCGCGCAGAAAAGCCGGACGGGAGGTGGGTCTGCAAGCAGCGCTGAACAATATACATACGGTTGGTGAAGAGGTCCGAAAGGGACTGACTGACAGTACCGGTGCCGCCCAGGAAGAAACAGAACGCGCTAATACCCAGTCCCGCGAAAGAATAGCGGCCATAGCAAAAGAGTTGGATGAAAAATTAAAGAGGCGACGAGAGGAGTCGGAATTGTAGTTTTACACCACAAGACCCCGCATGCCCGTCTGAGGCATTGACTTTGGACGCGGTACAATAGTGAGGTATGCTGGAGAAGAAAAAACTGCTCATGGTAGACGACGACGCGTTCTTCACGTCGATTATCACCAATGCCTTTAGAAAACATGGCTGCGAGACCCTCTCGGCGCGTGACGGCAGGAGCGGCATCGAGCTCGCGCGGAAAGAGCGCCCTGATCTCATACTCCTTGATATGGCGATGGTCGGCATGGACGGTTTTGAGACGCTCTCGACCCTCAAAAAAGATTCTGCGACCGCGAGTATCCCCGTCATTATCTTCTCGGGAAGTGCGGGCAGCAGCGATACGGAAAAACAGGAGCGGGCAAAGCAAGCGGGTGCGGTGGACTACCTCGAAAAAATGCAGTTCACGCCTGAGCAGTTATGGGAGCGTGTGAAGGGATTCCTCGTGTCGCCGCTTTAGACCACAAAACCCCGTTGCGCGGGGGCAGCGGGGTGTTATCGTGGAAGTAGTTGACTCCTTCTTCGCTCGTGATGCTCACGAGCTATGGACGGACGAGATAGGGGCTCGATTCTCTCAGCGACGCTTTCGGGAGAAAGTTGCAACGCGGACCTAAGGATGGCGGAAGCCGTCCCGCCAAGGCGGGAAACCGCCGCGTCCTCGGTAAAGTTACTATCGTTGAGAGAATCGTGACCCCGTCATAATTCGTTTAAACACTAGGCGAAAGTGTAGCATATATAATACAAAAGTCAAGCCCATTAGAGAGCTCCGCCTCTAACGGGCCAAGGCACCTTCTTTCGGTCCAATCGGACCCAAATAAGCCAACGTATGACCAACAAAGACCAACAAGCCGTAGAAAAAAGCCCGCGCTCGCTCGACCAGGCGCTGCGCCCTGATTCGTGGGCGGAGTACGTCGGCCAGGAGGCGATCAAAGAAAATCTCCGCATTCTTTTGCAGGCCGCCAAAGGCCGCAACCACCAGCCCGAGCACGTGCTTCTCTACGGGCCACCGGGCCTCGGTAAAACAACGCTCGCCCACTTGATGGCCAAAGAGGTCGGCGCGAATCTCCGCTCGACTTCCGGTCCGGCAATCGAGCGCGTCGGCGATCTCGCTGCAATCCTCACGAATCTTTCGCCGGGCGATGTGCTCTTCATCGACGAAATACACCGACTCAACCGCACGATTGAAGAAGTGATGTACCCCGCGATGGAAGCGGGCGTGCTCGACATCGTTATTGGCAAAGGGCCAAGCGCGCGAACCGTGCAGCTGGAACTTCCGCCATTCACACTGATTGCCGCGACAACAAGAATTTCAATGCTCTCCGCGCCACTACGCAGCCGCTTTTCCGGCGGCACATTCCGCTTGCAGTACTACACGGATGCTGAAATTGCGGAAATCTTGCGCCGCTCCGCAAAAATATTGCACATCGATATCGACATGGACTCGCTCAAAGAAGTTTCGCAACGCAGCCGCTCCACTCCGCGCACCGCCAACTACTTATTGAAACGCGCGCGCGACTTTGCGGCGGTGAACGAAGAGAAATTGGACTTGAAGACGGTGAAAAAAGCGCTCGCGCTTCTCGAAATCGACGAGGGCGGACTCAACCAGACCGACCGCGACATCCTCACGCTCCTCATCGAGAAATTCGGCGGTGGCCCGGTCGGACTCAAAACAATTGCGGCCGCGCTTTCGGAAGAAGAGGCGACGATAGAAGAAGTAAACGAGCCGTACCTCATGCAAACGGGGCTCATCGAAAGAACCCCGCGCGGAAGAACGGTGACGAAAAAAGGCTACGAGCACATGGGTGCCGATGCGCCTCGCGCGCAAGAAAAACTTTTGTAGAAAACGAGAGTTTGGGGATAAGAGAACTTGTGTCTCGAATGCCGTGTACTATACGAGTTACAGAACGCACGGTAACGAACGACCTCCCTTTCGGGAGGTCGTTTCGTTTACGGCTATTTCGGATCGATGATGAGCGTGATTCGAATTGATACGATCTCATCGGGCCCAGCACACCACCTCATTGCTCTAGCCGACCATTCCCGCACTGTTTCGAAACTTGCGCCTCGATATATCCTGGGAACTGCTTCCTGGTGTGACTACATTTCTGCAGACTCCTTGGAAGCGACCGACGCACGGTAAAGCGCATCGATAGAAGAAATACTACCGCACCCTAAAAATCGCGCGCAAAGCGGAAAAGCCGAAAAATGGTGGATTTCGAGTGGATAGAGCTGTGGAAAAGTGACCTCGCCGCGAGGCGCCCGCAGGGGCCGAATGTCTGCCGAAGGCAGATACGGGGAGGGTCATGCACGCGCGAGCACGCGCGGGCCGAGACGCGAGAGGTTCACGTCGGCACGAGCACGTGCCGGCCAGTTTCGTTGGTTCCCCCTACCAACTATCGACTAAAAACTGTAAACTGCCCTTATGTCAGGACACAACAAATGGTCTCAAATAAAACGCCAGAAGGGGGCCGCTGACGCCAACAAAAGCAAAGTGTGGGGCAAGCTCGCCAAGCGCATTGCGGTGGAGAGCAAAAAGGCGAACGGAGACGTGAATTCCCCGAGCCTCCGGGCCGTCATTGAAATGTCCAAGAAAGAAAATATGCCGAAAGACAGCATCGACCGCGCAGTCGCCAAAGGAACCGCGCATGACGCGGCGTCGCTCGACGCCATCACATACGAAACGTACGGTCCCGGCGGATGTGCCATCGTGATAGAAGCGCTCACCGACAGCCGCAACCGCACGGCGCAGGAAATAAAACATCTGCTCGGCGAGCTCGGCCTCACGCTCGCCTCCCCGGGGAGTGCCCTCTGGGCATTTGAACGGACCGCAACAGGCTACACGCCGAAGACTACGGTTCCCCTCTCCGCCGAAGACGATGAGAAGCTCATGCAGATAATGGAAAAGATAGACGCGTACGACGACGTGCAGGAAGTGTACACGAACGCGGAATGATATGGCGATATATCCTCGATGTGATGCGTGCAAAGAGGAGCTCAAAAAATTCGGCGGAATTCTTCTGAGCCCTCCTGATAAAAAGAATCTCGTTAGAAAACTCCATCTCTGCCGGACATGCTACAAAAAAGTATCGTCTGTATTACGAAAATGAAAGTCCTTGCTATCGACCCTGGATACGGACGCTGCGGTGTGGCCGTTGTGGAGAAAAATGGCGGTGGCCCTTCGACTTCGCTCAGGACAGGGAAGGAAATTCTTTTGTATTCCGCATGTATTGAAACTCCAGCGAGTATGGATTTCCCGAAACGACTTGTGGTTGTTGTTAATGAGTGCAAACGGCTTATCAAAATGCACTCGCCGGATTGTTTGGCTCTGGAAAAACTGTACTTTCAGACCAATCAGAAGACGGCAATGCGCGTCGCTGAGGTGCGCGGTGCGCTTATCAATACCGCGCAAGCCGCGGGAATTGAAGTTTTTGAGTACACGCCGGGTGAGGTAAAGAGTGCAGCCGCGGGAAATGGCAGCGCTGATAAAAAAGCGGTCGCGCGGATGCTCCACGCACTCATGAAGATAGAAAAAGAGATACAGCACGACGATGAGTACGATGCAATCGCCATCGCTGTAACACATTTGTCCCGCGTACGTCTAAACTGTTGAAGCTCACGCGGTAAGTGCGGCCGGGCTCTGTAGCGAATAACCGCAAAAAAGAATACATCCCGCCCTTACTTATTCCAAAAACTACCTGGTCTAACGGAGCAACTCCATTGCGCCAACGGACAATGATAGACATAGCGCGAGAGGAAAGAGCGGGATACAATACCCACAATATATGGCCGCAGTACGACGTCTTTTCAGACGTATAAAGGTTATCTTCCGCAGCATGCCGCGATGGCTCGAGGCGGGCCTCCTCATCGCCGCCGTGGCGACATTTCTCATACTCGGCAGCGGGATCATTTGGGCGACCGTGATGCCGATACCGGCGATTAACAACTTCGAGAACAGGCAGGTCGCGCAATCGACCAAGATATTTGACCGCACCGGCAACATTGTCCTCTACGATGTACACGGCAGAATGCGTCGCACTGCCGTACCTCTCGATGAAATTAGTCCGTACATCCAAAAAGCTTCCATCGCGGTCGAGGACTCGACTTTCTACGAGAACGCCGGATTCCGCCCGCTCTCATTCTTGCGCGCGGTCATGGCGAACGTGTTTTCCGGTTCGTACGCCCAAGGTGGCTCGACCATTACACAGCAAGTCGTCAAGAACGCGCTTCTCACACAAGACAAAACCATCATCCGCAAGATAAAGGAGATAATCCTCGCTCTGCGTCTTACGCGCGTCTACACCAAGGACCAGATACTGAACACGTATCTCAACGAGACGGCATACGGCGGCACTATCTACGGCGTCGAAGAGGCGAGCCAATATTTCTTCGGTGTTCCCGCAAAGGACGTGGACTTGGCGCAGGCGGCATACCTCGCAGCTCTTCCACAAGCGCCAACGTACTATTCTCCCTATGGGAATCACCGCGAGGCACTCGATGCGCGCAAAAATCTCGTACTCGGCCAAATGCTTGAAAATAATTTTATTACGAAAGAGGAGTATGAGCAGGCCAAGAACGAGGAGGTCCAATTCAACGACCCGAAGAACGCGGGTATCAAAGCTCCGCATTTCGTGTTCTTTATCCAAGAATATCTTGAGCAAAAATACGGCGCCGACGCAGTGAACCAGGGAGGCCTCCATGTCGTGACCACGCTCGATTATGCTCTCCAGCAAAAAGCGGAGGCAAGCGTCGCAGAATTCGCGCCTGGCCTATTGAAGAACCTGAACGCATCGAACCAAGGTGTCGTGGCGATTGATCCAAAGACCGGACAGATACTCGCCATGGTCGGCTCGAAGGGGTACTTCGACGACACCATCGATGGAAAAGTGAATATCACGCTCGCGAACCGGCAGCCGGGCTCCTCATTCAAGCCGTTCGTTTACGTGACCGCGTTCGAAAAAGGCTACACGGCCGACACGGTGGTCTTCGACCTTCCGACGCAATTCTCAGCGGCGTGTGCACCGACCGACGTCACGAACGGCACATACCCCTGTTACGCCCCGACCAACTTCGACGGAGGTTTCGAGGGCCCCATGAAATTGCGCGACGCGCTCGCTCGGTCCGAGAACATTCCCGCCGTCAAAGTCCTCTACCTCGCGGGCATTCAAAATTCTATCGAGACGGCACAGAAACTCGGCATCACGACCCTGACCGAACCCGCGAATCATTACGGTCTTACGCTCGTCCTAGGCGGTGGGGGCGTCAACCTCTTGGAGATGACGGGCGCTTACAGCGTCTTTGCGAATGACGGCGTCAAGAACCCGGCGACGGGTATCTTGCGTGTGGAGGATACCTCGGGGAATACTCTCGAGACCTACCAGGAGCAAAGCATACGAGTCCTCGAACCTCGCGTCACGCGGCTTCTCAACGACATTCTCTCAGACAATGTCGCGAGGTCACCAGAGTTCGGCCTGAACTCGCCGCTCCATTTCCCCACCTACGACGTCGCGGTGAAGACGGGAACGACCAACGACTTCCGCGATGCGTGGATAATAGGTTACTCGCCGGGAATCGCCGTCGGAGCGTGGACAGGCAACAACGATAACTCATCGATGGTGAAAAACCCGGCTTCATTCATCGTTGCTCCGATGTGGCATGATTTTATGGTCGAAGCGCTCTCCAAGTATTCCTCGCCCTCGGACACCTTCCCCGCCCCGGGGCCGGATCCTGACATTGCCACAATGCCACCAGTGTTGACAGGCAATTTGAATACGGACCCGTCGCAGGGCGTTCACGAAATCCTCTACTGGGTAGACAAAGACAACCCCCGAGCCGGGCGCCCCGCAAATCCGGCAAGCGACCCGCAATTCGCGTACTGGGAGTACCCGGTATCGCTCTGGGCCGGCCAGCAGACAAATCTTGGGAGTAGCACCACGCCCTCGATCGTGAGCACGCTCGTACCCTCTGCAGGATTCCGCATCATGTCTCCTTACGCCGGAGAGGTGATTAACTTTGGTGTCGCCCCGCTTTTTGCCGCGGAGTCGTCTCGCCCGCAGACAATGCTCAGCGTCTCGTATTATGCCAATGGCGCCTTCATAGGCACCTCTGGCCAGCCACCCTACCTTGTCTCCTACCGCCCCGCCGCTCCTGGCAGCGTGACGCTGCGCGCGGTCGCAAAACACTCTGATGGTTCGGGGGAAGAACAAACCATCACTTTCACGGTTCAATAAATACTACCGATTGAGCGGCATCACGAGGTACGTGAATGACGGGTCGGAAACACCGCGGATGACGAGCGGCTTCCCCGCCCCTGCGAAACCAAGAACGATAGAGTCCGACCCGATGACAGACAGACAATCGGCGAGATACCCGATATGGAAATTGATGTCGAGGTCCTCGCCAGAGATAGCGGCATCTATCGAGTCCGACATCTCGCCTACCTCGGCGCTGCGAGCCGTCGCGCTGAAAATTTTACGCTTCGGGTAGACATGGAAGCCGACATGCTGGTCGTTCCCAGAAAAAACTCTCGCCTTGCGTAACATTTCTGCAAAATCATTCTTAAGGACAGTCGCCTCTGTTCCGAACATCTTCGGGATAATCTCTTTATAATTCGGGAAGGTGCCGTCGACGACGCGCGACACATATCGTACGCCATTTGCAGACACGGACATCTGGGAATCATCCGCCGAAAGGCTGACTTCGTCGGCGTCAATACGCTCCAACACATGCGAAAGCTCGAGGGCGTGCTTGAGGGGAATAAGAAGTTCTGTTTCGCTTTTACTTTTAACACCTTGTATCGTCTTTTCGGCGAGCCGAAAGGAGTCAGTCGCGGCGCATACTATTGACCCCTGCCTCATCAAGACATACACACTACCCAATTCCGGGCGGATCATCGACGGAGATGCCGCATACGAAACCGCCTGTACCCCACGCATCAACTCTTCCCTGGAAATACTGACTCCTTTTGTTTCTGCGCCGCCGCCGAGCGCTGGAAATTCCTCATGAGGAATAGCTTTTATAAGGGTTTTTGTTCCGCGTGACTCAATGATTAAATTTCCATCCTCTGTCTTGAATATTACCTTCTCACTGGAAATAGATCGTAATGTTTGTGAGAGAACGGCCGCGGAAACAGCAACAACCCCTCTCTCCTCCACCTCACAAGGAAAAGAAACTTCAATCCCAGCTTCTAAATTTGTAGCTTTGACCACCACCTCCCCTTTTAAAGAGTTGCCAACATCAATAAACACACACGAAAGAACCGGTAAGGATTCCTTTTTCCCCGTGACCCGCTCCGCGAGTTGAACCGCATTTAAAATTTTCTCTTTCGTTGTTGTTATTTTCATATGTAATTATTTATATAAATACTATTACTACTATTAGGGGTGTGGAGAGTGGGGAGAAGTGTAATTGATGTTGAAGGGAGTGTGTCTAATGGGAAACATATGGTGTTGATAGGATTTGTGAAATGGTGGTATAGGGTGTTGGTAGGAGAAATTATTTTTTTCTTCGCGGGTATAAGTGCGTCGTTGTGAGAATGTAGTTCACGCGTTGTGCACATGGTTATGCATGAATAAGTGTGCGGATATGTTCGAGCTCCTGCTCGAGCGATGGATTAGACTTGATCTCCTCTTTTATTTTTTCACATGAGTGAATGACTGTTGTGTGATCGCGACCGCCGAGCTTCTCTCCTATAGAGGGATAGGAAACGCTGAACTCCTCGCGCAGCATGTACATAATTATTTGTCGCGGTTTCACAACCTCCTTTTTGCGAGTCTTCTCGTAGATGCTCTTTTCGGGAATGTCGTAATACGAAGAGATGCGCCGCACGACCTCATCTACAGAAACTCCCCTGTTGGGTTTTACGTTGTGCTTGATGAGCGCCCGGACGTCGGCCTGTGTCACCGTCTTACCTTTCAGCTGGGATTTACACACGATCATATTCAGCACGCCCTCGAGCTCTCGGATATTCCCGCGTAGGTTTTCAGCGATATATTGGATGATGTCTTCTGGGATGGAAAATCCATGCTGCTCTATCTTCGCGCGGATGATAGCGACACGCGACTCCATATCAGGCTCCGGGATCTCTGCAATCATGCCTGCGCCGAACCGCCCCTTAAGGCGCTCCTCGAGGCCCGGCAAGAGCGCGGGGTGCTTGTCGCTCGAAAATACGATTTGTTTGTTATTGTCGCGCATCGCATTGAACAAATGGAACAGTTCTTCCTGCGTTTTTTCGGTGTTGGCTATAAATTGAACGTCGTCCATGATAAGCACGTCGTATTGTCGATACTGATCCTTAAAATTGTTCGCGTGCCCGGCGCGGACGGCGTTGATGTAGTCCACCGAGAAACGTTCCGAGGTAACATAGAGGACTTTTTTATTCGCGTGCCCTTTTTTGAAGTAATTCCCCACCGCTTGTATAAGGTGCGTCTTGCCGTGGCCGGTCTGGCCGTAGATGAAGAGTGGGTTATACGCGAGGCCCGGTCTATCAAGGATCGCTTTCGCCGCGGCGTGCGCGAGTTCGTTGAATGGCCCGACCACGAAAGTCTCAAATGTGTAGCGCGGATTCAAATTGTCGCGCTTGTCGATATATAGGCTCCCTAGGTCGAGCGAAGCATTCTCCTGCGTCTGCGGCCGCGGCAATTTCCGCTCCGCCGGAGCTGCCGCAGAACGGTGAACGGCATATTCAACGGTCCGGATTGAGCTATCGAGGCCGCGGAGCGCTTTGATGATGAGCTTGTGGTGCTTCTCCATCAGCCACTCTTTGACGATTTTTGAGGGAACGGCGACATGAACGATGTTGCCATCGCGGCTGGCGATGTCGGTATTGCGGAACCAGGTACGAAAAGAGGCCTCAGACGTGCCCAGCTCTATCTGTACGAGCGCGTTCTGCCACAATTCACGATTACTCATAGAAATATTAGTCATGCGCGATCAAGCCTGCGTATTATACGCGTCGGAGTTTGCTCCGTAAGCTTGACGCTTGGTCGTGGCAGTGTTTATAAGGTGTGGATAGGGTGGGGAGAGTAAAAACACGTAGAAATTGCTTTCGTGCCGTCGCTGTCTGCCGCTGCTGCGGCAGCGCTGACTCTCGGCCCGTCGGCCTGCGAGACACGGCACGAAAGCAATTTCTGCGTGTTTGAAGTTGAATTAATTGGAAATACGGGTATAGTGGGCGGCATGTCAACAAAACGAAATTGGCAGCCAAAGAAACGCAAACGAGCACGGACACACGGTTTCCGGGCACGCTCCGCAAGCACTTCCGGCAAAAATGTCTTGCGTCGTCGTCGCCAGAAGGGCCGTGCGAAGCTTTCTGTCTAACTAAATGCCAAAAAAGTACCGGCTCTCACGTGCCGACTGGCTCCGATTGCCTCGGCCAGTTCAACGTATCCACGGGAGCTACTTCTCTCTTTCCGCCGTCCCCTTTCCACCGCTCGGTGGACCGAGGGTCGCTCTGGTGGTGTCAAAAAAGATAGCGAAGCGAGCGGTGGACCGCAACAAAATAGAACGAAGATGCCGTGAAGCACTTCGCCCGCTCATAACAAAGATGCGAAAGCCGGCAGCACTCATTCTCCATGCCAAGCGCGAAGCTCGGGAAGCATCCTATGCGGAGGTAGCACTCGATATCGGGAAGCTGTTGAGGAGTCTCGATGCTCGGGACACGCCCCGTTAGAGGCTACCTCAGGTTTTCTTTCTTAGCGCAATAGTATTTCGAGGTCTTTGCTTCCATTGCCTCTAACGGGGTACAATGCCCGCACTATGATCTCGCAGCTTTTTCATGCCGCGGTGTACGATCCGCTTTACAACGGGGTCACTTTTTTCGTCGGCGTTATTCCCTCTCACGATATAGGGCTCGCGATCATCGCGCTCACGATTGTGGTGCGGATCATTATTTTCCCTTTGTCGGGGCGCGCCATCAAAGCACAAATGGCGATGAAGAAAATCGCCCCCGAGATCGAGCTTCTCAAAGCGAAATACAAGGATAAGCGCGAGGAGCAAGGTAAAGCGATTTTCGCGCTCTATAAAGAACGCGGCGTACACCCATTTTCTTCGATCGGACTCGTGCTCATACAGTTCCCTATACTCATCGGACTGTACTGGGTTTTCTATGCAGGGGGATTCCCTGAGGTTGACCCGTCGCTTTTGTATTCGTTCGTACACGTCCCCCCCTCGGTCAATATGGAGTTTCTCGGCGTGCTCGACATGTCGAAGAGAAGTGTCATTCTCGCCGTCTTGGCGGCCGTCACACAGTTTATTTACACGCGTCTTTCAATGGGACCTCGCGGGCAAGCAACCGCCGTCGAGGCGTCGCTCTCAAGTGACATGGCGAGGAGCTTCGACCTTCAGGCCCGCTACGTGCTCCCGGCCATCATCGGAGTTATTGCGTACACTATTCCCTCGGCAGCGCCGCTGTACTGGGTGACGAGCAATATATTCATGATCATTCAAGAATATGCATCTGGCCGGCGATTTGACCAAAAAATCTGATTTTTGGACGGCGGGGGGCTCTGTGGTAGAGTCTCCAGAATGGACCCCGTTAGAAGCTTCATAGAATCTCCTTCAGAGCCAACGTTTAACGGCCATTTTTCAATTTCGTATGGCTTCTAACGGGGTGGAGAAAGTCGGGGTAATACTCAAGGAACTGCTCACGGCGCTTGGCGTTCCATACGTGGGCATCGAACAAAGCTCAATCGCCGGGCAAGAGATATTTTCCATTCGCACCAACGATGATGCCCGTGCGCTCATTGGAGTGCATGGAGATACGGTATACGCGCTCGATTTTCTCGTGAAGAAGATATATGAGAACCGTATGCCTACCGCGCCGGAAGGAGAGATAGCAGAACGCGCGCCGATGTTTTTGGTCGATGTCAACGATTATCGCGCCAAACAGATCAAAGACCTGCAGGCCAAGGCTCTTATGATGGCAGAGAGGGCACGCTCATTTCAATACGACGTCGAGCTCTCTCCTATGAGTTCCTATGAACGCCTCATCATTCACACGACATTGCAAGGTGCACCAAACGTAAAAACGGAATCGCAGGGAGAAGGACGAAACCGAAGGGTCGTCATCAAGTACTCGACCGATACTCGGGGTTCGGAGCAAGGGGTAGTGTAACCTCTCCCGGCCGGAGAGGCCGACAGCTGAACCCGATACATGCTTGGGGACGTCCTCGGCAGGCTGCTACCGAGACTGCTGTACGGGTGTGATATTGCGGAGCGCTTTGAGGGTGAGAATATCGGGGTTTATCTGGTAGAGAATAAGGTAAATACTTAAGAGCAAGAGCAGGCCGAGCGTCACATCAGCGATTATGGTTTTTGCCTCGCCTTTGTGGCTCCACATATCGGATTGACCCATGTAGAGGTAGCCTGCGTATACGAGGCGCAAAACCGCGGCAATCGCTCCGATAGCGATAGCAAATTTAAAAAGACCGTTTATGAAACCGGAGAAATCTTGCGAACTGTAAAGCTGACCAAGCTTCGAACCCCCAGGAGTTTGGGCAAGCGGCACGAAATCACTAGCGGCGTGCACGATCGTTGGCATCAGTACGAAATAAATGCATATACACGCGAGTATCGCGAGTAGTGTGAGGAAGCTGTCGTATGCAATTGACGACATTTTGTTCATACTATTTTTCCAATCGCAGAAGCCACAAAGATTTATCGACGGCGTTCGTAAATGTAATATAGTTTCCCTCACTGTCTACCAAGACGTTCTCAATATCGATCGAAGTATTGGAGGGTGGCGTAAAGACCATCTCGGAGGTACCCGCACTCGCGTCAATTCGCCAAAGCGCATCGGACGAGTGCGTCGCCCCTCGATACCATTCGTCAAGAAAATTTTGTCCCGGTTGGCCCTGCGGTACGCCGCAATAGGCGACGAGGTCTTTCCCGGAAGACCAGACGCACTTATCCGCGAGGGTCCTCACAGGAACTCGTACGGGCGCTGCGTTTTGGGATACCTGCGCGAACAGGCTCATAGTACCTCGGTCGGATTGTCCCCAAAGCAGGGCGCTTCCACCAGGGACGGAGCGGGCGCGGAGCGTGAGTCCGGGAATAGGACCAAGGAGCGGGCTCATCGTCCCGTCTTTTTTCAGTTCGTAGGCATAGCCGAGCACCCCATCGGCCGCAGCTTGGGTAAGAACGATACGGCCGTCTTCAAATGTAGTTGGCCGCCAGCTCGTGATTACTGAGCCGAAAGTATTCTTTTGTTTTTGGCCGTCCCATTCGGCGTTCACGCCTATAGCGCCGTCGGGACCTCGCAGGATGTAGAAAAGTGCCCCGGAGACTGGATGTACGGACATGCTCGCGATGTTCTTCGTAAGATTGGATCCGGTAAGTGTCTGAGACGACGAATCCGAAGTCCTCGTGGTGGTCGAAATAGTGCCGACGAATGTTGTTATATTGCCCGCGGCATCAAGGGAGCGCTCAAATACGTGGCCATTTTCCGTGAGAAATGCTTCATATGTCTTCGGCATCAGAGTGTTCGTAAGCCGCGCCACTTGGCCTGTTTCAGGGTTGGCTTCGAACACATAACCACTCGCGCGCTCGACATACCGCAGACGGAGCTCGTCACTACTCCCGAGGAATATCGCTCCTGCGACCGGATTAGTCGCCACCTGCCATAGCTGTGGCGGGCGCTGACCCCGCCCGGTGTTCGCGGATGCGCTTTTCTGTGCCCAGTCAATTCCCGGAGACGGTGACGGGGCATTCAACGCGTTCCCATCCGCATTCCCAAATGGTACTAACGCACCGAATCCCCTCGCCAGACTCTGCATATTGAGAGTATTCGTTTGTGTACGCAAGAAGAAATACCATCCGGCGAGCCCTCCAAGTATGAGGACGACGACGACCGCAAGGAGATATTCGATAATGGTACGTGTTTTCATAATACTTATTGATCTTTAGACTGGAACGGATCAGTCGCGCCCGGGGATGAGGAAAAAGTAATGTTCCACCCACCCTTCGCATTGAGGAAGTAGTTCGTCGCATGCGTCGTCTCGAGCTCGACGAGCGCAATGCCGCTCGAGTTCTCAGCGTTGATCGTAATCTTGCTAGGGTTCTCACGATTTGTGGGGACCTCTGTGTCGTTGACGTGCCACACAAAGTGTAGTGCCGGGTCGTACACGCTTGTTGCCTGTGCGAAAAGAGGCATGGCAGTGAATGTCATTTCTGTTTCGGGAATGAATGTGGATGGGCCGAGCGCGCGGTGGTACATGATCCCGTAGAGTGGATGGTCCTGATAGAGTGTAAGTATGGGATCTCGCGATGAGAATGAGACCGACGATGTGTGCGAAAGGACTCCGTCGACGCTGCGTACCTCGACCGATATCGTATCTATTCCGAAGAGGTGCTCGACCGGGAGATTCGCAGTCGACCTTCCAAGGCCGGAGATATTTCCGAGCACCATGCCGTTCCGGCGCCATGTGTACGTAAGAGCGGACGCGGGTATCGATATGCCCGCACGCCTGAAGCGCGGGAGTGCCTGCAGATAAAGGTTCGTCCCGGCAGATGCGAGCGGTCTTCCACGATAAAAAGGCGGAGTGTAAGAATCGGAGTCGACAAGCAAATCGAGCTCGGTGGGAATGATCGTTGCTTGTGCGGATGCAACGATCCCGTTCTCGGTGGTCACCGAGACGTCGATGAGTATCTCGGTGCCGAGGGCGCCTACTTTTATTGACGTCGAGTCGGCTCCTTTCCCCTGCGCGATCTTCTTCCCGTCTGCCTCCCAGAGAATGTCGCTCCCCGGAATGTCAAGGAGAGGACTTTGTAGGGTGAGAGTCACTGTGTCGCCCGGCTTCGGTGAGGTGGGCGAAAATGCGATCGAGATCGCGCTATTCGTTCCCGGCGGGTCCAGCTGTGCGTGCGCCGTGATGGCAAAGACAGAGAGGGCGCACGCAATGAGCATCACCGACAACCATTGGTAACGAGCTGTCATATCGCCATCATTATATCCTGACGATCGCCGCTTGGGCGCGCGATGCTCATTATTGTTGTGGCGCGGTAGCCGGTACCTCAGGAGCATTGAAATTTACCGTCGCGGATTGCACACGAGCGGCCTGCTCCGCAGCACCCGCAACGACCTCGGCAGTACCCGGACCGCCCTCGCTCGCTGCGGCGAGGTCTTGCTTTGCTTTTTTAATGGCGAGGATCTGAGAAGGATCCGAGGTAATGATCTGGTCCTCAGTGTACGAAGCGATGACCTTGATCGCGACATGTTTGAGCCCCGCGAAGAAGATACCCTCCCCCACGTCACTCTCGAGAAGAAGGTATTTTTCTTCGTCGGAGAGTTTGAACGTCTGCTGCACGAGATCGACCGATGTCGGAGATTGGCGCAACAGCATTTGTATCGAAGAGTTGGTGATCATCGGAATGCCGTAGGGCGAGTTCAGGAAGTCGGAGACGTCTTGGGTAATCGTCGAGATGCCAAGGAAGTATTTGCGCCCGCGCTTCGCGATGGAGAAAAGAAATGACGCGGTGTCTTCTGAGCGCATCATCCACCACGCTTCATCGATGACAAGCAGTCGCTTACGCAGCTCCTTGCGAACCGCGTTCCAAATGTGGTGCGTGATGATGTACATCGCGACGGGCTTGAGATCGTCTTCCATGTCGCGCACGGAAAAGACGATAAGTTTCTTATTCATGTCGACGTTAGTCGGTCGGTTCATAAATCCGGCCCACGTGCCCTTCGTGTATTTTGATAGTCGTGCGACCAGCGATTCGCTACCCTCCATGCCGGAGAGCACGAGCTCGAAGTCGGAGAGGAGCGGCGGCTCTACAAGCGCGAAATTTGCATCGGCAGTGATGTCTTTAAGCGCATAGGTTTCTGTAATAGCACGGTCGATGACGGCATCTTCCTCCGGTGTAAGGCCGCCCAACATGATGCGGAAAAGGCCGACCAGTGTGATGATGTTGTTGCGCAGCACATCGGACGGATTCTCATCTTCACGCGGGATGGCGAGGTCGAATGGGTTGATGTGATGTTCCGATGAAAGTGAAATATTGAAATAGCGTCCGCCCACTGTCTCGGCGAGGTATTCGTACTCGCGTTCAGGGTCTATGACAATAACTTCCGTGTCGAACATAAGACTGCGGAGAATCTCGAGCTTGGTCGTGTACGATTTGCCAGCGCCGGACTTTGCGAAGGTCACGGAGTTATAGTTCTCGAGCGAGAATCGATCGAAAAGAATGAGCGACGAGTTGTGGCGGTTGATGCCGTAGAGAATCCCCCTATCCGAAGTGAGGTCGAAGGAAATGAATGGGAATATCGAAGAAAGCGGAGCCGAGTTGAGTTTCGTGTGCACGTTTATCTCATCGGTCGCGAGCGGAAGCACGCTTCGGAACCCTTGCTCTTGCTGGAAGAGCGCCGGGCGTATGTAGACAAGACGGGATTCGAGAATGGAGCGCACCTCTGTCTCGACTTTGTCGATCTCTTCCCGGGTACTGCCGTAGATCGTGAGATACAGTCCGACCTCGAAGATGCGTTCCTGCGCCTGTTGCAGAGAATCGCGCAGCTGTTCGAGATCTGCATACGCCGTGTCGAGCATAGGATCGCGCACCATGCCCTTCTGTTCGCGGGTCGATATTTGGCTCTGCACCTCGGCCACCTTTTTCTGGAATTTACGCAACATCTCATTGGTATCCATCGGGTGGACGAAGATGGAAATGTCGATCACCTTGTCCATGTTGATGATCGGAGCGAACCAGCCGGTCGTCAAGAATCGCGGGTACGAGATAACGAAGAACGTGCGGGCGATCTTCTCGCCAAGGTCGAGCTCACGGGAATTGACGCGCAACGCGTGCGGCGCAATAACATCCTGGAGATCCAAAATACCCGATTTGTAGATCTCTTCCGGTAGGACAGGTAGCACGTTCGGGCCCTCCGCGGGCTTCTTTTTTGTGAATATATCTAGGAGCGCCATAGAAATAGTAGTTAGCCACTAGCGACTAGGTTTTAGTAAATTCGGGAAGGTTTTCATATCGGTATTTTACTAGTGGCTAATCCCTAATGGCTATTTGCTATTCAAAGGCATGGGCTTACCCTCTTCTCCGGGGTTGAACATCTTGTAGAGAAGCTCAATCGCTTCTTCGGTGCCGAGCTGCACCGTGCGGACTCCCGTGCGTACAAGACCTTGCTGCACGATAGAGACCCGCTGCTCAAGCTGCGTGACCTGCTCTTCGAATGTCTTGTTCGCCTCCTCGACGTTCGTATTCTTCTTTCCGAACGGGAGCATCGAAAGAATGCCTGATTTCCCGATAGTCACTGCTGGCGAGTATGGCACCGCGAGAAAGAAATTTTTCGTCATGATGTTTGCGGCTTCGGTGAAACTTTTCACGAACTGGATATACTCGCGTATTTGAATGCGCATGAGGTCATCGAGCTGCTCTTTGTATGCGGCTTCGAGGGTCGCGACATACGGACGGATGTCGAGCATACGCGACTGCACGAATATTTGGACGGAAAAGTCGAGAGAGTTGAGGAAGTTCTGGAACTGCATGATGAAAGCGGTCTGCTCGTCCTCTGATTTGAGGGCGAAATTGAGGGATGAAGCGAGGAGAATTGCACGCAAGCCACCGTCCTTGAGAATGACAACGCCATCGCGCACTTCTGAGACCGGTAAGAACTCCTGTGTTGATCGTGCGCTTGCACGCGGTCCCTTATCCCCAACTTGAGTCGGCATATTATTGGATGCGCGCTTCCTGCGCGGTACGTAGTGGAGCCACAATGTTTTCTTTCGCCCGTATCACCCGCCGTTCATCTTCGGTCGCGACACCCGCCGCAATACGCTCCTTGATATCCAGGCTCCACGAAAGCTCGTGCAGCTTACTCTCAGAGAGCTTGGGCACATAGATCTCAGCACGTCTTCCCGTGAGCGCTACAGATGCCGGTGCTTTGGCGCTCTTTTTGCGGGCGTTGTTCCATAAGTAGAGCTTGCTTCGGATAAGGAAGAAAAAGCCACTCTCAAGGCCGACGATAAATGGCCGACCGTTGAGCTGGAAGAACGCGAGGCCCGCGGCGAGTCCGGCGACGGCGGCTATCAAGGGCCCCGCGACGTATATAGGCAGTACGCGCCACATGATATAGGACGCACCAAGGCCGCCGCCCACATAAATGAACTGCTTGAAGGTGAGCGGGCCAAATATTTTGTCCTCGACCTCTATAAATTGAGGAACCTGGAACTGCATGGCTCTAGTATATCAGTGCAGAGAGGTCAAACCCTGTGTTGTTCACCCCATGAGAGAGATATTTTATCTTACCCACGGAAATCTAGCCTAGTTCTCTCACGGGGCTCACGCTGGCGGCTCACGATACGGGTCGTCTTCTATGGACTTGCGTGCGGTGCTCGGCTCCCCTGCTTTGTACGCGGCCGAAATGGGCGCACGCTCTATCTTTCCCATCGGTGCAGCGGCAGGCGGCGTCGCAGGTAACACCGTGGGCGCGGGAGCAGCGGTGCCGCCGAGCATCTGCGTTCGTGCCGCCTCGACGCCGCTCACCTCGGCAGCCTTTGCGTCCGGGTGTTCCAGTTCGCGCTCGAGCTCTTCTCGGATAGGTTCAAATACGATTTTTGAGATGTTTTCCGTGAGTTTTTCTGCGATTTCTTTAGAAACGCCGACTTGCTTCTGTATGTTGGTTTGCAGTTCGTCAACGGGAAGGATCCCAAAGAGCGTCATCATCACTTCGTTCTCGAGCATTTCCCATTGATCTAGGTGTAATTTATGGGTATCCGCGAGTTCGCGCATATGCTTTCGAACGTCAGCCGAGGTGATCGCGTTCTGCACAACCTTCGGCAATTCCGTGAAACGTTTTTTGAGGATAGCTTGTGTGTCAGATTTGTCTGTCATAGTTACATATCATTTTCTAACGACCACCTCCGGGTGTTGCAGGTGTTGCGGGCGGTGCTGCCGGTGGCGTAGCGCCACCATCTCGCTCTGCAGGTGGTACTGCTGCATTAAAGTCCGCCCAGTTCTGTCGGCGCTGGTGCGCGCGTATTTCGCCTTCTATTTGCGGCGCTGCGCGCTTGTCCCAAAGAAGCGCTCGTCTGAGTGCGACGTCTGCTTGTCGCCCGGCTCTTGTAACTTCCGCATCACTCGCGGCGTGTCTCAATGTGCCGGGCTCGGGGTCACGCTGGTTACCAAGTGCGCGAGTGTTTGCGTCAATTGTCCTTGTAAGTTCAGTGATTTCCGGATGATTTTGTTCAAGAACTTGTCGAGCCTGCGTTGCCGTTTGTCGAGCCTCCTCGATTCTTTGTGCCTCCTCAGCCATCGCCTCATGTCGTTCCGCGTTTAAGCGCTGTATTTCCGTGTTTGCGTCTTGCCGTGTCGCTGGGTCTTGGGCGTTTGCAGCTCGCGTTTCCGCGGTCCGAATCCTGCTTGCGTGTTCCTCGGCAGCGATGTCTCGCTCCCGTTCCCTGTCACGAACCGTGTTTTCCGCGTCTGCGGCCGTTCTCTCTAAGTCTACTGCCCCAGGTTGGTGCTCGCGGAGCTGGTCGCGCGTCTCTCTCTGTGTTTGGATCAGTGTTTCCATTTGAGTAACCTGCTCTCTGCGAGCACGACGAGTGTCAGCGAGAGCCAGTCTTTTTTGGTCGTCGGTCGGTCCGATCTTACGAGCGAGGTCATCAGCAGCTTTTGCTTTCCGTGCCATGACGCCCTCAAATCCACCTTCGCCCATTTTGGCGCCGGAAAGTACCTTCGGTATTCCAAAGGTTGAAGCAACCGACCCAACTGTCTTGGTTTTTAGAGGGTTGAAGCTAGCTTTTTGAAGTCCGGCGAGTCGGGCGGCGAGGAATCGGCTAGCTGGCCCGGAGCTTGCTCCCCCGACCCACTGGCCAGTTTGAGTTTGATACGCAAGCCCCCTATTTCTCATTGCTGTAAGTCCTCGTGATGCTGTCCAGCCGCCGAGGGTGCGACCCACTATTCCTGTTGCCAATCCAGCAAGTCCGAGCCCTATTCCCGGCACCATCGAAGCCATACTGAATCCGCCGATTCTGCTTGCGAATAAACTTGAAAGCTTGAATGAGAAAAAGAGCATGCCGAGCACTATGATGTATATGAAAAGGGATTCAAGATTAACTGCTTTCGTAGGCTCACTCAAAAGCCCACCGAGCGTCCCGCCATGCGGACGTAGCGCCTTGGCCATAGATATGGTGATCCACAAGAACAGCATAAGAAGAGGCGCGAAAACGGCGACTTTGAGGAGCGAACTCCACCACGTTTTCCAGCCGTAGCTGCTTCCCGCCCACGCGGGGATCAGGTATGAGGCGAAAGCGGCGGACGCGGTAATCATGAGGAAAATGATGAGAATTGCGCGGGAGATAAGGAGGAAAGATCCATACAGAAGTACGAGTGCGGCTGCAAGGAAGAGCGTTGCCGAGAAAAGGCCGTGCAAAAATGCCATCCAGCCGTTGTTCAGTGCGTCAGCACCGGCGTCCAGCGTCTTGAAGGTTTGTGCTCCGCTCGTCACTCCCATGAGGCCGATAAATGCACCGGCTACACCCGCATCCGTGAATTTATATGAAACGTCGTCTTTTCCCAGAGTCGCCCCGATGTTTGCCACCTGAGCATTTTGCGCGTTCTGTCCCCCGATATTCGTAGCGTCGTATAACTGCTTCGCTGAGAAATTCGATGCATCAACGATCATTTTCGTAAAAAGCAAACTGAAGTTGATGAGAACGGCGATAATGAGGACATTCGCAATCATTTTCTTCTGACCAAATTCCTTAAGCCCGAGGATGATAGAAATGGCAACGAAAGTGAATATGCCGATGATGATGATATTCGCGATGTCACGGAATACGGTCCATCCGACCTCAACGCCCTGTTTGACGTTCCCGGTAAAAAAGTTACCGAACTCGACGACCGTGTAGTTCAAGGTCCAGTTAAAAAGAAGTCCTGATATCTCAAGAAGCCACGACGTGACGGCGATCAGCAGGCTCGCGATGACGACGCCGACTAACCTACCTGTGCAGCTTATAGGGCTGGACCAATAATTCCAGAACCCGTTACAGGTCGTAGCAGCGGACACAGCCTCTTTTCCGGTCTCGGCTTGCGTGGTCTCTTGGAGCGTTCCTGAATCACCGCCCTGCACGGCGTTGCCGGTCGCATCGTAGAGAGCGCCTGTGGCGGGATCGGCGTATAGATTTTTACCCCCAATGAAGACCTTGTTGAAATTAGAAACATCTACCACCGCAAACGCCTTTGAAAATGGACCCGCGAGCGTTGCGACTAGGATTAGTCCTAACAGTATTCCTTTCAACGCTATCGTACATTTCTTCATGCTCGTACTCATGGTGTGGGGCAGGCAGACGCCTGTGGATTGTTTTTATCCCAGCATTTCTTCCATGCATCGAGCACTGCCGGCTTATTCACGTTGCACCAGCCCTTGCCGGGCTGCAGCGGTTCGGAGTCCGCCCACAACTTTACGGTCGTCGCGACAAGCCCGCTATTTTCGTCGAGCATCGCCGCCTGCACGCTCTCCAACTGCTTGATGACGCCATTTGGTCCGTCGAGGTCGGGTTTGATATGGAGGAGTTTTTGCGCGACCATGTTGTTGAGTTGGACAACCGCGAGACGCTGCGCGTCGGTCGATGCGCCCGTCACGCTGTCGATTAATTGCGTGATGAGGTCGAGAGCTTTTTTGGACGTGCTGATGCGAGCAAGCGTGGCGTTCCCGAGGTCAGTGATGTTGGCTGTGATGACCGCCTGCGAGAATGCGGTTGAAGTGGATACTTTAAGGGCTACTCCTGTGGGGCAGGTCTGTTCGCCAGTCGTGGGGTTTACCGTACACGAGCCGGCGGTTGAGATACAGGTGTTGTCGGCAGAAAGCGGGCCCGAGCATACGTGCCGCTCCGGGTGGTTGTCGTTCTGGTAAATAATGAGGTCCCAGCACTGGCTCTCGGCACTCTTCAATCCCAGTATCGCCCTTGTAAGCACTGTGCCAATCGCGTTTACCGTCTTGAAGTACTCGGCCTCGACCTTCTGCGCCGACAGAAGGGTTTGGATAGCGGTGTTGGTGATTGAATCGCGCAGCCCTTGGGACGCCTCTCTCACCACCTGGTCGATGTATCGCGGCTGTCCGCCGATGGACTGGGTGAGTCCCGCCAGACCATTGCGGTCGGAAAGTATCTGCGTCGTCATGCCTGCGTAGAGCGCATTGATCATCTGGCCGATGTCGTTGGCGCTCTCCTGCTGACGCACCGGAGAGTCAAGAATGGTCTGGAACGATTCCTGCACGTTCACTGCCGGTGTGATTATATTGCCGTTGCTGTCGGTCATTGAATAGTAGCCGCGGCCCCAGTTCCACTGATCTTGCTGGTACTGTTCCGCGCGGGCGATACGGCTACCGGCCAATTCTTCTGAAGAATAGAAGGCAAGACTGGGAACACAATTGGGAGTACCGGCTGCGCGCACCGCATCCCATATGTTCGCCGTTGTAGGCAGCTGTCCGCTGTACACATCCGCGAGACTGTCTTTATAGAAACACGTAAGTGTGTTTTGCGGTGCGCGCGTCCTCATTTCGTAGTTGCGGACAAGTGCACGCGTGATCGGAGTTTGGAGCACAGGATCAAGAGCCTTGAGTCCGCTTCCCCTAAGGAAATCAAGCATGGTCGGATCGTCCACGACCGTGAGCATTTCTTGAGCTTGCCTCACCACATACTGTGGATTCCCACCGCGCCCCGTCTGTATCGCCAAGACCGCTTTTCTGCCCGTCCCCGCCGTTGCGGCCTCACGCATGCGGTTGATTACTTCCCGCAACACGCACTGTTGGTAGACGAGGACGCCCGTGTTGAGTTCGACCGTCGCATCGGCAACGGGTACGTACACCCCGCCAGTGGCACCAAGCGCTCCGACGCTCATCGCATACGCGCCATTTTGGTTGCAGTCGAAGATCCCCTGGCGTTGGAGCGCGAGACTGTCGCTGAGGGGTATGGTCTGTGCGCTCGCAAAGACTGGCGAGAAGAGAAGAAGTGCAAGAACGATACGGGAGATGCTTTTCATCCCGTTAGAGACAGGTCGCGTTAGAAACGCATGTTTGGATTTCGTACGGTCAAGTGTTGGACGACCGCGGTCTCTAACGGGATTCATGATTTTTTCTCTCGGTAGTACCGAGCGAGTCCGGCAAAAGAGGTGAGCACATCGGCCTCTCCCTGATTGTAGGTGCGCAGGAGTACCGCCGAAGCGAACGGGTCATCAGCATTCGCAACCAGTGCGTCGAGTGTCGCCGCGAATTCTTCCGTCGAATTAAGAATGGCGAGATGATGGGTGAGCGCATCTTTTGGCACGACGACATGGGCGGTCGAGCTTGCCGCTTCACGATAATTTTGCGCCGCCCGCTGCAGTTTCTCGAGGTTCTTTTTGTCTTTTGTACTCACGTAGTACGCGAATATTTCGTATTCTGGCTGCGTATTGCTCAAAAGCGGCGCGAGCGATATTTGCAGGTCACGGCGATATGCGAGCATGCGCGCGTACGAGGTGTCTGCGTCCACCACGACGTCTGCGGCCGTATAGGTACGAAATGGAACGGGGACCTTGAGCGTCTCGGCCATCTTTTCTGCGGTCTTTGCTGCTACTTCGGGCGTATAGAGACCTTGCTCTTGAAGGGAAAGATATTTTGCGACGATACCATCGACGACCGCAATGCCGATCGTCGTCTGGGTATCGGAAGCAAGAGCAGAGTTCACAACAGTGTCGGGAGCAGACGCGCCAGATCCGTTTGCCGGAGCAATGTATGAATTCGCAGCACCTCGCTCGCGCACAGACGTGTTGATTTGCCACCCGGCGGCCACGAGGAGAGTGAGGGCTGAGATTGCCGCGGTAACAAAGATGGGAGAAAACCCGCCGTTCGTAACGTAAAAACTCACGCTTTTTTCCGCGCGTTCTTTTTCCACACAATTAGTATAACGCACGCAAACACGCTTTTTGCTACGAGACATACCCTTTTAGGGGATTCTCTTCTGCGGTAAGACCCTAGAATCCGCTTGGACTGAATGTGAAGACCCTGCCGCTGTCGGCTGACGTAAAGGTGACGCCGTAAGCCCCGAAAAGTGAGACGATCCGGATATAATTTCCCGTGAACGTGTCTGCGGAGGCATTGTAAGTTTGTATCGCTTGAATAAAGTCGCTGTCCCGCTCTGCTCCGGGGATCAAAGCAAGATTTTTACCGAGCTCAATGTAGCTTTTTGCGAGTGCGGCGTGCGCAGACACCATTACCGACGGCACGTTGTCCATCGCCGAGAGATTACTCCCTAGGTTCTGGAACGCACGACCCAGGTTCACGACTGCCGTCGCCTTGTCGGGGTCGGCACGGTCCTCGGCCTGTTCTTTGAGTATCTGTACGGTATTGGTGTGTTGTTGCTCGAACGACTCGATGCTCGAACCGATGTCGTTGCCGTAGTCATACAACGCTTGCTGTGTGCTGGTACGGGCCGTAGGAGGTGTTGTCGTGCTTATGAGCCCTCGCGGTATGTACGCATAGGGGTCCATAGTGGAACTATCCGCGCGTGCGTCGACCGCCTGTCTTTTCGGGACAGTTTCTTTTATAAGCATTGCTATGAATGCCTCAAAATCGTATGGATTGTCACCGCTCACCGATGCTGAGGTCGCGGAACCAACAGGTGTGATGTATGTGTACGGCGGACCGCTCTGTACTTGCTGTATGATATCTCCCTGATAGGTCGGCGCGACGTATTGTGGCGGCTCAAAGGATGTCGGGTCGAGGAACGAGGACCCCGCGCCTCCCCACGCAGTTGCCTGTGTCCGTGTCGGTTCTGATGCCCTCAGCACGACGATGTACGCTCCGACGACCACGAGAACCCCTGCCGCGCTGAGCGCGGAGGCATACGGATGTGTACGGAACCATTCCATACCTATCAGGATATCACTGTTTGCCGGTCACAAATACTATCTGGGGCACGTCGGCGGGCGAACGTCACGAATATTTTGTTCCCCGTCGGGAACAAAATTTCGCGACCCCACCTCGGCATCGCAGCCGGCTAGCTGCGATATGCCTCCGGTTGAGTAGCGGACTAAAAAGAGTGCTCAAGCACTCTTTTTCATCGGCTACTCCCCATCATCGTGATGTATGTACCCGGCCAGACGATGACCGGCTGAATTGAAACGATGCAATAGTAAGGAGCTCCGGCAAGACCCAGAAGCCATTGCCCCGCGTGCGTCGGCGCACCGAACTGGTACGTTTTTGTCGATGGTGTCCAGACATACGGACCGCCACGCGGCGGTCCCAGATTAGCGTAGATAGCCTGGTTGTAACACGGTATGACCATACTCGCTTGACCACCAAAAGGAAATGCAAAGACGGCGGCGGGAAAAAGGAGAACGAGGATACCGGTAACGGCAAGTGTACGCATACCGATAGTATACGGCATGTTCCGGTGCCGGTTTACGGTGGTTAGGACAATTCCTGCGCTAGCCTTCTCCAACTTTCGAGTGGCACGTCCTCGGCGCGTATGCGTTCGCTCAGGTCGCATACTTTACACGCACGCAGCACGGCGTCTTTGCCGAATAGCGCGGCAAGGTTACTTGACAGAAATTTCCGTTTCGACGCGAATCCGGCCTTGACGACCTTGAAAAACATCCTTTCATCGAGGTCGTTGAAGAATTCTTTTGAAATATCCGAGATGAGAAGTATCGCCGAATCCACGGAAGGAGGTGGAGAAAAATTACCTCGTGAGACTTTTGCGATTATCTTCGGCGCTCCATACGCCTTGACTGAGAGCGAGAGAATGGACTCTTTGCCGTTGCGCGCCCCGCCGACGGCGGGGCGCGCGATGATACGCTCCGCGACTTCTTTTTGGACGAGGAGTGCCATCGCGCGCGGCTGGATGTCCGTTTCCAAGAATTGCCGGATGATCTCGCCGGTAATGTAGTACGGAATGTTTGCCGCGAGTACATATTTTCCCGCCGCGAGGTCATAACGCGATGGCTCGAAGTCACGAATGTCCGCAGCGACGACCCGCAGCGCACCCGAGCTGACCTCCGAAGCAAACGTGCGCAAGAGTCCCTCCACAAGTGCTCCATCTTTTTCTACCGCGAGTACCGTGCCGCCCGAAGCGAGCAGTTCGCGCGTAAGCGCGCCCTTGCCCGGTCCGATCTCAAGAATTGTTTCTCCGGGCCGCACCTTCACCGCTTCCGCGAGCGAACGAGCCGCCCACATTCCCGTGAGGAAATGTTGTCCGAGCCTCGCCCCGCCAGGCCGGGGCCGCGCGCGTTTTTTAACGGATCTCATAGAAGTCGTCGAGGAGCCCACGTTTTTGCCGCGCGGGAGTGCTTTCTGAATCAGCGAGCAATCGTGTATCAATGTCGGACAGGAACTCCGAAGGCATCGTGCCCTCGCGCGTACCATATTTCGAGCGTTCATATGCATAGCTGAGGAACAGATGTTTGCGCGCGCGCGTGAGCGCAACATAAAAGAGTCGGCGCTCTTCCTCGGGGTCGCGCGCCTCATCGTTGTGCAGCGAGGGGAAAAGACCTTGTTCGAGGCCGACCACGAAAACCGCATCGAATTCGAGCCCCTTTGCGGCATGTACGGTCATGAGCGATATTCCGCCTTTGTCACGCTCCATATCGAGCTCGTCTTGCTCGCTCTGGAGCGCCGCCTCTTCTAATAGACGCTCAATCCCCATAGGAGGCTCGTCGCTTTCGTACTTTGCAGCGAGGTTCGCGAGTTCGCGCACGTTGCCGAGGCGCTCGGCGTCCTCTTCCGTTTTCCCACCATACATTTTTTGTATACCACTTGCCTCGATACAAAAGCGCACGGCCTCTGATGCGTTTACTGTATTAATGGCATGTCGTATGGCCGCGATCGTTGCCTCAAAAGCGGCTACTTTTGCGCTTGCTGCGCCGAGCGATTGCCCCGAGAACATTTTTTCGAGCGTGACGCGACCTATACCGCGTGGCGGTACACCGATGATACGCGCAAGATCTCCCTTCCCCTTCGGATTAAGGGCCGCGCGTAGATACGAGAGTACATCTTTCACCTCTTTGCGTTCGAAAAATCGGGTGCCGAGGACCCGATACGGCAGTCCCGCATGTAGGAAGGCCTCTTCAAGCACGCGCGACTGGGAATTTTCCCGGTACAAGACTGCGATCTCATTCGGAGGCACACCTCCGTCGATGAGTGTGGCGGCTTGCTCTACAACGAACCACGCTTCATGTCGCTCGTCTAAGGCGCCATGCATCGTGATGGGATCACCGGTCTCATTTTCGCTGAAGAGCGTCTTTGGAATGCGATTTGTATTTTTCTCGATCACGGCGTTCGCGGCAGCAATAATCGTGCGCGTGGAACGATAGTTTTGTTCAAGTCGCACGACCTTCACATTGGGGAACACCCGCTCGAAAGAGAGTAGGTTTTCGAGCTCTGCCTGACGCCAGGTATAGATACATTGATCAAGGTCCCCAACGACGCACATATTGCGGCGCTCCCCGCTCAAGAGTTTCATCAGTTCGTATTGCACATTACTCGTGTCTTGATACTCGTCGACAATAATGTAGTGCCAGCGATTTTGTAACAGTGAGAGAGTCCTCGCCGATCCGCGTACAAGCGTAAGCGTGCGCACCAAGAGGTCGTCGAAATCAAGGCTATCCTCCGCTGCGAGCGCCTGTTCATACCGCTCCCATATGAGTGCCACTGCCTGCTCACGCCGGGTCGAGGCGTGCTCGCGGTATTCTGCGAGTGATTTCCCTCCGCCTTTTTCACGAGAGATTGCTCCGAGTATCTGTCGGGGTGTCCACTCTTCCGTATCAAGCCGCTTGAGCTCGGCCTTGACCGAGCGCAGGCTGTCGTCACGGTCCCAAATGCTGAAGCCACGTGGCACGCCGACCTCTTCGTGGAACTCTCTCAAGAGTCGCACCCCGAGTGAGTGGAAGGTGGCGACAAACGGCAATCCACCCGCCCTATGAGGGAGTAAGGTCCGGACGCGGTCGCGCATCCCCGCCTGCGCCGAGGCTTCGGCGGGCAGGTCGCCGGCGGATAGGAGGCTTCGTATGCGTTGTCGCATTTCTTCCGCTGCCTTATTCGTAAACGTGACCGCAAGTATTGACGAAGCCGGGATACCCTCTTCTACTAGGTGCGCGATGCGGTGTGCGATTGTCTTGGTTTTACCCGCACCGGCCCCCGCTACTATCAAAAGCGGGCCATTAATATGCAAAACAGCCTCTTTTTGAGCCGCATTGAGGCCCTCTAGGTAATTCACTTAGGCACTATATCATAGACGGTTCAAGATATTGACAGAATGGCTATCCCCTGCTACAGTATTGACCCAGTTGACGTCACGACCCGTGAAGGTAGAGTGAACTGAACGGTGGCACTGCCGTACCAATCCTGAGGCCAGATCTCCAAAAGAGCGAGATTTAGAGCCAATTTCCAGACCATCCTCTGTGCCATCGCTAAATGCGGCTTATTGTCTAGCTATATCAGGGAGGGGCAAAAGAGGTTCCCTTTTCTCAATGGAAGCAGACGAAAAGTCCGTCAGAAACGGCTTATACAGGCAAGTAAAAAAAGTGATTCGCAGCCAGGTTTATCACACCTGCGAGCGATGAACCCCGTTAGAAGCTTCAGAAAATTGATCCAATTATGCAATTTGTTTTCCACACTCCAAAGCACCATGGCTTCTAACGGGGTGAAATATAGATCGTTACGATCCGCTCGTTCGGCGGCTACTCTCATATCACTCCTCGTGGTTGTAGGAGCTCTTGTGCCTGCCTCTGCGCAGGCAAGTGTTTTTGGCGATTTTGTCGCCAGCATCCTCCACGTGTCCGAGAAGCAAAAAGAAGTGTCATACGGCGGCGGCAATCTTCAGACCATGGCCCTTCCGAAGCCCGCCATGAATGTTGACCCGATGGCCGGGAGGGGCGGCGGGGACATCACGATCGTTGACGACTCGGCGCTCATGCCATCGGAAGGCCCATCGGGCACTATTGCCGATATCGAGAAGCCGAAGAATTCGATGATAAGCGTCTACGTTGTTCGTGAGGGTGACACATTAAGTGGCATTGCAAAACTCTATAATGTATCCCCCAATACTATTCTCTGGGCGAATGATCTGCCGCGGGGAAGTAACCTGCAAATAGGTCAAGTACTCACCATCTTGCCTGTCACCGGGTTGAAATACACGATCAAAAAAGGAGATACGATAGCCGCTATTGCCAAGCGATTCGGTGCTGACGCGATAGAGATCGCGACCTTTAACGATATCGGCGATGACTCGCTTGTGGTGGGGAAACAGATCCTTATTCCGGATGGCGAGATCGCGGCGCCAGCTCCGAGTACGCCCACCACCTCTTCCGTCCCCAGCAAGGTACCGGGCAGTTTGCGCGCAACACTCAATTCGCGCCCTGGCACAGCAGCGCAAGTGGGTTACTACATGCGTCCGATCGTCGGGGGAGTGAGGACGCAGGGAGTCCACGGATACAACGGTGTTGACCTCGCAGCTCCTAGCGGTACTCCGATACTTGCTGCCGCGGAAGGTGACGTGCTTATCGCCAAGGGGACCGGCTGGAATGCAGGGTATGGCGGATATGTCGTTATTCAACACGGCAACGGAAGCCAGACTCTGTACGCGCACCAATCCAAGGTCGCCGTAGTGCCGGGGCAACACGTGGAGCAGGGACAAGTCATCGGCTACATCGGCTCGACCGGCAAGTCCACAGGCCCGCACGTACACTTCGAGATCCGCAACGGCATTCGCAACCCGTTCTGATCATATCGCGATGAACAACCTTCTCGTAACTATCAGTTTTCTTATACGTTTTCTCGCGTAGAGAGGCAGCTCAATTTGCGTTCCGTACCTCACGGTGGGCCGCAGCCGGTGGTGCGAACTCATTTCTGCGCTGTCATACTGCGCTTGTGACACCGTTTGGAAAATGATAAGCTAACGCAGTTGTGTTAACGATGGATGTCATAGTCGATCTCCAGTATGGAGATTGCGGGAAAGGCAAAGTCGCCCACTATTTAAGCCATAAAAACTCCTATACCCACGTGCTCCGCTACAACGGCGGCTGCAACGCGGGGCACACGATTTTTCATAAAGGAAAGAAATTCGTCACCCACCACATTCCGGCGGGCGTTTTCTTCGGTGTGAAATCCGTTATCGGCTCGGGATGCGTGCTCGACCCCGACCAGTTCTTCCGCGAGATAAAAATGCTCAAGGAAGGCGGCGTTTCCACCAAAGGAAAGATATTTATCGCCAACAACACGCATATCATCACCGATGCACACAAAAATGAGGATAAGCAAAAAGGTGGAAAGATAGGAACGACCGGCCGCGGCAACGGCCCCGCGTATCGCGACAAGTACGGACGCACGGGCGTGCGCGCGGAGCAGGTCGCGAAGCTCAAGCCGTACCTCCTCGACCTCTACAAGGAATGGTATGGCAAGTCCGCCAAAGGCGGATCCTCCTCCGGAGGAAAAAATATTTATATTCTCGCCGAAGGCGCACAGGGATTCGGGCTCGACATTGATTGGGGCGATTACCCGTTCGTCACCTCGAGCCACTGCACGGCAGCCGGCGCTCTGCTGAACGGCCTGCCATCGACCGCAATCCGAGACGTCTGGGGTGTCGCGAAAATATACGAAACATACGTCGGCAGCAAAAAGTTCCAGCCCAAAGGCGAGCTATTCAACAGGATTGGCGACATCGGCGAGGAATTCGGTTCGACAACCGGCCGCCGCCGCCAGACCAACTGGATGAACATGCAAACACTTGAGCGCGCTATCCGCATGAACGGCGTCACCCACATCGTCTTTAGCAAGACCGACGTCCTGCGCGACGTCGGCGCCTGGGCGGTCATAGACAACAAGAAGGTCGTCAGTTTCAAGAGTGAGAAAACGATGCAGGATTTCATTCTCAAACGCCTCAAGTCGCTCGGCATCCCGAAGACCAAGGTGTATTTCTCCGACAGCAAGGAGACGATTTGAGGAATTGTCGGTCTCGGTTATAGTGGTGGCCGAGACAAACCGGTCGCCACGGAATGGCGAGCTATGTGGTCAAAAGGGGGCGTGTCATGCCCGTCTGCCTGGTCGTGTCGGGCAACCCGACACTGCGAGCTCTACTTCGACAAGTCGCTGAAAAGTACGGCCTTGACGCACCCGAGGCCGCCGGAATTGTTCAGATGCAGAAGTGCATCGAACGCTACAAGCCAGACGTTCTGTTGTTCGGCGAAGGCGACAATGAGATCGATACCATGAAAGCGTTTCGAGCACTACCCGCCAAGGGCAACGTCATGCGCCCGAAAACTATCTTTTGCGGCGCTTCGGGTGACGAGGCGCTCGACTTGGGTGCGGACTGGGCGGCGGGAACGAATCCGCAGCTTCTCGACGCGAAGATCGCCGAGAGCTTCAAACAGCTCAGGTTGCTCTAGCGCAACCTCAAGAATGCCCGGGAGAAGCTACGGCACAAGTGTCGAGGCTACTCCCGGGCCTCGATTTTTGTGAACTACAGATTCAGCGTTTTCTTTTTTGAAAAACATGCACTCTGTGATAATCAAAGTAACCTGGTTGGACGTGATCTATGCTACTGGCAAGTCTTTTTTGATGTAATGGGTTACTTGGATTTGCGTGTATACACTGGTGTGTTGTCGGATCAATAGTGAAATTCCCCGCGTCGTATTCAGTGTGATGATTCGGACAAAGACCGAAAATATTCTCAGATTTATCATAATCACTTGTATTCGCGAAAGGCCTTGCGTGGGCACCTTCGACCAAAAGTCTTCCAGTGCAGTCTGATTCTTGCCAGCCGCAGACCACACATTTATTTCCACTCAGAAGAATTCCTTTCTGGCTCTCAGGTTTATCGCGGAGTGTCATACGTTTTCCACTCACCCTCTTTATCTATGCCCTGCTCAATATTCGAGTACAGGATTCGCCACAGATTTGAATCCTTGCTAGCACGATTAATCTCGTTGTGATAGGTGGACCTGAAAGTTTTTAGCAAGTCTTCTATGAGACGAATCTTATTTCGATCGAATGCGTCTTCTGGCTTTTCAAACCACCCGATCTTGCCATTCACGTCATCGAATTTTATATTTGCCCTCAAACTAGCTATAAGAGGCAATAAAAATTGTTTCGGTAACTCAAATTCCAATTTTTTACCTGTATATATAGTTCTTTTATCGCCTTCTCTTACATTCTTTACTACATCAAGCCGTGTAAATCCCTTCGGTAAACTTCTCTGAAATGTTGACTGGACATGTTCCATCAAATTTATCAGGTCGTTTACTAGCGGGTAGACATGTTGCCAGGCATCGGTGTCCGACTCCCAGTCTTTGAATACCGATGCTTTACTAGTGGCCGATTTGTTGGGCTGGTCTTTCATTGTTGGGTTTGCGTCACTCTGATAACGTTTGACGTTAAATAAATTGAGCAATGCGATAAAATCAATTGCCGACATACCCCGGTTATTTGGCACAACTCGATTCTCATACCAAATAATATGTTTCTCAAATTCTGGTATCAAATATTTCCTGATTTTTAGAAAGAGGCCCTTCTTCTCGGCAGTCGAATACGGCTTGACGTTGGAAGCTGTATTACGACTTGCTGCAATAACCGCAAGTTCTTGTGGAGTAAACGAATGTTTTATGACATCCATTTTTACCATTGCAGTGCTCACGTCCCGTTTCTTCTTGGTATTGAGAATGGCCAGTTGAGTGTGTCCGCCGTTAACGACGCCTGTGTCGGGAGAAAAATGCATTTTTACGGATCCCGCCTTCTTGTCGATTTTTATATCTGAAGCTATTACGCTTATACCACCGTTCTGGAGAAAGAATTTTGATGGGTCAGATTCAAGGGTTTTCACCATCTCTTTATAGGGAAAAGCTTTCTCGCTGGGCAGTCTTACGTTCGCGTCCATGGGCAGTTCAAGGTAGTTATCAGCCGAGATATAGAAGGTGTATACATCATAAGAATCTATCCTATTTTCCGAGAACTCGGAAAATTTCAGAGTCACATCTACAGGCGTCCTTCGATTGCCCTCCGTCATATGGGGCAAATATAGCCCTCATTTGAAATGATGCAAGAAGGCCAATAATTGTCTTAAGAGCAGAAAGGCTTGTCGAACTCTAGAGCTCTCGTTGGCGATACTGAAGCGCCTCGAGCATGTGGCTCGGTTCAATCGCGTCTGATGCGGCGAGGTCGGCAATGGTGCGGGCAAGCTTGATGGTGCGATGGTAGCCGCGCGGAGAAAGTTTCATCGAGCGGGCGGCACCTTGCAACGTTTCTTCTGCTTTCGGAGTGAGCCCGGCGAGCGATTCTATTTCTTTGGGCCCCATGTCCGCGTTGGTGGAAGTGTCTTTCGTTCCCTTGAACCGCGCACGTTGCCGCTCACGCGCTGCCGCGACGGTCTCGCGCGCACGCTTAGTTTCTCCCGAACCTCTTTTTGTCTGCGTCGAAAGTGTCTCTGGTGCCATTTCACCGACCGAGACCCACATATCGATACGATCGGCGACAGGTCCAGATATTTTTCTGCGATATTTCTCTACGAGGTGCGGCATACAGCGGCAACGTTGCGTGCCCCAAAAGCCACAAGGACACGGGTTGAGTGCGGCGATGAGCATAAAGTTCGCTGGAAATACCGCCGAGCCTTTTGAGCGCGCGATTGATATCACACGGTCTTCGAGCGGTTCGCGCAGCGCGTTGATGACATCGCGGTGGAATTCAGGGAATTCATCGGCAAAGAGCACACCGCGGTGCGCGAGCGTCGCTTCACCGGGGCGTATCCCCGAGGAGCCGCCGCCGATGAGCGCGGCATACGATGATGTGTGGTGCGGTGAGCGGAATGGCGGCCGGAATATCGCGTGGCCGTTCAGCGTACCTGAGAGCGAGTGGATAGTTGTCACTTCTATCATCTCCTCTTCCGAAAGGTCGGGAAGTATCGAGACGGTCGCACGCGCAAGCAGCGTCTTGCCCGTTCCCGGCGGGCCGTAGAGGGCGATGTTGTGTCCGCCCGCCGCAGCGATGATGAGCCCACGCTTCGCACTCGCCTGCCCGCGTATCTCATCGAGCGCCGTGTCGTCGTGTTCGTGCACGGGACGCGCGCGATGGACCACAGGTCTTTTTGCGCCGGGTTTCGTCAACTGCTCTATTGCGTCGGAAAGAGATGCGACAGGGTGGACGTTTAGTCCTGATATGAGTGACGCCTCGTCGGCGTTTTCTTCCGGCACGTAGAGATCGGTGAATCCGGCATCGCGTGCAGCGGAGGCAATGGAGAGACAACCGAGAATCGTGCAAAGCTTACCGTCGAGCGAAAGCTCTCCCGCGAATAGTTTTCGCGCGGGATCAAACTTGACCTGTCTCGACGCAAGCAGGAAAGCGAGTGCCAGCGGAAGATCAAATGCGGCGCCCTCTTTTTTCAGATTTGCTGGAGCGAGCGAGAGAACGATCTTTTTATTACTGCGCTTGGGCGATTCATATCCGCCGTCATCGCGGCTGGTGGGTATAAGCGGGTTGGTATTTTTTATCGCGGCTGCGATGCGGTCTTTTGCTTCTTCCACTGATTTGTCCGGCAGGCCGACGATGGTGTACGCATGCAAGCCTTTTACGATGTCGCACTCCACCGATACGACGGTCCCTTTTGGCAACATCGGCTGCGCGCCGAAGACGCGTGCAAATCCAGAAGCTATTTTTTGCTTCTCACCCATTCGCGCAATTGTAGCAAGCGGCGGCGCCAAAAGGCGCCGCCGCTCCCTGATATGTGAATCGAACTTACACTACTGGGCGTGCGCGATGCACGTACGCGCGGCGGGATTTGCCTCAAGTCGGTCGAGCGGTATCTCCTCTTCGCCAACTTCGCAGATGCCGTACATACCTTGCTCGATCTTTTCAAGCGCATCGACAACGTCGTGATGCCGCTTCTCAAGATCTTCTACGAGCGGCACGTTGGTCACGAGTTCTTCGATCTGGTCGGCTGCATCGTTGGGGTCAGCCTCTTCGCCCGAAAGCCCGCCTGAATTGCCCTGCCAATCGCCAGTTTCTCCGAGGACGCGGCCGTGCCCCCCAAGCTCCTCTTCGAGCGAGTCCTTTTCCGCGCCGAGCGCCCCGCGTAACTCCTCCAGTTGATCCTCGGTGAGGTGTTTCATGTGAGAGAGTATAGCAAAACGTCTGGACGTCGCGCTAGAGCCTCCGTCCCGCCTGCAAACGGCTCAATATCTCGGGGAAAGAATACGGACTTTCGGCTATAACGAGGATATTTGGCGTCGGGAAAGAGTAGTAAAGCTGGACTACACCCGCGTCGTCTTTGAGTACGCGGGTGTCGTAGTTACGCATGACGAGATCTTTGTACGTGCGCTTGATAGGTAGGCCGTTGGTGTCAGTCCCGAGTAGGGGTACGGCGGTAAAGAATGGCGCGAGGTCGGCATTTAAGCCATCTTCCCATCGGAGCATCGCTGAGAATGCGTGGTCGTACGAACTCACGGGCACAATAATAAGCGGCGCGTTCTCATCCACCGCGTGTACCCCGAGGAAGAAATCATTACTGAGTGCGCGCACGAGGTCATCCGGCGGACGCGCGCCAATCGAGAGCATGAACTCTTGGAATGTTGCCGCACGGGTTTGCACCGTTCCGTCTTCGAGCGTCGTCGCAACGACGGGGACGATGCGTATGATAGAACCGAGGGTCCTTTGAGAGACCGTGCGCGCCGCTTCGAGCGTTCGTTTCAGGTCGTTCGGAGATTTTGCTCCGAGAGAAAATGGGATGCTTTGTTCTGCGAAGAGTATCGATGACCCCGTGTCGACTTGTGGTGGATTTTGTTGCTGATTCATTACGAACGAGACTCCGAGAAGCGCCGCCACGCCGAGGCCTATAAGTATGAGTGCCCCGAATATGATACCGACCGTTCGTCGTGTTCGCTGTTTCGTCGCCGGAGTCTCCCCCGGCGGTGCCTCTTTGTGGGCCCGGCGATCTTCTTCGAGAGAAGCAGCTTTCACCAGCGACATTTTGTTGTCTCGTACGACGTTCTGCAGATCGTGCTTGAGCGTGTGGACGGCGGCGATGCTGCCCGTATCACTCTCAGCTTTCTTGGGTGTCGTCATGGGGGGTACCTGATCGGCGCCAGCGGATTTTTGAGATGGAGTTGCGGGCGTGTTTGCAACTCCTGCACTCACACTCGGTGCGGACGCTCCCGCCTGATCTCTCGGACGACGCTCTGGCAATTTGACCGACTCGAGGATCTTCGCAATGTCATTACTGACGGCAGCACCGGCCAAATTTTCTTTTGGCACGATAGGGATCTGTTGTTTCATCGGTGGTTTCGATTGACTTCGCAGCGCCTCGATGGTGGGCGCGGGAGTCGGCGCTGGCCTTGCCGGTGCTGCCGCAGATATGAGCGGAGGCTTGGTGGACACGGCAGATACTTCGGGCTTCGTCAGAGTGGATGCCTCGGGTGTTAGCGTCGTCTTTTCCGCCACCTGCGTTACGCGTTCTTCGAGGATGTGTACCTCGGGCTCCGGTGCCGCAGCACTCGACGGTGTTCGTGCGGCATTTGGGTCGGTGTAGCCTTTAGAAATTCCGCCGGGGTCTTTCGTTTCGCTCGCCCCGTTAGAGGCAACGCCCGTAACGGGGTCAACCATGTTAGATTCTGCGCTTCGGTCGTTCGTTGTTGTTTTGTCGTCCATAATCACCACCCTGGTCCGGCTTGAGTCCTTTGCGAGAGGCCCATTCCGGATCGGCTGCCTTGATAGAGAGATTATAGCGCCCTTTATCATCGATCTCTTTGATAACGACGGGGACGATGTCTCCGATGGCGAGGGCGTCGGATATTTTGCCGATGCGGAACGGCGCTACCTCCGAGACGTGCACGAGCCCGTCGGCGGTCGGACCCATCTTTACGAACGCGCCGAAGTCCATGAGACGAACGACCGGCCCTTCGAACCTGTCGCCGACCATGTATTCGCGTGTGAGATCCGCTATCTCTTGGAGGGCCGCTTCCGCAGCACCGCCCTTGCCAGTGATGAATATTGTCCCGTCTTCTTCGATGGTGATGTCGTCCGCTCCAGTGCGTTCACGGATGCCGTTGATCATTTTGCCGCCAGGGCCGATGACGAGCCCTATCTGATCTTTTTTGACGACGATGGTGAGTATCTTCGGCGCGCGTGGGCTGATGTCAGCGCGTGGTGCCGTAATTTCTTTGGTGATGACATCGAGGATTTGCAAACGTGCCTTCTTTGCCTGTGCGAACGCCTCGGTGAGTACATTGAGAGGTACCCCCTCTACCTTCACGTCCATCTGTACTCCGGTCACCCCTTCAGATGTTCCGGCGACCTTAAAGTCCATGTCACCGTGGTGATCTTCAGGTCCTTGAATGTCGGTGAGTACCTTATAGACACCTGCTTTTGCATCCGACATGAGGCCCATAGCGATCCCCGCAACGGGGCGTGTGATGGGGACTCCGGCATCCATAAGCGCGATAGTTCCTGCGCAGACGGTCGCCATCGAGGTCGAGCCGTTGGACGCAAGACACTCCGAGACGATGCGAATGGTGTACGGGAAAACATCTTTCGTCGGCAGAACAGCGCGCAAAGATTTCTCCGCGAGCGCACCGTGTCCCGTCATTCGGCGGTTGAATCCGCCGACGCGCCCCGTCTCTCCGACGCTAAACGGCGGGAAATTGTAGTGGAGCATGAATGTTTTCTTCGTGTCCTGGAATTCTATCGTGTCTAGGAGCTGTGCGTCGCCCGGGCCGCCGAGTGTGAGCGCGGCGAGCACATGCGTCTCACCACGGAAGAAGAGCCCGGTGCCGTGGATGATGGGAGAAATGCCGCCGGCTTGTGCGCGAAGCGGACGTATCTCATCGAGCGCCCGGCCGTCGACGCGTTTATTCTCTTTGATGGCGAGGTCGTGCACGTATTCGTCGACGCGGCGTTCGAAGTAGCCGTCGAGCAACTGTGGCTTCATATCCGGGAATTTCAGAGCGGCCTGTGTCGCCCATTCCGATTTCATTTCGCCGAATGCCTGCTTGGACATTATGCCGTTCAGCGCCTTCAACTTCGGTTCGACTATCTCGGCGAATGCCGCTTCGACTTCCGGAGTCACATCGGGTGACGTGAACTCCTTCTTCGCTTTGCCCTGCTCGGCGACGATGCTTTTTTGCCATGCCTGTATTTTTTCAATCTCCTCGCCTGCCTTCGCGAGTGCCTTATCGAGTACGGACTCTTCTACCTCGCGCGCGTTGACTTCTATCATGTTGACGAGACCGTCTTTGCCGGAAACCGTAAGGTCCATCTTGGCCTTCGGCGGCAATTCTTCGCTGCGCTGGCCGTAGGTGGGATTCACGATGAGCGCGTCGCTTCCGTCCTCGATGCCGATGCGTACCGAAGAGACCGGCCCTTGCCACGGGATGTCCGAGGTGGCGAGCGCGAGAGACGCCGCATTCACGGCGAGGATGTCGGTGTCATAGTCCTCTATCGAGAGAACAGTGATGATGACCTGCACGTCGCGCTTGAGCCCCTTGAGGAAGAGCGGACGGATAGTGCGGTCTACGATGCGGCCTGAAAGTACCGCCTCGTCGGAGGGCCTGCCTTCACGGCGCATGAAGCGCGAGCCCAAGATCGCTCCGGCTGCATAAAACTTCTCCTCGTATTCGACCGAGAGCGGGAAATAATCAAGATTCGACTCTTTCGAACCCATGACGGCAGTTGCCAAGACGGCACTGTTACCGTAGCGGAGCAATACCGAACCGTTTGCCTGATCCGCCCAGTCGTTGAACTCGGCAGACATCGTCTTTCCCCCGATATCGAGAGAATATACCTTCTTTTCCATTGTTTTTTGGTGATGTCCGGACCTGCCCCGTAGTGAGTCCAGCTTATCCCGGTAGACAGCTCAATTCCTGATTATGGCACCCAATCTCTTAGGCAACGTAATCAAAAATTGAGGACTCTACTGCGGGGTTTCAGTGAACCGCCACGAAGAACACCCAGACACCACGGTTATTTACTAATGCGCTGACTATAGTACAGATACGAAGCGATGACAATGTGCTACGATGCCGCCATGCGCCTCTTCGTATTTCCTGTGGCTGTCACTCTCTGCGTCCTCGCGGGAGCGTATGCCTGGGGCGGAGCGCGTGCCCTCTTCTTGGTTTTTTTACTCGCCATTCTCGAAACAACGCTCTCTTTCGATAATGCGGTGGTAAACGCGAAGGTCCTCTCCCGTATGAGCGATGTGTGGCAACGGAGATTTCTCGTCTGGGGTATTCCTATCGCGGTATTCGGGACGCGATTCGTACTGCCCATTCTTATCGTTGCCGGCGCTGCGGGTCTCTCGCCGGTTGTTATAGCGCAACTTGCATTCTTCGATGCCGCACAGTACGGAGCCTATCTCGAGGAAGCACACGTTGCCATCGCCGCTTTCGGAAGTGCGTTCTTGCTCCTCGTGTCGCTCAAATATTTTTTCAACGACAAGAAAACCGTGCACTGGATAGAAACGGTTGAGCAGCACCTGTCGCGCTGGGGCGGCATCGAAGCTATCGAGATCGCACTCGTGCTCGTAGTGCTTCTCGTTTGCGCATTTCTCGTGCCGGCAGAAGCGGCCACCGTGCTCATTTCCGGCCTCATCGGCGTGGTTCTTTTCATTATTATAGAGGGAATTGCGCAGTCATTTGAAGTGGAGGCAGGCAGCGTTGCTGCGGTAGGAGGTGCCGCGCTTTTTGTGTACCTCAACGTGCTCGATTCGGCGTTCTCACTCGATGGTGTCGTTGGTGCGTTTGCCATCACCTCGGCGCTCCCCGTGATTATCGGTGGTCTCGGCATCGGTGCCCTCTTCGTGCGGGCGTTCACCGTGGCGCTCGTGCGCGCCAAGACCCTCGACGAGCTGCCGTACCTCGAACACGGCGCGCACTACGCGATTTTCGGCTTGGCCCTCGCGATGCTTCTCGGTATTTTCGTCCACGTCCCCGAAGCAATCACCGGCCTCATCGGCTTGGTGATAATTATCTTCGCCTACATTTCTTCTCGCAGAGAGATTCGAAAGGATGCTTAAAGGTCCATGTGTTCCTTATTCTTGCGACCGCGCGAATAAGGAATATCACTTGCTCGATAGTTTCCACAGGGATTCGAAGAAATCGCGGTAGCCGTCGGCGACCTCTTTGCTTGATAGGGTGAAACAGAGAATCTCGTCGCCATACACGACGAACGAAACAGATTCGGGGAATATTTCAATGCCTATAATCCCGACACCAAGCCCGGGAAGGATTTTGTATGTCCAGTTGAACCAGTTTTTTTCACGTTCTGATAAATCTACTCTTCGTGATTCGACGCCGAGGTAGCGAATGGTGATATTTTTTTCTCTTCGCAACGTATCAAGTTCTTCAAGGAAGCCGAGGTTCTCAACGACCTGTCGATACCTGTCGGCAGCACTTGCGATCGCACACCAAACTGTGTTGTTCGGCATGTTTCGGAGGATGTTCATTTGGTGCGACATGAATGCGACGTCACCTTGATATACTTCAAAATCCTGTTCGTGTTTCCCGGCGAAGCGATCTTGCAACTCCCTAACGATCGACTGCGTTGTGAGCCTTTTTTCTTCTACCAGACTCAAAAGCCGATTTGGAGTGTTCGCACTGAATTTCTTACGGCCGTTTTTTATAACGTGTCTCGCAAGTCCCAACTCCTCAAGCCGCGTGAGCGCATTGTAGACAAACTGCCCATGCAATCCTGTGGCGCGTATCAATTTTGAAGAGCCGATGTCGCGATATGGAAGGAGAGACAAGTAGACCTTCGATTCTTTTTCGCTCAAACCGAGACCCTCAAGTTTTTTTGTGAGCTGCAGACTATCATCAAACTTTTTTGACATATAGCAACAAAACGCCTTGTTTCATTGCTATTTTATCACAATAATATCATCAACAAAGATTGACAATATAATACGACGTGGTATGATTCGTGGGAAGTTCTTTGAAAATCTTGGGAAGTGGTCATAGCGCAGGTGGGGAGGTACACCCCACCTATGCTGTGACTACTATCTAACTCAACCCCGCTACAACGCAGAAGGAGTAAATCATGTCGATTGCTTGGGATGTGTTACATGAGCATGCCGCTGAGGCATTGAGCAAAGGAGAACGCCCTACCTTTACCGTCGATGAGGGCAGCGTTTTCCGAGTGTTTGACGAAGTCTTCACGTTCAAGGAATCCCCTGTCGATGCCGATTGGTTCCGACGATTTCAGTCGCGAATCTCGGAACTTAGCGGAGGTCGGGTCACACTGACCCTTGGCGACGTTCGGCAATTCAAAAGCCGCGTGAGAGGGCCTGCGGAATATCTCCTTCTTACCGTCAATGGAATTGCTCACCGTGTGATCTTCGGTCCATACGGTACGCCGTTCTCTTTCGACAGCGATTAGGTGACGGACTTCATGAGTACGTCGGGATTCAACGCAGATCAAACCGCGCTTCGGCGCAAAGGAGGGACTCATGGGCTGGAGAATGTCGTTCGGTACGTTCGCTTCGGGTGACGCGATGCTTCACCACTTCAGAATGCTGGAACGTAACAGGCCAGAGGCACTCAAGCGGATTGATGAGCTTGTGGTCGAGGCTAAAATCATCAACCATCCTCTCTTCAGGCGGGTGGTCAAGAAGATAAGACAGGCCCGCGATGCAGGCGAGTTCTATATCTACAGTGGGGACTGGTGGTTCGGTGTTTATGCGGAGTCCGAGGTCCACATACTGCGCTGCTGCCTCAAGCCTCTCAAGGTGATTCACTGCGACCAAAACTGGACAACCGGATACGGACACATCGCGGTGGAGTGGTGACAGGCTAAAAGCTCTGAACCTGGGAGGTTAAAACTCCCCTCTTTTGAGCCCACGACTCATTCGCGGTCTCATCGAGAAAGTGTTCTTTGAAAAATGATAGTTGCAGCGGAGAGATGCGTTGAGAGTACGCGTTTGTCGGCTGTGACTATCAACCAAGAGGAGCCGTCTAATGACCAAGCTGAGCAAAATCCCGACGCTAATCAATCTACCTGAAATCGTGGGAGGCCATTTCTTCAAGGCGGAGTTTCCAAAATATATTGTCGCGAAAATCTCACTAGGGTCGGAGTCAAAATACGTTCTGTACGTCAATCCAGGCAGTGAAGATGACCACTTGACGCTGGAAGAGGAGCTGAAGGGCCTGGTCGCGAATCAAGTGAGCGGCGCTGTCATCGAGTGTGTCGGCGGTGGCAGAATCGCATACGCCCCTGGTGCCAGTGATTCGTGCATTATCGGCATCACGGGAAAGAGTTCGTTATTCGGAACCGAAAACAAAGACAACACCGTAGCGATGCTCAAGGCTGCGTTCCCACATGCCGAGAAGATCGTTGCATTCTGACGTGTCTTTAGATAAACGGCCGACTGAAAAGTCGGCCGTATTCTTTTTCCGATTTTTTTATTCCACCCCCGTTATTTTTCCCGCTTCGGCGGCGCCTTCGGCTGCCTGTTCGGCTATCGAGTCGTCGGGTGCAGAGACCTGGATGTCGCGACCTGCGGGCCTGGTGGCCGGTCCACGGACGTTACGTCCGCTGCCGCGTACGGGGCGGTAGTTCAAGAGGTAGCGGCGCGGGTCTTCGTCTAGGTCGAGGAAGTTGTCGGTCGCTTCGCGGAGTTTGCCCGAGGTCGAGCGGCCGAAGGAGACGACCTCCACCTGGCAGCCGGCGTGCATTTGTAAGTACTGAACGAGCGGGACGAAGTCGCCGTCGCCTGTGATGAGGATGACTGCGTCGAGGTTTGGTGATGCGGTGATGGCATCTACCGCCATACCGACGTCCCAATCCGCTTTTTTGGCACCGCCGTAGAAGACCTGGAGCTCTTTGGTCTTTGGTTCGATGCCGACTTTCGTAAGCGCTTCGATGAAGGCCGTCTCTTCACCGCTCTCGGTGGTCACCATGTAGGCGCGTGCGCGGATGAGGCGACGGCCGGCGACTGAATCCTTGAGGACGTTGCCGAAATTCACGCGCGCATGATAGATATTTTTCGCGCTGTGGTAGAGATTTTGCGTATCGATAAATACACCGACGCGCTGTTCTGAGTGTTTGATTATGGCCATATGATTTTGCGAAATCATGTCGCGTCCCGTCAATTGTTACGCGACCCGCTTTCTGTTAATAGCCACTAGGGATTAGCCACTAGTGAAATTTATTAAAATATCCGCTAATCGGAGTATAGCTTACAAAACGAAGGGTTTGTATGAAGAAAACCGATGGAGGTTTACTTCTTGAGACCGAGCTTCTTCACCAAAGTGCCGTACGAACGCTTGTTGGTCGCTTCCAAGTACTTCAAATGCTTGCGACGGTCGGCGACAAGACCCAAAAGCCCGCGGCGACTGTGCTTATCCTTGCGATTTTTATCCAAATGGACCGAGAGTTCCTCGATTCTACGCGTCAACACAGCCACTTGGACCTCCGGAGAGCCCGTATCAGTGTCGTGGCGGCGCGCTTTACCGATCTCGTTTTGCTTCTTACGCTTCGTAAGCATCGCGGAATCGTATCATATTCCTCGCCATTTAGCAAGAGGGCGGCCCGTATTCATCAACAGGGGCCGCCTCTCTTCCGTGGCTTGTTTGCGGGTTTATTGGGTCGCCGCCGGGGCCTGTGTGGTAGCGGGCGTCGAGGTGCCGGGCTGTACCTTCACGAGCTGAACCTGGAAAATAAGCGTCGAATTGGCTGGAATTATGACTTTTCCGGAAGCTGGGTCTTTCACGTCCTGATCCCCGTAGGCAAGGCTCGGGGGAATCGCGAGGAGACGCTCTCCACCTTCTTTCATGGTGTTGATACCGATCTGGAAGCCGGGAATAAGGCCCTGAGAACCGAGTACGAAGGTAAGCGGCTTGTTGTCGTGAGCAGCGGAACTGTCAAAGACGGTACCATCGGTAAATTTACCTACGTAGAGGACGGAGACGGTGTCTCCGGGCTTTGCTTCAAGGCCCGTGCCCACCTTCACGTCTTGGCCCTGTACCTGATTAGCCTGATCTGGAGTCGTGGTTGCAGTTTGTTGCGCAGGCGCTGCCGGAAATATCTTTGACTTGTAAACGAAATAACCACCAATAAGGATTACAATAATAACGACGAACGCGATAACCATTGCTTTTGTATTCATAGCTTGTACAGGATAACTCTTCAGAAGAATCGTGCAAGGGTTGCATGAGACGGGTAGAGCGTATACTGGGAATTATGGAACCGCTCGCGTCAAAGATACGACCGAAAACGCTCGACGAGTTCGTCGGTCAGGAGCACTTGACGGGCGCGGGCAAGCCTCTGCGCGTGGCCATCGGGAAGAAAGAGCTTTTCTCATTTATTTTGTGGGGGCCGCCGGGGAGCGGCAAGACGACACTCGCGCGCATCTACGCAAATGCGGTCGGCGCGGATTTCTATGAGCTCTCAGCGGTCGATTCGGGCAAAGAAGATATAAAAAAAGTGGTCCGCCTTCGCCAAGGCTTCGGCGGACAAGTCGGCTTGCCTCTAAAAGAAAAACCGCGCGTGCTGTTTGTCGACGAGATACATCGCTTCAACAAAGCTCAACAAGATTTCTTACTTCCCTTCGTCGAGCGCGGCGACATCACGCTCATCGGTGCGACCACGGAGAATCCCAGCTTCGAGATTATTTCGCCGCTGCTTTCCCGTTGCCGCGTCTTCGTATTGAACGAGCACTCAGAAGGAGAAATGAGGTTGATTATTGACCGTGCATATGCGGCGGTACAGAAAAACGCCCGCCCCGTCAGAGATAAGAACGCAAAGCGTTCTGGCGACGCAAGTCGCATCTCTAACGGGGCAAGCGAGTGGCTCGTGCGGATGGCAAACGGCGATGCCCGCCAAGCGATAACCACACTCGAAACGACGCAGGCGCTCTATGGAAAGATTTCACTTGAGAATCTCAAAGAAGCCATTCAATCAAAACATCTTCGCTACGACAAAAAGGGCGAAGAGCACTACAACACCATATCCGCGTTCATTAAGAGCATGCGCGCTTCACAGCCGGATGCTGCGCTCTACTACCTCGCGCGCATGGTGGATGCGGGCGAAGACCCCAAATTCATTGCGCGGCGCATGGTGATATTCGCAAGCGAAGATATCGGGCTCGCACAACCGACCGCGCTGGTCGTCGCCAATGCGGTGTTTGAGGCAGTCAACAAAATAGGATATCCCGAGGCGACGATAAACCTTGCGCACGGCGTCGCATACCTCGCCCAGTGCAAAAAAGACCGCCGCTCATACGATGCGGTCTTTGAAGCGCTCGATGATGTAAAAAGATTCGGCAATCTCCCCATCCCGCTTCACATCCGCAACGCACCGACGAAGCTCATGAAAGAATTGAAGTATGGAAAAGGCTACAAGCAATACGACAAAGAATCCTATCTGCCGGAAAAACTAAAAAAGAAAAAGTATTTGAAAGGTTGAAAATAAAAAAGGCGGCCGCGCTGGCCGCCTTTTACTCTCCGTTCCCCTCTGTGGATTACGGGTTGTGTCGCCGGCGGTCTTCCGGGGGGACTACGATGAGCGTCGTCCCGGTACGTTCGTCGCTCGAACGCTCCGTAACGCGGGTGCCCACTGGTCGCTCGGTTTCGAACGCTTGACGACGACGATCGGTAGCTGCCATCTGGTCGATATGACCATGGTCGGTAGCCATGCCCACCTCCTTCATGCAAAGAGTCATCTTTGCGTTCTTATATTATGCCACTGGTTCGGCAATTATCAAGCTCTCCAAGACCTCAATCCATCAGGGGCTTTTTCACGTCCACGTTGGTCGTCTGATACACCCAGTTTATCCAGTTGGAATAGAAGACCTGGCCGTTCGCCCCCCAATTTTTGAGCGGCGTTTTCCGGGGGTCATCGCCCGGGAAGTAATTCTTCGGAAAGTCTATCGGCAGGCCTAGCGATTTGTCCCTGAGATATTCGCCTGCTATATCATCGCGATCATATTCAGGATGTCCTTGTATGTAGATTTCTCGCCCTTTTCGTCCGGAAATCAAGTGCAATCCTGCGTCTTTGCTCTTAATGAGAATCTCGAAGCCGCGGAGGCCCAACAGATCTTCTTCCCTGATTCCCCGTTGTCGCGCGTGGGGTACTAATATCTCGTCGTCCATTCCTTCTACGAACGGCGAACCCGAAGCGTGGTTGACCTGATGCCTGAAGACGCCGAACTTTTTCCTCTTATATGCATGTGGGCGGATGCCGTGACGGTGATACAGCATGGCGTGGGCGGCCCAGCAGCAGTAGACGGTCGATGTCACTTGCTCGCGTGCCCAGTCGAAAAGGTCGGTGAGTTCTTTCCAAAAGAAGATTTCCTCGAATACGTGGTGCTCGAGATTTCCTCCGGTGACTATGAGTCCATCGAGGCCGCTCTTTTTTACGTCACGTAGCGACTTATAGAATGCATCGAAGTGGTCCTGTTTGGACGCCGATTTATGTTCATCGAAACGAATGAACGTCGGTTTTATCTGAAGAGGTGTATTTGCAAGGGGACGTAAGAACTGCACCTCTGTCCGCTCGAGGGTGGCGCTAGGCATGAGATTCAAGATCCCGATTTCCAGCGGACGAATGTCTTGCTTCTCTGCGCGCTCGGTAGATATCTCGGCCACCTGCTCGCGCTTGAGGTATGCGAATGCCGGGAGTTTCTTGTTGATGATGAGTGCCATAGCGAATCCTAAAAATACCATCTACGCCGCCAGAAGCAAAAAAAGAAGAAAGTTTAAGGCAAGTTGTGTTTACAAATGAATAGCTATAGAGTTGGCTCAGTCCTAGGTGCCACATCGTGATTGGAGGCGTCGATGATCCCATTCCCGTTCCAAAAAGGGATGCCGTTCAGAGAAATGATCTGCAAGGAGAAGGACCAGATGGACCGGCTCATCATCTTTCTCTGTCGCAACGGGCTTGATCCCTTTAAGGCAGCCAAAAAGATCAATACTGCGGTCGGCCGCACGATCTGCGAAGTGCATACTGGGAGCCTCGTTGAGTACGAGGATGTCGGTTCCCCGAAGCACGTCAACGTCAACGGCATTCATAAGTTTGCCCTGGTTAAGATTGTAGTCGTACGGGTCAAGTATGCGGACGGCTACGAAGGCTACACTTGGCGAACTCAAACCGAGGTGCAACCGAACCGAAAACAGTAATTGATCGTTTCAAGTGCGCCCTCACGGGGGCGCATTTTGATTCGGTGCATATGTTGCACAACGCAGATTATCCAACACAAGGTGTCGGATAATCTCAAAATATTGTGCAACGTAAATACGTCGCACAATATTTTCTGATACAATTCAGTGATGGCGGCAGATTTGAAGGGGCTTAAGACGCAATTTCTCCCCGCCGGAGGCGGGTCCTCCTCCGGAGGAGAATACTTATGAAAGACTTAAAGGGTTTGAAAACCGAGTTTCTGGAGTATATAGAAATTGAAAAAGGGCGGAGCGTGAAGACGGTCGAGAATTATGACCGCTATCTCATGCGGTTCCTCAATTTTGCAAAGGTGAAGTCCCCTGCCCAGATAACCGAGCAGATGGTGCGTGAATTCCGTATCACACTCAATCGTTCCGCAGGGGTTACAGGCACGATGAAGAAGAATACACAAAATTATCACCTCATCGCGCTGCGCGCGTTCCTCAAGTTCCTCCGCAAGCGTGATATCGAATCGCTCAATCCCGAGCGTATCGAACTTGCCAAGGTCGGTGGACGCGATTTGGATCTCATTACCGCCGATGAGCTCAACAGGATCATGCGTGCGCCCACGGGTGACGAGCTAGGGGGTCTGCGCGACCGCGCGATCCTCGAACTTTTGTTTTCTACCGGTTTGCGCGTCTCGGAACTCTGCAATTTGAATCAGGATATTGACCTCTCTCGCGATGAGTTCTCGGTGCGCGGCAAAGGAGAAAAGGTGCGCGTGGTATTTCTCTCGGCGTCCGCGAAAAAAGCGGTGGCCGAATATTTGAAAAAGCGCGGTGATATGAGCAAGGCGTTGTTCGTCAGTTACGGCAAAGGCGGCACGAGCAAGGGAAAAGATTTACCGCGCATCACTCCGCGCTCCGTCGAGCGATTGGTAAAACAGTACGCGATAAAAGCGGGCATCACGCGCAAAGTGACGCCGCATGTCATTCGTCACTGTCTCCACGCGGAAACGCGAATAATGGGAAACCCTTCGCTCACAACGGCGAAGGAGTTGTTCGCATCCGAAAAGCAAAAGAAGGTCCTTGGATTTGATTGGAAAAACAATCGTCTCATGCGGGCCTCGATTAAGAGACGTGAAACACATTCCACACAACGCCTGATTTCTTTATGGGCGGACGGCCGGGAAATTTGCTGCACCCCGTACCACAGCTTTTTCACCCCGAGCGTTAACGGTATTGTGCCGATACAAGCACAAGACCTGAAAGTTGGGGATTATGTAGCGGGAGTTCGCAGTGTTCAATGGTCCCAGGGAAGTAGACCCGAAAGCGAATCCACGGACTTTTGGAGATTGCTTGGATATATTCTTGGTGATGGAACGCTTAGTGAGGCACGGCGAGGTATTATCATAAATGATAAAGAACGTCGCCACATTGACCTATACAACGAAATTGTTTTTCGTGTGACGGGCAGGTGCGGAACCGTCACTAAATTGTCAGGCGGCAATGGGTACGCGCTCAATATCTACAATGTTGGTTTTCTGAAAAAGGTACGAGCTCTTGGAATTACACAGCGTTCAAAAGAACGGCGTGTCCCCGCGGGCCTGTTTCAGGAGTCCGAGACCGCGATCCGAGCCTTTCTTGCAGGCTATTACGATGCCGAAGGAAATAACGGCAGGATTAAGATGTTCTCCGCAAGTAAGGAACTTCTGAAAGACATACAAATGTTGCTGCTCCGGTTGTCTATCGAGAGCATACTGCTCCGCCGAGAGCGGCGAGTGAAACTTCCCCAAGGTCGGGTCATTGACCACGTCATATACATACTGCATGTGACGTATCCACCAAGCGAGAATCGCTTTGTGGAACTCATACCAACATTCAAACAACGCATACGACCGAAAAAAGAGTGGCAGCGACTCGATATTGCATTACCTACGCAACCACTGATTCGAGGACTCTACCCCCTTTTGCTTGCCAAGAGGGGTTTCATCCATTGGCTCGGTAACCGTTATGGCATACGGTACCTGAAACGTTATACAAGAATATGTACAACACCGCTGCTGCTCTCTGTGTTTCTTAAGGCCTGCAAAGAAAAAAGAATTCGAAATCCATTTATCAAGCAACTCGAGGTTCTCAACCGACTCGATTCGATTCGATGGCTCCGAGTGAAGAAGCTGGAGATGGTCGGCGGTGTATCGAAAGTTTACGATTTCACGATAGAACCAACGCACAATTTCATCACAGATGGTTTTATCTCGCACAACTCATTCGCGACTGACCTACTCGAAAATGGTGCCGATCTGCGTAGCGTGCAAGCGCTCCTCGGCCACGCCAACATCGCAACGACCCAAGTCTACACGCACGTGACCGACAAACACCTCCGCGAAGTCCATCAGGCATTTCACGGCAAACGCCGCAAATAACCTATGAACGAGAAAATCGAAAATAATGAGACGAACACTATTCGCGGACCCGAACCGCTGCACGAGCAGAATATTTCCGTCATCGGCATGGGGCGTTTGGGCACCAAGCTCGTAGAGCGCTTGCAGGAAATAACGCCCCAGAACACGCATATCCGGCCGGTCGGAAATCGCGAGGAGAATAAACTCGCCGCATCGGTCTCCGACCTCGTTATTCTCACGGTGCGGCACGAACAAGTATCGGACACACTATCGGATATCGGACTGAAGCTCAGTATAGACGCGCAAGTACTTTCGTTTGCGACGCATGTTCCCGTAACGCTCCTCGAGCGCATCGGTGGCAAACCCTCCGCACGTTTTCTGTGCGATCCGTGGTTCCAAATGGGCGCGTACGTGCTCGGCGAGGGCTTTTCCACGAAGGGAATCGAGTTTATCTTCGATAATTTGACGGCAGTGAAGCCGGTACGCCTGCGCTCTGACGAGGAGCTGGAACAATACACGCACGAAATCTGCCATCTCTATGCGACGCTCTTTCTCAAAGCGCTCGGCGAGTTTCCGAACGCTGACGCACACCTGCAATTCCTCGCCGGCAAAATGAACGTGCGAGTTGAAGATCTATTGAGTATTAATACAGGAGAGACTCCGCAGCAGGCGATAGCGCTTTTTGCCACACCAGGTGGCGTGACCGAGGCGATGATGAAGAAGTTACGCGAGAATCCGGACATCGCACCTTCGGAGCTCTAATTACCGAGATTGACAAACGGCGCGGAATGATTTATAATTACGAACTGTTCTCATTGTGCAACCCGTGTTAAGGCACGAGAAAGGTCGTTGAAAATGTTCAAACGTCTAGTCGCGATGCTGCTCGCGGTTTCCCTGTGTATGCCCCATGTGGCGTTCGCAGACCCGCTTGGCGGTATGAGCGCTTCGTATAAGGCGCTCTTCAGCAAGTACATCACTCCCGACTTCGTCCGCGGTGTCTACATCGACAAGTCACTGTCGGTCGACAGTTGGTGCATGCGCGACCAGTGGGTCAACCCACAAACCGGCAAGCGCTGTCGGGACGGGACCGAAAGGCCGCTCTACAAGTTCGTGATTCCGCAAATCGTCTACCAATCACAAGGCGGCACGAACTCTACGGCGGCTGCGGTGCGGAATCGCCGCTCTGCGTCGCCTCTCGGCGCCGGTCAAGAAATCGGCGTCGAAGAGCTTGAGCCGAGCTACTATCCGGCCGAGTTCTACCTGCGCGGTCCGCCTCGTGAGAAGAACGCCTACGGAGTGTTTCCGTGGACGTCATTCATCGAGCGGGTCGTCGTGGAGGCGGGCTCGTTCGTCCCCAACAAGGCGCCGGCGCTCGTTGCATTCGATGTCGCGGGTCGTGCGTATGATTCCGACATCAAACGAGCGTTGCCAGCACATCACGAGTTCGGTGAGAGCGAAGTATGCTGGGTCATAGCCCAGCTTTCGAGCGCACAGCGCAACGGTGAGACCGGTGCACTCGTCGCTAATGGCCACGCGAACGTGTTCTACACCGCCTCCCATGCCGTACTTCTGATTTGGTGCGGCGCGAAGATCGGGTGGGGCATCGGAGCGTGGCAAAGCGGGAATAACCGGTGGGAAACCGGTGACCGGGTCTTCATTCCGAAACCGGCGACCTGATCGCGTCGTTTTGAGAACGCGACGCGACACCAAACTGAGAAACGGCGGGCCTTGTGTCCGCCGTTTTGTTTTTCCTCCGCTAGCTTTGTCCGAGAAAGACACGATGCAGCGCCTCGCTGTCTATCGAATCGGGCGAGCCTTCAAGCACCACAGAACCCCGCGAGAGTACAAACACGCGTGTCGCTATTGCAAGCACCGATTTTATAGAATGTTCGACCACGACGACGGCGATGCAGCGCTCGCGATGAATTTCGGCTATTTTTTCGAACACTTCTTTCACGACCTTCGGTGCAAGTCCGAGGGAAGGCTCGTCGAGGAGCAGTATCTTTGGGTCTGCAACAAGGCCGCGTGCGATGGTCAGCATTTGCTGCTGCCCGCCCGAAAGGAGCCCCGCTTTGTGCGAGAGTTTCTCTCGAAGCGATGGAAAGAGATGAAGCACTGATTCGATATTTGCTTTTGTAGCGGAACGGTTGTTGAGGGTGTAGCCGCCGAGCTCCAGATTCTCCAGCACGGTGAGGCTCTTGAACACCTGCCTGCCCTGCGGCACGTATGCGATTCCGCGCGCGACCATTTCATGGGTCTTCGGTTTTATCGCAACACCGTGCCAACGAACCTGCCCGCGTGAAAGTGGTGCAAGGCCAATGAGCGCTTTGAGCACGGTCGATTTGCCCGCGCCATTTGGGCCCATGAGCGCGATGAGCTCATGTTCATCGACCTTAAGCGTCACATTGTCAATCGCCCGTACACCACCATAGTGGACCGATGCGTTCTCGAGCGAAAGTAGTGTTTCCTTTGCCATAGTTATTTTCCGAGATATGCCTCAATGACGTGTGGCTCTTTGAGCACCTGCTCGGGAGTCCCCTCGGCGATGACCTTTCCGCTGTCGAGCACATAGCAGAAATCGGCGAGATCGCGGATAAGGTCCATATCATGCTCGACGAGCACGACCGCAGCACCGCCCGCGCGCAGTTCGCGGAGGATTTCTGCGACCACCTTGCGCATTTCGGGGAAGAGACCCGCGAACGGTTCGTCGAAAAAGTATATGCGCGAACGCATAGAGAGCGCGCGTGCTATCTCGAGGAGTTTCCGCTGCCCGTACGAAAGTTCTTCGGCGTTCGCGTGCCGTTTCTCGGAGAGCCCGACGCGTCGCAATACCGCCTCTGCGGCGTCGAGGTGAGATTGCCCTTGCCGCTCAAATAGAGCCCTCCACACCGAACGCTCCGTCAGCGCGAGGAGGATGTTGTCGAGCACGCTCATCTGACCTATGAGCCGTGTGTTTTGAAATGTGCGCGCGATGCCGAGCCCTGCCGCGTCGGTAGGCCGCACGCGCGTAAGTGTCCGCTCCCCTACGCGGATCTCGCCGCCGTCCATCGGAAGGATGCCTGTGATGGTGTTGATAAGCGTTGTTTTTCCGGAGCCGTTGGGACCGACGAGTGCGGTAATAGAGCCGTCCTTACATGCAATGTCGACGTGATCGACCGCGTGGACTCCGAGAAAACGCTTCTCTAATTTTCGTGTGACAAGAGCGGTCATATATCAAATGCGGAATTTTCCAAAAAGCCCGCGCGGCAGATAGAGCATGAAAAGAATGAGGATCAATCCATAGAATACCTGGCGCATGTCGCCGGCAATGCTCGCGGGGAATCCGATGAATCGCAATGCCTCGAACGCGCCGACGAGCATACAGGTGCCGACAATCGCCCCGTACGCGGAACCCAATCCGCCGAGGATGACGATTGCGAGGATGAAAATCGAGTCGTTCACCGTGAATGCGGACGGATTGATATAGGAGAGGTAGGTCGCGTAGAGCGATCCGGAGAATGCGACGAGCGCAGCGGAGATTACGAAGATGACGATCTTATACACCTCGGTTTTGTAGCCGAGGACGGCGATGGCCTCTTCGTCTTCACGCACCGCATGCAGGACGCGTCCGAAGTTCGATTTCATGATGGCATAATGCGCGGCGAAAACGGCGAGGAGAACGACGGCGCAGAGAATAAGAAAGGCCGTGTTATCCGCAAACGATATGCCGAGTACCTCGGGTCGGGTAATGCCGGGGATGCCAAGCGGTCCGCGGGTGAGGCTGTCCCAATTTAGGAGAATCGCCCAGACGATCATATTGAGGCCGACCGTACCGAACACGTAGTACACCTCCCGAAGAGACAGGAATATCGCGCCGATGATGAGCGCGATCGCGCCCGCAATGAGCGCGGAGAAGAGTGCCGCCGCGAGAAATGGGATGCCCGCGTGGAGCATGAGGAGTGTCATGCCGTAAGCGCCGATGCCGGCAAAAGCGGCTTGGGCGACGGAGACGAGGCCCGTTTCGCCGATAAGGAGGTTGAGCGAGACGGCCGCGATGCCGGTAATCGCAATCATGGTGAGAATGTGTACCGCGTAGTCCATACTACTTGGGCAAGATTCCCTGCGGGCGGTAGAGCAAGAAGAGGATGAGGACAGCGAACGCAAAGGCGAATTTCCATTCGCCACCGAATTGCCACGCGCCGATATTTTCTACGAGCGCGAGAAGAAATCCGCCGAGCACCGACCCGTACATGTTGCCGATGCCGCCCACGACGGCGGCGATTACCGCCTCGAGGAGGATTGTCATTCCGAGCGGTTGCAGACCCATATCGAAGCCGACTGCAATGCCTGCAATGCCTCCTACGGCGGCACCGATGAAATAGACGGCGCCGATTACGCGCTCGCTGTCGATCCCGACGGTCTGCGCCACTTCTTCATCGTCGGCAATCGCGCGCACCGCTCTGCCGAACTTCGTATAGCGCCATACGACGACAAGGATCCCCATCACGGCGAAAGCCGCCGTAAGTATGAGAAGCTGCGTCGCTGTGATGACGCCGCTTTCGATGCTGAACAAGCGCTGTGAAGCGATATCCCGCGAGAGCGACTGGAACTGGCTCGAGAAGAAAATCGCGAGCGCCGCTTGCCCGAGCGTGAAGACACCGAGCGATGCGATGAGGAGGACCGTGTTCGATGCGCGCCGCGCGCGCAATGCGCGATACACGATTTTTTCCGTCAGAAAACCGGTGAGGCCCGCAATGAGGACGCCGAGCAACAGTGACAGCTCAAGATTGATCCCGACCCATTTGTACAAACAGAGCACTGCATATCCGCCGACGAGCGCGTATGCACCGTAACCGAGATCGAAAAAGCGCGTGGTACTGTAGAGTACGTTGAATCCGAGCGCCGCAAGACTGTAGATTCCACCCGCGATCACAATGTTGAGGACAATTTGCGGCACTGCGTCCATAGGGTCTTCGGCAAAAGCCACGAGAGGTATTCGGGGCTTTTGCCGCAATTCTCGCTACTGCACGACCGTAGCCGTGCCGTTTGCCATGCGCTTCACAACGTAGTCCGCCACGGTGAGGTCGCCGTTTTGGTCGAACTCGATGTGCCCTGAAACGCCATCATATTTCGTAGCGCGGATCGTGTCGGCGAGTTTGTCCGGATCGGTTCCGGCACTCTTCATTGCGTTCGCGAGGATGTACACCGCGTCATACGCCTGCGGAGCGCCAACCGGCACATCCGGGCTCTTCGTCTTCTGCTGGAGCTTTTGCTTGAATGCGTCGGTCGTCCCCGTTTTCCCCGTAGTGTAGAGGATGTCGAGGCCGAGATTTTTCGCATCTTTCGCGAGCTGCGGGTCGTCCCACCCGTCGGCCCCGAGGATTTTCGCCTTGATGCCTAGCTCGCTCGCTTGCTTCATGAGCGCGGTGTCGCCCTGCGGATACATGGGCGTGTAGATGTAATCGGGGTTCGCAGCCTTCGCTTTCGTGAGGTCCGTGCGGTAATCGGTCGCGGTCTGCGGTTCTCCGCTCTCCGAGACTATCTCTCCGCCGAGCTCCTTGAAGCGCGTCTCGAAGACGTTCTTAATGCCGGTGCCCCAGTCGCTTATATGGTAGATGACAGCGACCTTGCGCGCGCCGAGGGTGTTGTACGCGTATTCCGCAGCGAATTTGCCTTGGAACGCATCAGACGGGTAATCGCGGAAGAAGTATTTGCCGGTCTGGCTAAGATTCGGCGCAGATGATGCAGGTGAGATGACAACGACTTTCTTCTGCATTGCCGCCGGCGCGAATGTCGCCGTTTCGGTCGAACACAATCCGCCGATAATCGCGATTACGTTGTCGGCATTCATAAGCTTGTTCGCCGCGTTCGATGCCGCCGTCGATGCGCACTGCCCGTCTTCATATATCATTTCGAGTTGGCGACCGTTCACGCCGCCTGCCGCGTTGATCTCCGCGACGGCAATCTCTACTGCCGCTCGGTCGATCGTACCAATCGACGCGGCGTCTCCGGTAAGCGGAAGCACCGAGCCGATCTTGATGGGCCCTGTCCCGCTCTGGGCGGAATTGCCTGAGAAGCCAATCGCCCACCAGCCGAGACCCACGATGATAATGACTATCAGTGCCCAGATCCACTTGTTCATAGTTAGATTGCTACGTTAGGTATAACGCGCGCATCATGGCTTCTTTTTTAGAAAGTTGTCAATCGGTCATTTCTTTTCGTGTCCGATTTCGCCGACAGTGGAACTATGATCGCGCATGAAATCGAACATCATGCGCAGCGTATGTGCTATCGTCGCGTCTTCGATAAGTACTGCGATCGGTCTCTCTTGTGCAAAAGAAAATATTGCTACCGTTTCTCCGTATATCGCGAATTCAGTGTCCATCGCGTAGCGCGCAGGAATGAACGAGGCTGTACGGCGGAATTTCTTGTCGTGTTTCGCCGCTTCGCGCGCCACAGCCGAGTCAGGCGTTACATAGGCAACGTCTATACCGAGCCTTGTGCGTTTGCGCATGTAGTGTTCGATAAATCCCGGACGCAATTTCGTAAACACAGATTCGAAGCCAGTGATCTCATATATCCGCTTCTGCGGATTGTTCTCCAGGGTGTCCTCAAAGGCCTTCTCTACGCCCTCAGGTCCTTCAAAGTAGCGTATCTTGGGAAGTGCGCGTCCCCTCTCCCGCAAGAGTCGCAGCTGTGGCAGCGTATCCGCCACCTCGTCTTTTGCGTCGAGGAGCTCTTTGCCGCGCCGCTCGATATAAGAAGGAAGCAGGCCCGGATCGATTGACCGGAACATCGCTACTCCCTGGCGCCGTTCTTCAAAAGCGAGCCCCTTCCGCTTCAGCTCTTCAAGAATCCCGTACGTCGTGGTGCGGTTCAGTCGCGCCTCCCGGGCGATCGCCGAAGCGTAGAGCGGGCCACTCGGAAGAAGCGCAAGCATCACACGCGATTCTTTCTCGGAGAGACCGATGCTCGTGAGGGCTTTTCTGATGGCAGGGGGCACGACACCAGTGTAACAATTTGTCGGGAATTCTCAACAGTATTTTTGTATACGCCAATTTCATCCAATTTAGGGGGATATTTCCCGTCAATTCATTCAGACACCGTTGGCATCACACACGAGCCGCCGGCGGGGCCGGCGGCTCGTGCTCTCAGAGGGCCTGATATTCCCGTGAAGCGGCTTGTGGTATCGTTCTTCGTATGAAACTGATCTCATGGAATGTAAACGGTATCCGGAGCGTCCATCGCAAAGGTGTGCTCGCGCCATTTCTCGACAAGGTGAAACCGGATATTGTGTGCCTGCAAGAGACCAAAGCAGAGGAGCATCAGTCCGAGGTGGACTTGCCAGAATATGAAGAATATTGGAATTCTTCAAAAGGGCGCAAAGGCTATGCCGGCACGGCCATCTTCTCAAAAACCAAGCCGTTGAGCCTTATTTTCGGATTTCCGGAGGATATTCTCAAGAGATACAAGCTGAAGGACGGCTACGGCGACCCGAATGAGGAGGGGCGGGTGGTCACGGCTGAATACGAGGATTTTTATGTTGTGAATGTGTACACCCCTAATTCGAAGCCCGATTTGAGCAGGCTTGCGCTGCGCCATAAACACTGGGACCCGGCATTTCTCGCCTTCTGCAAGCAATTGGAGAAGAAAAAGCCTGTTATCTTCTGCGGCGACTTGAATGTAGCGCATACGCCGGACGATTTGGCCAATCCCAAAGCAAACGAGGGCGAACATGGTTTTACAAAGGAGGAGCGGGAGGGGATCGATACGATCATCAAGGTCGGATTCGTCGATACGTTTAGGATGTTCACGAAAGGCAACGGGAACTACAGCTGGTGGGCCCACTTCGCCAATGCACGAGAGCGCAACGTGGGCTGGAGGATAGATTATTTCTTTGTGAGCAAGGCCTTAGCGCCCAAAGTGCGCTCGGCGAAGATTCACGCCGACGTTATGGGTTCAGACCACTGCCCCATCTCGATAGAGCTAGATATATAGCGCCGACGTAAAGTCGGCGTCCCGACCGAAGCGTCGGGACCATATTTTAAGCCATATCTTGGCTTGTCCGATAGAGGACAGGGTTTATCCCCATGTATGTCCTTTACTCTGTCCTATAGGGGGCTACTATTCACCTTGGCCGCTCTTTCTGTCTCTCGTAACTCTAATCAGTTAACGAGTACATACATTACAAAGTACTCTCGCTACTAAATTAAACGGCACCTCTGTGTCGATTGGATGCAAAGGTACTTCGTGTATAAACTCAAGTTCTTTTGGAGGAACGGAGATAACGCTAAAAGCCGCTTCACGGCGGCGACAGGTTAAAAGAGAAAGAAACCCGTCGCCAGGTGAGGCGGCTTTTTCTATTCCGGTTCGCTAGCTGCCTGTATCCCCTCAGAGCACGGACTTTTCTACTGAAAAGTCCTCAATCCTCGCCTCATCGGCTGCGGGGGCTCTTCGAGGACACAAGCAGCTCTCGAACGGCCCTCTTTTGTTGTTATGAAACGTGATGCTTCTCCCTCAATTTCTGTATGGCCGCTTCGTCCTCCTCTTCGCGGCGGTCTTTGCCTGCTTCGCCAAGCTTGCGCAGTTCGGCATCCTCAATTTTCATAAGTTCAGAGGCTTTCTTTTCCAGGTATTCCTCGGTGTTTTTGGCGGGCTCGTCGAGCACTTCTTCGAGGAGCGCGTGCAATATCCAACCGATGCGGGGGCCGGGCTTCTCGCCGAGTTCGATGAGTTTTGTGCCGTCGATCTTGAGCATGCCGACGGAAACTGGATCGCGCATTGCTTCGTCCACCATCGACATGTATTTACGCAAACGGAACGGGTGCGCCTTGGGACGGCCGGTACCGATGCGATCGCAGACACGCAGATTGAGAAGGTCGTTAATATTTTCCTTGCCCACACGCGCTATCACCCGGCGCACTGCCGAGAGTGTGACGACTTCCGGGTCCGAGAAAAACATATGCGTGCGTACGAGTGTCGCCACATTATGTGTCGTCTCTTTTGGAAACCTGAGCTCATTAAGTATCTTCTTGGTCATACGTGCCGAGACGACGTCGTGACCGTGAAATGTCCAATCTTTCTTCTCGTCCGACCATACACGGGTCGCCGGCTTGCCCACGTCGTGCAAGAGTGCGGCAAGGCGCACGTCGAGCGGCCAGTCCTTGTCTGCGGCGTGTTGGAGGCTTCGCATCAGGTGTTCGAATACATCGAATGAATGCGCCTGGTTTTGCGCACAACCGATACCCTCTTCTAATTCCGGAATAACGTATTTGAGAATGCCGAGCTTTTGAGCCACATACAGAGCTTGCAGCGGGCGGGGACTTAATACGATGCGCACGAGCTCGTCGCGCACGCGCTCACGCGAGATTTTCGCAAGCTGTGCCGCTTGTGCATTGATACCTTCGGCCGTCTGCGCATCAATAACGAAATCGAGCTCGGCGGCGATGCGCACTGCGCGCAGCATACGCAACGCGTCTTCTTCAAATCGCTCGTGCGGATTTCCGACGGTCTTGATGCGTTTCGCCGAGAGATCTTCACGGCCGCCGTGCTCGTCGACGAACTCCCCCGTTGAGGCGTCATAAGCGATAGCGTTGATTGTGAAGTCGCGCCGCTTCAAATCTTCCGACAACGTATCGCTGAAGGTGACTTCGTCCGGATGGCGGGCGTTTGAGTACTTCCCTTCCGTGCGATACGGCGTCACCTCGATGACCTTGAGCCGCGGGTCTTCGGATTTTGTGACGACGCCGACGGTGCCGTACTCATTCTCATAAAAAGTGTCTTCGAAAAGTCCCTGGATTTTCTCCGGCGTCGCATCTGTCGTGATGTCCCAATCCTTCGGCTCGCGGCCGATGACAAGATCGCGCACGCATCCGCCGACGAGGTACGCTTGGAATCCGGCAGTCTGCAGGGCGTCGGAAACGGACTGTACTTCTTTGGGGATGGCCAGCTTTACGGACTTCATTTTGGTATTGTAACTCACAAGTGTGTTGGTGCTCCCGCCAGGATTCGAACCTGGAACGTCAGTTCCGAAGACTGATGTGATATCCATTTCACCACGGGAGCTAGCGAGGGGCAAAATGAAAGCTTGCTTTCACTTTTCCCGAGCGACGATTCCGTATGCTCCAGACCTACGGGAGCGTTCACGCATAATACGCGGGCATGCCCCTGAATACAATCTGTGCGGATACGGGGAATCGAACCCCGATCTGTACCTTGGCAAGGTACCGTTCTACCACTAAACCATATCCGCGAGCGTCTCACATACTCGCATAATACTTCCGGTCCATCAACTCTTTTGGCAAGAGACTCATCCATTCGAGTATTTTCGTCTTAAAGTAACTGCTCGAAACCACAATTATGCAAACGCCGTTCGGAAGTCGCTTCGTCTTGTGTCGTCCGGAAATCCTAATGCATTTCGTAAAGCTGTTCTTGTCGAGCGCGGAGTTTCTGGACCAATAAGTAAGGCACTCAGCGGCATTCAAGTCAGGATAAACGAGAACAGATGCCTTTATCTGTTTGCGCGGTATACGACATGCACGTGTCAGGAAAAATACGAAGAGCCGTATCATCTCAGGATCAGTGTTCGTAAGGCGTGTATTATGCCGCGTAACCTTATCCCCCTCGCCCCAGTACAACATGAGTCCTGCTATAAAAAGAGGGTTGTATTTCAATTCTATGAACTCCTCCCGTGCTTCCCTCCGCGCCTCGTCGTAGGCGTTTTTTAGGTTGTTGCCGCGTATTTGATTAAGCTCGCGTAGCCTCTCTGTGCTCAACGTTGTGGCGGTCTTTGCGAGCCTCTTCCGGACACCTTGGGACCAATTCGCTTTACCAAACCAGCCCGAAAGGGTGGCTTTCGGAATCTTGAGAGCCTTGAGTATCTCGGAATAACTTTTCCCTTCACGGCGCATCGTGGTCGCAGCTTTCTTGTCGGCCCGCATATATACAGGATAACACGGGAGTTCGATTCTCCTCGCTCGCTCTAAGAACCAACGAAGAAAAACGCCGGGCATCCAGCGTTTTTCTTTGTGCAGAAGCTAATAAATCTTACTTCTTTGGCGGCGGAGTGATGATCGTTGCGGAAGTCGTTTTTGTCTCTTGGATGAGGAGCAGTTGGGTTACGCGCGGATGATTCCAGAACGCTGCAAGTAAGCCCAATACGGCGATAAGGAATGCGGCGAGAGGCATCCAGAGAGCTGCTCTGCACGAGATAGAGAAGTACCAGAACGCGAGAAGAAGGAGCAGAAGACCAAGGATTATGGTCGCAATTCGCTCAGGAGTGCGGGCCCATGTCGCAGCCATCGGGAATTCAGCCCAGAGGGCAGCGCCAACGATAAGCGTGTACAGCACGAGTAAGACGAGCCACAGACGGTATGCACCCACGTCCGTCGAGCATATGTTGCGCAAAGGATTGGACACGGTCTTCACGACAGGGGCCGGAGCGACGTTTGTAATGGCGGGAGCTTGGGTCGCGGCTGTCGTAGAAGGAGCCACGGTTGGTTTGACAGCCGGGTTCACGACAGTGGTTATAGGTGCGACCGATGGCGCAGCAGTTACGGTGCTTACTGGCTGGCTCGGAATCACCACGGGCCCTGAGCCCACGCTCATGGATACGACGGTCATACATACCGGGCTGCCAGTGCGCGCCGAGAGCAAGGTGACCGAGAGCGGAAGTGTGCCTACTATGGGCGTCGTCCCGATGTCAACGTGAACGCGGAGCATTCCCGAAGCGTCTACGCGGCGGGTCATAAGGTTGAAGGATATTGACGTGTTCCCTACTGAACCGAGAAGAGCAACATAAGAAGGATCAGAGACGGTGAATTCAAATGAATGAAGAGCCCCATCGTACATGTACGGAGTAAAGTTTGACACTGATATCGGCGCACAGGAATTACCGCCGACGGGCAATACCTGCGCCGTTTGCGCGGCGACCTCAAGTGCCGAGGCGTTCGTCGGGAAGGCCGTGAGAAAGAAGGTAAGAGCAGTCGAAGCAAGAGCAAGAACGAACAATTGATAAGTTGTAACTCCGACCTGTTTCATATGAGCGAAACGTAGTATACGAGTGGCATTGGCGTCAAGGAGAAATCGTGTTGTAAATGGACGTTTTTACCGCTCTTCTGAGCCAAGAATTCTAAAGGACAAACGTTAATTATGCACTTCAATCACGTGGTGTTTCTTGTTGGGCAAGAAAAGCGAGCAACGACAGAGATATTTTGTGCATGAAACTGTGGACAACTCTGTGGACATGTGGATAACGGACAGAGCTCTTTGCGTTGATGTCCGTTCTATGTGCAATATATCCATATAAGAAGCCATATATCTGGAAGAGCAGCTATCGGGCATAAAAGACAAATAATGTTACTTAAGAAACACAATAGAGATGTTTCGCGTGAAATCCTCTTCATAATATGGCGTATACTGTGGATATATGGTTGGTGACGCAGCGAGAAAAGAAGTTGGTCGCCTCGGGGAAGACATCGCCGCTCAGTTTCTTCTAAGGAAGGGTTTCAGTATCCTTGCCAGGAATTATCGGAAGCCGTGGGGCGAGATCGACATCATTGCGGAAAAGGACGGGATTGTGCGGTTCGTGGAGGTAAAGGCAGTTTCACGTGAACCTCTGTCGAGTATTTCGGATGAGATATCCAACTACAGGCCTGAAGAGCAGGTGCATCCCACGAAGCTCAAGAAGATCTGCCGGACAGCTGAGCTCTACATGGCTAATAACAAAGACGAAAGGGAATTTCAGGTTGATGTAGTAGGCGTATTTCTGGACATGAGGGGCCGCAAGGCCCGCTGCCGGCTCCTGGAGCAAGTCCTGTAGCCCCACAGCGATAAAGGACACACTGTCCGATAGGATGTCCCTTAGAAGCTAGACGGCCTTCCACATGAGTGAATGCATATTCCTGAATAAATCAGCAATATCTTTGTTCTCGATAACGACCGCAGAGAGATCCCGCAAGCTAATGAGGGCAACCTTTTCACTATAAATAAGCACGTCCACATTACTGTCGAACCAATCCGGGAGTTTTTTAGAGACCTTGTTTGAGGGCCCGTTCTTTTTACGTATCTCCTGTAGCGTTTTGTAGTGTTTGTCTGCGACGAACAGGTCGCGGCTCGCTATCGCGTATTGGGTTATAGATTTGTCAAAATCGTCGTAGTCTTGTTCGGTGAAATTCTCGAAGAATGTCGTAGGTGGGAAAATCGAATACACTACCCCGACTGTCTTGAAGAGATCCTCGTAGATGAGTTTCAGTTGCCGTTTCCCCTCGAAATACGTCACTCGCGGCCTATTTACGGCATACTCGTGAATAGTACCCATTTCAAGGATTGCGCCCTCTATATTGGCCATATTTCTACGAAAGGTGGTGAAAACTCTCTGGGGGGCCACGGCGGAGTAATAGGTGCGTTTACCGGAGGGTTCACGTGTAACGTAGTCTTTTGCGAGCAGTTGGTCTATGTACTCATAGCAAGATGCCCGTTTTATGCTGGTTTCTCGGGAGATCTGAGAAACGGTCATCCGTGGTCGTTTCAGTAGGGCGAGATATATATTTGCCTCTTTTTCATCCAGACCCATTGTCCGGAGTGCCTCCAGTGAGCGCTGCATGAGGGCAGTATCTCAGATACACAGAATATGTCAATAAATCCGACACATTTGTGCTAATAAGTATTCAGGAAGGGCTTAGAGTATAGATTTGATAGTCTATGATGTCGCATATTACAGCATATTATCTGAACTTCGTCCATAATGCTGCCAACTGGAGAAGGGCTCCAGAGTTCATTGAAAGGGAGACAAAGGCTATGCGCAAGATTATTGGATGGTTGCTCATCGTCATTCTGCTCATTGGAGCAGGATATCTGGTTGTGAATCCCCCGAAAGCTGCCTGCTTTATAGGGTCGGGCCACTACACGAATCGTTGGAGAGGGCCACTTGAGGGCCGCGAACAGTGGATAGCTGATCGTATGTCCAACGCGGCAGTTCGTGACGGTTGCTACGGCTGGGGGAGGGATCCATGATCACTAATGCTTGCCACTTCAAAACCAAGTTCGGAATGTTCGATCTAACGCTCCATAAGCGGTTCTGGTGGAGTAAAGGTTATCTAGCGCTCACCTACGGCGATACTGCAAGCGGCATACCTATAATCCGCCTGCAGTCAACTTGTCTCTTCGGAACGGCACTTCACTCGATTGAGTGTGATTGCAAACGCCAACTCAATGATGCGTTCAGGCAAATCAAGAAACATGGTCGAGGAGTCGTTGTGTATGCGCTCGAAGAAGAGGGAAAGGGGAACGGACTTGAAGACAAAATTGACTCGATGCTAGACAAATGCGGTCATCCTTACCTCGATAGTCTGTACGTTCTGGTGGATAAACGTAGGTATTCGGGTGCCGCGCGTGTTCTTACAGAACTTTCTGTTAGTAAACGCATCCACGTGCTTACCCAGAACGAAGAAAAGTGTGAAGCCCTTCGGAAAGCGGGTTTCGTTATTCTCTGAAAGATGAGTTGTTCTCAGCCTCCGGTTTGACCCGGAGGCTTTTCTTTTGTCTTGTGGTAGCATGCGCAACGAAGGACGGGGCGTAGTATACCGGTAGTACGTCTGCTTTGGGAGCAGATAGACCGAGTTCGATTCTCGGCGCCCCGAATGCAATGAGGAAGAACAGGCAAACTGCTTTGCCTGTGTCCGGAATCGAAAGGCGGAGCGCTGCCGCTTTGCGGCCGCGAGCCCGGGCCGGCGGTACTTATGAACAAAGCGAATTAGTAACCGTGGCCGATTCTCGGCGCCCCGAATGTTGTGCGCAGCCGCAGTCCTACTTTCCGAGCTGCGCTACGTAGAGGTCTATCAATCTTGGCGCGGTGTGTGTATTAAAATCGAGTGCTTCAGCGACGATATCACCGCCGAGCGTGGTCGCGATGTCGAATTGTGTTTGGGTTGCGAGATCGCGATTGATGTAACTTAGAGTAACGGCGCGGAGGTCGCGCGTGGCGGTGGTTTCGCCCTCGCTCGTCGTTGATATGAGGGCGATGAGCCTGCCCCAGGCATTCACGACGGCGCCGCCCGAAGAGCCACCTTGCGCCTCGATGATGCCGCCGAGGGAGATGAGGTCGACCGTTTTTGTGGCGAATGTCATGAGCGCTCCTATCGTGGTCACCGAGGATGCTGGATACATATTGAATTGTGCCGCCGCCGCAAGGAATTCTGCGGGATAGGTGGCCACCAAGACCTGGTCGTCCTTGAAGCCGATGGCCTCTCGCGTGTCCACGGGGAGATGGGGGAAGTAGCTCGGGAGCGGCGTACTGTCGACCGTGCCAGTTATGCGCAGTAGGGCGTAGTCGTGTTCACCGGTGCCGACCGGATTCTTCATCTCAATCTCGGGGGCGTGGACCTCGACCCATACGGGCGGGATGTAGAGGATCTCGGCGTGCCACCGTGGGGTCGCCGGTGCCCCCGTGCGAATAACACAAGATAGGTTAATGCGCGAGCTCTGAGAGAGGAGCACGTATTGCGCGACGTGTGCATTGGTGAGTATGACTCCTCGCGGGTCAATGATTACTCCGGAACCGGAAATAGGGGATAGAGACGCCGCGCCGCGCGGCGTGCAAAGGATATTTACAAGTGCGGGTCGCGTAATCGCATTTATGGATTCAAATGAAACTGGCGCGAAGGAATAGGGGTTCTTGATACGCAAGGCCTGGTTGTCGGGCGGCCTCTGTTGTGCGACCGGCTGTTTTACCGTCACTTTTTTTACAACGGTTTTCGCTGAGGTAGTTGCCTTGGTCTGCTCGGTAGTTGAGGTCGCCAGGGGGAGGGGTGCGTCGGTCCCGATATTCACCGCTGCTGCCTGTGCCTCGCCCGTCGGTCTCGCCCCGCCGCCCGCGGGGCTCGTCTCGGGCTCTGCGACTATCGGAGTTATCGTAGGTGTCGGCCATTGGTAGAGAACGAGAAAGAAACCGCTCGCGATCAGGGCGAGTGCCGCTATGTTGACTAAAAGTGAGGAGAGGCCGGATTTCATTTGCTTGAATATACGCTGTCTGGGTAGTTTTCGCAAAATCACGAATTCAGTGTATTCTTCTCTAAAAGCGGGATTAGTTTAGTGGTAAAACGTCAGTTTTCCAAACTGAAGTTGGGAGTTCGATTCCCCCATCCCGCATTAAAACTGCCGACGCCACAGCGACGCTGTGGCGTCGTGCTGGTTTTTGCGGGTGGGTGATGAGAAAGACGGAGGCGGGGCCCCCGCGAGCTCGCGGGGAGCCGAGTCGGGGTCGCGGAAATTCGCGAGCGGCGGCGAACGAATTACCGTGACCGATTCCCCCATCCCGCACATTTCGACAGGTTCGACGAGCTCACCGCAAGCAAGTTCAGTGCAAGCGAAACAAAATCCCGCCACTACGGCGGGATTTTGTGTAGAAATGCTAAAAAGCTATTTCACCGCATCCTTCAAAGTCTTGGAAGCGCGGAACTTCGGCACCCGCATCGCCTTAATCTGAATGGTAGCGCCCGTGCGTGGGTTTCTACCCGTGCGGCCCGCTCGTACCTTCGCCTGGAAGATACCCAAACCTGCTATCGAGACCTCCTGACCGGCCTTGAGCGTATTGGTAATCATGTCAATGATCGCCTCTACTGCGCGCTCACCGTCGGCCTTCGTGCAGCCGATTGTTGCTGCCACTTTCTCAACCAAATCCATTTTATTTGCCATATATTTTTGTTATACGTCTATTAAATAATAACCGTCATGCGCACTCGACCTCCCTCCAGACCATTTTGAGCCGTATTTTCGGCGTGTCAATTGACAAAAGCCCATTTTCCACAGCTTTTGAGCCGCGGAATAACTACCGAAAATATGGCTCAACAGAAGCCTCAGACTCCCTTCTCCCACACGATATTGAATATCTGCCGCATCGCCTCAGCCGTCTGCTTATCGTCGATTATGGTCGTTTGAAGCTCGCGTTCATTGGTAATACGGATGAAATTCTCGGCTATTTCAATCGATTGCGTCGGCGGGTAGGTGTAGTCCTTCAGGTATTTGACTTTTATATCATCGTTATTCTTTGCCAATTTGACCATGTCATTCTCAGTGTTACCTTTCTCCACGATAACCTTGAAAGATATTCCGTCGGCAACAGCTTTCCTGTCCCATCTTTCGTACAGATGAAGGACCTTCTCGTCAACCCCCTTAAGATTGCTATAGAAGCAGCACAGCGTTTTACCGAGAAGTTCCCGATACTTGTAATCGCATGCCTGCGCGACACCGCTCATGCCGCTAAAGTACAGCACATCGGGTCTCCGGCCACCGAGCGAGTGCAACTGTGGCACTATAGCTCGCACCGATTTGAGCCGCGATTCCTGTTCGGTGAGGAATTCATTGATATCTCGTGCCGAAAAAAGGGCTTTTTTCGCATGTGGGACCTTGAGCACCAACCCTTTCTTGCGTAAATCTTCCAAAGTCACATACACAGTAGGTTTTTTAACGTCGCATGTTTCCGCGATACGGTATGCAGTACCCGTACCAAGCGATAAGAGAGCAAGGTATACGACGGACTCTTTTTCGGTAAGCCCGATTTCCTCCAACTCCCGAACAAAACCCGATTCTTTAACCATGAACGCATCCTAGTCCAATTCTTAGAAAAGTCAATTTTTCTGACTAATATTTAGTGATACATAAATACTCCAATCTTTAGAACATATTATCAAGTTTTATATAGTAGAACAGGTCAGGATTTTTATCTTTCTTTGATTGAGTGCTCAAATCATGGCACTTATGAGAATAGAGATTCTTCTGGCCGCTTCGGTTGCCTTGCCGATTCTTCTCTCGATCGGACTAACTTTATTACGGAAGTACCAAAGTCATAGCGCCAACCAATTTTTTTATGCTGGCGGCACTTTGAACGCTAGATGGGGAGCCGAACTCTTTATCTCAACATCACTTGCGCTCGGAAACGCAGTCGTTTATTTCGCGTACCTCGGCTACATTGCAGGCGCAAGCGGGATTTGGTTTCAAATTGCCTGGTGCGCTGGGTTTGTTTTCATCGCCTTTTTTGCAGAACGCATTGCCGCGCGCGTAAGAAACAGGACCATCCACAGTGTGCTAGGAGAAGCATTCGGTACCCGAGCGGCACAAGTTGCCGCGCTTGCAACTGTGACGGGCTTTACCCTCAACCTCGGCTGGGAGTTGGTTGCGGGTTTTTCAATTTTCTCGGTACTCAACCTCTCTCCTTGGGTAAGCGTTGTCTGCATTCTACTTCTCGCGGGCGGTGCTGCGTTTTATACGGCGCATGGCGGGATGCGGGGTAATTTGCTCCCCAATCGGGCGTTCAATATCATGTCCTATGTTTCACTCGTTTTACTCGTTATTTTTCTTGCGCTCCAAAACAGCGCACAAACGGGTCAACTTGTTTCGTTCTTTTACCCGTCACTCAACAGCCTTGTCGTTGCTGTGGGGCTCGGCGGGGTTTTGACGAACATCCTCTTCAGTATTCTTTGGCAGTTCGTTGATATGTCTGGATGGCAAAACCTCGCCGCGACGACCACCGAACACAAAGCACCTGTTAGATCACTCCTGTGGTCGTCGCTTGTACTTCTATTTATTCCTGGAGTCGCCGGCATTTCGATTGGTATGCTTTTGAGGAATATCTCCGGCGTGACGGCAGATAACCTATTGCCGTCGGTTGTTACATTATTGTCTGCCCACCCGATTTTATTTGTCGTCATTATCTCTGGTCTAATCGCGGCAATGCTCTCAACAATAGACGGGTTTCTTCTTGCGTCGGCAAACACTATCGTTCAAGATATTTTTGGCCTGTCTGAACAGGAATCTGAGAAAGGTCTCAAAATTGCGCGCACCTCAATCGTTCTTTTGGCGCTTTTAGGTGCCACAATAGTTTTTTTCCTCAATACCTATGCAAAAATCAACCTCTACAATCTTGTATACGTCACATACTCCGCGCAGCTCGCACTTTTTCCAGCCGTTATGGCGATTCTTCTCGGAAAAAAGATTCATGCCGGTGTTGGAGCAACCGCGCTCATCGCCGGCATTTTCGGGGGTCTTGGTGTCGCGCTTTATGCCTCATTCACCGGTCTTTCTGATTTACTAACATGGGCGCCACTGATCGGCCTCGCGATTTCCGGGCTGTTGGTTGTAGCGGGTTGGTTCAAAGCAAGAACCACGTAAATTCTATCTCGCGTACTCGATGACCCTCGTTTCTCTTATCACGCTGATCTTTATCTCTCCGGGATACTGCATGTCTTTCTCTATCTTGTCCGCGATGTCGCGCGCGAGTTTGCGGGCTTCGAGGTCCGAAATTGCATCAGGCTTCACGATAACGCGCACTTCGCGGCCGGCGGCGATGGCGTAGCTCTTCTCGACGCCCGGTTGGCCGTTGGCGATGGCTTCCAATTCGGTGAGGCGTTTGATGTAGTTCTCTACAGAGTCGCGGCGAGCACCCGGGCGGGCACCGGAAATGGCGTCGGCGACCTGGACTATCATCGATTCGGGGGTTTCGTACGGGTATTCCTCGTGGTGCGCCTGCATCGCCTTGACCACCTCCTCGCTCACACCGAATTTCTGCAAGATACGGCGGCCGATCTCAACGTGCGTACCAGGGACCTCGTGGTCCACCGCCTTGCCGATGTCGTGGAAAAGGGCTCCCGCGCGAGCGACTCCTTCGTCGGCGCCGAGTTCGGCGGCCAACATCCCTGCCAAATGCGCGACTTCGACAGAGTGGTCGAGCACGTTCTGGCCGTAGCTCGAGCGGAAGTAAAGCCGCCCGAGGATCATGATGAGTTTGGGGTCGAGATTCGGGACTTTCGCCTCAAATGCGGCTTCTGCGCCCTTCTTTTTGATGATGGTATTTATTTCCTGCTCGGCTTTTTGCACGGACTCCTCAATCTTTGCAGGTTGGATGCGACCGTCGAGAATGAGATTCTCAAGTGCGATGCGCGCGATCTGGCGCCGTATCGGATCGTAGGAAGAGAGGGTAATCGTGCCGGGGGTGTCGTCCACAATGACGTCGACGCCGGTCGCGCGCTCGAAGGCGCGGATGTTGCGGCCTTCCTTGCCGATTATTTTGCCTTTTATTTCGTCGTTGGGAAGTGAAATGGTCGTCGCCAAGACGTCGGAGACGACGGAATTGCCGAGGCGGTGCACCGCGGTCACGAGTATTTCGTTGGCGCGGTGCTCGAGCTTCTCATTGCCGGTTATTTCGAGCTTACGCATACGGCTCTCGATGTCGCTCTCGTTCTGTTGCTCGACGGATTTCAGGAGGTCAACCTTCGCTTCTTCCGCGGTAAGGCCGGCGATTTTCTCCAGTTTTACTTGCTCCGCTCGGCTGAGCTCATCGAGCTTCGCCTTGGCGACGATGATCTCCTCGCCTTTCTTCGCAAGATTTTCCTGTTCGAGATCGAGGTTGGTCTGACGCTTGTCCAGGAGCTCTTCCTTGCGCACCAAACGCTCCTCGACCTGTTTCAAATCGAGTGCGCGCACTTTCAGCTCGTCGGTGACGCGGCCTTCGGTCGCTTTTGCGCGGGCCTCGGCTTCTTCGGTGATTCTCTTCGCGCGCTCTTCGGCGTCGAGCTTCATTTTGCGAATCTCGAGTTCCATCGAGCCGCGCTTACCCAACGAAATAATAAGTCGGAGGAAATATCCGATGGCAATACCTGCTGCACCCGAAAGGCCGAGCAGGAGGAGGATGATTTTTAATGACATACGCGGTGGCTTCAGCCGCGTGAGTGTTATGTGCGCGTCAAACTGACTTCGATTGAGAAATCACGAATAAGTGCTTGGAGCGCATCCATTGGCTCACTGGTCGAAACAAAATTGAATTTCTTGAACATACTAATAGGTACAGGGGCACTATACCACGGGCACAGAAAAAGGAAATATGAAGGGCTGGACCTGCCTTGTTGATCATCTATAGATGTGTTGTAATGCCTTCTCGCAGAGAGAGGGTGTGACCGTGGTCTTTTGGACGATTTTGCTCACATGTCTTATGGGGGCCGTCTCACTGGGGGCTCTCATACTAGGGATGCGTCTTGTTTGGCGGTTGTGGCGTCTCAGCCGTATACCAAATCTTGCCGACTTGCCGGTTGTGTGTAGGCTTGTAGCGCGATACGAAGTTGAGCGGCTTATGCGCCAAACTCACATAAAATAACCACCGGACGACGCGAATCGTTGCCCGGTGGCCCGCTTTTTCAGACGGGTACCTTGCCGATAACGTCGCTCAAGGGGATTTAATCGCTGAACCTTGCCGAAGCATAAAGGCCATGCTACGACTACGGCTGGCAAATCTTATAGGGGAAGACACACATGGCAAACGCCAAACAGCCTATCGCTCGCTTGCGCGGACTGTTCGCCGAATCTGCGTACTACGCCCTTCCCATTGCGAAGCGGTTTCGCATCAGGACGGGAGACTTCGTACTCGTGCCCAAGAGCCGAGCTCTGCTCCCGACCCCGTTCCTCGTGGTCCGGGCAAGGTCTCACGGCGCGATCGAAGTCAGGCCGTTCGGCATTCCGGGCGTGCACCAGGTCGCTCAGGAGATTATCGAGCGTGCCCGGACACATCACCATATCTCGGTTGTGTGGAATCCGAAGTCGTTCTGGCCGCAGCGCAGGAACCTTCGCCTTGAGCACGTCCTCGCACCTGAAGGGCAAAAAGAGCTCCGAGGACTCGGCGAACCATGAAGCAGCCCCGACCGAAAGGCCGGGGTTGCACTCTACGCAGACTAGTCATCTGCTGGCGTATTTTCAAGATTAGATTTGACTCGGCCTCCTCGAGGCCATCACCCTATGTTACACCAACACCTTGTCGACGATGCCGTATTTGACGGCCTCTTCGGCTGTCATGAAGAAGTCGCGGTCCACGTCGGCGGCGATTTTCTCGATCTTCTGACCTGTATTTTTTGCGAGTATCTTATTGAGGCGCTCGCGGAGTTTTAATATTTGTTTTGCGGTTATCTCGATGTCCGCCGCCATACCTTCGGCGCCGCCGCTCGGCTGGTGGATCATCACCTCCGCATTCGGAAGCGCGAAACGTTTTCCCTTCTGTCCGGCAGAGAGCAGTACGGCACCCATCGAGGCCGCCATACCGACACAGACAGTGGAGACATTCGGCTGGATGTGATTCATCGTGTCGAGGACAGCAAGGCCGGCCGAGACGTGTCCGCCCGGGGAGTTGATGTAGAAAGAGATATCCTTTTTCGGATCTTCGGATGCGAGGAAGAGGAGTTGGGCAACGACGAGATTTGCCACGTCGCTATCAATAGGCCCACCGAGAAAGACGATACGCTCTTTGAGAAGGCGCGAATAAATATCGTATGCTCGCTCGCCCATCGAGGTCTTCTCGATGACCATAGGCACGAGCATTTGCGAACGTGATGCGCCAGATTGCGATTTTGGAGTGTTCATAAGGGAGAGTGTACCCCAGTAGCAATTTTTCTCAAAATGTACGGTCTCTGTTGTTAGAATTTGCGGCCGGACTTGTCCTCATCTGAGTCGTTCGAATCGGAAATAAGGTCCTCTATCTCTGTCGCGGACTCGAGGGCTGAATCGAAATGCGAGGACGCCTCCTCTTTTTTGCCGTGTGCGACATCGTCATCTCCGGAAGAAAATGACTCTGTAGCTTCCTTGAGGCGTTCCTGTGCCTTCTCACGCGCCTCAATTTTCAGATCTCGGGAACGTTCGAGGAATTTCTTCGTTGCCTCGATCCGCACTTTTGCGGCCGTTCGATGACCTCGCGCCACGGTCTCCGGCTCATCAGAGACTTGCGGGCTTTCCTGCGTCAATTGGACGAGAGCCTCCGTCGTCGAGCTCGTTGCGGTGGTGTCGGCGGCGGCTTTTGCCTGTAGCGCCGCCACAACGACACGTGCCCCTCTGCGCGTGCCGTCAAGAATGTTCCTGCGTGCAACGCGTACCGCGCCGATATTCTTCTCGATCTCAGATGCGTCCGATGAGTCGCTGTCGTTCTCAAGCTGTGTACGGTTTTCATCCGCGCGCTGCATGTGCTCGTCGAAGTTGGCATCGAGTGCCGTGCGCGTAGCATCGTCGAGTCTCCCTGCAAGTGCGAGCATGGCGGCTTCCTCAAGGCGGCGTTCTGCACGCGCGACAGCCCAATCGGCTCGCGCTTTTGGAGTGGTCGCGATCGAGGCCCGTATTTCTTCGGTGATATGCACTTTCACGGGATAGAGTGTGTCGCCGGGAAGCGAGGTTTCCGCAGCGGCAACCGTGCCGCCGCTCACTGCGACAATGAGCACCGCCGTGAGGACAGGTATTGGGCGTATGTGCGCAGTGAGGTTTGCTAAGAATCCATAATAGTGGGACGCCGACGTTCGAGAAACGCGCCCCGCGTGCATCGGCCGGAGTTGGGTGTATTCAAAAAGGTGCGCGCGCATGCGCTCGCGCGAATCCTTGTCCATAGAGATGTTCGTAGCGGCTTTGATCTGCGCCGCGACATCATCCTGGTCGTTATTTCGTTTAAATATGTCGGTGAATTTCATATATTTTATGTTGCGCTTGGCCCGAGCAGTGTCCGGAGTTTTTCAACGCCGCGATGAATGCGCACCGACACGACATTTTCCGAGAGTCCTGTTATACGCGCGATCTCTTTGGGCGGCAAGTCCTCGGTGAACCTAAGGAGGATAATATCTCGGTAGGTCAGGTCAAGCTTGTCTATCGCCTTGCGCACTCGCGACACCTCGGCCTGTTCGACCGTGCTCCTTTCCCCCACGCTATTATCCGTCATCGCAAACCCGTCATCCTCCAGAAGCGCGTCGAGAGAGACGGATTTCTTTTTTCGATAGACATCAACGACCAAATTGTAGGCTGTGCGATAGAGGAACGGCCGCCACTCGCGAATTTCTCCGCCCTCAACGCAAAAATCCCACGCGCGAGTGAACGTCTCTTGCGTAAGGTCTCTCGCTGTCTCCCGGTCGGCTATCTTCATAGAGAGAAAACGGAAAATTGCATCGCCGAATTCGTCATATGCGGCAAGGAACTCTTTTTCCCTCTCTTGCTCTGACGTTTTATCCATAGGTTTCTTACTGGCGACGTAGGACGAGTGAAATGCGTCTGCTCCCAGATGCATCTCCGAGTCGAGGAGCCAGAAACTGGCCGGACGCCAGTTTACCCACCATACCATAATTGAGGCAGTACATAACTGGGGGCCAATGTAAGACATTCCGCCCCGGTTCGTCATACGAACACGGGGAGAGCAATCCGCCCCATTATCATCTAATACAGAATAATCATCATGAAACTAGCAACGCAATTCGGCATAGGCGCCGCATCAGTCGCGGTAGCTTCTGCCCTCGCATTCCTACCGATCATCGCGGCTGCGGATGAAGGTCGCGGCACGAGGGACATCCGTGATACCCGCCCGCTTGCACAGCGCGTGGAGATTGCCATCACCGACTCGGGCAATGTCTTAGTGCGCGGCGCGAAAGTGACCGGCATCACCGGCAGTACGCTCACTGTGACGACGACCGCAGGGTCCTCGACACTCTCGTGGGCGGTCACGACAAACAGCTCGACCGTGTTCGTCACATCGACCGGCTCGGGATCTTCCCTCGGTGCGATCTCGGTGGGCGACACCGTGAGCTTTGTCGGCGTGCTCTCGGGCAATGGGCTGAGCGTGAACGCAACGGCAGTCAAAGATTGGACGCTCGGTGTGAGGGAGCGCTCTATCACCGGGCCGGTGCAAAACATAAACAGCACCAGTACGTCGCTCATACTCGGCAACGGGACTGGAAAGGACAATGACAACGACAAGGACAACAAAACCCGCGCGACCGTCCAATTCACCGGCAGCACAGTCATCATGCTAAACGGCGCGACGACGACCTTCGCCTCCATCCAGATAGGCGACAAGATAAAGGCGACGGGCACCATGAATGAGAGCGGCACAGTATTGACGGCGACTTCGGTCTCGGTCACTCGTCCCACCGTGCGGCTCGATACCGACGAGTTCAGAAAGAAAGTGAGAGAGTGGTTCTCGGGCCACGGCTTCAGCGTCTTCGGTAAAAGCGGAAAGGGGAACTAACGTAAGTCCTAGAGGAACAAAAACGGCACGTTTGACGTGCCGTTTTTGTTCGGGACGGTGTACTTCAAAGTTAAATGCGTCTCGTTTCCCATGGACTTTTTACGCGTATTATGGTACTGTATCGGGCAGTAAAGTTGCGTTTTGTTGCGTCGTGTTGCGTATGCGTGCGTTGTCGAAAACACCTATAACCAAGAGGCTTCGCACATCATGCAAATCGATGAAAATAACTTAACCGCGAGGTTAAGTCTTGCTGCAGAGCACGTCGTCAGCCGCCATCCAAAGCTCGACGCCGTCCCGCTCGCAGTTTGGCGGGAAGCAGCTAGCGTTGGCGAACTTCCTGAAGTGAAAGATGAGCACAGTCCGTTGGCGCTGGCGATCCACAGCTTCGCGGTCGAGCTCATCATCCGTCGTCTCGGTAAGAGGCCGAGTCGGCGTCTGGTGCAAGCCCAGCAGCGTCTTTTCTCTGCTGCGCACCAGCATGTCTGCGCGGCTGCGTAACGCGTTTGTTCGCTACACGTTAATTTCGAGGGCGCCCCGGTCGGGCGTCCTCTTCGTTTTAATGCTCGTGGTCGTGTCCCGTATGGGCGACGGGCGCGGCATTTCCTTCCAAGAAACGCAGCGTCGCGTCGTTGCGCATCGCATGCGAGATGTGTGCGCGCAGCGCGATGGGGTCAGCTTGCGGGTAATGCTTCTTTGCATGTTCAAGCTCGTGCTCGAGCGACTTTTCATCCGGTTCAATATGTTCCTTACGCGCTATTTCGGTCAGTATCAGGCGTACCTTTGCGCGCTTGTCGGCGGTGTCTTTCCAATCGGCACGGACCTGCTCACGCGTTTTCTTGGTCTGTGTGAAATACGATTCGAGCGTCTGGCCGATGCGCGAGAGGTCGTCCTTGAGGCGCGCCTCCATGTCGTCGAGCTCGTATTCGCGCAGTGCCGAGGGGTACGAAATCTTCGATTCTTTGACGAGCTCGTCGAGGATAAGGGCGCGGCGCTTCTCGGCAGCCTGCATTTCTTTTTCGGTCTTGATGTTTACGCGAAGTGCTTCGGTGAATTTCTCCGCACTTTCGTACCCGAGTGATTGCACAAATGCGTCGTCGAGCTCAGGCAGGTCCTTCAATTCGGCGGCGCGCGATTCCTCCGCCGCCTTTTGTGCATCGGTGCCGCCTTCAATTTTATCAATACGTGCCCGCTCACGGCGCAGATGTGTAAGCGCCTGTGTATGCTCCTCGTCGGACACGGAGATTTCTTCTTTTTTGTCGGTATGCTTCTTGGCGATTTTCTTGTAATCCGGCAGTTCCACGGAAGGAGCAAGCGCGGCGCGTGCGGTAAATTTGACGGGCTTGCCCAATTCCGGCGTATCGGTCGTCACGCGCGGGGACTCGATAATAAGAAGCTTTTCTGCCGCAAAAAGCTCGGGAAGCTCATGCTGTATCGCCATTTGCACGGCCTCACGCAAAATCGCGCCTTCTCCGTATACGCGTACAATTTCTTCTTCCGGCGCTTTGCCCGGACGGAAACCGTCGAGCTTTGCGGTCTTCGTTATTTCTTTCAACGCTTCAGCCCGGTAGTGGGCAAGCGCTTCTGCGGTAATCTGCGCTTGTACTTCGGCTTCCCACGCCGTCTCGTCGCGCGAGGTTTTTACGTCCGTAAGATAATTTGACATTGGGCGAGTGTAACAGAAAAAGATCCAGGACCCAAGATTGGACTTTTACTGCGACACCGCCGACCCGTCTCCTGGAATAAGTGGCAGCTGGTCTTCCGGGTCTTGCGCATTCAGATGTGCGCCCCAGAAATATAATGCACCGATGACGAGCAGTATCACGATGATGATGATGCCGACGACCGGCCCCATTGAAGACTTCGGTGCCGGCGGAAGCAGATGGTCGGCCGGATTGAATGGTACGGGGTTGGAAGGGGGAGGCATGACATTAGTATAGCTGGAAGCAGCCAGCCCGCGGCCACCCTAAAAGGGGACAACTGATGAGGCACGCGCCTAGCCCTCCTGACTCTTCTTGTACATCGCTACCGATTTCTTGACGGCCTCGATGGCCTCTTTGCGACCCTTGATGCCGCCGATGGAGACGGGCGACGGCTTGCCTTTGAGCGCTTTGTACGTTTCGAAGAAGTGCGTGTACTCCTTGAGCGCGTGTTTGTTGAGGTCATGCAGATCCTTCACATCGTCCCAACGCTTGTCGTCAACGGGTACTGCGAGGATTTTGTAATCGCTCTCGCCGCTGTCTATCATTTCCATAACCGCGATCGGCCGCACAGCGACGAGAATGCCGGGGTGCAGCGGATAGCTCGTTAGTACGACGACATCAAGCGGGTCGTTGTCGTCCCAGAGCGTCTGCGGTGCAAAGCCGTAATCAAAGGGGTACGGTGCTGCGGAATAATTCACGCGGTCGAGTTTGATGAGTCCGGTCGCCTTGTCTATCTCATATTTATTCGGCGAGCCTTTCGGTATCTCGATGATGACGTTTATCTCGTCGGGCGCATTTTCGCCGAGCGGTATGTCGTGCCAAAGGTTCATGGGAAAGAGTGTAGCAAATTGACAGGAGCAGCGGAAGGGTGTTAGCTGTCGCGCAGTGGGCATCCCGCCCCGGAGTACATGCCATGAACCTTAAGCAGGCGTATCGAGTGGACGGCTGCGGTCGCCCATTCGTGATCACAATCCCTGCACACGCGAATACGTCGTCGGAGGATCTTCTGCGCAATGCAGAAGATGCGGTTCGACCGCTACGCAGGCCGACACAGATTGCGCTCCGTCCCGCCGTCGGATATGCCGGTGAGCCGGGCGCCTCTGCCCCCAGTATTATTTTCACTGGCCAGATTCAAGCGGGGCAGAATCACGAACTCTACAATAATCCAGGTGCTGCGATGCAGGCACTGGTCAAGATTGCAGAGGAGGTCGCGCAATACTTGCCGGCGCATCTGTCGGTCGACGGGAAAAAGCGACCGTCGATTCGAATCCAGTATGACGATCAAGACGTCTATCTCGATCGCGATGGTGCGGTCACGAAGGCGCACCAGGCGGTGGAAGCCTAAGGCAGTTGTTCGGACTTGCGCATTAACAAGCGGGGCGGCCAATCGGCCGCCCCGCGAAGAATTTATGACAGGCGCTTACTCAGCGTCTTTTTCTCCCGACGCTCTGAAGGAGGTCGGGACCCCGACCACTCCGTGCGTCGGGGTTTATCTATTCAGCGTCCTTCTCCTTGTCTGTTGCAACTTCCTCCTGCTGCTCTTCGACCTTTTCTGATGCGATGTCACGGTCCTGGGCGACGGGGTCGATATTCTTCTCGCCGATGTCGGCCGGCTCTTCACCCGCAGTCATCTCCTTCTCGGTTTCTTCGAATGCACTTTCTTTTTGCGTGATGTCTTCCACTTGTGTGTCCTGGATTTTGGGAGCCTCAGTGCCGTCAGTCGCGGCGATTTGTTCACCGCCTGTCGAGCGGATATCTATCTTCCAGCCTGTGAGGCGTGCGGCGAGGCGGACGTTCTGCCCACCGCGGCCGATGGCGAGCGATTGCTGATCTTCGGCGACTTGGACAGTCGCGCGATTCTCTTCTTCGTTGAGTTCAATCGACAGTACTTGCGCGGGCTTCAGCGATTCCTTGACGAAGTCTTCCGGTTTCTCGGACCATTCCACGACGTCGATTTTCTCACCACCCAATTCGGAAGTAACGACTGCGACGCGCACACCGCGCTGGCCGACGAGTGCGCCGACCGGATCGATGTGATCATCTTTGGAAAATACCGCAATCTTGGCACGGCTACCCGGTTCGCGGACGATGCCTTTGACCTCGACGATGCCACTGGCCATTTCCGGTACTTCGGCCTCAAACAATTTCGTGAGGAATCTAGGGTGCGAGCGCGAAAGGCGGATGAAGGTACCGCGCACGCCCTCGTCGACGCGCAAGAGAAGCGCACGCACGCGCTCGCCTTGTCGGTAGCGCTCGCCAGGGATCTGTTCGTCGTAGGGAAGTATGGCGGTCGCGCGGCCAAGGTCGACAAAAAGGTTGCCGCGCTCAAAACGCTGCACGTGGCCCGTAACGATGTCGCCTTCTCGCTCCCCGTATTCTTGGATGATGCTCGCGCGCTCCGCTTCGCGCACTTTCTGCATGATTACCTGTTTAGCGGCTTGCGCGGCGATACGCCCGAAATCCTCGCGCGTCTCGAGCGGGAAGGAAATTTCCTCGTCGAGCTGTGAATCTTTCTTGATGCGGCGCGCGTCGGCGATCATGATGTGCTGCTCCGGATTGAAGCGCGAGCGGTGGTCGTCGTCACCCGTCGATTCTTCGCCCTCTTCGCGTACGAGCGTCTTGTCCACGACTATTTTCGCCTGACGGAATTCCATGTCGCCTGTCGCGGGATTAAAGGTGGCGCGGATTATTTGTCCGCGCTTGCCGTATTCGCGGCGGTATGCGGCAGCAAGCGCTGTTGCAAGGGCATCGACAACAGATTCGCGTGAAATACCGCGCTCCTGCTGGAGCTCGTCGAGGGCTGAGTTGAGGGATTTGAGGTCAAATAGAGCCATAGGAATAGTAGTTAGCCACTAGGATTTAGCCATTAGTAAGGTCTTTTAAAAAAAGCGTCCGCCAGAGGCGGAACGAATGAGAAGAGTTTAGCAGATGTTACGATGATGTCAATGATAGATAATTCAGATGAAGTGTTCGAAAAATACGATAAACCCTTGCTTGCCTATGAAGAATTCGTACAGCGTTGCAGCAATTTTGCGAGTTTTTTTGCTCCCATAGGCAGCATGGTTGGTGACATGAATAGAAGCAAGCCTGTTTACCAAAGCTGCCTTGCGGACCATCCAGAACTCGCGGCGTTGGCAGCAGAACTTCAGGCGTATGATTTTTACAAATTTGATATAGATGAAAAAACGGGAAGGCCGATTATTAAGCCGCCCGACCCTCAAAGGCCCGTGATGCTACGCAAGTTATATGATGCATACCTTTTAATAAGACCTTACGCAAAGAAAAAACAGGATTTGCCTATCTGAACTTTCGTGGGCGCGCTATAATTGACGCATGTACATCTCCGACACACATTTGAAATCATTTCTCGCCGATGCGGGGCTTGTCTCGGCAAAAGATTTTGATACCGCAGAAGTGGAGGCCAAGCAGACCGGGCAATCGGTCGGCGACATCCTAAAAGCGAAGAGCGCCATCGGGGAGGACGAACTGCGCCGCACCTATGCGTACATCCTCGGCATTCCATTTGTATCGCTTGTGGGGACCACCATCCAGTACGACGTGCTCTCTCTTCTTCCCGAACCCGTTGCGCGCCGCAACAACATCATCGCCTACAACCATCGCGGCGAAGAGTTGGAGGTCGCGATGCTCGATACTGATGACCTGGCGGCGATAGATTTCATCAAGAAGAAGACGCATCTCAAGGTCTTGCCGCGGCTCACCGATGTCGCATCTATCAAAGCAGCACTCAAACAGTACCAACAGGGGCTCAAAGATAATCTCGGTGACGTCATCGGCCGTGAGACCGCCGCGCTCGAAAAGACCGCTCTCGGAGAGGGAAAAGAAACAGACCTCAAAGAGATCGCGGAAGGGACACCCACAGTACGCATCGTCGATACGCTTATAAGGCACGCCAATGCCCAGAACGCATCCGACATCCACATCGAACCGCTCGAGCAGGCTCTCCTCATCCGCTACCGCATAGACGGTATTTTGCACGACGCGATGGAATTGCCGAAGCATGCCGCGGCCGCCATTACCGCGCGCATTAAGGTGCTCGCCAACATGCGCCTCGACGAGCATCGTTTGCCGCAAGATGGACGGTTTGGCGCGGAGAGCGGAGGCGAGAAGATATCGTTCCGTGTTTCTATTTTGCCGACCTACTACGGCGAGAAGATCGTTATGCGTCTTTTGCGTGACTCGATATCGGGATTCACTCTCGAGAGTATCGGATTCCATGGCGTAGGACTCGAGCGCATGCACGAAGCAATGCGCAAGACGACCGGCATGATCCTCTCCTGCGGCCCGACGGGTGCCGGAAAATCAACGACGCTCTATACATTGCTCGATATCGTGAATACTCCGGATGTGAATATCTCGACCATCGAAGACCCGATAGAGTATCAGATGCCGCGCATCAATCAGACCCAAGTGCGGCCCGATATCGGATTTACTTTTGCCAACGGCCTCCGCAGCCTCGTGCGTCAGGATCCGGATATCGTGATGGTGGGTGAAATACGCGACAAAGAGACAGCCTCGCTCGCGGTGAACGCCGCCCTCACGGGCCACCTAGTACTCTCGACACTGCACACGAATTCGGCGGCGGGTGCCGTCGCGCGATTACTCGACATGGGCATCGAGCCGTTCCTTCTCGTTTCCACGCTGCGCGTCATCATCGGTCAGCGCTTGGTGCGCAAACTCGCTCCCGATAAAGAAAAGTACGAACTTTCACGCGATGAGCAGGCACAGCTTGAGCATGTGGTAGACCAAGGCGTCGTCCTGAAAGCACTCAAAGACGAAAAAGCCCTTCCTCCCGAAGCGACGTGGAAGAATATGTCTTTCTTCAAACCAAAAGAAAACGGAAAGACTCCCTCTGGCTATTCCGGACGCGTCGGTATTTACGAGGTCTTACCGGTAACTTCAACCATCAAAGAGCTCGTGATGAAAAATGATACCGGCGATGCGATAGAGCATCAGGCGCGGAGCGAAGGAATGCTCACGATGAGCGAGGACGGCATTTTTAAATCGGTGCAAGGCGTCACGACAATAGAAGAAGTACTCCGAGTCATTACGGAGTAGGGGAAAAGAGAAAAAGTATTCGTTCCGCACGCTATACTTACGTGAATGGTGAAGTTTACCTACACCGCTGAAAAGAGCGATGGCGAAGTATACAAGGGTGTCGCCGAGACGGCCGACCGTTTCGAACTCTACGGCATCGTGCGGCAAGAGGGCGGCAGGATTATTTCGATGGAAGAAACGGGCGGAAGCGGCTGGCTCTCGATGAGTTACTGGAACGCGAAAATGTCGCGCATTACCGAATACGAAAGGATACTCCTTGCGCGCAACTTGGGCGCCATGTTGGGCGCAGGATTGGCACTTGCGCGCGCTTTGGCCGTAATAGAACGGCAGACCAAAAATCCGAAAATGTCGTCGGTAATATCGCAAATATCTTCGGATGTGCGCCGCGGAGATACCCTGCATGATTCACTTGCAAAATATCCAAGCGTGTTCTCCAAGTTGTTCGTCGCGATGGTACGCGCCGGCGAAGAGGGTGGAGATCTCGCGGCATCCTTGCAGGTCATATCGGATCAGATGGAGCGAATGTACTCCTTGAAAAAAAAGATACGCGGCGCACTCATCTATCCGTGCATCATCCTCATCGCAATATTCGGTATCGGCATACTCATGATGATAGAGGTGGTGCCGACGCTCGCGCAAACATTCGAAGAAATGAATGCAGAGCTCCCAGCATCAACGCAATTCGTCATCAGCGTCAGCAACTTCCTCGTGGAGTACACATTCTTGGCGCTCGGGGGTCTCGTCGGCTTCGGCGTCCTTATCTATGTTGCCGCGCATACAAAAGTGGGAAAGCGCGGATTGGATTTTTTCTTCCTGCACTTGCCGCTCATCGGACCGATGGTGCGCGAAGTAAATGCTGCGCGTACGGCTCGTACGCTTGCGTCGCTCCTATCATCGGGTGTTGATGTCATCACCTCGCTCGATATCGTGGGCGAAGTCGTCCAGAATTCCTATTTCCGTGCTGTCGTCAAGGATGCCGCACTCGGTGTGAGCGGAGGGCAATCGCTCGCGGCCGCATTCGTGCGGCGAGAGGACTTGTATCCCGCCTTCGTTGGCGAAATGATGGCGGTCGGCGAAGAGACCGGTCAAGTTTCCGAAATGCTGAAACGTCTCGCGGTGTTCTATGAGGACGAAGTGGACCGCAAGACCAAGGACATGTCCACCATCATCGAGCCGTTCCTCATGCTTCTCATCGGGGGCGCCGTCGGATTCTTTGCAGTCTCGATGATAAGCCCGATCTATTCGCTTTCTCAAAATATCTGATACGGAAGTATGGAGTATGAAGTATGGAGTATGGCGGAAAAGAAAATCTTAGATTCCCCTCTCCACACACGATACGCTATAGGCTATACACGCCGCGCTTCGCGCGGCGTCACGCTCATGGACACAGTCGTTGGTACTGCCCTCATGCTCGTGATATTCCTAGGTATATGGGCAGCATTCCAACTTTCCATCGATGTCGTAACAAATAACAAAGCGCGCGGAAGCGCTATTGCGCTTGGGAATGAACGCATGGAATATATCCGGAGCATCACCTATGCCTCGATCGGGACCTCGGGCGGGATTCCCTCCGGGTCGATAGCGCAGTCAGAGTCCACCACGCTCAATGGTGTCACATTTACACGCCGCACCGTGATCGAATATGCCGATGATCCCAAAGATGGGACCGGCGGAGCTGATACAAATGGCATCACGTCCGATTACAAGGTCGCAAAAGTTGACGTCTCATGGACTTCACGCACGGGGGTGCGGCACATCATACTTGTCTCTCGATTCGAGCCGCCTGCCGGCATGGAGATCGCATGTACCCCGCCGTGCGGCACGCTTACCGTGGATGTCGTCAACGCGAATTCACAGCTGCTCTCCGGCGCGTCTGTCTCCATCGTGAATTCTTCGACCGTGCCGACGATTTCCATCAACACGTTTACCAACGCGAGCGGCACGGCCTCGTTCATCGGAGCGCCAGCCGCTTCCGGCTACCAGATAGTGACAACGAAAAGCGGCTATTCGACCGCACAGACATACAGCGTCACGGCGCAAAACACGAATCCGGACCCCGGGCATCTGACCGTTTCGAATAATCAGACGACCACGGGGACCTTCGCGATAGATGTCCTTTCTTCTCTCGCCGTCAGTACGTACTCACGTTCGACGAACACCTGGTCGGACTCTTTCTCGGATGAGAGTAAAATAGGCGCTTCGACGGACAACATTGAAGTGAGCGGCAACCGTGCGCGCTTTGAGGGTATCCAGCCGTGGACCGCACCCGCCAATCTCTATTCGCAGACGATTACCCCCATCGCACTTTCGCGCTGGGGGACTTTTTCTTGGAATGATACACAGCCTTCCGAGACGACCATCACCTACCACGTCTACTATCCGTCGGGCGGTGGACTCACGCTCGTCCCCGATTCGGTCCTTTCGGGCAACAGTACGGGTTTTTCGTCCAGCACGTCTCTCGACGTAAGCGGCATACCCGCAGATACCTACCCGAGCCTCGTTCTTCACGCGTATCTCGTCGCTCAAAATCCCAACGCCCCTTCGCCCTCTATCGAGGAATGGAGCCTGACGTATGAAAGCGGACAGGGGATAGCGATCCCGTTCACCATGCGAGGGGCAAAGGTGATCGGCTCGGGACCGAGCGGAACCGTCTACAAATACGACCAGTTACTCACGACGAATTCTTCGGGGGCGTTGACGATCTCGAATCTCGAGTGGGACGCATATACGCTCTCCGTCGCAGCTTCCACCGGATATGACATTGCGTCGTCATGCGCACCGCAGCCGATAGTGATCGCGCCGAACACGTCCCGCTCCGTCCAGCTCTTTCTTGCCGCACAAACGGCCAATTCTCTTCTCGTGGACGTGAAGAATAACTCCGGCACGACGATCTCGGGAGGATCGGTACGCCTCACGAAAGGCGGGTCATACGACGCGACGGTAACAACCGACGCATGCGGGCAAGCGTTCTTCGGCGGCCTCACGAACGGCAACTATTCTGTCTCCGCTTCGTCGACCGGATATCAAACGTACTCTGCGGATGGGATTGATGTCACCGGCACCACCCGATTCTCTATAGTACTCAACTAATATGGAACGCTCATCACCTTCTAGCGGCATGGGTCTCCTCGAGGCAGTGGTATGGGTCGCGGTCTTCACTTCAGCGATGCTCGCTCTCACGTCTTCCGTCCTCTATTTCTATCGCACAAGCAATTATGCGATACAGCAAGGGTCAGCGACCGCTTCAGCGCAACGCGGCATTGACCTTATGATCCGCACTATCCGCGAGGCCTCGTATGCAAGCAACGGCGCGTATCCGATCGTCTCTATGGGAAACAACGACCTGAAATTTTATTCAGAAATTGACGGCGATCCTGCAATCGAGCGGGTGCACTACTATTTCTCCGGTACGGCGCTTGTGAAGGGAGTCATCGATCCGACGGGGGATCCGGCCGTCTACAGTGGAGTCGAAACGATCTCGACCACATCTGAGGACGTGAGGAACGTTGCTCAGGGCACATCACTTTTTTCCTACTATGATAAGAATGGCGCGCTCCTGAGCGATCTAACGAAGATCGGTGACGTGAGATACATCTCGGCGACCTTGCTCGTCGATGTCGACCCCGTCCGCTCTCCGACGCCGCTTTCGCTCCGCTCTTCCGCCGCGATGCGCAACTTAATAGGGAAATAGTATGGCGTATAGCGTATCGCGTATGGCGGGAGAAAGAAAAAGAGCAGATGCACGCTCTCTCCATACTCCATACTCCATACTCCATACGCGCGCGCAGCGCGGCGTGACGACGATGCTCGTCATCGCGTTTATGGGGATTTTCCTCCTCATCATGGGCACTATCACAAGCTACATATTCGAACAGGCGAAGTATGGGCGTGCTCTCTACAGTCGTGAACAGGCCCTGAGCATCGCCGAGGCGGGGCTCGAATATTATCGATGGTTCCTCGCGCACAATCCCAACAATCTGACCAATGGCACTGGTCTACCTGGTCCGTATACCTATACGGTGAGCGACCCCGAAGGTGGCACGCTGGGCTCGGCATCAATATCGGTGGCGGGCAACTCGCAGTGCGGCGTCATCCAATCAATAGATATAACCTCGCAAGGCGCCTCGGACAGCAATACAACCTTCAAACGAACGCTTCTCGGGCGATACATGCGCAGATCTGTCGCTGCGTATTCGTATTTGTTGAATAGCAACGTATGGGCGGGAGCGGACCGCGCGATTACAGGCCAGTATTTTTCCAATGGCGGTATCCGTATGGACGGCAGTAACAACTCAGATGTCTCAAGTGCTCTTACCACCTGGAACTGCACGTCGAGTTACGGTTGTTCTCCTGCCGTGAATCCCGCAGCGGGGGTACTCGGGAGCGGGTCGGGGTCGGCGCTCTGGCACAATTCGGCCGCATCGATAGATTTTGCCGGTATCGCGACCAGCCTTACGAACCTGAAGACCTACGCGCAAACAGGCGGCGGATTGTATTTCGCACCCTCTACCGGATCGGTCAATAGTCGCGGGTACCACATGATCTTCAAGTCGAACGGGACGGTCGACGTGTACCGCGTGACGGGAACGACGGGCATAACAGGCTATCCGGATGGCAGCACAGCCACGACCGAATACAATATCATCGCAACGCAGAATTTGCTCGGCAACTACACGGTACCTTCGGGCTGCCGCTTGATATTCGTCGAGGATCGCGTGTGGGTCGAAGGTGTCGTAAGCGGCAAGGTTACCATCGTCGCTGCGACACCGAGTGACACAGGCACGACTCCGTATGTGATCCTCCCCAACAACCTTACGTATGCGACCAATGATGGAACCGCTGGCTTTACCGCCATTTCGGAATCGGATGTGCTCATACCGCTCAACTCACCGAACGTGATGGAGATCCACGGTATCTTCGTCGCGCATAATGGCCGATACGGTCGCAATCATTACACGACCTCGAGCCTGATTTCGCAATGGGACCCGTACGTCCTACGCTCGCAGCTGACAACCGTCGGCACAATTGTTTCCAGTGGCCGCACCGGTACGAAGTGGATTAATACTTCCACAGGAGTTACCACGTCGGGCTACCAAACACGCATTGATGCATACGACCAATTGCAGGCGACCGATCCGCCGCCGTTTACCCCTTCTGCCTCTACCGACTACAGTTATGTGCTGTGGAGAGAACAATGATACAATCCGTCAATGAATCCCGCCCTTTCTCGTTTCTCACGTTGCGCGCAACCGATTATTCAGATAGAAAGAGCGGGATGAAATCGATTGTCGTTGCCAATTGGAAGATGAATCCGGGGACGATGCGCGAAGCAAAGAAGCTTTTTGATGCAACGAGAGAGGCGGCCGAGTCCGCGAAGCATGTATCGGTCATTGTGGCACCTCCCGCGATCTTTTTGCGCGAGTTGCGAGCGCGGTACAAAGGAAAGCGCCTTGGGTTTGCGATACAACAAGCAAGTGCGGAGGGAAGCGGTGCGTACACCGGAGATATTTCTTTGCCGCAAGCAAAGGACGCGGGTGCGCAGTACGTGATAGTGGGCCACTCCGAGCGGCGCGCCAAAGGCGAGTCGAATGAAGATGCCGGGAAGGTCGTCGCTGCCGCGCTCGAAAGCGACATGACCCCCATCCTGTGTGTCGGAGAAAAGGCGCGCTCACACGAAGGTGAACATTTCAATGTAGTAAAGGAACAGTTGCGTACGGGATTTTCCGGTGTGGAGCCGGGGAAGATCTCGAAAGTACTCGTCGCATACGAGCCTGTGTGGGCAATCGGCGGTGAGAAAGCCATGAGCCCGCGCGATATGCACGAAATGGCGATATTTATTCGCAAGACGATAATCGAACTTCACGGCGAAAAAGGAATGGGCGTCCGAATCATTTATGGCGGCGCAGCGACCGAGTCGAATGCGGCAGAGATGTTGCGCGATGGTGATGTCATCGGGCTTCTCGTGGGACACGTGAGTATCAACGAGGCGCGTTTTGCTGCACTCTTACAAGCATTAGAGAACGCACGATGAATCCCGCCCTTTCGCACCCAAGATACTCATTCAGGTTTATTAGCATAGAAAGAGCGGGATGAAATGCATCGATGAGGTACCGGCAAGCGAATTAAAAGGGAAGCGCGTACTTCTGCGTCTCGATATCAACTTGCCCATTGGAGATGATGGCGAGGCTTCCGACGTTTTTCGTATCGAACAAGCGTGGAAGACCATACGCTATCTTGCCGAACGCGGTGCCCGTGTGATCATCGTTTCCCACTTTGGACGCGAAGGCGATTCCATCGAGCCGGTTGCGCGCGCTATGAAAAAATTCGGTGCCGCCGTATTTATTCCCGACCTTGTTGGCCCCATTGCCCGTGGTGCCGCGAAGTCCATGAAAGACGGCGAAATTGCACTCCTTGAGAATGTCCGCCGTGATGTGCGCGAGACCGAAAACGACGAAGGGTTTGCAAAAGAACTTGCCGCGCTTGCAGATATATACGTTGACGACGCGTTTGCCGCCGCGCACCGTGCTCACGCATCTATCGTCGGGGTGCCGAAATTCCTTCCTTCATACGCGGGATTGTTGATGCGGAACGAGGTAAGAGAGATTGATGCCGCCCGCGCGCCCGGGCACCCGTCACTCGCCATTCTTGGTGGTGCGAAATTCGAGACGAAAGCACCGCTCATTAAATTATTGCTCGAAAAATATGACCACGTGTTTATCACGGGCGCGCTTGCCAACGATGTCTTCAAGGCACGCGGACTTCCGGTCGGCCGCTCGCTCATTTCAAAGGAGCAGCCTGGTGAGGATATACTTTCGAATCCGCATTTCCTTGCTCCCGTCGATGTGACGACAGAAGCATCCGACGGGCAGGCACGTGTAAAGAAACCGCAGGACGTGCAGCCTGACGATAAGATAGTAGACATCGGCCCCAGTACCGTCGCCATGCTCGCTCCGCACATTGCGGGTGCAAAATTCATTCTCTGGGCCGGCCCGACGGGCATGTACGAGAACGGTTACATCCACTATACACAAGCAATTGCGGAGCTCATTTCAAAAAACGAAGGGAAAAAAGTCATCGGGGGCGGTGACACCATCGCCGCCATCGAAGCGACCGGCGTATCGCAAAAAGACCTCGGCTTCCTTTCGACCGGCGGCGGCGCCATGCTCGAATACTTGCTAAAGGGAACATTACCGGGAGTCGAGGCTCTTGGCTAGTGCAAAACTGCGCGGATTTTTTCTCCCGTTGCTTCGAATTCTCCCTCGGCATACGGCTTGCCGGGCCAGAGTGAGTGCGGGTCGCCCTTGAATCGCGGCATCACATGCACATGCGCGTGGAATATCACTTGCCCCGCGCCGGCGCGGTTGTTCATACCGAGATTAATGCCGTCAGTTTTCAGCGCTTTCTCCAGAGCATGCGCGACGATGCGCGATGTGCGCATGACGGCTACCCAATCAAGGTCGTCGATCTCAAAGACGTCGGTCGAGTGTTTTTTTGGAATGACAAGCGTATGACCGGGATTCACCGGGTTGATATCGAGAAATGCGAGCGTCTCATCGTCTTCATAGACGATCTGCGCGGGAAGTTCCCGTGCAACGATTTTGCAAAAAAGGCAATCTGCAGCACTCATGTATCCAGTATACCCTGTGAGGTATGGACTTTCACATGTCGCACAGGCCCGAACATCTTATCGCATGGGGTATACAATAGGACATCATGCATGACCTTGTTGTAAGACTTCTTGCAAAACGGGGGATTACCGAAGCCGCTGCGGTCGCGGCGTTTTTGAATCCGGATTATGAGCTGCACACGCACTCGCCTTTTTTGTTACGGGGAATGGATGTTGCCGTCGCCCGCGTGTTTGACGCGATGGAGAAAAACGAACGGGTTGCGGTGTATGCAGACTTTGATTGCGACGGGATTCCCGGTGCGGCCCTCCTTTCAGACCTTTTCAACAAAATAGAGTACAAGAACTTCGAAGTGTATCTGCCACATCGCGACAGGGAAGGATACGGGTTTCATACGGAAGCAATTGAAACGCTTGCGGGGCAGGGAGTAAAACTCATCATCACCGTCGACGTCGGCACGACCGCATTTGACGCGGTCGCGTTCGCCAAGGAAAAAGGAGTTGATGTCATTGTGACCGACCACCACGAGCCCATTAGAGAGCCTTCGGCCTCTAACGGGCCAGGAATACCCGGGGCACTACCGGGTGCAGTTGCGATGCTTAATCCAAAACTGGCACCGTACCCCTTTCCGCATTTGTGTGGCGCGGCGGTCGCCTTCAAGCTCGCACAAGCAATTCTTGCGGAGGGCCACAAGAGGGAATTGAAACAATTCGAAGCAATTCCCCAGGGCTGGGAAAAATGGCTCCTCGATATGGTCGCGATCGCGACTGTTGCAGATATGGTCCCGCTCGTCGGAGAAAATCGTGCACTCACACACTGGGGCTTGCAAGTCTTGCGCAAATCACCGCGGCCGGGGATACAAGCGCTTTGTGCAAAATTGCGATTACGTCAGTCAGAACTTTCCGAAAGTGATATCGGCTTCTCTATCGCTCCGCGCGTGAACGCCGCATCCCGGATGGATGAGCCCGACTTGGCACTACAGCTTCTCATCACGCGCGACGTTGCCGAAGCCGAGCATCTGGCGGCGCAACTTGAAAAATTGAATACACGCAGGAAAAGCGTGGTCGCAAGTTTGGTAAAACAGGCGCGCACACATGTGAAAGAGCGGTACAAAGATGATGAACGTGTCGTCGTCGTGGGCAATCCCGAATGGAAACCGGCGCTCCTCGGCCTTGCCGCCAACTCCGTCATGTCGGACAGAGGCGGCGTCGTGTGCATGTGGGGACGCGATGTGAACGGAAAATTGAAAGGCTCGTGCCGCTCGGACGGCGACGTTTCGGTTCTCGAACTTTTTGAGAATGCCGGAGATGTGTTCGAGGAATACGGAGGACATGCTGCATCCTGTGGCTTCACCGTTTCACACGAGCGCGTGCATCAATTGGGGGAGGCGCTTGCGCGTGCCGCAGAAAAATTGCCGCCTCGCGTAGATGGAGTCGCACTCGAACACGACGTGTCCGTCACCCTTTCCGATATTTCGTCGGCGTTCTTTAAAGAGGTTTCGAAGCTTGCCCCATTCGGCATCGGCAATCCGAAACCCATCTTTCTTTTGAACAACACGACCATCGTCGGGGTGAAACGTTTCGGCAAGGAAAATAATCACGTAGAGGTTATGCTCGAATGCCGCGCGAGCGGGAACTCCGCTCGCGCGTTCGAATTTTTCAAATCACCCGGCGATTTTTCTCTTGAGCCAGCTCCGGGACAATTTGCGAGCCTCCTTGCGACCATCGAGCGCGACTCCTACCGCGGTGGGCTTGCGCTCAGGATTGTTGATATCGTTCCCGTGTCGGTATAATGCGGACTCATGGCTAAACAAGTCGTTATCTACACTGATGGAGGTGCCCGAAATAATCCGGGGCCCGCGGGTGCCGGCGTCGTCATCATTGATGAAAAGAAGAAAGTCACACTGAAAAAATATCTCGGAAGTCAGACCAATAATTGGGCAGAGTACGAGGCCGTAGTACTCGCGCTTTCAGAGGCGAAGAGGCTCGGGCTCGGCGGGCGCCCTCTAGAAGTGCGTATGGATAGCAAGCTCGTCGTTGAGCAAATTCTCGGCAATTGGAAAATAAAAGAACCGACGCTCAAGCCACAGGCTGCGAAAGTTCGCGCGCTGCTCGCGGCAGATTTTCCAAAATATCATTTCGTACACATTCCGCGCGAGGAAAACGCCGAGGCGGATGCGCTCGTCAATGAGGTGCTAGATTCATCCCGTTAGAAATAGCGCGCCCCAAAGGCCCGTCGGGCGTGCAAGCACGGGCGCGATTTCTAACGGGACGGGGTGGTGTATTTTTCTTGATAATCTCATGAACATGTCTGTCAATGTCTTATGGGCACTCGTCGGAGGATTCTTGGTGGGAGTCTTTGCGCGCTCATTCTTTTTGGTGCCGTGGCCATTTGCGGCTTTTTTATTCTTACTTTCCCTCGGCGCGCTCGCCCTCGCATACTTCGAAAGGTCAAAATGGCAGCAGTTGGTAGTCGTTTCGGTCGCGCTCACCGCATGTGCCGCAGGGATTTTTCGCATGGATCTGGCCTCGTTGCGCGGTGCTCCGGAACTCACCTCGCATCTCGGGGAGACGGTGACCGTCGAAGGTTTGGTCGTTGACGAGCCGGATGTTCGCGAAAGCAACATGCGGCTGCACATACGCGTTGGGGAAACCGGCGTACTCGCCACGGTGCCGCCGCATACGGAAGTGCACTACGGCGACATCGTCCGCGCTAAAGGCAAGCTCGGATTGCCGGAGAATTTCGACACAACTCTCGGTAGGCAATTTAATTATCCGATGTATCTCGCCAAAGACGGGATCGTATACACGCTCTCGTTTGCGCAAGCCGATACGGTAGCGAAAGGGCACAGCAACTTCCTGAGAACGGCGGCGATTTGGACAAAGCAGCAGTATCTGAAAGGGTTGCAAGTAGTTTTGCCGGAGCCGGAATCGGGACTTGCCGGTGGCATTACGGTGGGAGACAAGCGCGGAGTGGGAAAGGAGTACTCGGACATTTTTATTGTCGTCGGGCTTGTGCACATCATCGTGCTTTCCGGATACAACATAACCGTCGTGATGAACTTGGTCGGGAAGTTGCTCGCGGGCGCATCGCGCGTGGTACAACTCTCGACGAGCGTACTCATCGTTGTGTTCATTGTGCTCATGACGGGCATGGCGCCAAGTGCGACACGTGCCGGCGCGATGGCGCTCCTCCCGCTCGTCGCGCGCATGACGGGGCGCATGTATCTGGCGCTCCGCGCGCTTGGGGTCGTCGCACTCGTGATGGTGCTTTGGAATCCGTATATCCTCGCGTTTGACCCGGGATTCCAATTATCCGTACTCGCAACACTCGGACTCGTGCTTTTCTCGCCCGTATTTGCGCAGTGGCTGTATTGGATACCGGAAAAATTCGCACTGCGCGAGATCGCCGCCTCGACACTCGGTACGCAAATGACGGTATTGCCACTCTTGTTGTATCAAAATGGGCTTCTCTCGCTCGTCGCATTGCCCGCGAACCTCCTTGCGCTCATCGTGGTGCCGCTCGCGATGGCACTCTCTGTCATCTCCGCGATGGCGGGGATATTGTTCGGCTTGCCCGCCCTGAGCGCAGTCGAAGGGTTTGGGACGTTCATCGCATTTCCTGCATATGTATTGCTCGCGTATATCATCAAAGTTGCTGAACTTTTCGCCGCGTTGCCATTTTCCGCGGTATCGGTCGCCGCGTTCAGCGCGTGGTGGATGTTTGGAGCGTACGCGCTCATGTTCGGCGGGTTGTGGTCCATGAAAAAAGGCACGACCGATGGTCGCGCCTTTTAACGTTAGCTTTTAGAGACGATTACCCAGTAGGCGAATCAGCTGATTCGTGGCTAGGCCATAACCTTGTACTCAATCACATCGAGGACCCCTTCGGTTGCATGTACCAACCCAAGGCTGCTGCGGGAATTATCCAGTAGCCGGCCAAGACGAGGGTGGACCAATTAGCGAGGAATGGCCAGAAGTTGGGGAGTACCCCCGCGACCGCCGAGAGCGAGCCCGTTTGTGCCAAAACTCCTGCGACGCCGGTAATGAAGGCGGCTGCAATCGTGACGACAAACCCTGTAGCACCGAAAATGGCACCACTCTTTAGATCGCGTGCGCCGTACCACCAGGTAAGGAGCCCCACGAGGACAGCCGAGAGGACGACGAACGTTATGTATTGAGGAGTGAGCATTCCTCCGCTTGCCGATGCCGGAACGAGCGCGACCAAGGCCGCAATGACCGTATTTATCAAATAATTGCCCAAAAACGCCACTAAAATCGCTCTATCAACGTTCATAATGTATATATGATTATCCTAATGTCCTAAGGATACCATGTATCCAGGGGCGCAAGCCCCTTCTCCACACAGGCAAAAAACGGGCCGGCGTCGCCGCCGGCCCGATGGATTCGCGACTGATGACATCGCCGCGTCGTATTTTGTGGGCTCCGCCTGCCCATTGCTGTCTGACTCATCGGCCGCTCAGGTCAAGCAATCGGCAGTACTTCGGCCTTGGAATTGCCGATGCCGGAGTCGTCCATCGGTGGGCTGCCGCCGACCTCGTCCGGTTTCTTCGGCGGCCAAACGTCCTCAACCGTGTAGGACTTCTTCGGTTCAGCGTTGCGCTTTTGCTCCGACGCGACCCACGTGAGCGCGGCTTGAACATCTGCCTCGTTGCCGAGTCCAATCAGATCGGCACTGACGACGATGCTCTTGGCGAAGGCCTCGTGCTCCTTCGGAACAGCCGTCCCTTTTAGCAGCTTGCAGGCGCCGCGAAACTCATCCTGCACGGTCTGCAAATTATTGCCGCCGTTGTACTGGGCGGCGATATCCTCGAACACGTCGCTGCGTTCGTGCAACGGCGGAGGCTTCGTCTGATTGGTTTCGGCCATGGCCGTATCCTCTCTAGCTAGCGAGAACAACCCATGTCGACATGGGGCTTCACAGGATGCGAAGCCCAAAGACTATATGCCCGCGGCAACCGACTGTCTATTTCTGCGCTTCATCGAACCGTTTTTCTATCACGCTCCAATTGAGGTTTTTGAAGAACGCGTCTATATATTTGCCCTTGCCCGTCGCACCGTAATCGAGGAGAAATGCGTGTTCCCATACGTCGAGCGCAAGGAGTATGGGAAGCGTCACGAAATGTCCCTGGTGCTGCTCGCCGGAAAATCCCGAGAGGAGCTCGTCTCCTTTTTTGTCGTAGTACAAAATCGCCCAGCCGGGCCCGCGCATGTTGCCAATCTTCGTCATGACCTCGACGACGTCTTTCGGTTTGTATGTCTTTTGGAGCGCCTTCCCGAGCGCGCCACCCGCCGCAAGCTCTTTGGCGCCACCCTCAAACTGCTCGAAGTAGTGCTCATGCAGCCGCATGCCGTCGAATTCAAATGAACGGCGGCGGATGAGCTCGGCGACGGGATGCATATTTTTCTCCCAATCTTCCATAGCGAGTTCCGCAATCTGTTTGGATATCGCATTAAAATTCTTTACATAGCCTTCGTAGAGCCCGATGTGCTGCTTCACGGATTCATCCGAAATGCCTTCGAGCGAGGGGAGAGTAAACTTTTTTGCTTCGTACATATACGGCTAGTATATCATCGCGGTCCGTGAAGGCACGCTGAAAAAGAAGAAACCCGGGGCGGCCGGCCGGGTTTCAAGCAGAAAGGATCATTTTTTGAAGTTTTCCATTCTCCGCACCGAGGTCGAACGGCTTTTCGACCCGATACGGCTCATGTCCGAAGTAGACGGTCATCCGGCGCCCGCGTTTTGCGAAGAGGTGGAAAATACTTCCCCAGAAATGGAGTTTCCGTTCCACTCCCGGCACGTCGATCCACACAGGAAGCACAAGCGCCCCGCCCAGCGAAGCAAGCAACGGTAGGCCGGTTTCCCTCACCGGCCGCATACGACGCCCGTTCATTTCGACGAACACAACTTCTGAATTGTCGTCGTCGAACGTTCGCGTGCCTTCCGCAAATATGAGAATGTTGCCACCCGCTTTCAACACGCGGGCAGCCGCAGCGGCAGCGTGCACCTTCTTCACCGTGCTATCGCGGTCGACTTGGATACATCGCAGTCTCCTACGAAGCAGTGCCGTCGGGACAAGTCTTTCCCGGGGCATGTTCCAGACGAAGAAGCGCGGGTTCACGAAATAGTGACGATGAAATATCGCTGACATCAGGAAGGGACTGAGCCCCTCCGGATGGTTGGCTGCGATAATGACGCCACCTTCACGCAGCGCCCGCACAGCAGGTCCGTATCCTTCGACGCGCACCTTGCCGCAGGCGCGCAACAGGATGTATCCAATGGCCAGAAACAAGCCGAACGTCCACGCAATCGCGTAGCCGTTCAGCCAATCGGGGCCGAGTAGCTTTTTCATGCGAAGCATGACGTTCTCCTAAGACCTCTATGGTCCGACGGGCATAGTAGCAACCAGATGTCGACGGTCAACGATAGTGCGGGCTATACTTTGGCCATGCGAAAAAGCGTGCGGATAAAAGGGGCGGCGATAGTTGTACTTCTCCTTGCCACGCTCTGCATCTGGTACGCGGCAATACAGGAAGACCACCGCGGCTTTCTCGCTGTTTCTTTCCTTGATATCGGCCAGGGCGATTCCATTTTCATCCAAGTGCCTTCAGGCAGGCAGGTCCTTGTCGACGGCGGCGCGAACACAAGCGTGTTGCGCCAGCTTTCGCGTGTGATGCCTTGGTACGACCGTTCAATTGATGTCGTTATTTCTACTCACCCGGATGCCGACCACATCGGCGGACTCATAGATGTGCTCGCGCGGTATAAAGTGGATACCGTCGTTCACTCAAGCGTCGAAGGGGATACGAAAACATTCGCCGCCTTCAACCGCGCGATGGTGGACGAGCACGCACAAGAGGTTGTCGCTATCCGCGGACAAATTGTTGACCTCGGTAGAGGGGCGTACCTCCAAATACTTTCTCCCGACCGGCCCGTGCCACATGAAGATACCAACGATGGTTGCGTCGTGGCGCGGCTCGTCTACGGAACGACCGCATTCATGCTTTCGTGCGACGCGCCGCAATCTATTGAAAATTATCTCGTAGCCCTCGGCACGTCTACCCTCAAATCAAATGTCTTGAAAGCCGGACACCACGGCTCTAAGACTTCTTCGTCACCGCTTTTCCTCGGATATGTCGCGCCTGAGTACGGCGTATTCTCCCGCGGCTGCGACAACAGCTACGGGCACCCCGCGCCGGAAATCGTCGCGCGCTTCGCGCAATTCGGCATCCCGACATTCGATACCTGCAAAGACGGCACGGTTACATTCGTGTCCGATGGAAAGACCGTGAGGAGGAATTAGACGAGGCCGGCTTTCTTTAAGGTCTGGAAGGCGCCGCGCTTCTGCATCGTCTTCAGGCCTTTGGCCGAGACGCGCACGGTGATTTTCTTTCCGAGTTCGGGGATAAAAAGCGTTTTTGTCTGAAAATTGACCTGGCGGCGGCGTTTGCCCGTCGGGTTGAATTTGGTCGCGCGGACGCGGTTGGAATACCCGCCTCCCACTTGAGACTTTTTGCCTGTTATGTCGCAGACGCGTGCCATAAGAAGACGCATGCTAGCATGGGGAAGCTAAAACGCAAAATAATTTACAATTTTGCAATTTACAATTTTCAATCAATTTCCAATGGAACAAGCTTCAAACAAGAAGCAATACGACCTCGAGGAGCGGACGGCCGTTTTTGGTGAATCTGTCATCGGTCTGTGCAAACAGGTGCGACATGATGCGGTTACGAAGCCGATCGTTAATCAGTTGATCAGGTCCGGTACCAGTATCGGGGCAAACTACATGGAAGCCAACGGTGCCAGCTCAAAGCGGGACTTCATCAACAAAATCTTTATCTGCAAAAAAGAAGCTCAAGAAACGAAACACTGGCTCCGCATGCTTGCGAGTTGTTTGCCGGAAAAGGGCGTGGCGATACGTACTCTGTGGAAAGAGTGTCAGGAGCTCACCCTCATTTTTCAGAAAATTGCCGCTTCCTCGCGTTTGAAAATTGAGCCTTGAGCCTTCAATGAAAATTGTGAATTGTAAATTGAAAATTAATATTCTGGTATAGTGTCTGTCATGGGCTTGGATACTATTTTTCTCGTCGCCGTTATCATGTTCTCCGCGATCATCCATGAGGTGATGCACGGTGTCGCGGCCGACAAGCTCGGAGATCCGACGGCGCGCTATGCGGGGAGGCTCACGCTCAACCCCATTCCGCACCTTGATATGTTCGGCTCTATCATCTTGCCGCTCGTGCTCGCGCTTTCGCAGTCACCGTTCTTCTTCGGCTGGGCAAAGCCGGTGCCGTACAACCCGTACAACCTTCGTCCCGGCCGTTTCTCAGAAGCCATCGTCGCCGGTGCCGGGCCTGCATCCAATCTCGTCATCGCTCTCATCGGGGGCCTCATCATTCGCTCGGGGCTTCTCTCTGCGGGGAACGACATCGTATTTCTCATCGTTGTCGTCAACGTCATGCTCTGCTTCTTCAACCTCATTCCCGTGCCGCCGCTCGACGGCTCGAAGGTACTCGCGGCGCTTTTGCCCAGGCCCTTGTCGCATGGCTACGAGGGGTGGCGGACGCGCATGGAGATGAACCCGTTCATTGGCATAGGCGTCGTTCTACTAATCGTATTCCTGCTCGGAGGGGCATTCAGCACCTTTATCTATTCAATTGCGCAGGCCATTGCGGGGGTATAATACCGCTATGAGTGAAATAGATAACGAGAAGAACTTCACCAGGCGAGGGCTGTTTGCAGCGGGTGCCGCGGGCGTTGCTGCGGGCGTTCTCGGTACAAGAGCAGTTGACGCCGTGCAAAACGCAACGTCGGGGTCAACCATCCAAGAGATTCCGCAAGCGATAGGCTCGCGCGAGGAGATCGAAGGTGAGTGGATAAACGAGAAGGTCTTCATGCAGAAAGGTGTGCGGGAATTGATCGCAGCGCAACCCGAACGGATACGTTTTAATGAAGCGACAGGAGAGATACACCTCAAGGGTGATGATGGATACGAATTCGAACTGCTCCCCAAGAGTGAACTTAAGCAAGTGCGTGTCACCATGCCCGATTCCTCGACAGTTGAGTTTGCGCATGTAGACAGGAAAGGGGATGCTGAAACGGTGAGTATTCGCAGGATTTTTGATGGTACGTTCACATCGGAATCGGGCGGTTGGATGAATCGTTTTGAAGACGAAACTCTCCAAGAGAAGACTTAAGACAAAGAGCCGCCGCCCAGTTTTCTTTCTCGAGCCATCCCTAGTACACCCCGTGAGATAAGCTAACGCGTGTTATGACGTACGTTTGAAAATACAGAATCTTTTTGAGTGCCCACAAAAACTGGACTTTTTTATCTCATGGGGTACACTCCTCGGACTCCCTTCGGGGATTTTTAATTGTCATGTCGACCATAAATCAACTTACGCGTAAGGGCCGGGCAAAAAAGACCTGGCGCACGAAGACCATCGCGCTTTCGCGCGGTTTCAACACGCTCGAAAATCGCCCTTCTTTCTACTCCGCACCCTTCAAACGCGGTGTTTGCACCCGTGTGACGACTAAGACTCCCCGCAAACCGAACTCCGCTATCCGCAAAATCGCGCGCGTACGCCTCACCAACGGTATGGAAGTCACGGCCTACATTCCGGGCGAGGGCCACACTCTGCAAGAACACTCGGTCGTTCTTATCCGCGGTGGACGCGTGAAAGACATCGGTGTGCGCTACACGATAGTGCGCGGCAAATTAGATGCGACAGGCGTCGAGAAGCGTCGTCGCGGCCGCTCTAACTATGGTGCCAAGAAGCCCAAGGCTAGTAAATAGCCACTAGGGACTAGCCACTAGAAAATACATTCAAATTCAGAATTCACTAATCACTAACCACTATTGGCTAACTACTATTCCCATGCGACGCCCCACAAAAAACAGAAAACAGCCGCAGCCGGACGAAGTGTACGGTTCGTTCAAAGTCGCGAAGCTCATCAACTACGTAATGGAACGCGGCAAGAAAGACACCGCCCGCAAAATCGTATACAAGGTGATGGAAGAATTGAAGAAAGAAGGCGATCCCGTAACTGTTCTTGAAGATGCGCTTGAGAAGGCCTCGCCATCGGTAGAGGTGCGCTCTCGCCGCGTCGGCGGTGCCAACTATCAGGTACCTCGCGAGGTGAATCCCGCCCGCAGAATGGCGCTCGGTATGCGCTGGATAGTGGAGGCCGCCGAAGGCACTAAGGGCAAGCCGATGAACGAATCTCTTCTCGCCGAAATCCTCGCCGCACACAAAGGAGAAGGCGCCGCCGTCACCAAAAAAGAGACGACGCACCGCATGGCCGAGGCCAACAAAGCCTTCGCCCACTTCGCTTGGTAATTTTCCATGCATGTTACGCGTGAGGATGCGCAGATTCTCGCCGGCAAACTGAAAGAGGCAAGTCCTCATATTCACCATATTGAATTGTTTGGAAGCGTGCTGCGGAATGGTTTGGGGAATGATGCCGACCTTGTTCTCATCGTCGACGAAGGCATTGCACGACGGTGGTGGAATGAGATGGGGGACGAGCTGCGTGTCCGTATGGGTACGCGCTGGCTTCCTCTCAGGCGATTCATAAAAACGTACCTCACGTGGCTCGACACGATGAGCATTCGGGGGAGGAAACATCGCCGCATCGCACGCGCGTCGGAATTACTCGGCGTCAACATCGAGAAATTGGTCACTGAGTACAAGCCCGGCGCGATGGTCGATATCTTCCTTTTCCCTGAAACGTGGCGTACCGAAAAAACACCAAATATGTCGGTTCTATGCTCGCTTGCCGGCGTCATCCGGGACCACAAGGAAACTCGGCTTTTTTTGGAACGTACCGCGCACAGTGCTATTCGGCTCAATTAATCTTGCATTTCTTCGAATTTCCGTTACATTACTGAGACGCGCACAGCGCGTTTTTGTTTAAATCACTATGGCACGGGATTACCCACTCGAAAAAGTCCGCAACCCCGCAGGAAAGCGCTATGCACTTCCGACGGGGCATGCTTCGGTAGCTAACTTCGCATTAAATATATGAGTAGAGATTACCCGTTAGAGAAGGTGAGAAATTTTGGGATAGTAGCGCACGTGGATGCTGGCAAGACGACCACATCCGAGCGTATTTTGTATTACACGGGCGAGAGCCACAAAATCGGCGAAGTACACGAGGGCAACACGGTGACCGACTGGATGGAACAGGAGCGCGAGCGCGGCATCACCATCACCGCCGCCGCCATTACTTGTTTCTGGAATCCTTCGTACATGGGCACCGACCTCTCGGCGAAAGTGCGCTTCAACATTATTGATACCCCCGGACACATCGACTTCACTTCCGAAGTGAAGCGTTCCATGCGTGTGCTCGATGGCGCGGTCGTCGTCTTCGACGGCGTCGCCGGTGTCGAGCCGCAATCGGAGACCAATTGGCGCTATGCCGAAGAAGCCAACGTGCCGCGCATCTGCTACATCAACAAACTCGACCGCACGGGCGCGTCATTCGAAAAGTCATACGCCTCTATTCTCGACCGCCTTTCCACGAAAGCCGTGCGATTCCAAATCCCCATCGGACTCGAAGAAAAATTCGAGGGCATCATTGATTTGCTTTCCATGAAGGCGTATCACTTCGAAGGCGAAATGGGAAAGAACGTCGTCGCCGGAGACATCCCCGCAAACATGATGGACGAGGCCAAGAAATATCGTCACGAACTCGTCGAACGCATCGTTGAAAATGACGATGCGGTCATGGCGGACTTCTTGGACGGCAAAGAAATTCCGCTCGACGTCCTGAAGTCGACGCTCCGCAAGGGCGTTATCGCGAATAAGATTTTTCCCGTACTCACGGGCAGCTCTCTCAAGAACAAAGGCGTGCAGCTCGTCCTCGACGCGGTTGTCGATTATCTCCCGTCACCGAAAGACATGCCGGAATCAAAAGGAGTCAACACAGATACAGGCGCGGAGGAAACGCGTCCCGCATCCGATGAAGCACCATTTGCTGCGCTCGTTTTCAAAATTCAGACAGACCCGTTCGTCGGACAGCTCTCGTTCTTCCGCGTCTATTCGGGTACCTTTACCGCGGGCGACACAGTCTACAATTCCGCCAACAATAAGAAAGAGCGCGTCGGACGCATCGTGCGCTTGCAGGCGGATAAGCGCGAGGACGTGAAAGAGGTCTACGCAGGCGAAATCGCCGCCGCGGTCGGCATGAAAGAAGTGAAAATCGGACACACACTCTGTGATGTAGCGCACCCCATCGCGCTCGAATCCATCGTCTTCCCGGAGCCCGTCGTCTCGATGCGCATTGAGCCCAACACAAAAGCCGACCAGGAAAAAATGGGTATGGCGCTTTCAAAGCTTTCTGACGAAGACCCGACCTTCCGCATCAAGTCGGACCCCGAGACGATGGAAACTATCGTATCGGGAATGGGTGAGCTCCACTTGGAAATTATCGTCGACCGCATGAAGCGCGAATTCGGCGTGCAGGCGACGACCGGCAAGCCGCAAGTCGCATACCGCGAGACCATTCAGGGTACAGCGGATGTTGAATACAAACACATCAAGCAGACGGGCGGTCGCGGTCAGTATGGCCATGTGAAAATCCGCGTGAAGCCGCTTGAGCCGGTAGAAGAAGGCAAGAAGGTCAAGAACAATGTAGAGCGCGACGACCATTTCGAGTTCATCAACAACATCAAAGGAGGCGTCATCCCGCAGGAATACATCCAGCCGGTGAAGAAGGGTCTCATCGAGGCGATGGAGCGCGGCATTCAAGCAGGATTCCCCGTTGTCGATATTTCCGTCGAGCTCTACGACGGCTCGTACCACGATGTGGACTCATCCGAAATTGCGTTCAAGCTCGCCGCCATCAACGCAATGCAGGAGGCGATGCAGAAGGCGAAGCCCGTCATCCTCGAACCGATAATGAAATTGGAGGTCGTCGTCCCGGAGAAATTCATGGGCGACGTGACGGGTATGATAAACAGCAAACGTGGCGCCATCGAGGCGATGGGCGAGCGCGGTCAGGCGCGCGTCATCACCGCGAAAGTTCCGCTTTCAGAGCTTTTCGGCTTTACCACTCAGCTCCGAAGTTTGACGGAGGGAAGAGGAGTACCGAACTTGGAGTTCTCGCACTACGCAGTCGTACCGAAGACCGCAGCAGACGCTGTCATCGCAAGCAGGAAGTAACCGCCCATTTTCTTAACAAAACCCGACATGTGCACACGCCGCGTTTTGTGCATCGGTAGGGGTGTAAGATATAGGTATTACCACTAGGGGCTAATTCTCTATGCTTAAAAAAATCGCGTTCACTGCAGCCGGCATCGCGTTACTCGCTTCTCCCCTCATCACGTCGGCCGACACGCTCTCCGACGTGCAAGAAAAGATCGCAGCGCTTCTTCGACAAGTCGCGCAACTCCAAGATCAACTAAGGTCGCTCAAAAGGGCGGATCCGATACCATTTGCCCGCCCCTGCCCGCAAATCCTCCGTACGCTCGACCAGGGAATCTCTGGTTCTGATGTAAAAGAATTGCAAGCGTACCTCGGCGTCTCGGAGACGGGCTACTTTGGGCCCATGACCGCCCGTGCGGTTGCCGCATTCCAAGCCGAAGAAGGACTCACGCAGGCCGGCATCGTTGGCCCCATGACACGCGCTGCCTTCGCGCGCCGCTGCGGATGGGGCAACCGGACGTTCACCGCCTCGCCGACTTCCGGCGCGGCACCGCTTACGGTTACATTCTCGGCGCGTGGCGGAAAGGATGCTCCTATCGACTTCGGTGACGGCTCAACGGGAACGATGACTGTGACGGGTCCGATGATGGGGTGCCCGAACGATCAGACAGATCAGAATAATTCCGCGTGCGGCACATACGGACTTTCGGCGACGCACATCTACGCGACGGCCGGCACGTATACGGCAAAACTTAGAAAGATTGTTGGGGTCAAGGAACTGTTCGGAGGGGGAGATCCAAATATCTACGAAGTCGTCAGCACCGTGACGATCCGGGTCGGCGGAACGGATACGTGGCCGGAGTTCTCGGTCTCGCCGACATCCGGCGTCGTCCCCCTTACTGTTACGGCAACGTTTTCACTCGGCTCGTCGTGCTCGCCGTTTACCCTCACATGGGGGGACGGTTCGAATAGCAACTATGCCGGCCCGCCGGCCGGCATGACGTGTGCGGCCGTAGTCGTATCCGGGGTTCAAAAATCGCACACCTATACAGCAGCCGGCACATACACCGTTACGTATCAGACGGGAGGTTCTACAGCAAAAACCGCGACGGTTACCGTCGGTCCTCGAACGGCATGTCCGGGTGCCGGATGTCCAGACCTTCCCCCAAACACACCGGGAGCTCCGGTCGTAAACGGTATTGACGGTCCGGCATCGCTCGGGGCAGGTGCGACGGGCCTATGGACCGTACGCGCGTCCGTACCGAACAACACGAATACACAGCTTCGATACTCAGTCATCTGGGGCGACGAAGGTGTCCTCGACCAGATACGAGCATTCGGTAACGCCGCCGCGGGCGTGCTCCAGACGACAGGCACGTTCACACATGCATACGCGCGGGCGGGTACGTTCCGTCCGACATTTACAGTCTCCAACACCTTCGGCAGCGTGCAGACGGGCATGAGCGTCGTTGTTGGAGGCGATGGCGATGGCATCTGCGAACATGCAGCACCTCCCGCAGGATGCTACTGGAAGAGTGGGAATACGTGCAGTCTGGATACGCTGGTATGCGACGGCGACAACTCAACATTCTCTGCCTCGCCGACTTCAGGCGCGGCACCCCTCACCGTTATTTTCCGGTCAAGCATTGTCAACGGACTGGAAGCGTACTCGATTAATTTCGGTGACGGGGCAAGCGGCACATTCCAGAATAACTGTGCGTTCGGACTCGGCGGCTGCGGCATGCCAACCGCCATGCACACCTACACTGCAAATGGCACTTACACCGCGACCCTCATGAGCGACAACTGCTGGACTGACGCATGTACCAACGGTTACAAATCACTCGGCACAGTGACGATTACAGTCGGCGGTAGCACGAGCTCGGGCACTTTCACCGCCACGCCGAAGACGGGCGCGCCGCCCTTGATGGTGACCTTCACAGGGGTGGGCAACAATATCTCCTTTGGTGATGACGGACCGATACTTGTCGCGAGCGAAAATGTCTCGCTCGGCACCGTGACTCACGTGTATCGCACCGGCGGCGAATACACGGCCACAAGTGACAAACGGTCTGTGAATATTTCGGTAATCCCCGACAGGCTTGGTGCTCTCGGCCAGTCCGCTTCTTCAAAATTGTGCGTCTATAACAATCGCACGTACCAATCCGGCACGTCCGTCGACGTCCCCGTACGGTCATGCGGCTCGTTCGATATGTACAGAAAATGCGCAGGAGCGGCGCTTGGACAAGCGGGAACAGGAGCGATTACCTCACAACGGTACTCTTGCCAGAACGGCCAGTGGGTCGACCAATATGGGGGATGGGTGGACGGTGAGTTGGTGAATGCGACCTCTTGTTTGGCCTCCGACGGTATGAGCGCGGTCGCAAACGGTCAGATGATTGCGCAGGGATTCGGTGCGCTTGGCTTCGACCTAAGCTTGTACCCGAAGAGGTTGCCGACCATGAAATGCGATAATGGAAAGTGGCTTAGCTGCGATTCGTCCGGCAATAACTGCACACAGGCAAGCGCGGGTACGAATACCAATCTTGCCAGCGCACTCACTGCCCTCGAATCGGCTATTAAGGCTTTCATCGCAAATCTCGGACAGTGAGTGAGGGTGTGTCGCGAAAATTCTGCACATGTACACACGAGCTCCGCCGCGGCGGAGCTCGTGTGTTGCTATACTGTTTTCATGACGACCAATAAGCTCCTTCTCTTCTTCATCCTCTTGTTCTCGCCGCTCATCACACACGCGCAAATCGACGCTTGTGCCGCGCGGCTCCCCATCACGCTTACGGTCTCATCGGAACTTTCATCGACCGTGCCGAGCGCATCGATCGGATTTTACACCGAAATGCAAAACACGAGCGCGGACCTCATCTCGGATGCGACGCTTGCGGTGGAGGTCGTACAAAAAGATACCGGCACAATAGTAAGCCGTTTCGTAGTGCTACAGCCAGTAACCGTATTTCCGAACAGCTCCGGGAAAGTCGGTTTCGTCTGGAAGGTCCCGTTGAATGTCAATTCCGGAGAATACACAGTCATGGTGACTTTTGTTCCAATGGGCGGTTCTCGCGCTGAGGCCTTTGCGCACGTGTATCCCACCGCATCACGCGACGTAACTATCTCAAATGGCGGGGCCATGCCAGCGAGCGTGCGTGCCCTCACGGTGAACGGCAACATCTATACGCCGGACACGGTCGCGCGCGTCGCCAAGGAAGGGCACGTGTCTGCTATCGCCGCGGCGAGCAACGACATACAAGGCCCGTATAAAGGTGCGGTCGTTTGGCGGCTCTATGCTCCGGATGCAACGCTCTCAGACCAGCCCATCGACACGCATGAGCAGTCTGTCGGCCTGCACCCCCAACAGTCGGCGAATATCCAATATGATCTTCCCGCACTCACGCTCGACTCTTACTATCTCGAAGGGGAGTTGAGTGACGGACACAGCACGTCATATTTCGACATTCTGCTCGCGCGCGAGGACGGCGCATTCGCATGGACGAAGTGTCTCACGACGTCGACGACTCCAAAAAATGGCTCCGGAAATGTAATAGTCGTCGTCTCGCTCATCGCCGCCGTCATTGTGATTGGGGTACTATGGGAAATCGCACAACGCCGCCGCGCATGAGGCGGGTGCTACTCATCAGCCTTCTCGTTTTCCTTCCGCAGTTCGCATTTGCGTCCACACAGGTCATTTTCCTAACATCCGGCACGATCTGGGCCGTTCCTTCCGATTGGAATAGTACGAGCAATACGATTGAAGTCGTCGGTGCCGGCGGCGCAGGAGGTGTCGCCGGTGGCGGTGGCGGCGCCTATTCCAAAATGACAAATCTTACTCTCTCACCCGATTCATCTGTTTCCTACCAGGTCGGTTTGGGAGGTACGTCGGACGGCGGAGACACGTACTTTAACGGAGGGAATTGCGGTGGCTCTTCCGTTTGCGCGAAGGGCGGCCAAAGCGGAGGTGGCCCTCCGGGGAACGGCGCAGGCGGCGGCGGTGCCGGCGGCTCGGCAAATGATGGCAGAGGTAGCGTGAAATATTCCGGCGGCCGGGGCGGCGACGCCCTCTGGGCGATGGAAGATGACCTGGCGGGTAGCGGAGGTGGCGCCGCAGGACCGCGTGGAAGCGGAAACGCCGGTGGCTCGGCATATGCAACATCGTATCGCAAGGGCAATGTCGATTGGGGAACATCCAGCGGCGGAGGTTCGGGTGATGCTGGGTATGGAGGTAGCGGTGGATTACCCACACAAGTTGGCCAGCCCAACGACGGAACTGGTTACCAAGATGGCGGCGCGGGTACGGAGTGGGGGACACATGGTTCCGGCGGCGGCGGCGGCGGGTCCTATAACCCCTCCTGTCCTCCGGGGTATTCGGTAGCGCCGTCCGCCGGTTCGGGGGGCGGCTTCGGCGGTGGCGGCGGCGGGTCCACTCAAAACGGATTTGGTGGCGGGTGCGGGTCACTGCCTGGGAACGGTTCCTCGGGCCTCATCGTCATTACCTACACGCCGTATGTTAATTCTCCTCCCACCACCCCCGTCATCACCGGCCCGACGAGCGGATTCACCAAGACGAACTACACATACACCTTCCGCTCGACCGACCCCGACAGCGACACCATCAGGTACGCAATTGATTGGGACGACAACGGAAGTATCGACGAATACATACCCGCACTCGGGTACGTGAACAGTGGCGTCACGAGTTCGGTGTCGCACTCGTGGAACACGACGGGTACCAAGACGTTCAAAGTTCTCGCACAAGATTCGCAGACCAACAACTCCGGCTGGACCTCATATACCGTGACGGTCGCAGACCCCCCACCCACCGTCCTTCTCACCGCATCCCCCTCCTCCATCACCAACGGGCAGTCTTCGACGCTCATGTGGTCGTCTTCATACGCGACATCTTGCACAGGAACCAACTTCTCAACGGGAGGAGCCGCGAACAACACTTCACCCGGCGTTTCTGTCTCTCCCACCGTCACCACCACCTACACCATCACGTGCACCGGAGCGAGCGGTACCGCATCAGACTCCGAAACAGTCACCTTCACATGCACACCCTCCAACATTTGTTCCGGCCGGAACGTTGTGAACAGTTGCACCGGCACCATCGTGCAATCGTGCGCATACCAATGCGGCAGCGGTGCGTGCATTCCTCCTCCCGCACCTGCCCCCAACCCCTCTGGCTCTGGCCCCGCCGCGCTCACCGGCCACCTCCAGGTGCGCCCCCCACTCGTCAGATACGGAGACACCACCAAGGTCTACTGGAACATCTCCAATGTCTCTAGCTGCACCGTCACGGGGGACAACAACCCTCCCGATACGTGGACCGTCGCCGGCACGAGCGGCAACGACTGGACGAGCGCATCAGGCTCAGAGGGAAATACATCGAAAGCCATCACTGGCCCGACCACCTACACACTCATCTGCACGCCATTTGAAGGAGAGTCATTCGCGTCCGAGACACAGACTGTGAACCTTGTGCCGGTGTTCCGGGAAAAATAATCTACTGAGGCGAAGGTGTTGGTATACTGTACACACTGTGAAGCAAGCACTTCTCATCAGCATTCTTTTTTTTCTCCCGCAGTTTGCTTTTGCGAGTTCGCAGACGTTTTTGTACACGGGCACGGACCAGACATTTACAGTTCCTTCCGGCATTACTTCAATTACCGTAAAAATGTGGGGCGCGGGCGGCGGGGCGACAGGCGGCGGCGGGGGTTACACGGTAGGCACAATCTTGGTTACACCGGGACAGGTGCTCACGGTTATCGTGGGCCAAGCAGGTTTTGCCAGTTTGAGCAATTCCACATATGGAGGTGGGGGTTCGAGTGCGTACTTGTTTGAAGGTTCGGGTGGCGGTCGCAGCGCGATACGCAACGCGAGCGGCGTGGAGCTTCTCACGGCGGGTGCCGGCGGCGGCGGGGCATACGGAACTATCGGAGGAGCCGGCGGCGGTTCGTCGGGTGAGGCAGGTAACCATCCAATTGGCGGTACCGGCGGGACGCAGACGGCAGGAGGAAATAATCCAGTCAACTTCGCGACACCGGGCTTCCATTACCGGGGCGGGAGCGGTTTCTTGGGTGGAGGGCCCGGCGGAGGCAGCGGCTGGTACGGCGGCGGCGGCGGATACGGTACGGCCGGCGGCGGAGGCTCCGGATATTGCGGTGGGGCAGGAGTCTCAAACTGTACGACAACAACCGGCGTCGCCGCCACGCCGGCCAACAGCGGCGATACCGACCGTGCCGGCGCTGGAAGTCCTGGGGCGAACGGAATCGCCGTCGTTACCTGGACCGATCCGCCCCCGCTACAATGCGACGGCAATGCGCACACGTATCCGACGGGGACATACACCGTGCCGACGTACAACACGGTGATAGTCGAAGCGTGGGGCGGGGGAGCTTCGGGGGCCGGTGGGAACGGCTACCTTACGACAATCGCAGGAAATCCCGGAACACAATCGTCTTTCGTCGGCGTGACCGCCGGCGGCGGTATCGGTCCCGCCGCAGGCACCGGTTCAGGCGGCCTTACCGGCGGCGGTGGGGGTACAGCCTCAGGCGGTGATACGAACACTTCAGGCGGCAGCGGTGCCAACGGATGGGCCGATTTCTGTCCTGTAACGAGCGGTGCAGGCGGCTCATCCCCCAACGGCGGTTCCGGTGGTGCCGGCATCAGCACCAACGTCCCGTCAAATCCTGGCGGGGCACCTGGCGGCGGTGGCGGTGGCGGATTGGGTGCGCAATATCAGTCCCAGCAAGGCTTATGGTACTGCCGCGGAACGCCTGGCGGCGGCGCCGGGGCGTATAGTAAAAAAACCTATACGCCGGGTGCGCTGACTCCCGGCTCTTCCGTAAATGTAACGGTTGGTAGCGGCGGAGCCGCTCCGTCCGCGGCCGGACCGGGGGGAGCCGGCGCGGCAGGACAAGTGAAGGTCACTTGCAGTGCCACCCCCATCAACCAACCCCCCTCCAACCCCACTCTCACCACCTCCCCCTCATCTCCCATCGCAGGCACGTCGTACACATACGGCTTCACCTCGACCGATAACGACCCGGGCGACCGACTGCGCTACGCTATCGACTGGGACAACGACGGTGTCGTCAATGAATACATTCCCGCCAATGTGCCCCCCTACCTCGCAAGCGGTACGGAAGGCACCGTCTCCCACGCGACCTCGACACCGGGCACCATGACCTTCAAAGCACAAGCCATCGACAACAAAGGTAGTGCTTCCGGGTGGGCGACATTCACAAAGACCATTGTCCCTCCGGCTCCCACCATCCTCTTCACGACCACTTCCAATAGCTACGTGCAAGGGAATCCTGCCATCACCCTCACGTGGTCTTCGTCCAACGCAAGCTCCTGCACCGCCTCGGCCTCTCCCGCCACAAGTGATTGGAGCGGGGCAAAACCCCTCGGCACTCCCACCGCAAGTACTGCGACTGTGACCCCCACTCAGGCGACCACGTACACACTCACCTGCAGCGGCACGACCGCTCCATCCGCCACAGCTTCCATACCCATTAGCTACTCCTGTCCTACTTCAATCATCTATTCCTGCACGGGAGCCGGCAATGCCACCATCCGAAAGACAGAAGTGAGCGCTGCGTGCGCGACCACTATCACCGACTTCACCCCCGCCTGTCTGAGCCCGCAGTTCTGCCAAGCGGGAAGTGCACAATGCATCGACCCCACCCCTGCCTTCAACGGGGTAGGCTCCTACACCGGGCACCTCCAGCTCATCCCTTCCATCGTACGCAAGGGAGACACCTCCACGGCGCACTGGAATGTCGGGAACGTCACGAGCTGCACCGTGAAAGGCGACGTCGTGGACCAGACCGGCTGGTCGGGGAAGAGCGGCACGCAAGTGACGAGCAACATCTTCTCGCGTACCACCTACACGCTCGATTGTCTCAAGTCGGACAACTCTCACCTCCGCGAGAGTGCGATCGTCAACATCGTACCGGTGTTTCGGGAAAAATAATCCGGTGAGGAACAACTGCTCTCGCGCAGCGGTAAGCACGTCGAGGATTTTTCAATGCTAAAATACAGAAGTGATGCACCATACGCGCGCTCTCACATGGTTCCTCGTTATCCTCATCGGTGCGATTGGCCTCGGCTATGGTGGCTACGACCTGTATTCACGGTACGTCGCTTTCTCACAAACCATCGCGCACGATAGGGCGCGTGCGGCGGAAATAGATACGAATCGTGCGCGGACAGATCAGGCATTTCAAGCGATAGGTATGAGCCCCCTGCAGGCGAATCAGGGATTTTGGTACATCTCCAAGGACGCATATGGCAATGAGAGTGTCTCGTATTTTGATGCGGACGCATGGGCGTTGCGGGAAAATCTTACTGACGAACAAATAGCCGAACTCACTAATGCAGTCGCACGTGCGACCGTGATGGGGCGTAATACGATGCGCAGTGTGCCCAACGATAAACTGCCGCCGGAGCTGCAATTCCACAACCAGCTCTATTCCAATAGGGGCGCCGGGAAATTCGAGGACGCGCAATCAGTTCTCGAATCCGCATATGCGAAAGGCACGGCGACTGCAGATCAGCTTTGGCGGCTTTCATATATGTACGAACTCGAGGGCAATTACGCAAAGCGCGACGAATTAAATGCGGTGAGTTGCAAGGAGTTCAAGGTGCGCTGTTCGGGCACGATACCGATACAAATTGTGGGGACCGTCCTCGACATCGCAGGCAGACCGGTGCAGGGAGCACACGTGTCAGTCTTGAGCCGTGCCGAGAATGACGGAGCGACGACCAATGAAAAAGGCGAGTATGCAATAAACGTCTCAGTGCTTCCGATGGAAAAACTACGCCTTTCGGCGGTGAAGCGGAATTTCTCCAATGGCGTCACGAGCATTATCGTTCTTAACGCTGGAAAAAAGGTATACGTTGCCGAACGCATCGTACTCGGCACTCCTATCGAGGTGGTGACGCTTGATACCGTGAAGCACACCGTGACAGATCCGGCCGACACCGCGAACGATGACGGCAGCTTCATCCTCCATGCGACATCGAGTACGTACGAAATACCGGCGGATGCCATCGTGGATGGAGACGGAAAGTCGTACAAGGGCCCCGTCGATGTCTACATATATGAATTCACCCGTGATACGGTGCCACAAAGTCTCACGACCCTCGACACCTTTGACCAAGTTATGGGGTACGCGGGCGACCTCATGCAGTCGTACGGCATGCCCTACATTCAATTCTTCGCGCAAGACGGCACCGAGCTCGACGTCGCAAAATCGCGTCCGATGCTGCTCACCTACAAGATCGCGGCGATGGCTGAGCTGCGCACAAATGTTGACGGCAACCCTGCGGGCAATCTCACGGACGCTGAGATGCAATTGCTAATCGCCGTCTCGCATGGAGATCCGGGATTTCCCATCACGCGCGACTTTCTTGTGGAACAAAAGTTGTACACATTCCCGCCCTTCTGGGTCTTTGACCGGCGCGCAGGCGTCTGGGACAATATAGGCATCAGGGTCCTCGATACGTCGGGAACGATACAGACTCCTTTTTATACGATTAAATAATTAATATAGGACGATATGCCAAACGCAAGCGGAGGACAGATGCAGGCACCGGTACCGGCACCACAGCCGGCAACCACGAACAGAATGTGGTTCGTCGTGATCGCCGTTGTCGTGATAGCCATCGCACTCGTTTCAGGGATCGAGCTTGCGCGCAGCAATTCCGACATAATCTGCACACGCGATTTCCAGGATTCCGGATCGTGCACGAACGGTTCATGGGGCCCGTGGTCGGTCTCCTCGCAGAGCATAGACCAGAACGCATGCAACGTGACCTACAACGAGGCCCGCACGTATACGGGCTTGCGCAACACCATACTGTCAACGATATCGGTGAGAGCGAACGCCCACTCGCACTGCAATCTTAGCGATGATGCGTTCCGAAACGGCTCAGGCACCATCACCTCGCAATTCTCCGCGTGCCAGATACGGGAGTCACGCACCCGCGTCCTTTCGGGGGCAGGCTCCGGCATGTCGTGCGTAGTCCCGACCAGTACCTCTACAGTCCAGGGGACGATAATCTCCGACACAAACACAGAAACGACAGGGGAAGTCGATGAATCGAAGACTCTAACCGTAGAGGGTTCCTACCAACTCTACCTCGATATGGTAGATGCTCGTTTCGCAACGAGCACGCTCCGGGTCACCCCGAATCTATTGCGGTCGGGAGACACGACGCACGTCATCTGGACGTCCGACCATGTGAAATCCTGCACCGTAGTCGGTGAGAACGGCGACTCATGGCCGAAACCAGTCACGGTGACGAAGACCGTGACCAACGCTAATGCTGAGGGTGACCGGGCATCACTCGGTGCTCAAAATGGTGAAGGTAATCAAACAACGGAGACTACGACCGAGATGCCCGCAGCAAAGACGGGCGATGAGGTATCTTCCCCCATCGTGCAGCGCACGACCTACACGCTCACGTGCACCACCGCAATCGGTACGAAGCTCATCAGTCAGGCAACGGTCAACATCATCCCGAAGTTCCAGGAAATCTAAAGAACAGAGCGCAGGGAAGGCCCACAGCCGCCCCCGCCTACGGCGGGGGCGGCTGTACTCTCTGGCGACAACAACTTGACGCTCAAACGCATTCTGCTACTATTGCCCGACGCACGCCCAGTGCGTATTATTTTGCCTCGTTTTGTTTCCGTGCGGCCTAGCGAGCCGCGGACAGCGGAACAAAATGACAGAAAATCACAGCTGGGCACCGGGACTCTCGTCTCACTCGCGTTGGCGTTAGCAAAATTTATTAGGGTTGTTAGCTAGTCACTAACAACTAAAAACTAACAACTAGAAAGCAGGTCGCGTCTCAAAGGACGGTACGCGACATGATTTCGCAAAATCATATGGCAGCAGAAGAATTTAATCGAAACAAGCCGCACGTGAACGTCGGCACCATCGGCCACGTCGACCACGGCAAGACCACGCTCACCGCGGCGATCTTGAACGTCCTCTCGAAGGCGGGCAATGGATACTCGGCGACCGTCAAAGGCGTTGATGATATCGACAAGGCACCGGAAGAGAAGGCGCGCGGAATCACCATTTCGCTCTCGCACTCCGAGTACGAGACGCCAAACCGCCACTACGCGCACGTCGACGCACCGGGACACGCCGACTACATCAAGAACATGATCACGGGAGCCGCCCAAATGGACGGCGCTATTCTCGTCATCGCGGCGTCCGACGGCGTGATGCCGCAGACACGTGAACACGTCCTCCTCGCCAAGCAGGTGGGTGTGCCGAAGATAATCGTCTTCCTCAACAAGGTAGACCAAGTGGACGACAAAGACCTCATCGACCTCGTCGAGGAGGAGGTCCGCGAATTGCTCGAGAAGCAGGGCTTCGACGGGAAGTCGACGCCCATCATCCGCGGTTCAGGTCTGAAGGCACTCGAAAATCCGGCGCTCGGCAACGAGTGGTCCGACAAAGTGATGGAGCTCGTCAAAGCACTCGATGAGTACATCCCGCAGCCTGTCCGTGAGCTCGACAAGCCGTTCCTCATGCCTATCGAAGACGTCTTCTCCATCGAAGGCCGTGGCACCGTCGTCACGGGCCGCATCGAACGCGGAGTCGTGAAAGTCGGCGAGGAAATCGAAATCGTCGGTATCAAGGACACCGCCAAGACGACGGTGACCGGCGTCGAAATGTTCAACAAGTCTCTCAACCAGGGACAGGCAGGCGACAACGCCGGCGTGCTCCTGCGCGGGACGAAGAAAGACGATGTGCACCGCGGGCAGGTCCTCTGTGCTCCCGGCTCGGTAAAGCCGCACACGGAGTTTGAGTCGGAGGTCTACATCTTGACCAAGGAGGAAGGCGGCCGTCACACGCCGTTTTTCACCGGCTACAAACCGCAATTCTACATCCGCACCACCGACGTCACCGGCGAGGTGACGCTCAAGGAGGGCGTGGAAATGGTCATGCCGGGCGACACCGTCACCTTCAAGGTGAAGCTGGTCGCTCCTATCGCCATGGAAGAGCAGATGCGTTTCGCTATCCGCGAGGGCGGTAAAACAGTGGGTGCCGGAGTTGTTACGAAAATCGTAGCATAACCAGCGAAGCAGGCGTGGCCTGCCCCGTAGCCAGAACCCGCCCGCCGGCGGGTTCTGTGGTACCGGGGTAACGAAGATAGTTGCCTGATTTCTTCTCCAAGAAATTGCAGAAAACCCCGCCGAGAGGCGGGGTTTTCTTTTGTGCTCATGACTTTTTCATTATCCTTCTGTATAATTTCCGAACTATTTAGCAGTAATCAGACATCACAATGAAAAAGTACATGGCGGTATTTCTCGGTACACCGAAGAAGATGCAGGAGTGGAAACCGGACGAGGCGACGATGAAACAGGGAATGGAGGCGTGGAGTAAGTGGGCGACAGACAACAAAGCATCTATCGTGGATATGGGCTCACCGCTCGGCAAGACGAAGCGCGTCGACAAGGACGGTATTTCGGATGTCAGCAACGAGATGGGGGCGTGGACGGTAGTGCAAGCAGAGTCGGCCGACGAGGCGGCAAAACTCTTCCTCAACCACCCGCACTTTACAATTTTCCCCGGCGACAGAGTCGAGGTGATGGAATGTCTCCCGATGCCGGAGATGAAGACATGAAAAAAATCGCCAAAAAGATGACGGTCTGCAGCCGCGGTCACAAGTTCTTGAAGAGTGCGGCGCAGCCTGTCTGCCCCATATGTTGGCCGGGGCGTTATGAGAAAAAGAAGAAATGAATACGAAAAAAGACCGGGAAATCTCGAGCTAAAAGTATTCCTTGACCGAAGTCAGGTGCCAGCCTACTATCTTTGCGGTCGCACAACGGCGGCCGCAATGCAATAGGGGAGTTACGCAATTGGCAGGAAATCATCACTACCGCGCCAGTGACGAGGGCAGCAACTACGGCCGACCTCGTCACATGAACAAGCGGAAGAACCTTCGCCGTGCGGCGGAAGGACAAAATCCAGGCCGTCCAATCAAGTGGGCGGGCGGAATGCTCTGCTTCACAGACACCGGCGAACCCGTGCCCAATGTGATCAACATTCCGAAGCCCGGTGCGCGAGTCATCGGCTGGACAGGCTGCGGCGCCCAGATCTATCCGCCCCAGTTCGACTCAGTCGTCTACGACTCCTCGCGCGGCAGTAGTCCATCATGGGCGTCTCGCCGTGACGATTCCAATTGGCGCGGCTTCGGCGGTTATCACGGCCGCGATTACGAACGGTACGGCAGTGGGCTCTAAGCCGACCGGTCGCCTGAAAATATCCTCCCCGGCGGTGTCGGGGAGGATAGGTTTTTATTCGGAAACCACGATGCTATTCTTCATATATGGATTGGAAGAAATTTGATAAGGAGATACGGAGCTTGGCCGGGCGGATTGATTGGAAGCCCGATGCGGTAATCGGGATTGTGCGCGGGGGAGTGATACCGGCGATGGTGCTGGCTAACTCATTGAAGGTGAAAAAGTTTTACATCATTAAAGTGCGCCATGTGGGTGAGGGACGCAAAGTGAAAGGCGATTTCGCGCCCGGCGTTGCAGGAATGAAAATTCTCTTGGTCGAAGATATGCTTGAAACGGGGAAGAGTCTTGCAGCCGCAAAAAAATACTTGGAAGAAAGGGGCGCGGAAGTGAAAACTGCATGCCTCTACACGATGCCGCGATCTGAGATCAGACCCGACTTCTCGCTCAAAGAAGTTACAAACGTCGTCCCATTCCCGTGGGAGTAAATATGGAATTAGTACAGCCCTCGGCGGAGTACAAAGATTCTTTTACCGAAGCGGTGAGAGAGTATAAGGAGGAAGCGGAGACAGAGCCGACCCGCAGCTACCGCAGTTTATCGCTCGGCGACCTTGAAACGGATTTTGAGGCGTTCGTCGCGCGGGAGCGAAGTCATGCGGAAGGCAAGAATCAACCACAAGAATACGTACCTCAAACAGAATTCTGGCTCGTCGATGGAGGAGAATATATCGGACACGTGAGCGTTCGCCAGCGGCTCAATGAACACCTACTCCAAATCGGCGGACATATCGGCTACGACATTCGTCCAAGTGAGCGAGGCAAAGGGTATGGCAACAAAATCCTCAAGCTCGCGCTCCGGAAGGCGAAAGAAATGGGAATTGAGAAAGTGCGCATTACGTGCGATGTCGATAATATCGCTTCGCGTAAGATAATCGAAAAAAACGGTGGAGTTCTGGACAGTGAAATCCCGAATCCAGAAACGGGCGTCGGCAAATTACGCTACTGGATTGATGTTACATAACGGCCTGAAATACAACGGAGAGGTGCGGGTATAAAGGAAGTCCTACAAGCCCTGTGAATTGCACCGTGTCCCTCGCCTCGAAACGAGTATAATGAAAGTGCGGTATGCCATTTTTTGTTTTCAGCACGGGGCGCGTGGAAGAGGCGGCAGAAATATTTAAGCTGCAGAGCAGTGTCCGTATTATCGCCTATGGCGTTTTGAGCGCGACCTTGGTCGTCCGTCTTCTCTATGGGCTTTTCGACTATGAACCGTATATAACGATTACGCTCGTCCTGACCGCGCTCGTCCTGACCGCTGTGGGTCACTTTTTCGTCACGAGTTATCCGCAGCGCGCCTTGCCCGTTTTCTTAGTGGGCATGCCTTTCGTGGACATAGGACTTGTCACACTCATCGTCTATTATTCCGGTGGCGTGCAGAGCTCGTTGGCGTTCCTCTACGTCGTCCCGGCGATCGTCAGCGTTTTGTTATCGTTCCGTCTCACGTTGATCATAGGTGCTACCACCATCGTCTCGTACGCGGTGCTCATCGGAGCTGAATACCTGGAGATAATCCCCGCAATCACAAAGGCGGGGTATAGCGATGGGCAGCTTGCTCTCGTGCGTTTTTTCCGTATCGGCGCTCTGCAGAGCATCGTTATCACCAGCGGTCTACTACTCGTCTCATACCTGATCTTGCAGCACCGCAAGATTTCGACAGCCCGCGAATCAGTAACGTATTTTGTAGCACACAAGCTTAGATGGCCTCTCATACGCACCCAAATCCTCCTCGAACAGCTGCGTGCAGCCGACATCGCGGAAAGAGATTCTACCCTCGCGCACGCCATCGATAGCTTGGATTCCGAAATAGCCAATTCGATAGAAGAGGCCGAAGAACGACTTGCGAGTATCGAGCAGGTGTCGGTGCCCATTGCACTCAATCTGCGCAAGTTGCGACGCGTGCAATGCAATGCGTGCGGTACACATATCCCGTTTGCCTCCTATTATTGGGGTATTTCAGAGTGGTATCGAAATACCTACAATCTCGGCGAACATCACAACGATGTGCATTGCGTCGAGTGCCACGCCCGTTCAGCAGGCCGGTATGGCAGCTGTCAGGTGTGCGTGACATGGAGCGCAGCTCCCGCCCCCTCGAATGCTGTCGCCCAAGAATAATGCAGACGCAGCAAGGTTATTTACACCCACCGAAGATGCGAGAGAAGAGCGAGCAGTAGTTCTGTGGCGTTGATGTCGCGCTGGTGGTATTCGGCGAGAAAAAGGATTTCAATGCGCTCCATATCCCGCTCACGATACGCACAACGACGTTTTCTCCCGTAGCCTCGCTCGGTGTCGACGCGCTTTCTTCTTGCGTGGCGATGCCGACCGAGGTCGGCGAGCCGGCAGAGTTTTGCGCAGATGTATCGGAGCCACTTTGCGTCGCCGACCTATCGGGAGCTCCGCGCTGCGCATTTGGAGGATCTGCGGTGTCGGAATTAAGTGCAGCCAGCGAGACCGCAGTGCTTTGTTCTTGAGAACGTACGTAGTCGTTGACGATGCGCGATATCTGTATGGTCGGCGCAGGGAGGTCGGGCAGGGCGCTCTCATTTTTCTGTACGATAGCGTCGAGCGCGTCGATGTTCATTTGTCGCATCGAAAGCTCGCTCTCGAGCGATGCGAGCGATGAGTCGCATGTCACATCACACAGCCCGGCGCTGCGCGCTTCCTGCAGCGCGGCTATTTGTGCCACCGCTGATTCGAAGTCGCTTTTTGCTTGCGCGAGCGCGGCGCTGTCTCCGAACGACGTGTTCGAGCGTGGTGTCCAACTGCCGTTGAAAGCGGCGATGATAGCTGCGATGCCAGCGGGTCCCGCAATATCTACGGGTGTCCCGACCTCAACGACTTTTCTTCCGTCGTTCCATGGGGTGCTCGATGCGGTCGTGGTCGTAGAAGTCGCTTTCCTCGGCGTCGGTTTCAGGCTTTCGGTCTCCGAAAAAGCTGCTTCAAGACCGACGGTAGTGACCGAGTAAGCAGGCCCAATGGGCGATGCCGGTCCGGATGTAGCAATACCCGGAATATCCGTAAGCGGCACGGAGCCTTGCGGCACCCGTCTTCCCTGAGTGGCGATGGCGATTATTCTCCTATTAACCTCGTCGACATCAGGCCCGGATTGCTGCGGCATCAATATGACGTACGTCTGACCTCCCGGTCCTTGCACTATGCGTTGTTGTGGATTTTGGGACGGGTTGCCTGTCGGCTGTTGAGAAGCGTTCGTGAATGAGGTGACGAATGTCGTGACGGGATTTGGTTGCACCGAGAAAAGGCCGGAGAAGAATGAGCCAATGACGGAAACGAATCCGTTGCCCGAATATTTCGGAGGTCTACCCTGATATGTCGGCGAAGAGTATTGTCCCGGGAATGTCGTCGGGCTATAGCCCAGCCCCGCCGAGTAGCCGGGATAACCTCCACCGAGCCCTCCCGTTCCTCCGGTAGGGTTGTAGCTTGGGTTGAGGCCTTGCTGCTGATAGAGCGCCGGGTTGTTCTGATTGAAGTATTGTTGCTGAGGAGCCGTTTGAGTTGGCGGCGTACTCCCACTACCCGAACTCGCCGCTCGGATTCTTTCAGTGGAAGGGCCCGTGCCTCCCGAAGTAGCTGGCGGGTAAACATCCTTCGGGATTTGAGTCCCTCCTGTAACAGGTTGTGAGGGCTCTTTAAGAGGATTCGAACTATCAGGAAGCTTCCCCGGCTCTATCGGCGTCCCGGTGTATGGCACGTATGGTTGCCCCGACTGATTTGCTGTAGGGTCATAGCCGGCCTGCAAACATGTAGAAAAAATGCCACTCACGCACCCGACAGAGTCATATTTTTTCCCATCTGTCGGGCTTGTCACTGGCTTCACCACACCATTCTCGTCCTCATACTCGAGGGCACGACAGTCTTTCGGGCCTCTGCATTCAGATCTCACGAATATTTCCCCTGGTCCATTTTCGTTCTTCTTTTTATAACTGCACGACTTGCCGTACAGGTTCGTTTGTCCACGAATCTGTGCCGGAAACTTAGCGGACTGAATTATTGTCGGGTAGTACTTTTGGGTCGCGGATTCCGCCGGGCACAGCTCATATACAGGTGCTGCTACATTGGTGGGCGCGGCTGTCTGTGCAAGCATTGCCGGAGCGCTAACAGCAAACTCACGCGACATAAGCGACGAGCTCTCGACATATGAAATAAATCCTATCAGTACAGCCAGGGTGAAGACTCCGACCCACTTGTCCGCCATGCGTGCATGATACCAGTTGTATTTGATACATTTTCGACGACGGTGGATATTAGAGAAATCCCGATTTTGTAACCTGCACGTTCGAGCTTGCGCGAGAGTCCTACTCGTGGTCAAATACAGTCTGGAGGTTCCGTACACCGCGGAACTGAAATATCGGGAGAGAGACCAAATGCGTACAATCGCGATTCTGACGTCATTATTTCTCGTTTGTCTCGGTTCGCTTGCGCGGGCTGAGACGACACGGGAAGCCGCCTTGCGGGTCATATTGTCTGTCGCCAAAAGCGACACGATTGAAGGTATCGCCAACCTCGGCACGGAATACCGGGACAAGCGCTGCACGGACAAACTGGAGAAGGCAAGAAAAAAAGTTTGCATCGACAGCTACAACGAGATGATCCGTCGTCGGATGAAGGAGTTGACCGACCTCGGTCAGGCGACTGAGGCAATAAATTCCAATCGTCCCGACCGCGCCAAGGCAATCACCGAGGCTCTCGATCGGTACAACGAAGCCAACGCCGAGACCACACGGCTTATCGACGAACTCAACAACACCTTCCGCGTGCCGAAGTAATCAACGTCGGAAACGGAAATTCGGTAAATGGGGTCAGGTACCATTTACCTCTCTCCCAAAAACTCAAACTCGGGCTGCGCGTTTACGTGCAGCCCAGTTTTTTAGGGAAAAAAGCACATAGGTCGGTTCTCGGGGATTTTTATCTTATCCCAGCGGGAATTCTGCGAAAAATCTTGAGCCGGTGCTGGCACCGTTCGAGCTCGCCCATATGCGGCCGCCATGCGCGTCCACCACTTGCTTGGCGACGAACAACCCGTAGCCCGTGGAATCGGGATTGACCTCTTTTGAATGCTCGCCGCGCCCCCCCTGTGTGAATAATTTTTCTATATCGCCCGCATTCATGCCGATACCGGTGTCGGCAACGCAGAGTCGCGCCACTCCCTCGATATTCTGCAGCATGACTTCGATATGCCCGGCGGGCGTGTAGTGCAGCGCGTTGTCGAGCAGATTCCGGATGACATGCCGCTCTATTTTTTGTTCATCACCCTGTATTCCGCAAAAGGGGTCGATGGATGTCTGGAGCAGGAGCCCCTTGCGTTCTATCTGTGGTCGGAATTCTTCTACGATGCGACGTACGGTCGCGGCGAGGTCGAATGGTTTTTTCTCGAAGTGGATGGTGCTCTGCTTGGGGCCGGGATCATCGAGGATGGACATCACGGTGTCCACGCCTTTTTGCGAATCCGCAAGTGCTTGATGTGCCATCGAGGTGAGCGGGTCGGATACCGTACCGAAATCTCCCTCCACGATAGCAGCAAAAGCGGCTTTGCTTTTGGCGAGGTGGCCTTTCACCTCGTGGCTCACGAATTTGAGCAACTCCTGTTGCTTCTCTGCAGTTTCTTTGAGCTGCCCGTACCGGTCGTCCTGCTTCAATATCACTGCGGCGACATATTCGGGGTCGGGGATGCCCACGACCTTCACGGGGCTTCCTTCTTCGCGCGCGTCTATCTCTAGAGACCCGTAGTTGAAGAACGATTCAAGGATATTGCCGAAGTAGGCGCTCACGTGGCTCACGTCTTGGATATTCCACTGCTCTACCGAGCGTTGTGCGAAATTGAGCTGCGTGAGGTAGAAGATGTGTCGGTCGGTCACGATGAGCATATCCAAGTAGTAATTCGTCCACTGGACGGCGAGAATCGTCCAGAGGACGAGAAAACAAAGCGGCACGAGGAGTGTGATGAGCGCGTGTATCGAAGCATCTGCCATCGTGAGAGCCGATCCGCGGAAGAGGAAGAGGAGCGTAAGGATGATAAAGCCGGGCACGATGGTGACGGCGGCCTCGCTGAGAAACGATACAGGATGTTTGTGCACGACGAGAAGCATTTGCTCGTCATCAGGGTTTTCTGCGGTCATATCGGGAGAAAGAAGGTAAGAAGGAGGAATATGATGCAGCCGGATGCGTATATGATGATCGCACGGATGGCGGTACTACGTTGCATTGCGGAGCGGGACCAGAAATGCCAAAAAACGAAACCGAAAAATATCGAGAGGATGCACTCGATGGCCAACAAAATCAACCCGAGACCTACCATACTGTCAGTATGTGGCCGCCCTAGCGCTCTGGCAACGGATATCTGTGCATCACTGAGCGCCATTTGCGTTTCTTCGCGGGCTGGTGCATACTCTGCGGGTTCTCCGACGCGCAAGCGGACGGAGGCGAGACCTATGACAGCGGAAAAGAAATCAGTCTCCGCCCAAGGCGGATCCGCCTCCGGCGGAAAGAAGCCCCGCCGCGGCGGTGCGAAAACCGTGAAAAAGACGGTTGACGTTTCCGCTGCACTGGCTTCGACTCGCTCACCGCACGCTACTTCTCGCCCCGCCATCGGCGGGGCTCGCGCCAAAAAAACAGAGAGCGTACACCGCCTGCGCATCAAGGTCCGCGCATATGAGCACGGCATCCTCGACAAGTCGGTGAAGCAGATAATCGACACCGCTGCTCGCTACAATGCAGTCGTCGTCGGCCCAGTGCCGCTTCCTATCGATATCAAGAAGTACACGGTGAACCGCGCCGCGTTCATCGACAAAGACTCACGCGAGCAATTCGAGATGCGCATTCACAAACGCATGATAGACATCCTCAATCCCGCACCGAAAGTGATTGAAGCTTTAACGAACATAGACCTACCCTCGGGAGTCTCAATTGACGTAAAGATGATGTGAATCGAAGAACCCCATCCAATGGGATTCTTCGATTCACGGACGATACATCCAATGTATCGGCCGCTGAATAAATCTGCCATCCAATGGCGATTTTTGATTCATGTCGACCATTCGCATCGTAATGGTCGACTAGATCCTTAATCCATCCAATGGAATCCTTAAAGTCACGTCGCAATGTTCCAAAGATTGCGACGCGAACTAAATAGAGAGCATCGTGACTGTCGACTGGACCCTATATCCACACACCGCCGCCCCTTCTGGGGCGGCGGCATTTTCGTGTCGTATACTGCTGATATGTACGCATCGTTATCGTTACGTTCCGTTCTCGGAGCAATGCTCGTTGTCGCACTTTTGCCCATGATAGGGCACGCGCAGAATCAGAATACCGAACTGCAAGCCACTATCCGCGGCGCGATTTTGAGCGACCCACGTACTTCAAGCCTGTCGCAGACGCAGATCGACTCCATCGTCAGTGTCCTTGCGCAAGAAGCCGAAAAGCAGGGCATCACTTCGGAGGACATACAATGGCGTCCGCAGAATGCTGAGCAGTTCGCCTCAGGCGAAGCCGTTCCCGCAGGAGCCGCGTGTGCGGGAGGGTTTCTCTGTACCATGAGTGAAGCATTCGGGTTCGTCGGCGTTGACACGACCATTCCGTTCACGCTCGGCGCCGCTTCGATGGGCCTCGTCTGGATACTCGCCGAAATGATCCATCGCCGACGACATCCGGTAGTTGTGCGTACTCCCCCCACGGCGGTATAGATAACCCGCTTTTCCAAAACGTTCTTTCGTAGAATATCTTTCCCCACCCCGCCGCCCCACAAAGGGCGGCGGGGTTTTCCGTGTCGTATACTTTGAGCAATGCCCCAGGCGCACCCCACGCACCGTTACTTCCTCTGGCTCGCGCTCCTCGCCGCCCTCTTTATCGTTCTTGCGTACGTCTTTCGCCTGAGTTTCCTCGTACAACCTACCGCCCCCATTGCCGA